>NZ_JAPCIN010000023.1:0-845902 GCF_025910025.1 Priestia sp. JV24
CCTCCTTGCATTGGCGGCATTCCTCCTTGCATCGGCATCTGGTCCATTCCTCCGTGCATTGGCGGTAGCTCTCCGTACATTGGCATTTGAGCCATATCTTTTTGCATCGGTGGCATTTCGCCTTGCATCGGCATTTGATTCATTCCTCCATGCATCGGCGGCATTACATCTTTCATCGGCGGCATTTCTCCGTACATTGGCATTTGTTTTGTGCCTTCTTGCACCGGCATTGCCTGCATTTCTTTTGCAGAAGGCATAGGCGGCATTTTAGCAGGTTTAGGTGCTGCTTGCATATATGGATTGGATATCGGTTGTCCGGTTTGTTTCATTCCATACGAATTTCTCATTTTTAAGGGCTCCTTCCCATTCTCTTACTCCGTTTACGTTATTCTTTTTACCATCAATCTGAAATTCGTCCATAAGAAAATAGGCCTTCTACACATTCAAAATTGTAGAACGTATAAGAAAAAAGCTATAATCGAGGCAAATTGCAGATAGAAAGGTGGCACATGATGAATAAAACCATTATCGTATGGATTCGAAAAGATTTTCGGCTGGTTGATAACCCATCTCTATTTCACGCAGCTAAAGAAGGAATGGTTGTACCTGTTTATATCCATGATGACTATGAAGAAAGCTCAATGGGAAGTGCAAGTAAATGGTGGCTTCACCATGCGCTGAATGACTTTAAAAACTCGATCGAAAAAATACAAGGAACGCTGATTGTACAAAAAGGAAACCCTAAAGATGTGTTACAAAAACTACTCCATGAAACGAATGCCCAAGATATTTATTGGAATAGACGCTATGAACCACATGTGCTAAAAAGAGATAAAGAGCTTCAAGCTTTTTTTTCAGAGCAACAAATAAATATTCGCACATTTGAGGGGTTTCTCCTTCATGAACCTTGGAAAATCACAAAAGAAAATGGAGATCCTTATAAAGTGTTTACAGCTTACTATAAAGCTTCTCAAAAACATTCCGTATCTTCTGCTGTAAAAAAAGTTACTTCCATACAGGCTTCCTCTAAACCCGTTGAATCTCTTTCAGTCTCAGATCTCGATTTGCTTCCAAGCATACCGTGGGATAAAACGATTAAGTCGACGTGGGAAGCTACGGAAAAAAGCGCTATTGATGTGTTCAAAACGTTTTTAAAGAATAAGCTGCTTCATTATGAAAAAGGACGAGATTTTCCTGCTGAAGCATTAAATTCATGTCTATCTCCTTATTTCGCTGCAGGACAGCTCTCAGCTCGAGTTCTTTATCATTATTTGAGAACTAAAGCAGAAAAAGTACGTTCTGATGCTTTTGAACAGCAAGCTGAAATGTTTATTCGTCAACTTATATGGAGAGATTTTGCTTATCAGCTGCTTTATCATTTCCCGCACACTACAACTGAACCGCTTAATGAAAAATTCAAGCAATTTCAGTGGGCTGACGGCAATGAAGAGCTTCAAGCTTGGAAAAATGGAAAAACCGGCTATCCCCTTGTCGATGCCGGAATGCGGGAGCTGTGGGAAACAGGTTTTATGCACAATCGAGTTCGAATGGTAGCTGCTTCCTTTTTAGTAAAGCACCTTTTAATTCATTGGAAACACGGAGCAAATTGGTTTTTTGATACCTTAGTAGACGCAGATTTAGCTAATAACACAATGGGCTGGCAGTGGGTTGCAGGCTCGGGAGCAGACGCCGCGCCATATTTTCGTATTTTTAATCCAATTACTCAATCAGAAAAATTTGATAAAGAAGGAGAATATATTAAAAAGTGGCTTCCAGAGCTTAAGCATATTCCTTCTTCTTATATTCATAAACCTTGGGAGGCCCCAGCAGGCGTATTAGAAAAAGCAAACGTTACGCTTAATAAAACATATCCGACTCCAATTGTCGATCATAAAGCAGCTAGAGAGCGAGCGCTAGAGCATTATCAGCCTATCAAATAAGAGGTAAATCACGCCTCTTATTTGATAGGCTGAATTTTTTAAATGTTTAAAAATTCCATTTCGCATCTATTTGCAACTAAAAACATGTATTTGAAATCTATTTATAGGGTTTTCAAGCCCAGTTTCCCTCTCTATAGCACATTTGATTTTTCATATTTTTTCCTATAATTTGAATATATAATAATGATTATATATGCTTGAGAACTCTCTCATTGCATAGATCTGATTGGAGTGATTCGATGCCCGTTTGTCCTTCTTGTAACTATAAGGAAGATTATAATTTTTGCAGAATGTGCGGCACTCAAGTTCGGCACACCTTCACGAACCAAGAAGATCAGCTTTTTTATCCATTAAAAGATCGAATCATGACGGATGACAATGAACCAAAGCATCAAGCTATTTTATCTCATACCCATGATTTAGTATGTGCTATTACTGAAGATGGCATTTATGAATACGCTTCTCCTTCTTACGCTAAAACTTTAGGCGTTTATCCTGATGAGCTTATTGGACAACATGTGCTTATCAATGCGTATCCTGAAGACAAACACCTAATCTCGACTATTTTAGCTAACATGAGCAAAACAAAAGATGCCTCCACATTTGAATACCGAAAGTTTCACGTGAATGGCACCATCGTTTTATTAGAATGTAAAGGCGCTCCCATTATCACATCCACTGGAGAAATCGAAGGGTTTGTATTTGTCTCACGAGACGTAACAGAAAAAAGACAAGCAGAGAAAAAGATCCGAAATTCAGAAAAACTTTCTGTCATTGGTCACCTTGCTGCAAGTATCGCACACGAGGTTAGAAATCCTTTGACAACCATTAAAGGGTTTATACAACTGTTCAGTGAGACACAGCAGCCGAAAAAAACAATGATTTATCGAGATCTCATTCAGCATGAGCTCTCGCAAATTGAACATATTATCGCAGAATTTATGAGTTTAGCTAAACGAGAGTACGCATATACAGAAAGCCTTGTTATGACAGACTTGCTAGATGAGGTATTAAAGCAATTTGAACCGGTTACTGGAGTCAAAAATATCCACATCATTCGCCATTATCCAGAAGAACATCCCCTGCTCATTAGTGGGCAAAAAACACAGCTAACCCAAGCATTTATTCATATTATACAAAATGCCATTGATTCGATGGAAAGTGGCGGCAAGCTGACTGTATCGATTAAAAAATCAGCTAGAGAAACGCTATGTATTGTGATAAAAGATAGCGGATGTGGAATTGACTCAAAGCGTATCCCTCATATAGGAGAGCCTTTTTATACAACAAAAGAACGAGGAGTAGGCCTGGGACTAACCATTTGTAACAAAATTATTAATGAGCATAATGGTTTTTTTCACGTATCAAGCGAAGAAAATGACGGCACAAGCATTACCATTACCCTGCCTATGAAAACGCCTGAACTTTATGTGGTAGAAGTGTAAAAGAAGCCATCTGAGTAAATCAGATGGCTTCTTTCTTTAAAACAGCTGGGTGTACAGCTGATACTTATAAAGCATATAAAAACTTCCTATCACTGCCAGGTAAAAGATGAGAGTCTCTGCTCCACCACCTGTTTCATATGTTAAAGGAGGCTTAAACTTCTTCTTGCTAAGAGGAGAGAAAAAAGGTACCCCTCGTTTAGAAAAGAAATCTCCAAGAATATGAAAAGCGTATCCATAGGCTATCCCTAATGTAAAATCGTTGTTATACATCGTATGTAAATAAAAAATAAGTCCACTTGCAAGAATAGAATGCGTAATACCTCGGTGTCCAAAAATAGATTTAATGACTTTTGCGAGACCAAGAGATCTTCTACCAATATATGAATTTGGTTCATCAATATCAGGAAGCAGCGCTCCAATCGCAATGCCTACAACATAAGGAAATGTAAACGAAGCGTCTCCTGTTATAGCCACACCGGCACCGGCAGCAATCGATGTTGCAATATGTGTGTGATATCTCAAATATGCCACCTTCTTTCTTTTTCAACTTAAGGCAAGCACCGTGACCAAAATCATACATATGTTCGCCCAACGTTAACTATAAGTGAAGGTGGTAAAAATGTCAAAATAATCTATAGTTACGTAAACTGCAGACCGACTAACCCGATAAGCATCACAAGAAAACTAATAAGAGTACCCTTTCCATTTTTCTTTGCTCTTCCATCTTTTTTGACAATGGAATAAATCCACGTACTCGAATACACGGCGAATCCAAGAAAACCAAATAACGTGATATATGTAAACATGCCGAAACTCCTTTGCTTGTCATTACTATTAACTATACGAGATTTTATAAAAAAAAACAAAGTAGTATGACGGCTTGTTTAATATCTCTTTCTTTTTCTTATACTAAAAAGAGGAGGGATGGCTATGCACCAAAAGCAGTTGGAAGATATATTTGACTTTTATGGACTGAGCGAGGTTTATCGAGGCAAATTTGAAGATGTTGAACACCACTGGTTATTTAAAGACGCCGAGCCAACTATACTAGAAGATTTTTTTAATTCTCACGATTGCGAAGACCTTGAATGCTGTACTCTAGAAGAATTTTGTTTTTTATTCATGAATTTTCAATCAATCCATGCACAAATTCCCCACGTGTACTATTACTAAAAAAGTGATTTCGCAGGAAAGCGAAATCACTTTTTATTAAAAGCCTAAAGAAATATATTTTACTTCCAAATATTCTTCAATTCCGTAATGTCCGCCTTCACGTCCAAGTCCACTTTCTTTAAAGCCGCCAAACGGCGCTTGTGGTGTAGAAGGTAGTCCATCATTTAACCCTACAATACCATATTCTAAAGCTTCAGCAATACGAATAGCTTCTGAAATATTTTCAGTGAACACATAGGCTGCTAATCCGTAAGGAGAGTTATTTGCACGGCGAATAACTTCTTCTTCTGTTTGATACGTCGCAATTGGAGCAATTGGTCCGAATGTTTCTTCGTACATACAAAGCATGTCGTCCGTTGCACCATCTACAACCGTAGGCTCAACAAAAAGCCCGCTTCCCTCTTCGCGTACAGCCCCTCCAGTTAAGACATTTCCACCCTTTGCTACAACATCATCTAAGTGGCGCTTTACTTTTTCTAACGCTTTTTCATCGATTAAAGGTCCGATATCCGTACCTTCTTCTAAACCGTTTCCGACTTTCAGCTGACTAACAGCCGCTGCAAACTGCTCTGCGAACGGTTTAGCAATAGACTCGTGCACGTAGATGCGGTTTGTACATACGCATGTTTGACCAGCGTTACGGAATTTAGAAGCAATTGCATTTGTTACTGCTTTGTCTAAATCAGCATTTGCTGTTACGATAAACGGAGCGTGTCCGCCTAACTCTAAAGACACTTTTTTAACCGTATCAGCTGCTCCGCGCATTAACAGTTTACCTACTTCTGTAGAGCCCGTAAACGATAGTTTACGTACGCGTCCATCTTGAAGCCACGCTTCTCCAATCGCTTTTGCATCTCCCGTAACTACATTAATTACGCCTTTTGGAATACCCGCTTCTTGTGCAAGCTCTGCTAGTCGAAGAGCCGTTAGTGGCGTTTGTTCTGCGGGTTTAATAACCGCTGTACATCCAGCTGCTAAAGCTGGGGCTACTTTACGCGTAATCATAGCTGCCGGGAAGTTCCAAGGTGTAATAGCTGCCATGACTCCCACAGGCTGCTTATGAGCAAATAATCGTTTATTAGGAGAAGAAGCTGGAATTGTTTCTCCGTAAATGCGTTTGCCTTCTTCTGCGTACCATGAAACAAATCCGTTGGCATAGCCAATTTCACCTTTTGCTTCTTTAAGAGGCTTACCTTGCTCAACTGTCATTATTTCAGCAAGTTCATCCGTGTGTTCTTCGATCAGCTGATGCCATTTAAATAATAATTTACCGCGCTCTTCTGCTGTTTTTTTAGACCATGTTTGAAACGCTTCATAGGCAGCATCTGCTGCTAGCTTCGCTTCTTTTTCTCCACCTTTTGCAACAGCAGCCACTACTTCATTTGTTGCTGGATTTACCACTTCATATGTATCATTTGCTGAAACAAATTCTCCGTTAATATATAAGTTTGCTTGCTTCATATTTCTTCACTCCCTGCTTAAATTTATCTACTCAATATTCTGTGCTGTCCGAAACGTACTTTCGAATTTTACGACTGGCTTGCGATTGGCTAATACCAAGCTGTTCTGCTACTTTGTAAGACGACCTATGCTGTTCAAACGCCTTGATGACCATTTCTTTTTCCACATGTTCAATCATTTCAGGAAGCGTATGCACAGGTGGGTCGATAGCAAACTCTTTTGCAAATGGCAAGTCTTTAAGCGTAATCATTTCTTCTCCTGTAACAACCAGGCGCTCAATGATATTTTCCACTTCGCGAACGTTTCCTTTCCATTCCTGTCCTAAAAATGCATCTAATGCCTTTGGTGATAAGCGTACATTACGTTCATATACCGTATTAAAATGCTGAAGAAACTGATAGACAAGAGGCAGAATATCTTCTTTTCGCTCTCGTAAAGGTGGAATCGTAATTGGCACCACGTTAAGTCGATAGTACAAATCACGTCTAAACTTTCCTTCTTCGACCATTTGTTCTAGATTTTGATTCGTAGCAGCAATAATTCGTACGTCTATTGATACTGCTCTTGTTGAACCCACGGGACGAATTGTACGGTCTTGCAGCACATGGAGCAACTTACTTTGTGCTGAAAGAGAAAGTTCACCAATCTCATCTAGAAAAAGCGTGCCTTCGTTCGAAAGCTCAATGATCCCTTTTTTCCCTTCTCGAAATGCTCCAGTGAACGTACCGCCTTCATAGCCAAATAGCTCTGATTCAATAAGCTGTTCAGGAAGCGCTGCACAATTAAGCTCATGATACGGCTGCTGTTTTCTTGTACTAAGCTGGTGAAGCAGTTTTGCCACTCTGCTTTTTCCTACCCCTGTTTCTCCAAGTAAAAGAACGGTTGTATTTACAGAAGCAACTCGTTGAATGGTTGAAAAAACTTTTTTCATCGCTTCACTTTTTGTCACGATGCCTTCTAAATCCACGGCTTCGTTTAACTCTTTTTTATAGTTTTCAAGCTGTTCTTCCATCTCTTCTACTTTTCGTTTTAATTCCATTAAGTCTGTGAGATCCCGAGAATAGCTAATAACGCTTTTTAAATGCCCGTCGTTTGTAAATACCGGCCTTGTCCGCACATGAAGATACCGGCCGGAGTTTGTTTTTTGAACCAATTCAATTGCTTGATTAGATTCAATCACTTTTAGCGTGGCCGAAGGATAAAAAATCCCCATTTCCTGCAGTTCTTTTACGTGCTTTCCAATAAAATCTTCCACTTTCAAAGCATAGTTTTTTTCACACTCTGAATTTACAACTAACACATATCCATTTGCATCAGTTACAAAGATTTCATCAAATGATGACTCAAATATATCGTAAAGTTCGTCGTTAATTTGCTGAATATGCTTTTTATGAATGGTCATTTGAATCACCTTTTCGTCAAAAAATAATTATTATTTTATTTTATCAGAAAATGAAAAATCTATAAATAGAGTGTCCAAACATACCTATTCTTTGCGATTCATGAAGAATGAGTGAAGAGTTCTCTCTTCACTCATGTCTCAATTTCACTTACACTTCAACCGTTTGCTGTACGCTTGCTTCTAGTGCTGCTTCAAAAATAGCTAAGCCTTCTTCCAGCTGCTCATCTGTAATAACAATCGGCATTAAGATACGAAGAACGTTTCCAAATACTCCTGCGCTAAGCAGTAATAATCCACGTTTGTTTGCTTCTTTTACGATACGCTGTGTGAGCTCTTTGTCTGCTTCTTTTGTTTCACGGTCTTTCACAAGCTCAATCGCAGACATTGCTCCTAATCCGCGGATATCACCGATACAGTCATATTTTTCTG
Organism: Priestia sp. JV24; assembly: GCF_025910025.1. NCBI lineage: Bacteria > Bacillati > Bacillota > Bacilli > Caryophanales > Bacillaceae > Priestia > Priestia sp. JV24. The sequence continues at coordinate 7,851 of NZ_JAPCIN010000023.1, forward strand.
CTAGTTTTTCAAATCGTGATGTTACCACTTTTCCAAGGTACTCACCGCGTTCGTTTAGCTTTTCTTCTTCAATGATATCAAGTACAGCTAAAGCTGCTTCACATCCAAGAGGACTTCCGCAATACGTTCCGCCAAGCTCACCAGGATTAGATTCATCCATGATTTCAGCACGGCCAATGACACCGCTGATTGGTACGCCAGCTCCTAATGATTTTGATACCGTAATTAAATCAGGCTCAACGTCAAAATGTTCAATACCGAAGTAGCGGCCTGTACGTGCAAATCCTGCTTGAATTTCATCTGATACAAATAAAATTCCGTGCTCTTTACATAATTGATACACTTCTTGCACAAAGCGTTTACCTGGAACAATGAAACCACCTTCGCCTTGAATCGGCTCCATTACAACAGCTGCAATCGTTTCCGGTGCTACTTCTGTATTTAAGAAGTTTTTGAATTCTGTAATCATGAAATCTTCGTATGCTTCAACTGATAACCCTTGTGGACGGCGATACTCATAAGGATATGGAGCTTTGTATACTTCAGGAGCAAACGGTCCAAATTCATATTTATATGGTTTTACTTTACTTGTCATTGTCATTGTCATTAATGTACGGCCATGGAAACCGCGGTTAAAGGAAATAATTCCTTGGCGCTTTGTATATTTACGAGCAATTTTCACTGCGTTTTCTACAGCTTCTGCTCCGCTATTTAAAAGTAATACTTTCTTGTCAAATTCACCCGGTGCAATTGCTGCTAATCTTTCTGCAAGCTCTACGTATGACTCATACATCATTACGTTAAATCCCGTGTGAATAAAACGGTCTACTTGTTTGTGAAGCGCTTCTTTTACTTTTGGATGACTGTGCCCTACATTGATTGTGCCAATTGCGCCTACGAAATCAATAAACGTATTGCCATCGACATCTTTAACGATCGCCCCTTCAGCCGTATCAGCAAATGTCGGAATGCCATAACTTACACCTTTCGGAATGGCACGGTGTCTTCTATCTAATAATTGCTTTGCATTTTCTCCCGGTAAATTTGTTGCTACTTTGCTAAAAGTTTGACTCATTTTTTATCTTCCTCTCATATTAAATAATTCTTCAATTAGTTTATATGCAAAAAACGTGCCAACTTTTAAAAAGCTGAAAAATAAGCATTTTTAGATAATTCTAACGATATTTTACTCATCAATAAGTCTATATAAACTTATTGATGAGTCAATAAAGACTTTCCTCTCGCATAAAGTACAGGAATTTTATATTGCCATAAAAGGAACAAGGCTTTTATAATAAATGTATAAATATAGTAATGTTAGGATTGACCTCTTTATAAAGGAGTGAAAAATATGCTAGAGGGCTGGTTTTTATGGGTTATTTTATTTTGGGTGGTCTTTTTAATGAGCATGTTTGCTATCGGCGGATTTTTTATGTTCAGGAAATTTTTAAAGCGCTTACCAAAAGAAGACGGCATGTCTGAGCTTGATTGGCAAGATCACTATCTTTCCAAAACCGTCCACCTTTGGTCAGCGGATCAAAAGCAGCTATTAAACGTTCTTGTTGAACCAGTACCTGAACTATTTCGCGATGTAGCCAAACAAAAAATCGCGGGAAAAATTGGGGAACTCGCAATTGAGGAACAAGCAGCCTCTATAACGAAAGACTTAATCGTACGTGGATACATTTTAGCTACGCCTAAACGTGATCATAAATTTTTATTAAAAACATTAAAAAAGCAAAAAATAGATGCCGTCCCTTATCAGCATTTATTTTAAACTAAAAAAGGTGGCTGCGCAGCCACCTTTTTTAGTTTAATATCGTTGTATTCCCAAGACGATCATTATGCAGCTTTCGTTCGAGCTTTTTGTACGATGTGTACATAGCAATGCGCCACGGTACAATCATACCAAATGCTAAAATCCAGAACATACCGCCAAGCTGGCCAACATCAATTGAAGAACTTAAATATATTTTCATTGCAATTCGAATAATAAGCAAACCAATAATAATGAATGCAAAAGCTTTTGAACGCTTCAAGTAAATATGATCGTCACGAATTTCAAATTTAGACGTTTTAATTAACAGGATTGAGAAAATCATGCCTGCTATTAACGCCTCAAGCAGTTCTGCACCCGTTACTCGAAACATTGGAAAGATAAACATTAATGCTCCCGTACTCATAAAAAAAGGCGGAAGTATAATTTTTTTTGCATTCGTTGGTTTATCAGCAGCTTTCATTCGAATAACTAATATGAAAGAAGCCATAAAAATTGCGACAAGTGTTGAAGCAATAACCAATGAAATCCTTCCTTTACTATAGTTTAGTGTTTGCTTATATTATAATCCAAAAAACATCAGAAGTAAAAGTGCAACAAAAAAACAAAAGAGTGTCTCTTCTGTTTTTATTTAGTAGAGGTAAGATCCGCTTTTGCTTTTTGCTTTTGTTTTTGCTTTTTCATTGATTTTAGTAAGAACCCGCCTTTAAATTTACGCGGCTCGTACGAAATAATGAAAGCACGAGGCTCATATTCTTCAATGAATGCTAATAGCTCTTCTTCTCTACTTCTTTTTGTTAAAATGTCCAATCTATAGCGTGCACTGTCTCTTCCTTCTCCTTGGTAAACAGTAACACCAAAACCTTCCTGTCGAAGGCGGTTAATTAACTCTTCATTTTTGGTCATAAGGTTAACTAAGAATGTTGTATATCCGATAGCAAGTCTAGATTCGATATAACTTCCAAGAATAATTCCCACTCCAAACCCAACTGCATATACAACCATAGCAAGCGTGCTTTGATCTCCTGAAAATACAAGAGATAAGCCGAATACATAAATTAACGCTTCAACAAATCCAAAAACCGAGGCATACATACTCATACCTTTGACTAAAAAAATTGTGCGCAGCGTCAAGATCGGTACATAGATCAGTTGCAAAAGCAAGATTAACAAAATATCTTTCAATTTATACACCTCTTTTTAACAATTAAAAATATGACGATTTCATTGTATCACTCCGTATTTATAGAAGATATAGTAAAAAAATTTTTTTCTATATATTTTTTACATCATATTCTTGTATATTTCCTAAGAGCAAAAGTAACTATTTTATCTTTTGAAAAATAAAAAGAATCTGCCAATTATCAGATTCTTTTTTTTATCATCTTCCCTTTTTAAAAGCCCGTAAACCCTCCAAATACGCTCGTTGTATAAATAATAATTTTTGTCATCCAGTCAAAATACAAAATAAATCCCATACCGATCATTGCATATCCGCCAACTTTCATCATAGAATTCATATGTTTTTTTAACCAGTTCATTTTCCCGATAAAAAACGTCATAATAAAAAATGGAATAGAAAACCCAAGTGAATAAGCTATCATATACAAAAGACCGGAGCCTGGGTTTGTCGCTGCAAGGGCCATAACTGATACTAAAATAGGGCCCGTACACGGAGTCCAGCCGGCAGCAAAAGCCATACCAATAAAAGAAGAACCTAAGAGTCCAGCCGGCTTATTTGCGAATTTAAGCTTGTGTTCCTGCATAAGAATTCGAGGCTTAAAAATTCCTAGTACAACTAGACCAAAGAAAATAATAAGAATAGCGCCAATCTGCCGAATTAAATCCTTATAGTTAAAAAACCACTGACCAATAAAAGAAGTAGCAAAGCCAATCATAATGAAAATAACAGAAAACCCCAATAGAAAAAATGCTGTGTGAATAAAAGCTTTGCGCTGATGTGACTTAGCGCCTTCCTTTAGCTCGCTAACTGACACTCCCGTTATGTACGATAAAAAAGCTGGGTACAAAGGCAAACAGCAGGGTGAAATAAACGATAAAAACCCCGCGCCAAATGCCAAAAACAAATTTAAATCTCCCACATTTCCCACTTCCCTTTTTTGTTCTTTTTGTTCTTTTTGTTCTTTTTCGTTACCATTTTGTAACCAAATTGTCTTATCTCACTTCTTTCAAATAGTACCATTATCTTGTATAATTAGGTAAACGACTTGTTAGAAGGGATACATAGCATTGGCCAAAAAAGATATTCTATTAGCGATTGAAAAGAAACGAGAAGAACTCATCCGCATAGTCCGAGTAAGTGGATTAAACTCTCCACCTGCTATTAAACATAGTCAAGAATTAGATCATTTATTAAACGTTTACAATGAATTCCCTGCTCAAACAACAGAAACAACCTCTTCATGAAGGTTGTTTCTTTTTTTTACCTTCACTCTATCAATTCTGTATAAATCTCTTTTACTCCTGTTTCTTTGCTGAAATTCTCTTCTTTTTCACTGTGCTGAAGCTGATACATATTATAGTACAAACCGCCTTTGTTTAGCAGTTCAGTATGTGTGCCTTTTTCGACGATTTTTCCTTTATGCAGTACTAAAATACAGTCGGCGTGTTGAATAGTGGATAAACGATGGGCAATCGCAATTGTTGTACGGCCTTTTCCCATATCTCTTAACACTTCTTGAATCGCTTCTTCTGTTTGTGTATCAATGTGTGCTGTTGCTTCATCAAGAATAAGGATTTTAGGATTCCGGATGACCGTTCTTGCAAATGCTAAGAGCTGACGCTGGCCGCTTGATAAAGTGGAACCTCTTTCGACTAGCACTTCATTATACTTATTTGGAAGGGCTTCGATAAATGCATGAGCTTGCACAAATTCCGCCGCTGCTTTTACTTGTTCATCAGAAAAATGGTCTTCGTGCAGCGTAATATTTCGTTTCACGGTATCTGCAAATAAAAAGGCATCTTGAAGCACTAGCCCTACCTCATCTCGAAGCTGTTTATTTGAAAAAGACGATAGCGGTTTATTATCGATCAAAATGTCTCCTTTTTGCTGCTCATAAAAACGCATTAATAAATTAATGATGGAGCTTTTCCCGCTTCCCGTATGGCCTACTAAAGCCACTGTTTCTCCTTCGTTTACCGTAAACGATATATCAGAAAGTACATCTCGAACACCATCATAGGAAAACGTTACGTTTCTGAATTCTACCGTTCCTTTTTGTACCCCCTGCTTTTGTTCTCCTGTCATGACTGGATTTTTTTCTTTTTCATCCATCAAGTCAAATACCCGAGAGGCTGATACCATCGCTTGCTGATACATAGAGAGACGCTGCATCATTTCATTAACAGGCTCAAAAAAACGATCCAAGTAGTTGATAAACGCGTAAAGAACACCAATTTTAACAGGACTGTCAGCTACGGAAATACCAAAATAACTGAGCACAAGAATAACGGCCAAAATGTAAAGAATTTCGACTGCCGGCCTTAGCAGCAAACCATCTAACTTAATATTGCGCATCCCCGCTTTGTAATGTTCATCATTGATTTCTTCAAATTCCGAGCGCAGCCGCTTTTCTTGACGAAATAGCTGAATAATAGACATGCCTTGCAAAGACTCATGAAGCTTGGCATTTAACTGGCTTAGTTTCTCTCGAAGCTGTCCGTAGTAAATAGCGCTGTAATGCTGATAAAGCTTCATAAGTCCCCAAATGAACGGGAGAAGAACTAAACAATAAAAAGCCAGCTTCATATCTAGCATAAACATGGCTATAAAAATACCGACCAAAAATACCCCATTTTGAATAAAAACCGCGATGACTTCTACAAACATTTCTTTCATGGCTTCCGTGTCATTTGTAATTCGAGATACCAGGCTTCCCGTGGGCGTGTTGTCAAAAAAGCGAAGAGCCAAGCGATGAACATGAGAAAAAACGTCAATTCGAATCTGCTGAATAATTTGAAGCGCAATTTTTTGGAACTGCAGAAGCTGAAAGTATTGAACGACAATTTTTAAAAGCTGTAAAAGCAAATAACTGCTAGCCAGCCACACAAGAGGCTGAAGAGGCAAATACTTAGGAGTTAAATAATCGTCAATGAAAATTTTAATCAAAATGGGCCCTAATAAATCCGCAGCCGTAGCAATTAATAATAGTGTGAACGCTAAAAAAAATGATTTTTTATGCGGAATTGTATAGCGAAACAGACGTTTATGTACCGAAGAATGCTCAATTTTCATTTTTCGTCTCTCCTTCTTCTACCGCACGTTCAAGCTGCTGTCTATCGTACATATCCTGGTACCAGCCGCTCACGCTAAGCAGTTCCTCATGAGTTCCTCGCTGAATAATTTTCCCTTTATCAAATACAAGAATCAGGTCTGCATGAGTAACCGAGCTCAGCCGATGCGCTGTAATAATCGTTGTTCGATTTTGACGTTTCTGCTTCAGCGCTTGTAAAATACCCGCTTCCGTTTTTCCATCTACCGCTGATAGCGAGTCGTCTAAAATTAAAAGCTCAGGATCTAATAGAAGAGCTCTTGCAATCGAGATACGCTGTTTTTGTCCACCCGATAATGAAACGCCTTTTTCGCCTACTATTGTTTGATAGCCATCTGTAAAATCGAGAATGTCTCTATGTACATTGGCAACCTTAGCCGCTTCTTTAATCTCTTGATTGCTTGCTTCTCTTTTTCCAAAAGCGATATTATCAGCAACTGTTGTTGAAAACAAAAAGTGATCTTGAGGAACATATCCAATGCTTTTGTACAATGAATCAAAAGCATAGTCTTTAATGTCTTTTCCTCCCCATAAAACAGCTCCGTCTCTTACATCAAATTCACGAAGCAGCAGCTTTAAAATCGTGGTTTTCCCAGCACCCGTCTTTCCGACAATCCCTAACGTTTGACCGCGAGAAAGTGTAAAATAAATTTCGTTTAACGTATATGCGTCTTCTTTACCATACGAAAACCTATGAATAACAGCTTCAATATTTCCTGTTGGCATTTCAACGCTAGGATGCGCTGCTTCTTCAATCGAATTTTCTTCTTTTAATAAAGAAAATACCCTATCATATGATGCTCTTCCACGTTCTACAATGTTAAATAGCCAGCCAAACGCGAGCATCGGCCAAATAAGAAGGCCCAAATAAGTTGTAAAGGTAACAAGCTGACCCAGTGTTAACTCTTCACTAATAACCATCTTGCTGCCAAAAATAAGAGCAAGTAAAAAAGAAAGTGCTACAATAATCGAAATGGTCGGATCAAACAATGCATCTACTCGGGCTACTTTCATGTTCTTTTGCACAACATCTGCAGACTTAATGCGAAATTCTTCGACATCAGCTGCTTCTTCCCCAAACGTCTTAATGACTTTAATTCCGCTAATGCTTTCTTGAACCTTATCATTTAAAGTAGAAAATGCTGCTTGTGCGTGATGAAACCGCGCATGAAGCAATGTACCATAGTAACTTGTTAAAACGGCCATAAGCGGCATAGGAATAAGGCAAATAAGCGTTAATTTCCAGCTGATTGTGAGGGCCATTGTGCATAGAACAAGCCCTCCTGTGACAATGGAATCCACGAGTGTCAAAACGCCCGAACCTGCAGTTTGTTGAATAGCTTGAATATCGTTTGTTGCATGAGCCATCAGATCCCCAATTCGCCGCCGTTGATAAAAGGCCTGATTCATCTTGGTAAAATGAGTGTAGAGGGTATTTCTCAGCTGCTTGGCTAGTTTAACAGATGAACCAAATATCATAATACGCCATATGTATCTTGTGAAATAGGCCACAACAGCAGCTCCTAGCAAAATGCCAACCATCTGCATTAAGCGCTTTCCATTCAGCGTCCCTTCTTTAATGCCATCTACCGTTAAACCAATAATTTTAGGCGGGAGAAGTTCTAATGCTGCCACAATAATGAGCAGCGCTATCCCCGTTATATAAGACTTTTTTTCCTGTTTGAAAAACCACCATAACTCTCGAAAAATTTTCATCGTATCCCCCTAGCCCCACAACTATTTTCTTATCTCTATCATAAAACAAAAGACACCCTTCTGAATAGAGAGTGTCTGTCCAATTAACCATTATTTAATTTGGCCGTTCATTGCTTTCATCATTTGGTTAATTTTTTTCTGCGATGGTTTCATGCCCATTTGCATCATCATCATTTTTAACATTTGTTCATTAATTGGTGGATTTTTCTTCAGATAGCTCATCATATACTTACGAGCAATGAAAAATCCTAGCGCTATCCCAACAATTAATGCTAGAACACCAACTAGAATATACATTCCCATGGTATTACTTCCTCCTTCGTGTTGTCTAACTTACAGTGTACTAGACCATACGCTATTATACAATATTTCCGTTCCAATTTCCTTAAATAATTACACAAATTTTCTTGTTTTCACAGGCCTCAGCCAGCCGTATTCATCCGTTCCATAATTCACTGCTAAAAAACAAGGATCTAGCTTGCGTAATACTTCAAAAAAAGCTGTCTCAGCATCAACATTGCCATCTCCTTCAATTGTTATACAGCGATTCGTTAATTTTATAGATGCTCGACTTTTTTTATGAGGATATTCCAGCACAAACGTCTCTTGATGAGTAAAAAAATGAGGATAATGAGAAAACGCCTGAAGCAATTCTCGTTGAATAAATGAAATGGGCAGTTGGCGAGTAATGTAATGAACTTGTTTTTGTAAGTGCGTTTCCTGCAAGTGACGTTTCATTCTATATTCAATCAGCAGCTGATAAATGAGCTTTTCTCTTCGAAAATAGGATGATGCAACTTCTTCCTCCATTAAATATACTTCATACGTTCTCACGATTCATCCTCCCTTTCGGCTCGTTCTTTTTTGTACCATTATACCGAATGGTGTACGCAATGCTTGTCTATCGATGAAAAAATTCCTTTGTTTTTTTGTCGAAAAAAAAGAGCAGACCACAGGAGTCCGCTCTTTCTTATGAAAAAGAATTATGCATTAAGCAAGCTTTTCACTTTTGCTACTACATTTTCAACTGTAAAACCAAATTCTTTCATGATTGTTTCACCAGGAGCAGATGCACCGAAGTGATTAATACCAAGAACTTGTCCTTCGTCTCCAACATAGCGTTCCCAGCCAAGTGTAGAAGCCATTTCAATACCTAAACGTTTTTTCACTGATTTAGGGATAACACTTTCTTTGTACTCAGCAGATTGCTCTTCGAAACGGTCCCATGCAGGCATACTTACTACAGATACGTCAATGCCTTCTGCAGCTAATGCTTTTTGTGCTTCTACTGCTAGGCTTACTTCAGAGCCTGTTGCAAGTATTAATGCATCCGCTTGGTCTTTACCAGCTTTAGATACAACATATGCACCTTTAGACACGCCTTCGTATGCATTTTCTTTTGTACCTTCAAGCGTTGGCAAGTTTTGACGAGTCAATACAAGCGCCGTTGGGCGGTCAGTTGATTCTAATGCTAGGCGCCATGCAGCAGCTGTTTCATTTGCATCTGCAGGACGAACCACTGAAAGACCTGGCATTGCACGAAGTGATGGTAATTGTTCAATTGGCTCATGTGTTGGGCCGTCTTCTCCAACTGCGATACTGTCATGTGTGAATACATATGTTACAGGAAGCTTCATTAAAGCTGCTAAGCGAATTGCTGGGCGAAGATAATCAGAGAATACAAAGAATGTTCCTCCGAATACTTTTACACCGCCGTGTAGAGCCATACCGTTTAATGCAGCTCCCATTGCAAATTCACGTACACCAAACCAGATATTACGTCCGCTGTAATCAGCTGCAGTGAAGTCTTCTGAACCTTTAATCATTGTTTTATTTGAGCCAGCTAAGTCAGCTGAACCGCCGAAGAATTGAGGTACAGCTTGTGCTACTGCGTTTAATACTTCTCCAGAAGAAGCACGGCTAGCTAGGCTTGAACCCGTTTCGTATGCTGGAAGCGTTTCTTCCCAGCCTTCCGGTAACTTTCCTTCTACTGCTAGTTCAAATTGACGACCTAGTTCAGGGTATTTTTCTTTATACTGTGCAAATACATCGTTCCATTCGTTTTCTTTCTTTTGGCCATCTTCAGCAATTGTAGCTTTGAAGTGAGCATACACTTCTTCTGGCACATAGAAATCTTCTTCAAATGTCCATGCATAAGCTTCTTTTGTTAATTTTGTTTCATCGGAACCTAATGGAGAACCGTGCACGCCAGAAGTACCCGCGTGGTTTGGAGAACCAAATCCGATTGTTGTTTTTACTTCAATTAGCGTTGGGCGTATTAAATCGCCTTTTGCTTCTTCAATTGCGTTTGCAATCGCTGTCAAGTCATTGCCGTCTTCAACGCGGATTACTTGCCATCCGTAAGCTTTGAAACGATCTTCTACGTTTTCAGAGAACGAGCGATCTAAATCTCCGTCTAAAGAAATATCATTTGAATCGTATAAAACAACTAAACGTCCTAATTTTAAATGTGCTGCTAATGAAGCTGCTTCAGCAGATACACCTTCCATTAAGTCTCCGTCACCACAAATACCATACGTAAAGTGGTCTACAATTTCTAAACCTTCTTTGTTGTATGTTTCAGCTAAATGACGTTCTGCCATTGCTTTACCAACAGCCATTGCAATACCTTGTCCTAGTGGGCCAGTTGTTGCATCAACACCTGCTGTATGACCGAACTCTGGATGACCTGGTGTTTTACTTCCCCATTGACGGAAGTTTTTAAGGTCTTCAATTGATAAGTCATATCCAGCTAAATGAAGCAAGCTGTATAATAGTGCCGATCCGTGTCCTGCTGATAATACAAAGCGGTCACGGTTGAACCAGTTTGGATTCTTTGGATTGATGTTCATAAATTTTGTCCACAATGTATATGCCATTGGAGCAGCTCCCATTGGCATACCTGGGTGACCTGAATTTGCTTTTTCAATCGCATCGATTGATAAAGTACGAATTGTTGCAATCGAAAGATCTTCAATACGTTGTGTCATACTCTTCATTCCTTTCAAAACTATGTACATATGTTATCATACTAATGATTTGCTTATTTGTACAATACTTGAACCAAAAAATTTTCCACTTTTACAGTTTTTGTGTGCCTTATTAAAAATATACAAAAAACTAGAGGGAACATTCCCTCTAGTTTTACTAGAACGTCTTAGTGAAGACGCTTCTTTTTACTCTCTTTTAACTTCTTAGGCGTAACATCTTTACCTTCTTCGTCCACAACTTTAATCGTATGAAGGTGATTTGTCATAGATTGTCGGAAAACTTTTAAATATTCCTGACGTAGCTCTTGCTGTTCTTTCGCTTCAGATTCTGTCAGACCTTCAGCCTTTGCCTTTTTTGAAAGAGCATTAATACGAGCAAGTTTATCTTTTGATAGCATATAAAACCTATCTCCTTATAATCAATAATTAAAATTACCGAACCGTTCCGGCAACATGTAGTCATCTTACTAAATCTCTTTCGTTTTATCAAGAGATTGAGCACTCTCTTGGTATTCTTGATAGCGGCGATGTACCGTCGCTTTTGAAATATTATAGCCAAAACCTTTTAGCGTAACTGAGATTTCAGCAAAGGTTAAGCCGTTATGACGAAGGCGGACAATTTCTTCAATTGGCGCTTCTTTTTTTTCTCTTCCCGAGTTAACTCCTTGATTTTTTAAATTTTGCTGCGGACGATAACCGTTTTCTACAGCTCTTTTCATTCCTCTTTTAATTTTAGCATTATGTAATTTCCGCTGATGCTCTTCCACTAAGCTAATAATATCTAACACCATTGAATCAGATTCTGAAAGCTGAAGCTGGCCTTGATGACTAATCGTATAGATGGTAGCATTTTCTTTATGAAAAGCATGAAGCAGCGCAATTCGGGCATTTCCTCTGCCTAATCGTGTTTCATCTTGAATAAGCAACACAGATATTTTTTCTTCTTTCATTGTATGAAGAACATCCAAAATACCCTCTCTGTCTACTTCATATCCGCTTGCTTTTTCCATTACGACTTTTTTTACGTCTAGATGGTGAAGATCAGCAAGCTTTTTTAATTCTTCTTGCTGGCGCTGTAAAGATGTTTCTTGGGTTTTTTTATCCGTACTGACACGGCAATAAATAATGGCATCCACTTTTATCACGACCTTTTCGGCTTCTAACAATATTCAGGAACGACCGTTACACACTACTGTTCAATTGCCACTTGATTATGTAACTCTTTTTTTAAAACAGGAATATATAATTTATCTCCAGGAGATAAAGACTGGACAGTGTCTGAGTTTAAGTCATTGACGTCTTCAACCCATTTGACAAATTCATTGGTGGTCAAATGATGGTGATTATGATACTTGTTGGACAATTCCCAAAGCGTATCTCCTTTTGTGATAGTAACCGTTGAATATTTGTCTAAATCTACTTTATCCGCTCCTAAAACCAGCGTCAATACATATGTAAGTGCAGCGATAACTGCAAAAAAAATAGCGTAATGTTTCATAGAATGTAAGAATTGTTGCATATTATGATCCCCCTATCAGAATATATGTTCTTATTTTAGTGAGAACATTTGTTTCTGTCAATGGAATTCTTCGAACTTATGTTTGTATATTGACACATCACGTGGTATAATTCACCTAAAGAATAGCTAAAATTGAGGTGAAAAATATGAAGCTATCAAAACGTCAACAAGACATACTAGATTTTATTAAGCATGAAGTAAAATTAAAAGGTTATCCGCCTTCTGTTCGTGAGATTGGGGAAGCGGTAGGATTAGCCTCTAGCTCCACTGTACACGGACATTTAGCTCGTTTAGAAAGCAAAGGGTTAATTCGCAGAGATCCGACAAAACCAAGAGCAATCGAAGTTCTTCAACTAGACGAAGTAAACATCCCTAAAAGCAATGTCATTAATGTTCCTGTTATCGGTAAAGTAACAGCGGGTCTGCCTATAACAGCCGTTGAAAATGTGGAAGAATATTTCCCTCTTCCAGATAAATTCGTTTCTCCAGATGATCATGTATTTATGCTTGAAATTATGGGAGAAAGTATGATTGAAGCAGGTATTCTAGATGGCGATATGGTAATCGTACGTCAGCAGCAAACAGCTAATAATGGAGATATTGTGGTCGCTATGACCGAAGACAACGAAGCAACGGTAAAACGTTTCTTTAAAGAAGAAAATTTCGTTCGTTTACAGCCTGAAAATTCAACGATGGCGCCTATTATTCTTCGCCACGTAACGATTTTAGGAAAAGTAACTGGTGTATATCGCACGATTCACTAATCAGACACTGTATGTAAAACCAACTAATCATGATGTTAGTTGGTTTTTTTACGTTTGTTTTCTAAAAAAATTGGCATATTATAAATGATACGTTGAATCATCGCAGGCAGGTAGAACGGTTTTTGTAAATCTTGTTTTACCTTTTTTACTTTCTACCTGCATTTCCTCGACTCTTACAAGGAAATACAACCGACTATAAGAAGGATGTAGTTTATGACCAATACACCAAGGAAAACAGAACCATTTCAAACCATTGTACCTACCAAAGCAATGAACATGTTTCTTTTTCCTTTTTCCTTTGACCGAAAAAATAAAGAGCAGCTTGTTCATGCACTAGAAGCAAATTTGTTTGAGTTTTTTTCCATTCAAAACAAACATGTAGAAAAAGAATACTACGGAGAACAGTATTACGTATCTCATGATAGCTTGGATCAATATTTTCTTCCTTACATTGAATGTATTCTATTCCCTGATTCCTGCGAAAAAGAAGGCTTGCTTCGATTTTCAAAAAAAATAGACCATACCGTTACGCTACAAACTTCCTCCACCACCGTGTCTAGCAACGTGCTGTCTGTGGATGTTTTTTTATGTCCTTTTGAAATTGGCGTCATGACCATTCGCACTGAGATGAGTCATAATCATTACACCTATGATGACATTTTAGAATTCATGAATCATTTTCGTGTATTAGAACCGAAGCTTGCTGAAGAGCATGGATCCACCATTACCTATGAACATCATCGCTATAGCAAAGTACAGGATTATATTTTTTCACAGCTTGCGCCATTTTTGAACGAACACATCAAAAAAGAAGCCACGCGTGAACAGCATGTAGGGAGCCTTCCTTATTTTATCGATGAACGGATGTTTGTATTAAGTTATGTAACGGTAAATCAAGAGCAAGAGATTAACTCCACAACTTTATTTCGTACTGGGCAGCTAAATAGCTATACGCCTGACGGGAAACCGTTTATCTCTGCACACAACCACGAGTATATTAAAACGTATAATACCAAACACGTGTACTCCAGATGGGCTCCTGAAACCTATTACGTTATAACAGACCATGTGTTTTCGTGTATTTCTAAATCGACAGACTCTAAAACGGATCAGCTTTTGATGAATCATCTATTTGGCCAGCATTACTATAATTTATTTTTGCATTTTTTCTATAAAATCGTGTTGCTAAAACTATCTTATGAGTATTCTCAGCTCACGTTTCATAAAAATTCAGAGGGCATTGAGCGACTAATCCGCTCTATTACCGTATTTTCAGGTAAATATTTATTTTTAGAAATTAGCTCTCGCACAGAAGGTCAAGAGTTTTCTGAGCTCTTTAAAAAAATCTTCCACATCAATTCTCTTTATCAAGAAGTCAAAGAAACCCTTGGTACTTTGTATCAAAATCAAGAGAAAATCGCGGCCAAGCGTCACAATTACTTATTATTAATTTTAACGATTTATACCGTTCTTTCCGGTATTTACGGAATGAATTTAGTTATTAGCAAGCTAAAGGGAAACATCAATTGGGATAGTATGAAGCAGTTTTCTATCTTTGAATATATCGCTTTAATAGTAGCTCTATCAGGAATTCTGATCAGCATTAGTCTCGGAGTGAGCTCCCTATGGAATTTATTAAAAGATCGATTTAAAACATAAAAGCTGTTCGCATACTTATGGATGCAAACAGCTTTTTCTATTACGAAATCTTTTTCCTACTCCGCTTACTCTTTTATCAAACGTTATGCCGCTGTTACAATTTCAGAACAATCTAACATTATACTCTATAAGAAAAATATATACAAAATAATAAAATATGGTATCATAGGGTAGGAATTTTGTACCTTATCTATGAAATAATTTGCAGGAGGTAATATGCTTAACTCATTTTTATCCAAAAGCCTGATCTTTTTATGCGTCATTATTCTTACCTGGTCTCTATGGGGCAGTTATAGTGCGATGACAAATTCATTGGAATTAAAAGGCTTGGCTTTAAGTAATTCATTTATTATTGAAGGAATATTTATCACTTTCCTTGTCATTTTTCTAATAGCTATTGCAAGTAGATACATGAACAAAACTGTTTTTTTTATTTCACTGATTGTTTTGACCTTAGGTATTCGATTAGCATGGATGCTTTCTGTTCAAACGCCTGTAAAATCTGACTTTCTTGTCATGTTAGATGCCGCGCGTAATATAGCAAAAGGAAATTATGAATTTAATCAAAGCGTTTATTTTACTACATGGGTATATCAGCTAGGCTTTTCATTCTATGAATCTGTTATTATTCGCTGTTTTGGAGATAACATTTTTATATTAAAATTGTTAAATATTTTTTATTCCACTGGAACCGTTATTTTTATTTATTTAATTGGCGCTAAAGTATTTAACGAACTTGCTGGGAGAATGGCAGCTTTTCTGTATGCGTTCTACATTCCGAACATTCTCTATAGCTCAGTGTTGACTAATCAGCATTTAGCTACTTTTTTATTTTATGCAGCTTTTTACCTTATTATAAAAAGATTTGCTCATAACAAGTTTAGCTGGCTTTATATTGGCCTTTTATTGTCGTTAGGAAATTTAATGCGCCCTCTAGGACCCATTATTATCGTTGCTGTTTTCATTTATTTCATCTTGCAAATTCTTCGACCTTACATTAAAACGAAGGATGCTGCTGAGTTAAAAGCTTGGCGAAAGAAAATAGGAAAAAATCTCGTAGGCATACTGGCTACTTTTTTTATTGCAAATGCGCTGATCAACTATTCTTTTGTAGCTAGCGGTATTTCTAAATATCCTTTAAGTAACAGAGATCCTTTATGGAAATTCGTCATTGGCTTTAATTACGAAACAAGCGGTTCCTATTCTTCAGAGGATGCTAGTCGTTTTATGGGTATGCCAATTGGGGAAAAACGAGCTGAAGCAGAAAAAGAGGTAATTAAAGAGCGGGTAGCAGACAAAGAGCAACTTTTAGATCTCTTTCACATTAAATTCCTAAATATGTGGGGAGGAACGGATGCATCTACATTTTGGAGCATTTCATTAACTCCTCAAGAAGATGTGCCTTTCAATAAAGAGAAATTAATTAGTGCTGCTCAAAGTTATGAAAGAATCATTTATGTTTCAACTACTATTCTTTCCATTATTGGCCTTATATGTTTATTCCTGAGGAAGCAGGATAAATATCCGTATACACTGTTTTTATTACTAATCATAGGATACGTTCTTATTCACTTGCTTATTGAAATTCAAACTCGCTATCGATTCTTTATTTTTCCAAGCTTTATGCTGCTTGAAGGGTTTGGTATTTCAGTGATTCTATCTTATTTAATAGTACGATTTACTAAAAATAAAACTCAGATAAAATGTGAAGAGATAAATTAAATGGAAAGGATTATGCAACCGTGATAAAATTCCTGAAATTCGGATTTGTAGGTATAATGAATACCCTGCTCACCATTATCAGTTACTTAGTACTCATTCATTTTGATATGAATTATATATTGGCTAACGTACTATCTTATTTCATTGGCGTCATAAACAGCTACTATTGGAACAAATCGTGGGTGTTTCAAGCAACTGTACATAAATGGATGTTAGCTCAATTTTTCATCGTAAACCTTATTACCTTAGCAATTAATACATCTTGCTTATTCCTTCTTGTACACTATACACCTGCTAATCCAATAATTGGACAACTGTTGTCTACTTGTATAGGAATGTTTATCAATTTTTTCCTCAATAAAATATGGACGTTTAAGCACACAAACAATCACTCGATAGGAGGTAAAGCATGAAAGAACTAATTTCAATCGTGGTACCTATGTATTTTGAAGAAGAAGTAGCTAATGAATGCTACAATCGCCTGCTTTCCGTCATGCATAAAAACCACATTAACTATGAATTCATTTTCGTCAATGACGGCAGCACAGACCGAACAATTGAAATCTTGAAGGACGTAGCTGCTATGGATTCTAATGTAAAAGTTATTGATTTTGCTCGTAATTTTGGGCACCAAACTGCCGTAACAGCAGGCATTGATTATGCTCAAGGGGATGCTATCGTTATTATTGATGC
Source organism: Priestia sp. JV24 (assembly GCF_025910025.1). NCBI lineage: Bacteria > Bacillati > Bacillota > Bacilli > Caryophanales > Bacillaceae > Priestia > Priestia sp. JV24. Next base: position 24,983 of record NZ_JAPCIN010000023.1, read on the forward strand.
AGACTTACAAGATCCACCTGAAATGATTCCTGAATTAATTGCTAAATGGCAGCAAGGCTATGAAATTGTATACGCAAAGCGCAAGAAACGAAGCGGAGAGACCTTTTTTAAATTAGCCACAGCTAAGTATTTTTATCGCTTTTTAAATTATATGTCCGATATTGAAATCCCGAAAGATACAGGAGATTTTCGTATTATCGACCGAAAAGTAGCGGATGTATTCAAAAAAATGACTGAACGCAATCGTTTTGTACGAGGAATGATGTCTTGGATTGGCTTCAGGCAAACATATGTAGAATATGAGCGCGATGAACGTTTTGCTGGTGAAACAAAATATCCTTTAAAAAAGATGATCAAGTTTGCTTCAGATGGAATTATTGGGTTTTCAACGAAGCCTTTGCGTTTAGTAATGGTTATTGGCTTATTATCGGTTTTTGTATCACTTTTAGTTTTAAGTTATTCGATTATTGTTTGGCTGATAGGTAAAAACATTCAGCCTGGCTGGACTTCTATTATGGTAGCTATCACCTTCTTTAGCGGTATTCAGCTACTTGGTTTAGGTCTAGTCGGACAATACATCGCAAGAATTTACGATGAAAGTAAAAATAGACCTATTTACGTTGTACGTGAAACCATTAACTTCTCGAAAGCTTCAACAGATTCTCCGAACGTACGTGAAAAAGTATATAGCTAAAAAAACAAGGAAGAAAACAGTTGTTTTCTTCCTTGCTTTTATTCTTTTTGAAGCTGTAAATCACTTGGCGCCCAGTCCGGAATTCCATCATCTTCATCAAATTCAATAATGACATCCGTTACTCCTTTTTCCTGTAAAATACGATTTTCCAGACGATCTTTAATGTCATCAGCTTCTGCCACTGTTAAAGAAGGATCAATTTCTACTTTTAATTCAACGTGAAGCTCTTCTCCTTCTTTCATCACCATTAATGTTTGAATATCACGCACTTGTACATCTTGCATGACAATCGCGCCAATTTTTATTTCCATTTCTTTATCTGCTTCACCAAGCGCTCCAGCAGCATTATCTAAAAATACTCGTCCTACCACAAAAAACATCATAAGCCCAATTAAAATAGAAGCAATTCCTTCAGCTTGGTGAAAAGGTGTAAACCGTGAAATGAAAACGGCTATTAACGCCAATACGCCTCCTCCAGTAGCTACCAGATCTTCCATAAAGACCAGCTTGGTTGCTGGCTTTGCTTTCCTTAAATGAACAAAGCTTTGGGTAAAAACATTGACCTCTGCAGTATTCATTCCGACATCGTGCAAAATTTCTTTCATTGCCTTAAATAGGACAAACATCTCAAGTAACACCGAGATGCCAAGTACTGCAATATTTAAAATAAAGCCTGAAGACTTCGTGGGATGAAGAATATGGTGATATCCTTCTTTAATCGTTTCAAACGCCATAATCCCTACTACAAGAACCGCTCCTAATAGAACAAGATTAACCAATCGGCCGAAACCGTTTGGAAATCGTTTGGTAGGGGCTTTTTTACTTAATGCCGAACCTATAAAGACAAAAAACTGATTAGCTGCATCGCCTAAGCTGTGCATCGTTTCAGCAAACATTGCTACATTCCCTGTTAAAGCGAAGGCAATACCTTTAATGATAGAGATAATGGTATTAACTACAGCGGCCATGATGGCTGATTTATTTCCCTTTCGCAACAATTTAATTAATTCACTCATACAATCCCTCCGTTTGCGCCTTTGATGAGATTCGATTACGGTTAGTGTATGTGAATTTAAAAATTAAAAACCTCCAACATACAAGTTGGAGGTTTTTAGTCATGTTTCATTATTTTTTAAAACGGTACGGTACAGTTGTAACAATTACATTTTTACGGTAAAGCAAATGTGCTTTTAACAACAGACTGGACTGGTTGTGAAGGATATTTTGCCAGCTTTTTTTCGTAATGAATTGCGGAATAACGACCGTAATAGCCATATTATTTTCCCGAGCTTTTTCCTCAGCCATATCGATGAATCGAAACAGCGGCCGCACTAAGCTGCGGTATTGAGAATGAAACGTAACAATACGAATATCAGGCTGCCACTTCTCCCACTTCTCTTCCATTCTCTTTTCGCTTTCTCGATCAAAGGCCACATGCACTGCAATAACGGTATCGCCAATCGTTCTTGCATAATTTAATGAATTTTCTACTACCTTTGTCATTCCTGCTACAGGAACAATGACCACACTTCCTTCAAGCTTTCCAATCTTTTCTCCTTGCTTAATGCGAAGCTGCTCTCCTACCGCTTCATAATGCGTATGAATTCGATGGAAAATATAGACAATAACCGGTAAGAAAATGAGCACGGACCATACTTGTGAAAACTTCGTTGTAAACAAAATAATTAGCACCGTTAAGGTAATGAGGGCACCAATTAAGTTAATGGTTAGCTTCCCTTGCCAGCCGGCCGGCTTTTCTCTAAGCCATTTGACAATCATGCCTGTTTGAGAAAGCGTAAATGGAATAAACACCCCGACTGCATAAAGAGGAATTAATTGTTCAGTCGCTCCTTTAAAAGCTACAATTAAGACAGTAGAAGCAATTCCAAGGGTCACAATTCCATTTGAATAGCCTAATCGATCGCCACGAATTTGAAACATTCTTGGCATGTATTTATCAGACGATAAGTTGACAGCCAGCAAAGGGAAAGCTGAAAAGCCCGTATTCGCCGCTAGCACTAGAATTAGAGCTGTTGTGCCTTGAATAAAATAATAAAATCCATTTCGTCCAAACACACTCGATGCAATTTGTGATACAACCGTTTCATCTGCTTTTGGAGAAATGCCAAGCCAATAAGCTAAAAACGTGATGCCAGAAAATAAAACGGCTAAAATACCGCCCATCAGCATTAATGTATGAACAGCATTTTTTGCACCTGGCTCTTTAAAGTTAGGCACTGCATTTGAAATAGCTTCTACACCTGTCAATGCGGAACAGCCTGATGAAAAAGCTTTTAATAATAAAAACAAACTAATACCTGGCACTACTGTACCTAGAGATGGATGCAGCTCAGGTGAAACTTGACCCGTCGCTATTTTAAATAAGCCTACCGCTATTAACAAAATAAGAGCAATAACAAATAAATAAACCGGATAAGCTAATACGGAAGCGGATTCTGTTACACCACGTAAATTTAAGACGGTAATAAAAATCACCAGCAAACACGCAATTACTACATTGTAATGATGCAGCGCGGGAAAAGCCGAAGTTAAAGCATCGGTTCCTGCTGAAACACTCACAGCAACTGTTAAAATATAATCCACCAACAATGATCCCCCAGCGATAAGCCCGGGATTTTCCCCTAAATTGGTTTTCGAAACAATATAAGCTCCTCCGCCTTGCGGATACGCATAAATAATTTGGCGATATGAAAGAATTAAAGCCGTCAGCAGAACCAATACCCCAAGCGCAATTGGAATCGAATACCAATAGGCAAGGACGCCGACTGTTGCAAGTACAATCAAAATTTGTTCTGTTCCATAAGCCACTGAAGATAAGGCATCTGATGATAAAATAGCCAGTGCTTTAAGCTTACTAAGTTTTTGGTCGCCTAACTCTTTTGTTTTAAGCGGCTTTCCAATCAATAATCTTTTGAGAACTGAATAGTTCACGTAATTTCCCTCCGATGATTGCTTAGCTACTATTTACTGTTCATTGCTAAGCTCCGTTACAAGTTCATAAATAAGTGATATTATCCCTAAAAAGTACCTTTTTATGTTAAAAAAGCGCACAAAAAAAACACTAAGGGTTCTCAGCGTTTTTACACAGCTTAAACCTCCTCTCCAAAACGCTTATGGGGTTAGCTGTCGGATTCGGGCTATGAGAGTAGCCCTACCTTTTAAAAAAAGGATTCACCCCAAGTGACAATGCACAAATTTGGGTCCCCCACTTCTGACGAATTAAGCGATAACAGGTCAATATAATTTTCGGTTAAAGGGTATGATCGATAACATGTTTCTTTCATAACTATCCTTTGTTCTTAGATAATATACTCCCGTACAAATGGTTTGTAAAGCATTATTTTACGCAAACCATAAAATAGTGCTTAAGGCACTTTTAACAGAAAAACAAAAGGTCTTCTGCCCGCGTACAGAAGACTTTTTTGCTTTAACTTTTTGCTTTTAAAACGGCTGCTAGCTTGTTTTTCGTTTGAGGACCATAAATGCCATCCACATCATAAGGAAGATACACAAGCTGAAAACGTCTGACTGCATCTTTCGTTTGAACTCCATATATTCCGTCTACTGACCCTACTTTAAAATTAACTGCGTTTAATGCTTTTTGAAGCTGTTTCACGGCTTCTCCAGAATCACCTTGTTTTAAAATTCCATTTGGAAGTGGATACTGTTCCGAAGGTGGAGTTGGTGACGGTGTTGGAGATGGGTTTGGTGAAGTTCCTGAAGGAATAACAATTGTTTTTCCAACCTGTAGGGTTAAAGGATCAGAAAGCCCTTTATTTGCTTCTTGCAGCGCTTGTACTGTTATTCCGTACTTCTGTGCAATACTGTACAGCGTATCTCCTTGCTTGATCGTATACGTTTTTGTACCTGGTTCAGAAGGTGATGGATTTGGTGTCGGTGTCGGTGTTGGAGATGGTGATGGATTTGGAACTGCACGCCGAGGTAAATTTAAATATACGGCAATTCCTTTAGCATACGATTCACCCATACTTTTTAAAAAAGCTTCATTTTGAAGAAGTGCTGCATCGGCGCTCCTATCAATAAAAGCTATTTCAGTGAGTACTGCAGGCATATTTGTTAAGCGAAGCACCGCATAATTGGCTGATTTTCGTCCGCGATTCGGATGATTATACGACAGCAGCGTTGGCTGTACTTGACCGTGCACAATCGATTGAAACGTTTTACTGGCATTGCTAGCGCTTCTATAAACATAATCTTCGTATCCTGTTCCTCCACCGGCATTTACGTGAATAGACATAAACGCATCTGCGCCCCACGAATTAGCTTGAGAAGCTCGCTGAGATAACGATAAAAAAACATCTGTGGTACGAGTGGTTTTAATCGTAAAATCACTGTACATGCTATTTAAATAGCTTATTAAATATTGTTGAATTTTTAAAACTAAGTTTTTTTCATACAGTCCGTTCGCTCCAACTGCTCCTACATCTGCCCCACCATGTCCTGCATCAAGATAGATTTTTTTCATATTACTTGTCCCTCCTTATTGTTAACATATGCACGAGCGAAAAAAGTGCTACGTATACTAGCCTACCAGGTGAAAAATCACTAAAAAAAGACCCGCTGCCTAATGGTAACGGGTTATTCTGCTTTATAGACAGAATACTGAATAAGGGTAGCTCTCAAGGAGTGACAGCTATATGCAGAGTGTTGATTTGTTGATTTAATGATAATAATTATCATTTTCATTTAAAGTATACACTATGAGGAAAGTATTGTCTATTTTATTATTAGATTTGGAGCTACTTAAAAAGCAGGATACCTATAACAATGAGAATAGTCCAAATTGGAATGCTTATTAATATGCCTATTACTAAACCTTTGAAAAAATTTCCTTCTTGCATTTTTATTCCATTCCTCTCCAACAGTATTTTCTAATGACACTACGACTGGCTGAAAATTCTCTGAAGTTATACTGAAGTGCAGAGTGAACACATAAACAATCTCTCTATCTGTTATACACTACTTTTACATATAGATTCAATGAGACAAAAAGCTTATCCTTTTTAATTCATATAACCAAATTCTTTCCTGTATATAACAAAACAACAAAAATCCTCCCGTAAATTTTACGACAGGCAGTTATACTTGTTTTATAAACAGCTTAGTTCGATATTTAATATGCGCAATGTTATTCATTTTGAAAAACAAAAAAGTCCGAGAGAACGTATAAACGATCTCTCGGACTTTTAGGAATTAATATTGGCTCATGTATTGGTCACGTTCCCAAGGATGAACTTGTGTACGGAACATATCCCATTCGATTTCTTTCGCTTCAACGAAGTGCTCTGCTAAGTGTTCACCTAATGCAGAAACCATAACTTCGTTTGATTGGAAGCTATCTAAAGCTTGAGCTAATGTTGCAGGTAAATCTACGATACCTTCTTCAACACGCTCTTCTTTTGTCATTACATAGATATTACGATCGATAGGTTTTGGAGCTTCAAGGTTGTTCTTGATTCCATCTAAACCAGCTTTTAATAGAACAGCCATTGCTAAATATGGATTAGCAGCTGGGTCTACGCTACGTACCTCAACACGAGTTCCTACGCCGCGAGAAGCTGGGATACGGATTAATGGGCTACGGTTGCGAGCAGACCATGCAACATAACAAGGAGCCTCATATCCAGGTACTAGACGCTTATAAGAGTTTACAGTAGGATTTGTTACTGCTGTAAAGCTGTGTGCATGCTTGATGATACCTGCGATAAATTGACGAGCAGTATCACTTAGCTCTAGATTACCGTTTTCATCATAAAATGCGTTTTGACCATCTTTAAATAATGAAACGTTACAGTGCATACCTGAACCATTCACACCAAATAATGGTTTTGGCATGAATGTAGCATGTAAGCCATGTTTACGTGCAATTGTTTTTACAACAAGTTTGAACGTTTGGATATCATCACAAGCTTTTAATGCAGCAGCATATTTGAAGTCAATCTCGTGTTGTCCAGGAGCTACCTCATGGTGAGATGCTTCAATTTCAAAGCCCATTTCTTCAAGCTCTAATACGATGTCACGACGGCAGTTTTCACCAAGGTCAGTTGGCGCTAAGTCGAAGTAGCCACCTTTATCATTTAATTCTAATGTAGGTTCGCCTTTTTCGTCTAATTTGAATAAGAAGAACTCTGGCTCAGGTCCAAGGTTAAAGTCAGTAAATCCTAACTCTTCCATCTCTTTTAACACACGTTTTAAGTTATTACGTGGATCGCCATCAAACGGAGTTCTATCTGCATTGTAGATGTCACAAATAAAACGTGCTACTTTACCTTTTTCAGATGTCCAAGGGAAAATAACAAATGTATCAATGTCCGGGAATAGGTACATATCTGATTCTTCAATACGTACAAACCCTTCAATAGAAGAACCGTCAAACATCATTTTGTTGTCTAACGCTTTTTCTAGTTGACTTACTGGAATTTCAACGTTTTTAATTGTTCCTAAAATGTCAGTGAACTGAAGACGAATATACTTTACATTCTCTTCTTGAACTTTGCGGAAAATATCTTCTTTTGTGTACTTTGCCATCGTGTGATCCTCCCCTAAATCTCTATATAATATTTATAATCTATACCACTCATATACGAACGGCATAAATATTGATAACTTTATTAATGAAAGAACCTGGACATATCTCCTTGATTTAAAGTTGCTCGATTAAAACGGCCTGCTTGCATAAGTTCTGCACGAAGCATTTTTCGCAATTCATCGTCCGTTAATTCTGGCTTTGCTGTTGCTGCCACAACTTTTTCTTCTTGCTTATGCCCTTTTTGCTCCTTTTGAAGATGAAACAGCTGTTTTACACCTGCTAAGTTCACACCTTGTTCAATAAGATCACGGATTTCAAGCAGCTTATCAACATCGTTAAATGAGAATAATCGTCGATTTCCCTCTGTTCTTACTGGTGCAACTAATTCATGTTCTTCATAGTAGCGAATTTGGCGAGCCGACAACTCAGTTAACTGCATCACAATTCCAATTGGGAAAAGTGGCGTATTTCTTCGAATGTTGTCACTCATTTCAGTTCCTCCTTTGGATTAACTATTTACATTGTATGCTATGTTAGTTCACCTGTCAACCGAATGTTAGTAATTCTAACATAAATTTTTCTGAACATTTCTTCTATACAAATAAATAGCGCTTCGTTTATTTTTATAAGCCTATCTTTTCTTTCTTAGCGGGGAGAAAATAGTCTTTCTATCTTATATTTTATAAAAGTTCTTTCGTCAGCATTTGATCTACTGCCATGCATATTGCTACTTTTACGTGAGCATACGTTAACCCGCCCTGCACGTAAGCAACATAAGGAGGCCTGATAGGTCCATCTGCCGTCAGCTCAAGGCTTGCTCCTTGTATAAACGTTCCAGCTGCCATAATCACATCATCTTCGTACCCTGGCATATAAGCAGGATAGGCCGTTACGTGTGAATTAATTGGCGAAGCAAATTGAATAGCCTGACAAAAAGAAACCATCTTATCACGGTCATCGAACTGCACGGATTGAATTAAATCCGTTCGTTCACTGTTCCACTTCGGTTCACTTTGCATCCCTAGCTTTTCGAACATAGCGGATGAGAAAACCGCTCCTTTTAATGCTTGACCGACTACGTGCGGAGCCAAAAAGAAACCTTGATACATTTCTTGCAAGCTATACAGCGTCGCTCCAGCTTCTGCACCGATTCCAGGAGTTGTCATTCGGTATGAACAAGCTTCCACTAGGTCTTTTCGTCCTGCAATATAGCCGCCGATTTTAGCAAGACCTCCACCAGGGTTCTTAATGAGCGACCCCGCCATCAAATCTGCTCCTACATGCGTTGGCTCGATTGTTTCTACAAATTCACCGTAGCAGTTATCGACAAATACTATAACGTCAGGCTTAATACTCTTTACAAAAGAAATCATTTCTTTTATTTGCGCGACTGTAAAAGAAGGGCGAATGCCGTAACCTTTTGAGCGCTGAATGCCTATCATCTTTGTGTGCTCATGAATAGACGCTTTCACTTCTTCAAAATCCACTTGACCTTGCGCTGTTAAATCTACTGATTTATAGCTAATATTATATTCTTTTAAAGAGCCTACGCCGCTTCCTCGTATACCAACAATTTCTTCAAGAGTGTCATAAGGCTTTCCAGTTATATATAATAGTTCATCTCCAGGACGCAGTACACCAAACAGCGATATACCAATTGCGTGCGTACCTGAAATAATTTGCGGACGCACCAGGCAAGCTTCTGTTCCAAAAACGTCCGCGTATACTTTCTCCAACGTATCGCGGCCTAGATCGTCATATCCATACCCCGTTGTCGGATTAAAATGTGAATCACTCACTCGATTTTGCTGAAAGCTTTGCAGCACCCGAAATTGATTTGCTTCAATGCGCTCGTCAATTTTCTCATGTACAGGCTTAATTTGTTTTTCTACTTTTGCAGCAAGTTCCCGAATGTGTGCCCCGTTTTTTAACTGATCAAACATCATTTCTTTGTTCCTCAACTTTCTTCAAACGTTTGTAGCTTTTTGTAAAGGGGATGCTCTTTTGCAATATACCCTTTGCACTGATACTTCTCAGTTTCTTCATTAAATTTTAACGACTCAAGAATAGAGACCGTTTTGAGTTCAGCGAGCATTTTTCCTTCATAAGCCGGCAGCAGCACATGAAAAAACGCCATTTCTTTTTTCATTTCTTCTTGAATTCTTTCTCCAAGCTTCACTAAATCAGTAGCTTTAAAAGCGCTCATTGATAAAGATGTGGAAGCGGATGGGACAAATAGTTCATGCTGCATATCTTCTTTATTGTAAACTGTCAGCATCGGAATGTCCGTTACGTTCAGCTCTTCTAGTAAGCGATGCACTGTTTTTTCGTGGTTGTTGTAATCTGGATTAGAAGAATCTACCACGTGCAGAACAAGGTCAGCTTCGGTTACTTCTTCAAGTGTTGAACGGAACGCGGCTACTAACGTTGTTGGAAGATCTTGAATAAATCCAACCGTATCCGTTAAAAGAGCCGTTAGTCCTGACGGAAGCGTATACTGTCTTGTCGTTGGATCAAGAGTTGCAAACAGCTGATTTTCTTCAAAAATACCCGCCTCTGTTAAGCGGTTAAAGATCGTCGATTTACCAGCGTTCGTATAGCCCACAATTGCAATTTGATAGACATGATTACGCTTACGTCTTTCTCGATAACGTTCGCGGTGACTTACCACTGTCTTTAACTGACGCTTAATTTCATCAATTTTACGGCGAATATGTCTGCGGTCACTTTCAAGTTTCGTTTCACCAGGACCTCTTGTTCCAATTCCGCCTCCAAGACGTGACAAAGCGGTACCTTGTCCTACTAACCTAGGCAGCAGATAATTTAATTGAGCCAGTTCCACCTGCATTTTTCCTTCTCGCGTTTGAGCACGCTGTGCGAAGATATCCAAAATCAGCTGCGTACGGTCAATAACACGCGCAGATAACCCTGCTGACAAATTGCGGATTTGACTCGGTGACAATTCATCATTAAATACAATTAAATCAGGCTCTAACTCTTCTTCAAGAGCCACAAGTTCTTCTACTTTCCCTTTTCCAATATAAGTAGCTGGATGAATGCGATCGCGCTTTTGCGTTAACCTTACCAGCACTTCGCCTTTTGCAGTCTCAGTTAAAGATGCTAGCTCATCCATTGAATATTCAAAACGTTCGTCATCGTCATGAAGCTGACATCCGACTAAAATTACGCGTTCAAGTTCAGTATTCATTTCTGCTGTCAAAGATTTTTCCTTCCCTTACTATTAAATTGACAAATCATTCATATCATATCAAAAAAATGTCCATTTCTCCATCTTTGCAAAAGAGACAGAATACATTGTCTTTTACTAGTTTAACACCCTTTTTAAAATCTATAAAACGATGATTAAAAAAACATTGAAATATCACGAAATTCTGTATACAATTTGAATTGGTTTACTTATCGAAATTTGAATCAGGCTGCCTGATTTTAAAATAATAGTCGCTACTTGGTGAAAACAGAATAAAGGGGATAGCATCATGACTTGGGACGTACTTAGCATTATTGGAACGATTGCCTTTGCAATCAGCGGAGCTTTCATTGCCATGGAAGAGGAGTATGATATTTTAGGCGTTTACATACTGGGAATTGTAACGGCTTTTGGCGGAGGAGCCATTCGAAACCTGCTTATTGGTGTACCGGTGTCTGCCCTTTGGGAACAAGGACTCTTTTTTCAGATTGCTTTATTATCTATCACTGCCACTTTTTTATTTCCAAACAATATCTTAAAACATTGGAAGCGATGGGGAAACTTTTCGGACGCCATTGGCCTTGCAGCATTCGCGATTCAAGGAGCGCTTTATGCCACTCATATGAACCATCCGCTTAGCGCGGTTATTGTAGCTGCGGTCTTAACAGGAAGCGGCGGGGGAATTATCCGAGATTTATTAGCACGCCGAAAGCCTACTGTTCTTAAAGATGAAATTTATGCGGTATGGGCGATTATCGCAGGATTTAGCGTAGGGCTGCATATTACAAATACGCCTGTAGAACTTTATACGTTATTTATCTTACTTGTAGGTCTTCGGATGTGTTCATATATTTACAAATGGCGCCTGCCGATCAAAACGATTCGACAACCAAATATGTAGAAAAAAAAAAGCCTTTCGTAACGAAAGGCTTTTTTTTACAGCTGAATATCGCTTGACGTTAAAGTTAGAAGCTCGTTGCGCTCAAAGCTTTCTTCTTCTAAAAGCCTCATGGATTGAGTACGTATGGAACGTTCGATAATGTTTCGCACATATCTACCGTTACTAAAATCCCTAGGCGTCTGATTGTACTTCACGTCCATAAAATGATCTTTTAGCTTTTTATAGGCCTCTGTACTAAACTGATACTGCCTGTCATTCATCATGTGACCGGCAATGTCCATCAGTTCATTGACATCATAATCCGGAAAATCAAAAATAAACGGAAACCTAGAGCGCAGCCCTGGATTAAGACTTAAGAAATTTTCCATTTCTCTTGGATAACCAGCTAAAATCAATACAAACTTATCATTTGAATCTTCCATATGTTTAACCAATGTATCAATCGCTTCTTTTCCAAAATCTTTTTCTCCTCCTCTTGCAAGAGAATAAGCCTCATCAATAAATAAAATACCTCCAAGCGCTTTTTTTACAAGATCTCTCGTTTTCTGAGCGGTATGACCAATGTATTCTCCAACTAAATCTGCCCGCTCTGCTTCAATTAAATGTCCTTTAGACAAGATGTTCATATTCAAAAATAATTTACCTAGCAGGCGGGCTACCGTCGTTTTCCCTGTTCCTGGATTTCCTTTAAACATCATATGCAGCGCCTGCTTTCCCGCTTTTAAGCCCTGTTCCTCTCTTTTTTTGTTAATATATAACCACGCATATATTTCTTTTATCATTTTTTTCAATTCTTCCATTCCAACCAGTCCGCTCATTTCTCGTTCAATTTCCCGAAGCGGCTCATGATTTATGACAGCTTTTTTGGCAGGACGCGGAATTGATGTCGTATACGATTTTTCCTTTTTTGTTTCATTATTTAAAATGATATTAATTTGCCCATTATTTTTAAGAGTTATCGGCTGTTCCACCATGTTCACCTCTCGTTTCATCCCACTTCTCTGTATCGCATAGCTGCATGCGATGAACGATACGAAGACAATGATCCCTTATTACCGAAGAAATAATCGTCTATTATAAGGTTTATGTTCAATGAGTAAAAACAATGTTAAGAAACTTTTCTAAGCCTTTATTTACATAAAAAAAGCATCCGAATATGCGGATGCTTCTCTTTAATCTCTATTCAAGTTCTACTGTAATATTTTTATTTGGTACAAATGTCGAAATCGCATGTTTATAAATCAGCTGCTGTTTTCCTTCAGATTCAATTAACACAGTAAAATTATCAAATCCTTTAATTAGTCCTCTTAATTGAAAACCATTTAAAAGAAATACTGTCACATAGATATTTTCTTTACGTAATTGATTTAAAAATTGATCTTGAATATTAACTGATTGTTTCATTATTCGGCCTCCTCGTTTCTCTATCTGTTTACTTAATTCGCTTCTTTCTTCAGCTTTCCTGCAATATATGTAAAAATTTCAGCAAACTTTTCGGGAAATTTGTCAACTTCCATCTCTATCCATTTTACAGGCATTTTATTTCGAAACCACGTTAACTGACGCTTTGCATATCTGCGTGAATTTTGTTTCAACTGTTCAACGGCTTCTTCGAGCGTACAGCGTCCCTCAAAATAAGCATAAAGCTCTTTGTAGCCGATAGCTTGAATTGATTGTACATCATGCAGACCACTTTCGTACAATGATTTAACTTCCTCAAGCAGTCCAGCCTGCATCATCATATCGACTCGGTGATTAATTCTCTCATATAATACGTCTCTATCCATTGTAAGTCCAATAATGGTTACATCGTATAATAACTCTTGCGACTGTTCTTTTGTATAGTCACTGAATTTTTTGCCGGTTACTTCATAAACTTCAAGCGCTCGAATTACACGGCGATGGTTATTTTTATGAATAGCAGCCGCACTGTCTGGGTCAATTTCTTTGAGCTTTTCATGCAGGGGATCGATGCCATGAGCTTCAATAAATACTTCCATTCGTTCACGAACTTTTTCATCACTAGGAGTTTCTGTGAACTGATAATCATAAATAACGGATTGAATATAAAGACCCGTCCCTCCAACAATCATCGGCATTTTTCCTCTAGCATGAATATCATCGATTTGTTTTCTTACAATCTCTTGAAATTCTGCCACAGAAAACGATTCATCCGGCTCCTTAATATCGATCAGGTAATGGGGAACCCCCTGCATCTCTTCTTCTGACACCTTTGCTGTTCCGATATCCATCCCTTTATAAATTTGCATCGAATCACCTGAAATAATTTCTCCGTCTAACTGTTTGGCAAGTTCAATGCTTAATTTTGTTTTACCAACCGCAGTTGGTCCAATAATGACAATAAGTTTTGGTTTCTCTCCCGTCATAACAACACTACTTTCATCTATAGGCATTCACATCATTCCATTTTATCCAAATGGTGATGATTTATTCAACAAAACGGCTAGCTGCAGCTAGCCGCATTGCCTACATCACTCGCTTAAACATTTTTTCCATTTCATACGTCGAATGATGAATAATAATTGGTCGTCCGTGCGGACACGTAAATGGATCCGTAGTTTTTCTCAACGTTTCAAGTAAAGCAAAAATCTCATCGTTTCGCAAATGATGATTCGCTTTAATCGATCCTTTACAGCTCATCATAATAGCCGCTTCTTCTCGTAACTTTTCGATATTGACTCGTTTCATGGTAAAGATTTGCTGAATCATTTCTTCAATGGTTTCCTGTTCCTCTCCTTTTGGAAACCACTGCGGATGCGAACGAACTATATAGGAGTTTTGTCCAAACGGTTCTAAGAAGACTCCTACTTCAGCAAGCATGTCTTTGTATTCTTCTAAAATCAAGGCTTCATTTCCCGAGAACTCTAGCGTAAGCGGCATAAGCAGTTCTTGAACTTCTGAATCTACTTCTCCGAGCTTTCGCTTAAAATATTCGTACTTAATTCTCTCCTGCGCCGCGTGCTGATCAATAATAAATAATCCTTTTTCATTTTGTGCCAAAATATACGTTCCGTGCATTTGACCAATTGGGTACATCGCAGGAACACGCGGTTCTGGCTGATCTTCGGCTGAATAGTTCGGTTCTGGAATAGGAGCGTTTTCTTCCACCGATTCTTCATAGTGTTCTATTTCTCGAAACGTTGGTTGGAGTTCTTCATCTTGACGTATGACCTCAGTTTTAACAGGCGGCATAATCTCGTCTACACGAGCCGGAGCCTCCTTAAAACTAGGTTCGCGAACCGTATTAGAGGGCTGATAGCCAGACGTTTTAGACTGATGATCAAATGTAAAGGTCTGCTGCTCAGTTGGCTGAACAGCAGATTTTGACTTAGTTGGTACTACAGCATCCGGAATTAACTGCTGCTTTTTAAAAGCAGCTTTCACTCCTTGTTCAATAAGCTCAAACAGCTCCGCTTCTTTACTTAAGCGCACTTCTAGTTTCGCTGGATGAACATTCACGTCCACTAACAAAGGGTCCATTGTAATGGTTAAAAACACGATTGGAAAACGGCCGATAGGTAAAAGGGTATGATAGCCCTGCTGTACCGCTTTTAACAGCCCGTAGTTTTTAACAAACCGACCGTTAATAATGGTGGACATATAGTTACGAGAAGCTCTTGTAATTTCAGGAAGAGCGACGTAACCATTCACTTCATAATCAAGTGACTGAACGTTAATCGGAATCATTTTTTTGGCTACTGCCATTCCATAAATAGCGGCAAGCACTTGGCGCACATCTCCGCTTCCGTTCGTATACAGAAGCTGTCTTCCTTGATGCATCAGCCGAATTGAAACTTCAGGATGAGACATCGCAAGACGATTGACGACATCCGTTACGTTACCAAGCTCCGTGTTTACCGTCTTCATATATTTCAAACGTGCAGGTGTGTTGAAAAATAAGTTTTCAATAACAAGTTCGGTACCTTTTCGGCTTGACGTTAATTCGTGATGAACGATTTCTCCGCCTCTAAGTTTAAGATGAGTGCCGGCTTCTTCTCCCGTACTCGTTTTGAGTTCAAGCATTGAAACTGAAGCAATACTTGGCAAAGCTTCACCGCGAAATCCTAACGTTCGAATTCGAAATAAATCTTGTTCTGTTTTGATTTTACTTGTCGCATGTCTTTTAAAAGCGGTCAAGCAGTCTTCAGAAGCAATGCCGTCTCCATTATCCAATATACGAATTTTTGAAAGCCCAGCTTCTTCTAGCTCAATTTCAATAACTGTACTGTTTGCATCAATAGCATTTTCGACTAGTTCTTTCACCACCGAAGCAGGTCGTTCAACAACCTCTCCGGCAGCAATTTTATTTGAAAGTTCGTCTGAAAGCTGCACAATTTTACCCACAGACTCACTCCTCTCAATCTATTTCTTCTTTAATGATTTTTGCAGTTCATACATCGCATTCATTGCGTCTAAAGGCGTCATTTCTAAAATATCCAGCTCTTTTAAACGATCTATAATTGCTTTTTCCCGTTTCGAAAGCGCAGGCTTTTCTTTTTTCTCTTCTATTTCAAAGAACGAAAGCTGATTGGCTTCATCTGCTTTTTTATTATCTGCACGTTCTTCTTGAACCAAAGAAGCACCTTCTTGTGGAACTTGTTGTGTCATCTCTTCTCTTTTTGGAGTCTGACGTACAGGTTCACGCTCAGAAGATTGTTCTAAGTCGTGTAAGATGACGCGAGCTCGCTCTAGAAGAGGATCTGGAAGTTCTGCTAGTTCCGCTACGTGAATACCATAACTTTTATCTGCAGCACCATCTTTGATTTTGTGTAAAAAGACGACTTTCCCATTTTTTTCAACCGCGCTTACATGAACATTTTTAAGCGCAGGAAGCGACTCATCGAGTACGGTTAATTCATGATAATGAGTAGAAAATAGGGTCTTACAGCCAATATGTTCATGAACGTATTCAATAATTGCTTGAGCAAGAGCCATTCCGTCATACGTAGACGTGCCGCGTCCAATTTCATCTAATAGAATTAGACTCGACTGAGTTGCATTTGTCACTGCATTTTTCGTTTCTAGCATCTCGACCATAAACGTACTTTGACCTGAAATTAAGTCATCGGCTGCTCCGATACGTGTAAATACTTGATCAAAAATCGGCAGAACCGCTTCGTCTGCTGGCACAAAACAGCCAATTTGAGCTAATATCGCCGTTAAAGCGACCTGGCGCATGTACGTACTTTTACCAGACATATTGGGTCCTGTAATCAGTAAAATTGAACTATCATCCGTCATTTGACAGTCGTTTGGCACATATTCCTGCGAATTCATTACTTTTTCTACCACTGGATGGCGTCCATTTTGAATCGAAATATCTTCACTTGAAAAAATAGGCTTCGTGTAATGACGTTCTTCACTGATTTTTGCAAAGCACTGCAGTACATCAAGCTCACTTACTTTTTTAGCGAGTTCTTGCAGCCTTGGGATATATGCTTTTACTTCCTCACGGATTTGTAAAAACAATTCATATTCCAGCTCTACAATTTTCTCTTCCGCTTCTAAAATCAGCGCTTCTTTTTCTTTCAGCTCAGGCGTAATAAAACGTTCTGCATTGGTTAACGTCTGTTTTCGTTCATACATTCCTTCAGGCAAAAGATGCAGATTTGCCCGCGTTACTTCTATATAATAGCCGAACACGCGATTATAACCAATTTTCAGTGAGCGAATCCCTGTTTTCTCACGCTCTTGCTGTTCAAGTGACGCAATCCACGTTTTTCCGTTTCGGCTTGCATCTCGGTATTGGTCAAGCTGTTCATGATAGCCGTCATTAATAATGTCTCCTTCTTTAATTGACAAAGGAGGGTGCTCTTTTAATCCTCTTTCAAGAAGATTAGCTAATCGCTCACAAGGATCAATGTCTTCAACAAGCTTTGTCGCATAAGGATGATTCAAACGATTCACAACCTCTTGAATATGAGGTACATTTTGCAATGATTTTTTTAATTGAATTAAATCACGAGCATTTACATTACCAAAAGCGACTCGACCAGCTAAGCGTTCTAAATCATATACGTCTTTTAGCAACTCACGCAGTTCTTCTCGTTCAAAAAACTGTTTCATTAAGACATCTACCATATTCAAACGATTATCAATATCCGCTTGTTTTAAAAGCGGACGGTCAATCCAATTTTTTAATAAACGGCCGCCCATTGCCGTAACGGTCTGGTCTAATAACCATAGAAGCGAGCCTTTCTTTCCTTTTGAACGAATCGTTTCGGTTAACTCTAAGTTTCGCTTAGAGAACAAATCAATTTTCATATATTCATTGATTTGATAAAACTGCACGGGCTGTAAGTGTTCAAGCGAACGCTTCTGCGTGCGAGTTAAATACTGAAGAATACGCGCAAACGTTGTGATAAGCTTTTGCTGCTGAAGCGACTCTACTAAATAATCTAGTCCTTCTACTTGCTCTGTACTATTCTCATAAGAAATGGTAATCGTCATGCGCTCTTTTAGTGTTTGTAATAAGTCAGCAGGAAACTCAGAGCTTACAACGACTTCTTTTGCTTCTTTTGCATAAATCTCTGAGACTATATCGTGAAACGAACTAACAAGCGTTACGCTGTTTTCTCCTGTAGACAAATCAGAAAGAGCAAGACCAAACGTTTGATCCTCGAACGCAGTAACAGAACAAATATAGTTATTTTCCTTTTCATGCAGTCCGCGTTCGTTCATCAGTGTTCCGGGTGAAATCACCTGCACCACTTCCCGCTTTACAACACCTTTTGCATGCTTAGGGTCTTCTACTTGCTCACAAATAGCTACTTTAAATCCCTTTTCAATTAAACGCTCGATATACGTAGGAGCAGAGTGATACGGAACCCCGCACATCGGAATTCTCTCTTGTCCTCCTCCGTCTCGGCTTGTTAATGTTATTTCAAGTTCTTGAGAAGCTGTCGTAGCATCTTCAAAGAACATTTCATAAAAATCACCTAATCTAAAAAACACAAAGGCATCTTGATACTCTGCCTTAATTCTCAAATATTGCTGTATCATTGGCGTATACGCTGCCATACTATTCCTCCATACCACATCTAGTTGTGCGTTTTTGCTACACGTATTATAACATAAGTCTTTCTTAAACTTAATTTATTCAAATAGAACAATCTTCAATTTCTTTTCATAAAACAAATAAAAAAGCTTCGGACGAAGGAAGAAGCTTGTCCGAAGCTTTTCATTATTTACTGCTGTTCAAATGACTATGCTTACGTCCGTATAAGAAGTAAACCACTAGCCCTAATACAAGCCAAATTACGAAACTAATCCATGTTAACTTTGGAAGCTGAAGTGCTAAGTATAAACAGAACACAAAAGCTAAAATTGGAATCACCGGCACGAACGGTACACGGAAACCAGTCGATTCTGAAGTTTGTTTTGATTTACGTAAATATAAAATTCCAATTGATACGGTCATGAAAGCAAAAAGAGTACCGATGTTTGTTAACTCAGCTAATCTTCCTAATGGTACTAAACCAGAGAAGATGGATACTAGTAAACATGTAATCCACGTATTTACTACCGGCGTTTGTTTTTTCTCACTGATTTTTGAAAAAGGCTTTGGCAATAGACCATCTCGACTGATCGCATAAAATAAACGAGTTTGTCCATACATCATAACGAGTAATACCGTTGTAATACCAACAATTGCGCCTAATGAAATAAATCCTGCTACCCAGTCTTGGTTAATGTAGCTTAAAGCAAACGCTACAGGGTTTTTAACATTTAATTCTGTATAAGGTACGATTCCTGTTAAGATAAGCGATACGACGATATAAAGGACTGTACAAATCGCAAGAGATGCGATAATTCCGATTGGCATATCCCGCTGAGGCTTGCGTACTTCCTCGGCCGCTGTTGCTACAGCATCAAACCCAATGTAGGCGAAGAATACAGTTGCTGCTCCAGTCGCTACTCCCGAGAAACCAAACGGCATAAACGGCGTCCAGTTTTCTGGTTTAACATAGCTAACTCCTACCCCGATAAACAGAAGTACAACAGCCAGTTTAATAATAACCATGATAGCATTAAAACGTGAAGATTTTTTTACTCCTTGCGTTAAAAGTAATGTGATTAAAAATACGATCATAATTGCTGGAATATCAATATAAGTGCCGTTTGCAGGATTATATGCACTTGTTAAAGCTTTTGGAAAATGTATGCCAAACCCTGCTAATAATCCTTGGAAATACCCGGACCATCCGCTGGCTACAGCAGAAGAAGCAAGACCGTATTCCAAGATAAGATCCCACCCTAAAATCCAAGCGATTAATTCACCAAATGTTGCATAACTGTAAGTGTATGCACTTCCTGAAACGGGAACTGTTGAGGCAAACTCTGCATAACAAAGAGCTGCAAACACACACGCAAGTCCTGACATAATGAAAGATATAACTAAAGCTGGACCGGCATGTTCAGCGGCGGCTACGCCCGTTAATACAAAAATCCCGGTTCCGATAATGGCTCCAATCCCTAACATTGTTAAATCGAAAGCGCCTAAATCCTTTTTTAATTTAACACCTTTAGAGTTGGTTTCACTAATTAACGTTTGAATTGATTTTTTACGAAATAAGCTCATAGTAACCCCCCAAAAAATACTTATCTGATATAACTAAATTTTCTGAAAATTAATGCATTATTTTCTTTAGATTTACTATACACTGCGCATTCGACAAAAAGCAATATATTTTTTTGTTTTTATAAGAATTTTCTTAAAATAGTAAAAATAAAAAAACTAGGAAGAACTTCTTCCTAGTTACTCATCGTCCCCTAATATAAAATCAGGATCCAAATCTTCAAATTCATCGTCATCTACGTCTAAATCAAACTCGTCTTCATCATCGCAGCCTTTCGGATTTACTGCAACACAAACCTTTGTTTCACCAATCACTTCCGCCAACAATTCTCTCTCTACTTGAACAATCGTTTTATTGCCATTTGGTGAAATTGTGCACTCTAGGCAATTTGGCTGCTGCAGCACGCGAACAATTACTTCGTAATCGTCTCCAATCGAATCTTCATCTTTATAGCGCAGCTTAATATTATCTTTGTATGATACGGTTTCCGTCCAAACTTCGGTTTTTGTATTATTATTGTACGAATACCAAATATTAATATCATATCTGCCGTCAACTTCTACATTGCTGCCGCTTTTCTTTGCTTTGTACTCATGGTTAATCACCCAGCACCCTAAGATGCTTGTTGGTCGATTTTTCGGTGCAAGCGTATGAGACGATTGTGTAAACTTGCGACCTTTACCTACGACTGCTTTTGTAATAATTTCTCTATAGTGTTGTGACATGTGAGCATACCCTCCTCAAACTATCTTCATTTCATCCTATGCAGGCTCATTCACTTGTTTGCACATTATTTTTAAGAAACTAGGTTTAAGGCATAAAAAACCTATGTTCCATTGTATGCAAGGATATAGAAAAACGTGACAATTATTAGAGAGAAAATCTGCCCAATTTTTATGCCACGGAATGCACAAAAAAATGCCTCAGCAAATTGCTGAGGCATTTTTTCTTTATGAGCAGCTAGATCCAGGGCTGTTTCGCACCTGTGAACCTGTTTCACCGCGCAGTAAGTCACCATCTGTTGACACAATAATTTCATCCGTTACTGTGTTTGAAATAGTGTTAGCAACAAGTTGAAGCAAATCATTCACGTTTATTTGAGACTCTTGAAACTGCTGAATAATCGGCAGTTCATCCAACTCTTCCTGTAAACGATCGATTTTTGCCTCCACTTGTTTTAACGCTTCTGTTTTACCATAATGTTGGAAATTAACAGCTTGTTTTTGCAAACTTTTAATGCTTGCAATGGTTTCACGCACTTTTTGATTTTCGTTAAGCTGAGCTTCGGCACGCTTGAAGAAATCTACTTCTTCCGTTTCAGCAATCATTTTTGCCAGCTCTTGAGCACGTTTAATTACGTCACTCTTGTTATACTGCGCCATATTACTTCACCTCTGCTGTTTCTTCTACCATTTCCCCGTTTAATGTCCATGTTTTGGCTTTTGTAACTTTTACTTTTACAAGTTGCCCAATCACTGACTTAGGTGCTTTGAAGTTTACAAGCTTACTTTTTTCCGTGTAGCCTGCTAATACTTCCGGATTATTTTTACTTTCACCTTCTACTAATACTTCGACAACTTTACCTTCATATTCCTTCAATTTCTTTGCAGAAATTTCATTTACAAGAGCATTTAAGCGCTGAAGACGCTCTTTTTTCACTTCCATTGGTACGTTGTCTTGCATCTTAGCAGCTGGCGTACCTTCACGAGGTGAATAAATAAATGTATAAGCACTATCAAATTCAACCTCACGATATAGCGACATTGTTTCTTCAAACTGCTCATCCGTTTCATTTGGGAAACCAACAATAATATCAGTTGTTAAGGATGCTGTTGGAATGGCTTCTTTAATTTTACGAACAAGCTCTAAATAATGTTCACGAGAATATTTTCGTGCCATAATTTTTAAGATATCGCTGCTTCCTGATTGAACAGGCAAGTGAATGTGGTCGACAAGATTTCCGCCTTTAGCAAGAACTTCAATTAAACGGTCATCAAAGTCACGAGGATGACTTGTTGTAAAACGGATACGAGCAACGTCAATTTTACGGATTTCGTCCATTAAGTCGCCTAGGCCGTACGTTATGTCTTCAAAATCTTTTCCGTATGCATTAACGTTTTGACCTAAAAGCGTAATTTCTTTGTAGCCTTGAGCAGCTAAGTGACGTACTTCTTGGATAATGTCTTCTGGACGGCGGCTTCGTTCTTTTCCTCGCGTATACGGAACGATACAGTACGTACAGAACTTGTCACAGCCGTACATGATGTTAACCCATGCTTTGACGCTGCCTTTGCGTGCTCTTGGAAGGTTTTCAATAACGTCCCCTTCTTTAGACCATACTTCAATCACCATTTCTTTTGCTAAGTATGCTTCGTTTAAAATGTGAGGCAAACGGTGAATGTTGTGTGTACCAAAAATCATATCCACGTGCTGATGTTTTTGTAAAATTTTATTTACAACTGACTCTTCTTGAGACATACACCCGCAGACGCCGATTAATAGCTCAGGGCGCTCGCGCTTTAAGGCCTTCAAGTGTCCTAATTCACCAAACACTTTATTCTCCGCATTTTCACGGATCGCACACGTATTCAATAAAATAACATGAGCATCTTCAACAGAGTCAGTTGGCTCGTAGCCAAGGCCTAGAAAAATACCAGCCATTACTTCTGTATCGTGCTCATTCATTTGACAGCCGTACGTACGGATATAAAACTTACGTCCCTGTCCCATTCCATGAAACTGTTCATCGATTGCAAAATCATTGTGATAGGAAACTTCTTCTTTTCCTCGTTTTTTCGCATCTTTTAAAGAAGGTGGCATGTATACTGTTTGAAAATATTTGCTGTAATCCTTTTCGGATTTTTTGTCCGCTGGATTAACTTGGTTGCTTTCTAAACGTTGTTTTTCGTTCATAAAAAAATCTCCTTTCACCATGACAATTGTCACGTTGCACCTGTAAATCGCAAAAAATGTGACAGCCCTATGCTTATGCATAAAACTCATCACATTAACATAGTATATAACTTTCAAGTAGCGAACACAATCATATACCTATTTTCTATACCTGTTTCGTTAAAATTCCATTCGGCTTTCGAAACATTTCTTAAATCACAAGAAGAGATTGATACATAACTAAATTATTCTATTTTAGAGACGAACAAACGGGATAAAAGAGCTCATAGAAATTCGCTTATTACACCGCTGTTGATTTCTGTGCAAAACTTCGCTTTCGGCGAGCGGTCGATGAGCCTCCTCGTCGCTTCCGCTCCCGCGGGTTCTCACCTATTTCGCTTTTCTCGCAGGAGCCTTCTCCTAGCTCTCCAATTAACAGCTAGAAACCACTCACTACATGAAACCTACGTTCGCTATCACTATGAAAAAATCCGAACGAGTTGGATTCTCCATCAAGAATCTCAGTTCACCGTTCGGATCTTCTCTCTACTAAACTGCTTTTATTGCAGCCTCTTTTACATAAATTCAGCTACTAGCTCATCAAACTTTTCCTCAGTCATACCTAAGTCTGCTTTTGACAGCGGCTCTTCACTATAACCGTGAACAAGCTGCTGATACGACGGCTGATGCGCATTTTGATAAATAAGTCCTGTTACTAAGCCGTTATGCTCCATTAACGTCTGCATAGCTTGCATACGATTGTTTGCATCATAACCTTCAATTGTGCTAAGACTAGTTAGGTTTTCTTTAAACCAATCATACGTGTTCACTTTGTTATACGTTACGCACGGGCTAAATACGTTAATTAAAGAAAAACCTTTATGCTGGATGCCTTGTTCAATTAAGCTTGTTAACTCTTTTAAATTCGTTGAAAAGCTTTGAGCCACAAACGTTGCTCCAGAAGTTAACGCAAGCTCCATGACAGATAAAGACGACTCAATTGATCCTTCAGGCGTACTTTTTGTCTTGAATCCTACTTCACTACGAGGAGATGTTTGTCCTTTTGTTAAACCATAGATTTGGTTATCCATTACGATATACGTCACATCGATGTTTCGGCGAATCGCGTGTACCGTGTGTCCCATACCGATAGCAAACCCATCTCCATCGCCGCCAGATGCGATAACGGTTAAGTCACGATTAGCCATTTTTACACCTTGAGCGATTGGAAGCGCACGTCCGTGAATACCGTGAAAACCATATGAATTAATATAACCAGAGATACGTCCAGAACATCCAATACCTGAAATAACAGCAAGCTCATGAGGTTCTAAACCTACGTTAGCAGATGCGCGTTGAATGGCTGCTTGTACGGAGAAATCTCCACACCCCGGACACCAGTTAGGTTTTACACTGTTACGAAAATCTTTAAACGTTGCCATTTAACACAAACATCTCCTTACTTTTTGCGTATACTTCTTGCGGAAGAAATGGATTTCCATCATACTTCAATACGCTTTGAATTTTATCATGACTTGCAATATTCATTTTTAAAATATTAGCAAGCTGTCCAGTAGCATTGTTTTCAACGACGACTACTTTTTTAGCTCCTTGCACGTAAGGAAGCAGTTCGTCAGTTGGGAAAGGATGAATTAAACGAATGTGAGCGTGATTTACTTTTATACCGTCCTGTTCCAAACGTTCCATTGCCTCTTCAATAACTCCACGCGTCGAATTAAATCCAACAAATAAAATATCAGACTCTTTTTCATGAGAGTGAACATGAATTGGCGTATTAAAACGAATTCCTTTTGTTTTACGAAGACGCTTATTCATTTGATCATCGCGGTTCACCGGAGATTCAGATGGCTTTCCTGTCTCATCATGTTCTACTCCTGTTACGTGATGAATTCCATGCTTCATTCCTGGAATGACGCGTGGTGATACACCGTCTTCTGTTACGCGGTAGCGCTTGTAGTACTGTTTTTCTTCCAGCTCTTCTAGCTCTCCTTGGTGAAGCTTACCGCGGCGGATTTCAACGCGGTTATAGTCAAGCGGTTCTACTGATTGCTTCCCAAGTGAAAGCTGTAAATCCGTTAGCATAATAACTGGACACTGATATTCTTCTGCTAAGTTAAACGCTTCAATCGTATCGTAGAATGCTTCTTCAACCGTACTTGGCGCCATGACGATCTTCGGAATTTCACCGTGCGTACCGTAAATCATAGCCATTAAATCAGACTGTTCTTGCTTAGTTGGAAGCCCTGTACTAGGACCGCCGCGCTGCGTATCGATAATCACAACAGGCTGCTCAGTGATGCCCGCTAATCCAATCGACTCCATCATTAAGGATAAACCTGGTCCAGCTGATGCTGTCAGCGCGCGTACGCCTGCATAGTTAGCTCCGATAGCCATCGTACATGCTGCGATTTCATCTTCTGTTTGGATAACGGTTCCACCGAATTGAGGAAGCTTTTTAATTAAGTATTCCATGATTTCTGAAGCAGGGGTAATTGGATATGCTGGCATAAAACGAGCCCCACCGGCTAAAGCACCTAGCGCAATGGCATCGTTTCCAATCATAAACATACGTTTTTTACCATCCGCTGGATCTAGTTTCATTGTTTCTAATTGTTCGCCTAGCTGTTCACGAATGTAATCTGCACCTTTTTTAATAGCTTCCATGTTTTTTTGTACAACTTTTTGGCCCTTTTTACCGAAGATTTCAAGTACTACTTCTTCAAATACTTCTGTGTCAATATGAAGCACAGCACTTGAAGCGCCTACAGCAACCATGTTCTTCATTAGCGACGTTCCTAATTCCGTTGCAATTTCCGTAAACGGAACAGCATATAGC
This sequence comes from Priestia sp. JV24, assembly GCF_025910025.1. Taxonomy (NCBI): domain Bacteria; kingdom Bacillati; phylum Bacillota; class Bacilli; order Caryophanales; family Bacillaceae; genus Priestia; species Priestia sp. JV24. The sequence continues at coordinate 50,706 of NZ_JAPCIN010000023.1, forward strand.
GTAGCAGTTGTACATGTTTCGGGCAGACTTGGGTTGAATTTCGCATCTGCAATTACAACGCCTCCTACGCGCAGCTCATGGACGTTTACATCGATTGTTTCCTGATCGAACGCAACTAAAATATCCAAATCATCTGACACAGATCGAACTTGAGTTGTACTCACTCGAATCTTATTATTTGTATGTCCACCTTTGATACGAGAAGAAAAATGACGATAGCCGTATAAGTAATAACCTAATCGATTTAAAGCGGTTGAAAAAATTTCTCCCGTACTTTCGATTCCCTCACCCTGCTGTCCGCCAACTTTCCATGAAAGTTGCTGTACCATAAATCAACGCCACTCCTTTAATTGCTCATAATATAGAAATCTATTTTATTGATAAAAACTGAAAAAAGTAAATTAGCAAACGATTTCATTTGCTTCTGCATTTCACGAACCAAAATCATCTGCAAAACTCCCACAGCACCTTGCCGCTGTGCAGGATACGTTTCTGCTTGAACAGCTCCATAATCCGTTTTCAATTTTATTCCGATTGCCAGAAAAATGCAACCCTTTCCATTGAATTCTCAATCGTTTTAATTATATTTATATTTAATGAATAAGATGAAGTTTTTTAATGATCTTTTCTGCCTTCACATGAGGCATTAGTATATAAATAACTTCTATAAAAAAGAGCTTTTCCAAGAAGAAAAAGCTCTTTTTTTATTAGCTGCATACACGATCAGCAAAGTTTTGAAACAGAAAACGTTTTACCTGCTCCTCAGTGTAATGCTTAAGGAGTTCTTCGATTAAATTCGTATACTGTTCATATCTTCCGAGACGATGAACCGTTTTGTCAATGCCGTCAAAGTCAGAGCCAAAACCAACGGAGTATTCGCCTCCTCTTTCACACATGTAATCAAGATGACGGATCACATCCTCTATTTGCGCTTTGGCAGAACTCGTTAAAAATTCAGGCACAAACGTAATGCCAATCACGCCGTTTCGCTTTATTAAAGCATGAATTTGATCGTCTCTTAAATTCCGCGGGTGAGAACACAATACGTGTGAATTGGAATGAGTAGCCACTACATATTGTGCTAGCTCAATCACATCCCAAAAACCTCTTACCGATAAATGAGATACATCCGTCCACACTTTATGTTCATTATTCAATTCAACAACTTCTCTTCCAAAAGAAGATAACCCTGCGCCTCGAGGTTCTAAAATACCGTCACACACGGCATTGCTATAATTCCATGTCAAACCTACTGAACGTACACCCAGTAAAAAAAGCGTCTTTAAGCGAACTAAACTTGTATCAATGGCATCGCACCCTTCAAGCGTCAGCATTGCTCCTATTTCACCTTTTTTCAAGCTATCTATATCGCGTTTTGAACGAACCCATTTCACACCGGGAAGCGACAAAATATGACTCTGAAACAGCTGTATCATTTCTAACGCAACATCAAAGCGCTGAGCTGCCGGAACTGCTTCTGGAATATAAATAGCGAATAGCTGAACTTTCCCATTTGCTTTTTTTATTCCTTCTAACGTCACATGCAGCGCTGAATCATATGTAAAAGATAAACGTTTATTTAACCAGAGCTTCATCAATACATCACAATGAGCATCAAATATCACAACCCACACCCCTTTAACTCTATACAAAAAGGACCTGTTTGGCTTCTATGCTTTACAGGTCCGTGGTTTTTATAATTATCGCGGCTCTACAATTAATTTAATGGCTGTTCGCTCTTCTCCATCAATTTGAATATCTGTAAAAGCTGGGATGCAGATTAAATCAACCCCACTTGGTGCAACGAACCCTCTTGCGATTGCTACAGCTTTTACTGCTTGGTTAAGCGCCCCGGCCCCAATGGCTTGAATTTCTGCTGCGCCGCGTTCGCGCAGCACGCCTGCTAAGGCACCAGCAACTGAATTTGGATTAGACTTTGCTGAAACTTTTAATATTTCCATATCTAGCTCCTCCTTATTCTTTACAATGTATGATGAGAGATCATTAGACCAATGACTTAATTGATTTCAATGTTACTATATTCACGATATGTCAAACGTATTCCTGCTTGTTTTTCCTAAATATTCAAAAACTTATATTTCTACACCTTTCTTTTTTCTTTTTACGTTTTTGACAAAATAAAAAAGCCAACGTATCGTCTTTCGACACATTGACTTTTTCCCTTTATTCAAAAAACGGATGGTCTTCGTTAATTAAAATTCGCTCTGTTTTTGTTGCTTTCCCCGTCTTTTGATCAATATCGATAACGATTCCACTAAGCTGCGTTCTTCCTTCTTTTGGCACTTCAAATCGAACAGGAAGAGACGTTAAAAAACGCTTAATAACAGCTTCGCGCTCCATCCCTAAAATGCCGTCATATGGTCCCGTCATTCCTACGTCAGAGATGTAGGCTGTTCCTTTTGGCAATATACGATTGTCAGCTGTTTGAACATGCGTATGAGTGCCGACAACAGCGCTGACACGACCGTCCACATACCAGCTAATCGCTTGCTTTTCACTTGTTGTTTCAGCATGAAAATCAATAAAAATGAGCGGAGTGCGCTGACGTGCTTCTTCAATCATTTCATCCGCTTTTTGAAATGGACAATCAAGCGGAGCCATAAACGTGCGCCCTTGTAAATTAATCACGGCTACCTCAAGCTGATTGTACGTAAAATACGTAATTCCCTTGCCGGGTGTACCTTCAGGAAAATTAGCTGGACGAACAAGATTTTTTGCATCGTCAATAAAATCAAAAATTTCACGTTTGTCCCACGCGTGGTTACCAAGGGTAATAATATTAGCCCCTGCTTGCAAGAACTGACGATAAATCTTTTCAGTAATGCCTTTTCCTGAAGCTGCATTTTCTCCATTCACAATTGTAAGTCCCGGAGAGTATTTTCTTTTTAATCTTGGTAAATATTCTTCAACCATTTCACGGCCTGGAGAACCAACTACGTCTCCAATAAATAAAATTCTCATGTAAAAGCTCCTATACTTCATTCTTAATCTGCATCTTCATCTCTACGAAAAAAAATAAAGTGGCGAAACGCCACTTCATTTTTATTTTGCATACTCTACTGCTCTTGTTTCACGAATAACGGTTACTTTGATGTGGCCAGGATAATCCAGCTCATCTTCAATTCGTTTTCGGATATCTCGAGCAAGTCGATGCGCTTCTAGATCACCAATCGTATCTGGTTTCACCATAATACGAACTTCACGCCCTGCTTGAATCGCAAATGATTTTTCAACGCCTTCATAAGACTCTGAAATTTCTTCTAACTTTTCAAGACGACGAATGTAGTTTTCTAATGTCTCACTACGAGCACCTGGTCTTGCAGCAGATAATGCATCCGCTGCTGCAACTAGTACAGCAATGATTGATGTTGGTTCTGTATCTCCATGGTGAGAAGCAATCGCGTTAATAACAACCGGATGTTCTTTATACTTTGTAGCTAATTCAACACCGATTTCTACGTGACTTCCTTCTACCTCATGATCAATTGCTTTACCAATATCATGTAACAATCCTGCTCGTTTGGCTAACGTTTCATCTTCACCTAATTCAGCAGCCATAAGTCCTGATAAATGCGCTACTTCCATTGAATGTTTCAGCACATTTTGACCATAGCTTGTTCTGAATTTTAAGCGACCAAGAATTTTCATCAAGTCTGGGTGCAACCCGTGAACACCGACTTCAAACGTCGTTTGTTCACCAACTTCACGAATATATTCGTCCACTTCACGGCGAGATTTTTCAACCATTTCTTCAATACGCGCGGGATGGATACGACCATCTTGAACGAGTTTATCAAGTGCAATTCTTGCTGTCTCACGACGAATTGGGTCAAATCCTGATAAAATAACTGCTTCTGGCGTATCATCAATAATAAGATCAATTCCTGTCAAAGTTTCAAGCGTACGGATGTTTCGACCTTCTCGACCGATAATTCGGCCTTTCATTTCGTCATTTGGCAAGTTAACAACTGAGACAGTCGTTTCAGCAACATGATCTGCTGCGCAACGCTGAATAGCAAGTGAAAGAATTTCTTTCGCCTTTTTATCGGCGTCTTCTTTTGCACGGTTTTCTGTTTCTTTTACCATTATTGCAATGTCGTGGGAAAGTTCATTTTCAACACGATCTAAAATAATCGCTCTTGCATCTTCTCTTGTTAAGCTTGAAATGCGCTCTAGCTCTGTTTGCTGTGCACGTACTACTTCTTCAACTTTGCTTTCCATCTCTTCAATATGCTGTTGTTTAACAGTAAGAGAATCATCTTTCTTTTCAAGTAACGCTTCACGTTTATCAAGTGATTCGTCTTTACGATCAAGATTTTCCTCTTTTTGCATTAATCGATTTTCTTGTTTTTGAAGTTCTGCTCGACGATCACGAATATCTTGTTCTGCCTCTGTACGAAGCTGATGGATTTCATCCTTCGCTTCTAGTAAAGCTTCTTTTTTCAAAGCTTCCGCCTCGCGGGTTCCTTCATCAATAATTTGTTCTGCACTAGACTTTGCTCCCGCAATTTTAGCTTCAGCAATCGATTTACAAACAAAAAAGCCAACAACTGCACCGACGATTAGGCCAAGCAAAGCGAAGATGATTGTATTAGTATCCATCATTTCACCTCCCCTTGCTATAAACTTGTAAGTTTTAAATTTCATGTCGGCATGTACATCGTATTCACCTTTCAATATACACACAAAGGCTTTTAAACGCTAAAATGTTTTAAAAAGGGAAAATATACATCTTAATTGTAAATCTGTGCATTTTTATTGTCAAGCCTGCCTCTACAGTATATATTGAAATTTCGTATGTTACTTTTCTAGCATTAACAATTTTTACAAAAAAAAGACCCCTTCTTTGAAATAGAGGAGTCTTTTTTTATCTCGCAGCAAATTAAATATTTAAATCGCCTTGATCGTCATCCTCAGGAGCTGGCTCTCCATCTTGGTCTAAACCATGATGTTCACGCACTTGTCCCGCAATTTCCTGACGAATATCAGTATTTTCTTTTAAGAATTGTTTTGCATTTTCACGACCTTGACCTAGACGCTCGTCATTATATGAATACCAAGATCCACTTTTTTGAACAATATCTAGTTCAGAAGCGATATCCAAAATTTCACCCTCTTTTGAAATACCTTCTCCGTACATAATATCTACTTCAGCAGCACGGAAAGGCGGAGCTACTTTGTTTTTCACAACTTTAATTCTTGTTTTGTTACCTACAATATCGTTTCCTTGCTTTAACTGCTCTGCACGACGCACTTCTAGACGCACTGAAGAATAGAATTTAAGCGCACGTCCACCAGGAGTTGTTTCAGGATTACCAAACATAACGCCGACTTTTTCACGAATTTGGTTAATAAAGATAGCGATTGTTTTAGACTTATTGATAGCTCCAGATAGTTTACGCAATGCTTGAGACATTAAACGAGCTTGTAGACCCACGTGAGAGTCTCCCATTTCTCCTTCAATTTCCGCTTTTGGCACTAATGCTGCTACTGAGTCAACAACGATAATATCTACTGCACCGCTTCGAACTAAAGCTTCAGCGATTTCTAAAGCTTGTTCTCCCGTATCAGGCTGAGATAATAATAGCTCATCAATATTCACACCTAATTTTTGAGCATATACAGGATCTAACGCGTGCTCCGCATCGATAAATGCAGCCTGTCCGCCCTGCTGTTGAACTTCTGCAATCGCATGAAGAGCAACTGTTGTTTTACCTGAGCTTTCTGGACCATATACTTCAACTACACGTCCACGTGGATATCCACCTACACCTAAGGCTATATCTAACGCTAATGAACCACTTGGAATTGTAGAAATTCTTTTTTCCGTTTGTTCACCTAATTTCATAATTGAACCTTTACCAAATTGCTTTTCAATTTGTTTTAAAGCCATATCAAGGGCTGCTTGACGATCGTTCACTCAATTTCCTCCTCTATCTCTTTGAAATCATCTATAAACTGCAAACTTACTACGATGTAGTAGCAATGTCGAATTAACAACTTTCTATAACTTACTATACTAGTTTTTGAGTCGTTTGACAAGCAAAAAGCGAATAAATGTTCGTTTGTTATTTTATAAAAAAAAGGCTGTTTTGGAAAAACCAAACAGCCTTTTTTCTTTATTTCTTTATCATCTTTAATACGTAATGACAGCCATAATTAACCGTTCGTGAACGAATCCCCTGGCGGCTTCCAGATAGCTGCAGGCTGTAAACTTGAGGAGCTTGATCTTTATAGGCTACCCCTATATATACTGTTCCTACAGGATGTCCTTCTTGTTTGGAGGGTCCAGCTACACCTGTAAACCCGATGCCAATATCCGTTTTGCATAACTGTTGAATACGCTGAGCCATTTCAGCCGCGCACTGCTCGCTAACGGCTCCGTACTGATTCAGCGTGTGTTCGCTCACTCCGAGAATATTTTGCTTGATTTCATAATGATAGGCGACCAGGCTGCCTTTTACAGCTTCTCCAGCACCTGAAACAGATGTTAAACGTTCGCTGAATAAACCGCCGGTTAAACTTTCGGCTGAAGCAATCGTTAATCCTTGTGCCGTTAATTCTTTTACCAATTCATTATGTAAAGAAGTTGCTTCGTATCCATATAAATACTCGCCTACGCGCTCTGAAATGGTTTTTTCCATTTCGTCTAACATGCGCTGTGCTTCAGCAGCATCAGCGTGCTTAGCAGTTAAGCGAAGCGTCACTTCTCCATCTCCTGCTAGCGGCGCGATCGTCGGGTTGGTTTGCGCATCAAGCAAATCTTCAATTTCCGTCTCAAGCTGTGATTCCCCTATTCCGAAAAAGCGAAGAACGCGTGATTCAATACTTTCTTTTAATTCAAGCTTTTGAGCTAAAAATTCTTGACCATACGATTCATACATTGGATAAAGCTCTTTTGGAGGCCCGGGGAATAACATATAGTGTTTTCCCTCTACCGTAAGCCCCATACCTGGAGCCATTCCGTAATCGTTAGGGAGCACTGCCGAACCTTCTAGCACAATTGCCTGTTTTTTATTGTTAGGTGTCATGATACGATTTGACTGTTTGAAATAGGCTTCAATGCTTTCAAGTGCTTCTGCATTTGTTGTCAGCTCTACTCCTAGCACACTCGCAATTGTTTCTTTTGTTAAGTCATCTTTTGTAGGACCAAGCCCGCCTGTGAAAATAATTAACTCTGCACGCGTTTGAGCTGTAGCAATCACTTCTTTTAAGCGCTGTGCATTATCTCCTACTACCGTATGATAGTAAACATTAATTCCAAGTTCGGCTAATTTTTTCGATAAATACTGAGCGTTTGTATTGGCAATTTGTCCAAGCAGCAGCTCAGAGCCGACTCCAATAATTTCAGCGTTCATCATATCATCTCCATCTTACTTATTTTGAATTAACAAAAGCCTGTTTGTTTTTAGCAAAGTAGTCCCAGCCTGAAATAACCGTAAAAATCACTGAGATCCAAAGCATTACGCTAGCAAATGGAATGGAAACCCATTCAAAAGGCAAGTTATACAACAGAATAGCTGAAATAGCTAAAATTTGAGTCCATGTTTTAATTTTACCTAACATATTTGCTGCTACAACTTCCCCTTCCCCTGCTAGTACAAGTCTTAAACCTGTGATAGCAAATTCACGGCTAATAATGATGATAGCAGCCCATCCTGCACCTGCAATTAAATCTAAGTCAACAATAGCTACAAGCGCAGCTGAAACCAATAGCTTGTCTGCTAGTGGATCTAAAAATTTGCCCAAGTTCGTGACTAAATCGTACTTTCGAGCATAGTATCCGTCTATCCAGTCTGTTGTAGATGCAATAATAAATAATGCTGCCCCTAATAGATGAGCGATCGGAATCTCTTTTCCTGCCGCCTCTACTGTGCCAAATGGTAGCGGCACCAACATAAAAATGAGGAATACGGGAATTAGAAAAATCCGCGAAATGGTAATCTTGTTTGGTAAATTCACTTCTTCTGCCTCCAATTACTGTTACAAACTGAAAGCGTGCAAACGAAGTTGTTTGCACGGCTTTAGTTTTATTATAGCGTGAATGAGTGATTAATTCACATATTATCTTTATTTACACCCTGATCACTTTTTAAAACAGGGTGTTTACTGTGCTTCTGCCGGCTGATATTGAATCGTTACAACTTGTCGAACTTGCTTGGATGAATCAAACGGCAAGTCAACCGCTTTTCCATTTACTTTTAACTCTACCCCAGGTGAATAACCGATGTTGACACGAGCTTCAGTTTCTTTCGTCAAATCAAATTCTTTTGTTTCACCTTTTTTTAGAATGGAGCTAAAGAAAGCATTTCCTTTTCCATTTTTTACATCTAACCAAGTATCTGCTTGAGTGGATGTTACTTCTAGATTAAATGCATCTGTACCGGAAAGAGCATACGTAGCACTTCTGCCTGTTTTTTGAACTTCCTTGTATTCTTGTTTACCGCTGTCTTTCTTTTCTTTTTCAGCTTTTTCTTTCTCAGCTTTTTCTTTTGCGGCTTTTTCTTTTTCAGCTTTTTCTTTTTCTTGTTCTTTCTTATCAGCAGCACTTTGTTCATCTTCTGAGTTGCTATTGTCATTTTTTGCAGTAGTTTCATTCGTTTCTTCCTGCGTATTAGACTGCTGAACTTCGCTGTTTGGAGCTTCTTGATTAGCCTGCTCCTTGTTTTTATCCGAGACGATATTTTGAGCGATTACCCAAATAATAATCCCAACAACTACAACTCCCGCCACCACTAGAACAGTTGGAAGGTAGTCATATGCTTTTGAAACTCCTTTTGTATGCTGAGGAATTTCTTTGCGGCTGCGAACGCGCGAAAGCTGCTGCGGCATGTCTTCTGTTTGAGTTGAAGGAATGTCCGATTTGTATTCTTCAAAAATAGCATCTGTGTCCAACCCAATTGCTTCGCAGTATTGCTTAATAAACGCTCGTACGTAAAATTTCCCGGGCATAACCTCATAATTGCCTTCTTCAATGCCAAGTAAATAGCGTTTTTGAATTTTCGTTAGTTTTTGTAAATCCTCTAACGACAATCCTTTGCTTTCTCGTTCTTGTCTTAACCTTTGTCCTAACTCTGTCAATGCTAACACCTACCAATTATGCTAAAAATCAAACATCGATAATCCACCGTCTTGAAACATTTGAGGACCTTCCATTATTTCATATGTAATTTTCTCATTGGGGTCGTTTCTTATTTCAATAATGTAGGCAAAATCATCTAACGAATACTCGGTATTTTGTACAAATACATCCGGATGCTCCACAATTTTTGTCGCGGGTACATTCATTATTTCTCGTACAAGCTGCCAGTGCTTTTCATTCGCTCGTTTTGTCGATACAATCCCGTCAATAATAAAAATATTATCGGCGTTGTATTCGTCAGCAATAAGCTGACTGCGAATCGTTTGTTTTAAGAGTGTAGAAGACACAAAAAGCCACCTTTTGTTCGCACATACGCTAGCTGCTACAATGGATTCGGTTTTGCCTACTCGCGGCATACCTCGAATGCCGATAAGCTTATGACCGTCTTGTTTAAACAGTTCCGCCATAAAATCTACGAGCAAACCTAATTCATCTCTTACGAAACGGAACGTCTTTTTATCATCTGCGTCCCGCTGAATATAGCGACCGTGACGCACTGCTAACTTATCACGCAATTTAGGCGGTCTCATTTTTGTCACAATGATATTATCCATTGTTTTCAAAATAGATTCAAGCCTGTCTATTTGCTCATGTGAATCACAGCGCAGCAATAATCCACGGCGAATATCATCCACTCCATTAATTGTGACAATATTAATTGACAACATTCCAAGAAGCGATGAAATATCACCTAAAAGACCCGGACGATTTTTTTGTATTTGATATTCTAAATACCACTCAATTTTCTCCATCAAACCCCTCCCATTTCTTGGCTGGCCTTCGAGAGGTGCCCCCTTTTTTTCACCTAGTTTAACTATAAATGATTTCCATTATATTATAAACCCTAAAGACAAGTAGTTCTACATTTGTTATGTATGTAAGCGCTTATTTATTTGTACTATTTATTTCTAAGAAAAAAGGAGCTCTCACACACGGTGAATTAGCTCCTTTTTAGAAACGATAACTTATTTTACTGATCCGTTATTTTGAACTAATTTCACCATGCTGCTCGCAATCGCATGCTGCTCTTCTTTAGAAGCAACGCTCCAAAGGTCTGCTAAAATTCGCTCTTGATCATTTTTTGCATCAACTTGGTTTGCTAAATATCCACCAATTTGATAAGCAAGATCATGAATAACTTCTTCTTGCATTCCTTCGTTTTGCGCATGATGTAAACGGTCGCCTAAAAAATCTTTCCAGCTATCCCAGTTTTCTAATACTGACATGAGTAGCCCTCCTTAAGGTTTATTCATATCATAGTTTGTACCTTGTTTTTGATTTTATGCACACTTTATATGTACCAGCCGCCATTAACCGATAATATTTGTCCCGTTATGTAGGAAGCTCGTGAAGATATTAAATATGAAACCGCCTCTGCCACTTCTTTTGGATATCCTATTCTTCCTAAAGGGATCTCTTCAGCCAGCTCTTTGACCTCTTCTTTTGAATAGCTGGCCATCATATCCGTTTCAATCGCTCCGGGCGCAACTCCATTTACTCGAACCCCACTTAGTGCAACCTCTTTTGCCAAAGCTTTTACAAATGTATTTTGTGCACCTTTCACCATTGAATAAAGGACTTCAAATGAAGCTCCTGTAAGTCCCCAAATGGAAGAAATCATGATGATTTGTCCGCTTTTAGCACTAATCATTTTAGGTAATAAAGCTTTGGTAATAACAAAGGGAGCCGTGATGTGAAGATAGATCATTTCTTCAGTTTCTTTTGCCGGAGTATCTGTCATTAACCCGCTAACGCTTCGTCCGCTGTTATGAATAATAACTTCTACCGGAACAATAATTTCCTCTAAAAACTTCTCCACTCCCTCTTTACATGATAAATCCGCTTGTACCGTAAACACCGTTTTTACCTTTTCAGCAAGCTCATGTGCAAGCGCCTCTATTCTGTCTCTTCGTTGATGGTAATGCAAAATAAGCGAATATCCATCCTCAGCCAATTGCTTAGCAATCGCTGTGCCAATTCCTCCGCTTGCACCTGTCACAAGGGCAAATTTCTCCATAACCTTCTCTCCTTTACATGCAAAAAAGCTGATGAACATCAGCTTTTTTGGCAACAATCATCTTTATTTAGGTACTACTTCACAAACCGTAAAGTTCTTTTCATCAATAATCTCGTTTAGCACATCTTTTATTTCGTTCACCTTCAGTTTTTCCAGCGTTTCAACAATATCAAATAAATTCATATCATTAAATGCATAGCGTGTAAACTGATTAGCGATAAACTCAGGTGAGTTTAATGAACGTAAAAATCCGCCGATTTTCTTTTTACGGATACGCTCAAGCTCCTCTTCTGTTAGTGATTTTGTTTTCATTTCAAGTAAAATTTGTTTAACTCGATCATACAGCTGCTCCGGTTGGTCCGTATCTCCTCCGATAAGAGCAAAACCAAATCCTCTTTCCTCCGTATAATCATAAGCAAATGTTTCATCAATGAGCCCGTCTGCATATAACTCCTCATAGTACGAAGAGCTTTTTCCAAATGCGTAATCTAAAATAATATTCATTGCTAACTCATATTTAAGCATTTCTCCACCTGAACGCTGCGGATTTTTCGCTTTTAGACCCACCATACATTTAGAAGACTGCACCGGCATTTTTAGTACTTGTTTTTCTTGATCCACCGTTTCAGGCTCTTCGTCAAAATGACGCTGTATGTCAGAGATTTCTTTATAATCTTTTTTCTGCTGATTATCTCGAACTTGCTTCATTACTTTTTCCGCATCAACAGGACCTACAATGAACAACAGCATGTTGCTTGGATGGTAGAACGTTTCATAGCATGTATACAGCAAATCTTTATTAATATGTGAAATCGATTCGATCGTGCCGGCAATATCAATTTTAACAGGGTGGTTTTTGTACATATTTTGAATGGTGCCAAAATACAAGCGCCAGTCCGGATTGTCGTCATACATTGTAATTTCTTGACCGATAATGCCTTTTTCTTTTTCGACCGTTTTTTCTGAGAAGTACGGCTCTTGTACAAAGTCCACTAATGTTTCAAGGTTTTCTTCAAAATTTGACGTACAGCTGAATAAGTAAGCTGTGCGGGTAAAAGAAGTAAATGCATTGGCCGAAGCGCCTTGTTTACTAAACTGCTGAAAGACATCCCCGTCTTCTTTTTCAAATAATTTATGCTCTAAAAAGTGTGCGATTCCGTCCGGAACTTTTGTCATTTCATTTTCATTTAGTGGTACGAATTGATTGTCAATCGATCCGTAGTTCGTTGTAAAGGTAGCAAACGTTTTGTTAAACTCCGGCTTTGGCAAAATATATACCTGCAGCCCGTTATCCATTTTTTCATGATACAGCTGTTCCTGAAGCTGCGAAAATTCAATTTTCTCCATTTTCTTCACCGCCCGTTCCTGTTAAGAAATAAATTGTATCCATTTCAATTTTCTCAGCCACTTTAATAATTTCCTGCTTAGATACCGCATCAATATGCTTTAAGTATTCGTCAATTGAAATGTCTTTGCCTGTTAATTCATTATGATACATAACCTCTACTAGTCCTCGTGGAGTATCCACCGTTTCAAGCAGCTGATTGTGAATGACGGCTTTTGTTTGAGCGATTTCGCCGTCTGTGAACGACCCTTGCTTCATCTCCTGCATTTGTTCTTTAATAATGGTCACGGCTTGGTCGTAATTTTTAGCATCAATACCCGACATGACCATCAGTAATCCCTTATGACTTTCTACCCTTGAAGCGGCATAATAGGCTAAGCTTGCTTTTTCACGCACATTGATAAATAGCTTAGAATGTGAGAAACCTCCGAATATACCGTTAAATACTTGCAGAGCAAAATACTGTCTATCTCCGTATACAACATTTGTGCGGTAGCCAATATTTAATTTCCCTTGTTTTACTTCTTGTTTTTCCACTACTTCATTTACTTTTGAGATATCTTTAGACGTAATAGAATCTTCAATGTCTTTTTGCTCGCGCTTTGGTAACGTAAATGTTTCTTTTACTGTTTGTAAAACCTCTTCGACTTGCAAATCTCCAATAGCATAAAGGTGAATGGCATCTTCTTTTAACACCTGCTGATAATAGGCGTACAAACTTTCACCTGTAATTTCTTCCACGTCGTCAATTTGACCGTTTACATGTAAAGAGTAAGGTTCTTCTTTACACATTTCTTCGACTAGTCTTAAATTAGCATAGCGCATTTTATCATCAAATACGGCTTGAATTCTCTGACGAAGCGAACGCTTTTCTTTTGTCATAATATCCTTTAAAAAAGAGTCCCCTTCAACTGCTGGCTTTAATAAAATATCGCCAAGAAGCGCTAACGCTTTTTGCAAAAGCGGAGTTGAATCTTTCAAATATTTTTCATTCGCTATATCAATGCGAATCGTAATATCGTGGTTATCACCTTTTTTTGTTAAGTCTACTTGTAAAGTAGCACCATAAAGCTCATCTAAATATGTACGAAGCTTTGTCGTAGACGGCAGCGACTCGGTAGCGCTTTGAAGCACATAAGGTAAAAGGGCACGCATTGTCACCGTTTTCTTATCTAAAGGGGCATTTAGTTTTAAAATGAACGTGTTTGTTTTGTACTTAGCTGTTTGAATGGTATGAACAGTCAATCCTTCTAGTTCATGTTTTTGTTCAGTCAATAATTTCATATATAAACCTCCTTTTAAATTTTGATGTATTAACTAGACAATACTTCTATTTTGAATCTTTAACGCTAATTTTAGTCTTATAACCACTATATCGAATTCAAGGAAACATTTTCAAGTAACTTGCCGCGCGCTTCCTCATTTCTTTTCATATTCTTTCTCTCAATGAAAAAAAGGCGGAGAAAAGAATATGATTCCTTTGTCTCCACCTTCTATATTTATCCAACTTTAGTCATTGTTAGACCTCGTATAGAGGATTTATTAGCGGCGGCCTTTTTCATAAGGAACGCCCAGCGCTTTAGGAGCCTCAGCACGTCCTACAAAACCAGTGAGTGCTAAGATTGTTAATACGTACGGTGCAATGGTTAAAAGGACGGATGGGATATCTTGAATAACCGGAATCTGAGCTCCCGTGATACTCAAAGACTGTGCTAATCCGAAAAACATGGCTGCACCTAAAGCACCAATAGGATGCCATTTTCCAAAAATCATAGCTGCAATAGCAAGGAACCCTTGTCCAGCAATCGTTCCCGCTGCAAAGTTTGTAGCGATAGACGTAGCATACACCGCTCCGCCGATTCCAGCGAACATGCCGGAAATCATAACGCCAACGTAACGCATTCTTACAACTTTGATCCCCATCGTGTCTGCTGCCATTGGGTGTTCACCAACTGAACGAAGACGAAGACCAAACGGCGTTTTATAAATGATGTACCATACAGCAAAAGCTAGCGCAATTGCAATGTAAGACGTAATAGGAACATTCGAAAACAGAATTTTGCCGATTACTGGAATGTCTGATAGACCTGGAATACTTACTTTATCGATACGGAATTGGATAAAATCTGTTTGTCCTTTCCCAAAAATCTTTTTGATTAAAAAGATTGAAAGACCCGCAGCTAGAAAATTCAGCGCTACACCACTTACAGTTTGATCTGCTTTTAATGTAATACTTGCAACAGCATGAATCAGCGAAAACACAGCGCAAACAACAGCCGCAATTACTATCGCTACCCACGGGGCCCAAGCACCTAATGAATCCTGAAGTAAAAGGGTTGAAACAATACCTGTGAACGCGCCAAACATCATCAGCCCTTCTAATCCGATGTTCACGACCCCGGAACGTTCACTAAATATCCCTCCAAGCGCGGTAAAGATAAGCGGTGCAGCTGAATAAAGCGCCGCTGGAATAATAATGGCTAACACCTCTAAGAAGTTCATTTTGCTCCCCCCTTGCCTGCACGGCCAAGCACCCAGCGAATTAAATAACTAGATGCAACAAAAAAGATAATAAGCGCAATGACAATTTGAATTAATTCAGACGGTACCCCTGTCATAAAGTTCATTTGAGGAGCCGCCGTTTGCAATCCTCCGAAAAAGAATGAAGCTAATAAAATTCCAATTGCGCTGTTAGCTCCTAAAAGGGCTACGGCGATACCGTCAAACCCCGTACCCGTAAACGCAGTGAATGTGCCCATATACTGAAATGTTCCAAGCCCTTCCATTGCCCCGGCAAGCCCGGCAAAAGCGCCTGAAATCGCCATGGATAATACAATGTTTCGGCCTACATTCATTCCTGCATACTGTGAAGCATGTTGATTAAAACCAACAGCTCTTAGCTCGAAGCCCTTAGCTGTTTTATTCAAAATAAACCACATTACGACGGCTGCAGCGATGGTAACAAGAATGCCGTAATGAAGGCGGGAGTTATTGGTTAACTGTGCTAAAAAGCTTGATGCTAAAGATGCCGATTCTTTAATATCATACGATTTTTCATTACCCGCATATAAATACGTACGGATTAAGCTGCTCGTTGTATAAAGGGCAATATAGTTCATCATTATGGAAACAATTACTTCATGAACATGAAATTTTGCTTTTAAAAATCCTGGAATAAACGCCCAAACTGCTCCAGCTGCAGCTGCTGCTAATACAGCTAAAGGAATATGAATGACCGCTGGTAAATCAAACGCATACCCAACCCATACTGAAGCCAACCAGCCAACTAAAAGCTGTCCTTCTACTCCAATGTTAAAGAGACCAGTTTTATAAGCAAACGCAACCGCGATACCAGCCAGAGCAAGAGGAGTCATGGCACGAATCGTTTCTCCAATGGCTTTTGGCGTTCCAAACATCCCGTCAAAAAGAGATTGATAGCCAAGCATTGGATCATAGCCGCCTAGTAACATAATAACCGCTCCGGCAATGAGTCCTAATATGGCCGATACAACAGGGATCAAAATCATCATTACACGTTCATTTTTCACAAGTTTATTCATGCTGTTCCACCCGCTTTCTCACGCGTACCGCCTGCCATTAATAAGCCTAACTCTTGTTCATTCGTTTCTTTTGGATCTACAATGTCGACTATTTTCCCTTCATAAATAACCGCAATGCGATCGCTTAAATTTATTACTTCATCGAGTTCTAGTGAAACGAGCAGCACTGCTCGTCCTTTATCTCGTTCTTCAATCAGCTTTTTATGAATAAATTCAATGGCTCCTACGTCCAGCCCCCTCGTTGGCTGAGCCGCAATTAATAGTTCCGGACTGCGGTCTACTTCACGGGCAATAATGGCTTTTTGCTGATTTCCGCCCGATAGCGATCGCGCTTGTGTAAATTCACTAGGCGTTCGCACATCATATTCTGCAATTAGTTCTTTTGCCTTTTTATACATCTCTTTATAATTTAAAATACCTGATTTAGACATCGGCTTTTGATAATACGTTTGAAGACCAATATTTTCACCTATTGTATAATCTAATACCAGTCCGTGCTTATGACGATCCTGCGGAATATGTCCTATTCCTGACTCCGTAATTTTACGAGTGGATAACGTAGACAATTCTTGATTTTTTAATGTGATCGAGCCCGACTTTATTTTTCTCAGACCCGTAATTGCCTCAATCAGCTCTGTTTGACCATTACCATCTACACCCGCGATGCCTACAATTTCGCCTGCCCGAACGCTTAGATCAAGTGAACTTACAGCCTCTACTCCTCGGCTGTCTTCTACTACTAATTCTTTTATTGTTAACACAGCTTCTTTTGGAGTCGCTGTTTTCTTTTCAGTTTTAAAATGCACTTCTCTTCCTACCATTAAAGCAGCAAGTTCATCAGGGTTGGTCTCTTGCACATTTACCGTGCCAACCCCGACGCCTTTTCGGATAATTGTACAGCGGTCACACACTGACATAATTTCTTTTAATTTATGCGTAATTAAAATAATCGACTTTCCTTCTTGAATTAACTTTTTCATAATTTGAATTAATTCCGTAATTTCCTGAGGTGTTAAGGCGGCAGTAGGTTCATCAAAAATAAGAATGTCAGCTCCTCTGTAAAGCGTCTTTAAAATTTCCACTCGCTGCTGCATGCCAACTGAGATATCTTGAATCTTCGCATATGGATCTACCGATAATCCATATTGATTTGAAAGCTCTTGAATATCTTGAGCTGCTTTTTTAATATTAATTTTTCCCGTTCGCGTCGGTTCGTTTCCAAGAATAATATTTTCTGTTACTGTAAAGTTTTGAACGAGCATAAAATGCTGATGAACCATCCCAATTCCTAAGTCATTCGCTACGTTAGGGTCTGTGATGTTGACTTCTTGGCCGTTTACACGAATCTGCCCTTTTTCAGGCTGATAAAGCCCAAATAAAACGTTCATCAGCGTTGACTTACCCGCACCATTTTCTCCTAACAAAGCATGAATTTCTCCCTTTTTCACTTGGAGTGTAATATTGTCATTAGCGACAATACCGGGAAACTCTTTGCGAATATCTAGCATTTCAATAACATATTCCACTGCTTTCACTCCCTATTCCTGCCTTCTACAGGATTCTGTCTTCCGTTTTTTGGCTATGAAAAAGGCTAGTTTTCACTAGCCTTTTATACTCATATAATCATTGCTTAACAGACGTCAGCTTATTTTTTAAGCGTTTTTTCAAACTCTTTAAATTCTTTATCCGTTTGAGGCACTGTAATGTCACCGTCTAGAATTTTTTGCTTATACTCATCAACTGCTTTTAGCGCATCTTTGCTTACATTATCTTGTGATGGAGCAATTCCTACTCCGTCTTCTTTTAAGCCAAACACAACTTCTTTACCACCTGGGAATTTGTCGTCCATTGCTTTTTTAGCAACATCTTCTACAGCCAAGTCAACGCGTTTAACCATCGAAGTTAAAGTTACGTTTTCAGGCATACCTTCTTCATGCTGATCGCGGTCAACTCCAATTACCCAAACTTTTTTGTCTTTCCCGCCTTTTGAACGGTTTTTAGCTTCTGTAAATACGCCGTTTCCAGTACCGCCAGCCGCTTGATAAATAATATCAGCGCCTTTACTGTAAATCGTAGAAGCAATAGCCGAACCTTTTTCTGGAGAGTTAAAACTTTCTGCGTATTGAGAGATAACTTCAGCATCTGGGTTTACAGATTTAACACCTGCTTTAAATCCGTTTTCAAACTTCTTGATTAATGGAGATTCAACGCCTCCGATAAAGCCGATTTTGTTCGTTTTTGTTTGTTTAGCTGCCACTACCCCTACTAAGAAGGAGCCTTGCTCTTCTTTAAATAGAATGCTTGCCACGTTATCTAAGTTCTCTGACTTTAGCGTATCGTCTACTAATGCAAAGTTAGCATCAGGGTACTGCTTTGCTGCTTTTTTAATATCTTCTTTTAATAAAAAGCCAATTCCATACGTCAAGTTATAGCCACTCTCAGCAAATTTAGAAAGATTGCTCTCGTATTCAGATGCTTTCGTAGACTGCAAATATTTATATCCAGTCCCTTCATCAAGGCCGTTATCTTTCCCGAACTTTGTCAGACCTTCCCAAGCAGATTGGTTAAACGATTTATCATCTACCCCGCCCGTATCTGTTACCATTCCCACTTTAAAATCTGCCGCTTTTTTATCTCCGCCGCTCTTGCCTGCGTCGTCTGAGCCACACGCGCTTAAAAGTGTTCCTGCCGCTAATACTAGTGATAATGCAAGTCCCGTTTTACGTTTTAACATGTTTTAACCCCCTGAATAGTTTTAAAAGTATAAAGCCAATTTTCTATTTCGTCCTTGTGACCTACATTTGACACCTCCTTAAAAGGACAATGTTAAACAGTTGTAAATTTTCTGACATTTAAACACAAAAAAACTAGACGCGTTTACGCAGTACTTGGAAACTGAATTGATCTGCTTTAAAATAATTGATGGAATATAAAATGGGTTCATCATGCTGGTCATAATGCATTTGTTTCAGTACAAGCAAAGCGGTTTCTGGTTCGCATTGTAAAATAGGAGAAACTTTTTCATGATAGCCTAGAGGCTCAATGTTTGCCACGGCGTATGAAATGTGTTTTCCTGCTTGTTTTTCAAGAATTTCTAGCAATGACTCTTGTCTATATTCAAAATTTTCAGGCAATATTTTTTGAGGAACCTTGTCCATGCAATATACCACCGGCTCTCCGTTTGCCGTTCTCACCCGTTCAACAAATAAAATCTGTTCATCTTCCCCGCAAGCAAAACGTGTTAAATCATTTTCAGACAACTCTTGTATTTGAGAAGATAAGAAGATTGTTCCAGCCTTCATACCGGCTTGTTCAATCATATGTGTTATACTATTTAATTGCTCAATCCCTGACAAAAAAGTAGGCTTCGTGTTGACAAATGTTCCCACGCCGTGTCTGCGAACAATAATATTCTCTTCTTCTAATATGCGAAGTGCCTCACGTAGCGTTGCGCGGCTAACCCCTAGCTGCTTTGATAAATCAAACTCTGAAGGGAGTCTTTCCTTTTCTTTAAAAATTCCTTTTTCTATATTTTGTTTAATTTTATCAATCACTTGTAGATACAAGTGCCGATTATCCGCACGTATAGACATCACTCTTCCTCCATATTAAAAAGTCATCAGACCTCTGATGTTCGACTACTTAATCGAAAATAATATATCATTTTTCGACAGATAAATAAATAGGTTATATTAATTTTTTATTAAAATTTTTATTATTTTTTTAAAAAAATGAATTTTTGTTATTCTTTAATGTCAGCATAACTAACAACCTGCTTTTCTTCTAATATTAGATAAAAACCAAACATTTTAGTCATTAAATTTTTTAACATTCGTTTTTATTTCATTTATTTAGCATGACATATTTTTGTATGATACTATTCTTCCTCTCTTTCGTTTCATAAAAAAGATGACTTGCACATATGCAAGTCATCTTTTTTATGAAACTTATTAAGATCCAACATCCTCATTTTGCTGAGAAATCAGGACGGAACGCGGCTTACTTCCTTCATAAGGTCCCACCACTCCACGCTCTTCCATTGCATCGATCAAGCGTGCAGCCCGGTTATAGCCAATTCGAAAGCGTCGCTGCAGCATAGAAACAGAAGCTGTTTGCATTTCTGCTACAAGCTGTACCGCTTCGTCATATAGCTCATCTGCAAAATCATCAACTTGTTCAGGAGCATCGGTTGGAATCATTTCTTCTTGATACTGCGCTTTTTGCTGTGCAATTACAAAATCAACAATCTCTTCTACTTCTTCATCTGATAAAAAGGCACCTTGCACACGCACAGGTTTTGAAGCTCCAACAGGCATGAACAGCATATCTCCTCTTCCTAGAAGCTTCTCAGCTCCTCCCATATCTAAGATTGTACGAGAGTCAGTTTGTGAAGATACACTAAAAGCAATTCGGGAAGGAATATTTGCTTTAATAACCCCAGTAATAACATCTACTGATGGTCGCTGCGTAGCAATAATCAAATGAATGCCGGCAGCACGAGCCATTTGAGCAAGACGTGTGATCGAATCTTCGACGTCAGACGAAGCAACCATCATCAAGTCAGCCAACTCATCGACAATCACCACAATATAAGGAAGAGTCGGCTGTTTTGCATCGGCGTCTCCATCATCATTCATACGTTTTACTAAATCGTTATATCCTTCAATGTTTCTCGTTCCGCTGTGTGAAAACAGCTCATAACGTCGCTCCATTTCATTTACAACTTTCTTTAAGGCTTGAGAAGCTTTTTTCGGATCCGTTACAACAGGAGCCAATAAATGCGGAATACCATTGTACATATTGAGCTCAACCATTTTAGGGTCAATCATCATTAATTTTACTTCATGAGGCTTTGTCCTCATTAAAATACTAATAATAATACCGTTGATACACACACTTTTTCCGCTTCCTGTTGCCCCTGCTACAAGCATATGAGGCATTTTATTAAGCTCTGCTAGCACAGCTTCGCCTGAAATATCTCTTCCTAAACCAACTAATAGCTTTTTATCAGGTCGGTTATTTTCAGTTGCTTCAAGTACTTCTCTAAGTGAAACCATCGCTACTTCTTCGTTCGGTACTTCAATTCCTACCGCTGATTTCCCGGGAATTGGAGCTTCAATCCGAATATCTTTGGCAGCTAATGCAAGTGCTAGATCATCACTTAAATTGACAATCTTACTTACTTTTACTCCTACATCAGGATATACTTCATATTTTGTAACAGCTGGTCCAAGGTGAACTTTTGCCACTTTTGCTTTTACGCCGAAACTTTGAAACGTTTTTTCAAGTTTTTCGGCATTTTTATAAATGTTTTTATGCTCTTTTGCCTGGTTGCTTTTCTTTGGCATCGTCAATAGCTTGATAGGAGGAAGCTCATACTCTTTATTTTCCGTTTCAGTAAATGTAATCATAGGAGCTTTTTCTTCTTCCTGTTCCTTTTGCGGCCTTGGCTGTTGCGGTGCAGTAGCTACAGGCTTCGATTCCATAACCGGCGGCACCGGAGCTATAGGAGCAGCAGGAGGTTGACTAGACTCTTCCTCTCCGTAGTCAAAGTGTTCAATAATTGGAGGCGAAGGTGCTTCTACTTCTATTTCCATGCTTTCTTCAGGTTCTTGAACAGCTTTTTCTTGGCGTCTCTTTTTTGTTGTTTTAGGGGCTTTTTTCTTTTTATGTTTCCACGTCTGAATATCTTGCCAGCCTTCTTTTAACTCCGTTGTTAAAAAATTCACTAGAGGTGACAGAAGTTTTAATACCGTTTCGTGAAGCGAACGTCCGGTAATAAGCAGTACCCCAATCACAATAAGCAAGGCAGCGATAAGTTCTGTTCCTAAGCTATCAAATAGATAGTAGAACATGGCAAACATAATAGCTCCTATCATCCCTCCGCCTAAATCGCTGTGATTTGATTGACCCGTTGCTTCGAGCATATACAAATCCCATGTGTTCATAATGACAGACGGATCTGTAAACGTTCCGTTTTTTGATAAATTTTCAAATAACGTAACATGACTAAACAGTAAAATAGATAAAATAATGAGATATGTACCGATAAGCTGCCGCGTCACTAAAGGAGGCATTTCCCTTTTCCAAATAATATAAACAGATAGAATAGCCATTCCGATTAAACACAGCATATACCATTCGCCAATAAATAAGCGGACCACTAGTACAAGGGCCTGTCCTACAGCACCAAGTCCTGCCATGGCAATTAACGTTAATGCTAATAAAAATAAGCCAATAAGCTCAAAGCGCAATATACGTTTCCATTCATCCTTTTTTATTTGACCTCTTCGTTTTTTCTTTGCCATTTTTCCACTCCAATCAACGTCCAACACTCTATGTTGATTTTGTTTCTTTTATCAGTTGAATAAAAAAGCAGCCAATACAGCGGCTGCCTTCTTCGTCATATTCATTATACCATATTCACCATAATTATACTGAAATCCTTACGACAAAATTTGACCAGGATAATAATTTTCATTCAAATAATCTTGAGGATTCGTGCTTAAAATCCTCACAATTTGCTGTTGCTTTTGTTCATTTTCTTCAACAATAACCGGAATTCCATTATGGTTAATAAGCTTTGGCTGAGATTGTTCTTGATGATAAGACTGCTGAAAGATCAGTTCTTGCGGCATCATTGTATACAAAATCATTGCAGCAGCTGCTCCTCATTCTGACGTCCTTGCTCAATCAGTTCATTCAATTTTTTGATCGCTTGAGCAACTCCGCCTACTTCGTTAATTAACCCGTATGAAACAGCATCTCCGCCAACTACATTTGTCCCGATATCGCGCGTTAGGTTCCCTTTTGAAAACATAAGTTCTTTAAACTTTTCTTCTGAAATATGAGAATGTTCTCTCACAAAGTTAATCACGCGCTCTTGCATTTTATCTAAGTATTCAAATGTTTGCGGTACACCAATAACAAGACCCGTTAAGCGAATAGGATGAATGGTCATGGTCGCTGTACCGGCAATATACGAATAATCAGTTGAAACCGCAATTGGAACACCGATTGAATGTCCGCCTCCTAACACAATCGACACAGAAGGCTTGGATAACGAAGCGATCATTTCAGCAATTGCAAGCCCCGCTTCTACATCTCCACCTACAGTATTCAAGATAATAAGCAATCCTTCAATTTTTGGATTTTGTTCGATCGCCACAATTTGCGGGATGACATGCTCATATTTTGTCGTTTTGTTTTGAGGAGGCAGCTGCATGTGCCCTTCGATTTGTCCTACAATCGTTAAACAGTGAATATTAGAATCTTGGGGAAGCTGAGCCACGTTGGTCTGTCCTAGTTGTTGAATTTTATCTAATATTCCGCCCTTGCTTTCTTCATTTTTATTAGGCTGCTGAGGCGCTTCATCAGAATGTAATCTTTCGTTATTTTCAAACATATTCTAGCTCCTTTCACTTATTGATAGTAGTAGTATGAACTTCTCATAGTTATTACATCCGCATCAGCTGCAAATAAAAAGCCTTCCCACCGGGAAGGCTTCACATTAGATTTCCATGATAATCGGTAAAATCATCGGTTTACGACGGGTTTTTTCATATAAAAATTGATTTAAACTTTCTCTCATTTTTAATTTTAATGAAGACCACTCGATCACTTTGTCTTCCATACACTTTTCTAAAATTTGCTGAACAATCTTCGTTGCTTCTTCTAAAAGCTTTTCTGATTCTCTTACATAGACGAATCCGCGCGAGATGATTTCAGGCCCCGCTACTACCGTTTTTTGGCGTTTATTAATCGTAACTACTACCGTTAAGATTCCATCCTGTGACAGCAGCCTGCGGTCTCTCAGAACGATATTTCCAATATCACCGACGCCTAGTCCATCAATGAGCGTATTTCCTGCTTGAATAGAACCGCTAGGGTACATACGAGCATCTTTAAACTCAACTCGCTCACCTTTTTCAAGCAAACAAATATGATCTTCTGATATTCCTAATTGACCGGCCAGCTTTGCATAAGCTTTTTGTTTTCGATACTCTCCATTCACAGGCATGACATATTTCGGCTTTGTTAAGTTAATCATAAATTTTAATTCTTCTTGACTGCCGTGTCCGGAAGCCTGCACTTTCTTCTGAGCAAACACTACGCTTGCTCCTAAACGAAAGATGACGTCAATTGTTTTTGAAAAGGTCGTTTCGTGCCCCGCCACAGGTGTAGCAGCCAGCAGGACCGTATCATCTTGTTTGATTTGAATAAATTTATGGGACTGTTTAGCCATTCGAGTAAGACCTAAAATCGGCTCTCCGTGATGACCTGTTGTTAAAATAACCGTTTCATGTTCTGGAAGATCTTTTAGCTTTTGCACAGGAACAATTAAATCCTCAGGCAGCTGCAAATGTCCAAGTTTTGCTGCAATATCAATGATTTTCAGCATATTTTTTTCCATAACGATCAGGTTACGGCCGTGCTGATATGCGGCATGAATGATTTGCTGAATACGGTGCAGATTGGAACTGTATGCAGCAACAATGATTCGACCTTTGCTTTTATAAAAAGCGTCGGTAATATTTTGTCCAATGACGGCTTCGGAAACTGTATAGCCTGGCTTATCCGCATTTGTGCTGTCTGAAAGCAAACACAGGACGCCTTGTTCCCCAATGGCAGCCATTTTTCCAATATCAGCGCTTTGAATGCTGACTGAATTTTGATCAAATTTAAAATCACCTGTATATACAATCGCACCTTGATTTGTTTGTAAACAAATACCGACTGAATCTTGGATGCTGTGCTGCGTTCTGAAAAATGAAATATCTACTCCTTCAAACGATAAAACCGTTGACGAAGTGATAGGATGTAAAGCTTCATATTTTTTAATTCCATATTCTTTTAACTTTTCTTTGATAAGTGCTAGCGTTAATTCTGTACCATATACAGGCACATCCAATTTTTGAAGTATAAAGGGAATAGCGCCAATTTGTTCTTCGTGTCCATGAGTAACAAATATGCCTTTTACGTTCTGCTGATTTTCTACTAAATATGTAATGTCCGGAATGACAATATCAATTCCTAACATTTCCCCTCCCGGAAACTTCGATCCTGCATCTAACACATATATGTTTTCATTGATTTCCATCACATACATGTTTTTTCCAAGTTCTCCGACTCCACCCAAGGCTGAAATTTTAATATTTTCTGTCTTTTCTAGTACCATAAGCTCCTCCTACTTACTTTCACCCGTACAATTTCATTTGCTTACATTATAACTGAAGTAAGAATTGGAATACAAGAAATTTCATTCGTCTATTTCCGTCATCTGCTCTTCTATTATCTTATAAAAAAAAACGTCTCTTCATCGACTCGTATATACGGTCAATGAAGAGACGTTTAAAAAACATACTTATAGCTTATAGCGTATTTAATGTGCTGACTAACGTTTGGCGTTCTTCTTCCGTTAACGGAACTAAAGGTAATCGTACCGATCCTACGTCTAATCCTTTTAACTGTAAAGCCGTTTTAACAGGCGTTGGACTTGGAGCTGCAAAAAGAGATTTCATAACAGGCACAATACGCTGATGAATTTTTGCTGCTTCCTTCGGATTTCCTGACTCATACAGCTTAACCATCTCTTGCATTTCATTCCCAATAATGTGAGAGGCAACAGAAATAATACCAGTTCCTCCAATCGCTAGTACCGGTAGTGTTAAACCATCATCACCGCTGTATAAAGCAAAATCATCGCTTGTTTGTGCGATAATAGCTGTCATTGCGTCAAGATCTCCGCTTGCATCTTTTAACGCTACAACATTTGGCAGTTCAGCTAGGCGTACAATTGTATCAACAGACATATTGATCACGGATCGCCCTGGAATATTGTATAACATGACAGGCAGCTCTGTACTTTCAGCAATTGTTTTAAAATGCTGATATAAGCCTTCCTGATTCGGCTTGTTGTAATAAGGTGCTACAATCATAATCGCGTCTACGCCGATTTCTTCTGCCTTTTTCGTTAATTCAATTGATGCATACGTATTGTTGCTTCCTGTACCAGCCACAACAGGTACACGGCCGTCTACTACCTTTACTGAGTGGCGGAACAGCGCCAGCTTTTCTTCTGTTGAAAGCGTAGGAGATTCACCCGTTGTTCCTGCAATAACCAACGCATCCGAACCGTTGCTGATTAAATAATTAATAAGCTGCGTTGTTTTTTCAAAATCAATATTTCCTTTATGATCAAAAGGTGTTACCATCGCTGTTGCGACTTTCCCAAAATCAATCATGTTTTCACTCCTTGAAATTGCATTATCCCTATTCATGTAATGAACCGTTAGCTTATAGCTAACGGAACATGTAGTTTATCTCTTTTGCGGTGCTTTTGACAAGTCAAAGGCACCATGAAGAGCATTAACGGCTTTCTTTAAATCCTCTTCTTTTACAAGCACCCAAATCGTCGTATGGCTGTCAGCAGATTGTAAAATCTGAATACCTTCGCCAGAAAGAGCTGTAACAATTTTAGATGTAACACCAGGCACCCCTGCAATTCCTGCTCCAACCGTTGACACTTTGGCACAGTTGCGAATAACAGCCGGCTCATACCCTAGCGCATGAAGCACATCAATCGCTTTGTCAGTTGCTTCATCTGTTACCGTATATACAACACCCTTCGGTGAAATATTAATAAAATCTACGCTGATTTTTTCTTGTGCCATTGCTTTGAATACTTCTGCTTGCGTATCATAATGGCCTTCTTTACTAAAAACTTTAATTTGAGTGACGTTGGATACGTGCGCGATGCCTGTTACAAGGCGTTCTTGCACATCACTTCCACGCTGCTGTGCTTCACCTTGAGATGTAACGAGCGTACCTGTTGAATCAGCATACGTGGAACGGACGCGCATCGGCACTTTGGCTTGCATGGCAATCTCTACGGCACGTGGGTGAACTACTTTTGCACCTTGATAAGCCATGTTGCATATTTCGTTATATGTGACAACGGATAGCGGTCTTGCATCTTCTACAATACGCGGGTCCGCTGTCATCACACCTTCTACATCTGTGAAAATGTCAATATAATCAGCCATAAGGGCTGCACCTAAAGCTGAAGCAGATGTATCGCTGCCTCCGCGTCCAAGCGTTGTTGTATCACCTTCAGTAGTTGCCCCTTGAAAGCCTGTTACAACCACTACATCGTATTCTTCTAATTCTTTTAACAAACGGTCGCATTTCATTTCTAGTATCTTGGCATTGGTAAAATCATCATTCGTCACAAACCCGGCCTGTGCACCGTTTAACGCTGTAGCTTTAATACCATTTTCGTTTAACAAATTCGTAAACACTACCGATGAAATTAATTCTCCGCATGCCATAAGCATATCAAGCTCACGTTTATTAAGAGACGCTTTATTTCCATCAACAAGTGAAAGCAATGTATCCGTTGCATACGGCTCACCTTTTCGTCCCATTGCCGATACAACAACGACTACTTTGTAACCCTCACTTAATGCATTATTTAAATGATAGATTGCTCTCTCTCTTCCTTCTTCGTTACGAACGGAAGTTCCTCCAAATTTTTGGACGATTATTTTCATACTTACACCTCATCATGTTCCGAGACACTCTGGTTGCGCTTATTTTACTAAGCTAAGCTTAATAAGTGATTCTGCAATTTGTACAGAATTCCAAGCTGCACCTTTTAACAAGTTATCAGAAACGATCCACATATGGAAACCGTTATCGCGATCTAAATCTTTACGAATACGGCCGACAAACACATCTCGTTTACCTACACAATCTGCTGGCATTGGATATACTTGATTTTCTGGATCATCTTGCAATACGATACCAGGTGCATCAGCCAATAAATTTTTCACATCAGCTACCGTTACACCGTCTTTTTCAATTTCAATGTACACTGACTCTGAATGACCTGTTACAACCGGTAGACGAACACAAGTAGCAGCTACTGGCAATTCAGGCATGTTCATAATTTTCTTCGTTTCATTAATCATTTTCATTTCTTCAAATGTAAAACCGTTATCTTGAAATTTATCAATTTGCGGAATGGCATTAAAAGCAATTTGATAATGTTTTTTATCTCCACCAACCGGTAAAATTTCCGGTGTAAACTCTTTTTCTTCTAAAATAGCTTTGGCTTGTTCTTTTAATTCATTAATTGCAGCAGCGCCTGCTCCAGAAACGGCTTGATACGTTGATACTAGCACTTTAGATAAGCCGTATGTTTCGCGTAATGGCTGTAATGCTGCAACCATTTGAATTGTAGAGCAGTTTGGATTAGCAATGATTCCGTTATGTGCGTGTAATGCGTCTTCATTCACTTCCGGCACAACTAACGGGACATTTTCATCCATTCGATAAGCGCTTGTGTTGTCTACAACAATTGCTCCGCGTTTTACTGCCTCTGGTGCAAGTGCTTTTGAAATGCTCCCGCCTGCACTGAATAAAGCAATATCTACGCCTTCAAAGCTATCAGGAGTTGCTTCTTGCACAACAACTTCTTCTCCGTTAAACAACACTTTTTTACCAGCTGAACGAGCTGAAGATAATAACGTTAATTTACCAACTGGAAAATTACGCTCCTGTAGGGTTTTAATCATTTGTTGTCCTACTGCACCTGTTGCTCCTACTACTGCTACATGTAATTCTCTTGTCATTTTAATACCGCCTCCAACAATTTTCAACTACTCAACATTTATCTGCATATACTGACTATTTTAACATATTATTATGCTTCATTGCGTCAAAGAAGAGAAGATTTTTAAAATCTTCTCTTCTTTGAGATTGAGAGTTCTCTTACAGCCGCAGTATTGAATAGATTCATGCACCAGCAAGAGGCATATATGTCCTATGACTCTTGACCGTCGCGGAACCTTTCGACAATAACAGGCTGAATCTGTTTATTTTCAAGCGCTGCGTAGACCGTGTCTGATAACATCGTCATACGCGCTACCATTGAATTCGGCTTAAGCACCGGGTCATCTTGACCAAATGGAATAAAATAAATATTTTTAGTCGCCATTAGCCTCATTAAGTTTACACCATTTAGCCCTAGTGCGTCATTAGTCGAAATTCCCAGTACCACCGGCTTATTATTACGAAGCGTTGCTTTAGCTGCCATGAGTACCGGAGATTCAGTCATTGCATTCGCAAACTTACTCATCGTATTCCCAGTGATTGGGGCAACCACCATACAATCAAGCGGAATTTTTGGTCCTAAAGGCTCCGCTTTTACAATTGTATTGATGACGGCGTGACCTGTTAATTCCTCAATTTTCTTCACCCAGTCTTCTCCATCTCCAAAACGAGTATTCGTGGATTGTACCGTGTAAGAAACAACCGGTAACACTTCTGCTCCCAAGTTAACAAGCTTTTCAATTTCCGGCATAACCGCATCATACGTACAGTGAGATCCGGTCAAGCCGAATCCTATTCTTTTACCTTTTAATGACATTATTTTTTCTCCTCTCTCGCATCCGCAGCGTCTTTTAATAAATTCACTAATACATTAGCGACAATCTGACCTGCTGTTTTTGGAGCCACAATTCCTGGAAGACCAGGTGCTAAAATAGCTTTAATTCCTCGTTTTTCTGCATAGCGGAAATCGGTTCCTCCAGGCTTTGAAGCTAAATCAATAATGAGCGCATGGGTCGGGACATTAGATAATGTCTTAGCCGTTAAGATGGGGTATGGAATGGTGTTAATACATATATCACTATCAGCAATTTCTTTATCGAGTTCAGAAAGATAGAAAGGCTGCAAACCCATTTCAGCAATACGTGCTAAATGTTCAGATTTTCTAGCTCCTACTTTTACATTGGCACCAAGTGCAGCAAAGGACCTCGCCACGCTCATTCCTACTCTTCCTAAACCTAGGACAGAAATATTTGAACCGTGAATGGTAAAATCCGTATGTTGAATAACAAGCATGATGGTACCTTCAACAGTAGGAATAGAGTTATAAATTGCTACATCATCACGCTCAAATAGCTGAACGAGTTTACGGTTTGTCGTTTTGACTAATTCGTTTAAATACCCATTGCTAATACCAGAATAAATAATGCAGTGCTCAGGCGTTTTTTTAAGTATTTCTTCAGTCAGCACTACTTTTTCATTTGAAAAAATAGTATCTACTTGCCCTTCGTGATTTGTTCCAGGCACTGGAAGGATGATGGCGTCAACATCTGAAAAATCCAGCTCCTCTATCTGATATTTCGTCGCACCTGTAAAACCATGATCTAGCTGATCAAAACCAATAAGAGATGTTTTTGCATCTAATTGAATTAATTTTCGAATGACTTCAAGCTGCCTAGCATCACCGCCAATTACAGCTATGTGCAAATCCGTTAACATGTTTCATTTTCACCTTCTTTAACATTAAATAGATGTATCCTTCGCTTAAACCATCGAGATGTAAAGTGCTATCATTACGCCCTAGAATGCCTATTGCTTTTCTTCAACATACTATGTAAACACACAGGAATCGGTGAATCTTTATCCCTGAAAATAAAAGAAACGAGATGCAGGAAGCATCTCGTTTCTTATTTTGTTGACTGATTGTTTATGTCTTCTAGCTGCTGGACATTTACAATCACCATATCTGTACCAATTTTTTCGATATTCCCCCACGGCACTCGCACTTCATCTCCTTGTTTTCGAAACCCAAACCACTTCACAGATGGAATAATAAGCGCATTAATTTGTCCCGTATGTTCATTAATTTCAAGATCTGTTTGCCCTAAAATACCCAAACGCTCTGCTCGCTTAACATCTACAATTTCTTTTCCACTCAGTTCGCTTAATCTCATAGAATCCCTCCTTTCATCTAATTTATTGAACAACCATGCAAAAAATGACAAAAAAATAAGGCTGGCTCAATTATTTTAGCCAACCTTACTTTTACTGTTTAATTTCCTTTAAAACCTTTAGGTAAATCTCCACTCGGGCTTATTAGCGAAAGAGCAAATTCATCTTTGAAAATATCTCGCGCAAGACCATTTACACTATCTTTAGTCACGGCATTAACAAGATCTAAAATCTCATCTAATGAACGGTGATAGCCTAGCATTAACTCATTTTTTCCGTTTCTGCTCATACGGCTATTTGTACTTTCAAGGCTCAGCATTAAGTTTCCTTTCAGCTGCTCTTTGCTGTTAGCAAGTTCTTTATCCGTAATCCCTTTATCTTTCAAATCATAAAGCGTTTCTTGAACCGTATCATATAATACGTCGAGCTGATGGCTTCCCGTTCCCCCATAAATCGTCACAAGACCGCTGTCTCGATAAGAAGAATGATAAGAGAAAACAGAGTAAGCCAAGCCGCGCTGTTCGCGAACTTCTTGGAACAAACGACTGCTCATACTTCCACCAAGCACGTTATTTAATACAATTAAGCTATATACATCTTCTCCGCCGATTGGCAAACCTTTAAAGCCAAGGCAAAGGTGAGCTTGTTCAGTCTCCTTTTTGCGCGCAATATGATTTGTATGGAACTCTGGCTGAACATATTGATGAGCGGAGTGACTTGACGTATATGTACCAAAATAGTTTTCCACCTGCTGAATAAAACTTTCATCAATGTTTCCAGCTACTGAAATAACGATGTTTTCGGGAATATACATTTGCTCCATATACTGACGAAGCGAATCACCGTTAAATGTTTTTAACGTATCTTCCGTTCCTAAAATTGGATAGCCTAATGGATGATTGCCATATACAGCTTTTCCTAATAGATCGTGTACAATATCATCAGGTGTATCTTCATACATTTTAATTTCTTCATATACAACATTTTTTTCACGAGCTAATTCCTCTTCATCAAATGAAGAATTAAAGAACATATCTGCCAGCACATCGAGCGCTTGATCTGCATGTTCATCTAATACTTTTGCATAGTAGCACGTGTATTCTTTAGAAGTGAATGCATTTACTTGTCCGCCAATGCGGTCGAAGCTTTCTGCAATTTCACGAGCAGATCTTGTTTTTGTTCCTTTAAAAAACATATGTTCAAGAAAATGTGATACACCATTAATTTCAGGGTGTTCACTTCGAGAACCCGTTCCGATCCACACCCCAATGGCCACAGATCGAACAGTTGGGATATTTTCCAATACAATTCTTACACCATTTTTGCACGTATATCGTTTTATCAAGCTAGTGCCTCCCTTTTGCTTATCTCACTTACTTCTTAGTAGAAGAAGGTATTTTCATCATTCGTTCTTCATCTAGCATTGTTGACACATCGCTAACTTTGAGGCCTTTGCGTTCAATATCGGTTAACAATTGGTCAAGCGATTCAGCCGTTGATTCAGTCGGGTGCATCAGTACAATAGCTCCTGGGTGAATCTTTTTCATTACTCGATTAATTAACACTTCTGAACTTGGCTTTTGCCAATCGATTGTATCAACCGTCCACATGATGGTACTCATTTTTAACTGAGAAGCAAGCGTTACTACTTCGGGGCGAAAACTGCCGCTCGGCGGAGCAAACCATTTTACTTTTTGTCCCGTAGTAGACGTAATAATATCATTCGTTTTTTTAAGCTGCTGATTGATTTGACTAGCCGATAAAGTGGCCATATCAGGATGAGAATAAGAGTGGTTTCCTACTTCATGCCCTGCGTCTACAATCATTTTTGCCATATCTGGATTATTTTTAACCCATTTCCCTTCTAAAAAGAAGGTTGCTTTAGCATGGTGCTTTTTAAGCACTTCTAACATTTTAGGCAAATACTCGTTCCCCCATGCTACGTTCACTGTAAACGATACCATAGGCTTTTCATCGTGTCCACGGTAGATAGGTTCCTGTGGTAAATCCTTCAAGTGAACCTTTGGTCTAACCTGTTTGTACACTAGTTTTTTTTCATCAAATTTACCCGCAGGTTTCATATTTTTATAAGAAGCAGCAAGATCAACTTTTATGCCGTTATAGCCAGGAACCCGTTTCCAAACGGGATCGATTCGTGCATTCGCTGCCGGCTTTTCATAATCTTTTGCTTTTTCTTCAATCTTTTGATATAACGCATCATGCTGAGCTGATACAAGTTGTACATCGGATTTAAGTGCTTCTATATATGCTTCAGCAAAAGGATTATAAATAGATTTATATGTAATTGCCAGTAAAAATAGAAATGCTGTAAATTGCACAATGGTTCTCTTCACTTATCCTTCCCCCTTTACCATTTAAAATATGTATAAAGAGGACAAGGTAGAACAAACATCTACAAACGATAAAATCGCCCTAAACATGGATTTTCTTCATGTATGGACGATTTCACAATATCTATATAGTAGTAAAAGAAGATTATTTTATTTCTTTTGCTTTTTCTTCTTTTTCTTTTTGTTCTTTTAAAATTGCTTTACGAGATAAGTTAACGCGGCCTTGTTTATCAATTTCCATAACCTTAACTAGAATCTCGTCGCCAATTGATACAACGTCTTCCACTTTTCCAATACGCTCTTCTGCAAGCTCTGAAATGTGAACAAGCCCATCTTTTCCGCTGAAGATTTCTACAAATGCACCGAATTTTTCAATTCGTTTTACTTTTCCTAAGTACATTTGGCCGACTTCAACTTCGCGTACAAGATCTTCAATAATTTTCTTCGCTTTTTCATTCATTGGCTGATCAATAGAAGAAATGAAGATTGTACCATCTTGTTCGATATCAATTTTAACGCCTGTTTCTTCGATGATTTTATTGATTTGCTTACCGCTTGGTCCAATAACATCACGAATTTTATCAGGGTTAATAGCCATGGTAAGGATCTTAGGCGCATATTGAGAAAGCTCTTGACGAGGCGTAGCAATCGTTGACATCATATGATTTAAGATCTGCATACGGCCCTTTTTTGCTTGTTGAAGGGCTTCGTCTAAAATTTCACGAGATAACCCGTCAATTTTAATATCCATTTGAAGCGCAGTTACGCCATTTTCCGTACCTGCTACTTTAAAGTCCATATCTCCTAGATGATCTTCCATTCCTTGAATGTCCGTTAGAATTGAGTAGTATTCACCTGATTTGATCAGACCCATGGCAATCCCTGCTACAGGTGCTTTAATTGGAACCCCAGCATCCATCATTGCAAGCGTACTTGCACAAATACTCGCTTGTGAAGTAGAACCGTTTGACTCTAATACTTCAGATACAAGACGAATTGTATAAGGGAAATCTTTTTCATTTGGAATAACAGGCTCAAGTGCACGTTCACCTAGCGCACCATGTCCAATTTCACGACGACCCGGTCCGCGCATTGGTCTAGTTTCACCAACACTAAATGAAGGGAAGTTATAGTGATGCATGAAGCGTTTAGATTCTTCTACACTTAAACCATCTAAAATTTGCACATCGCCAAGTGCACCTAATGTACAGATGCTAAGCGCTTGAGTTTGTCCACGCGTAAATAATCCAGATCCGTGTGTACGAGGAAGCAAGTTTGTTTCAGAAGAAAGTGGACGAATTTCGTCAATACTACGGCCATCAGGACGCACTTTTTCTTCTGTGATCAAGCGACGCACTTCACTTTTAACAAGCTTCGATAAAATTTCATTCACTTGATTTAGTACTTCTTCTTCTACATCTTGCTCTTCAAATTTTGCAGCTACTGCGCTTTTCACTTCTTTAATCGCATTTTCGCGCGCATGCTTTTCTTGAACTTGAACGGCACGGTTCATGTCACCTTCTGCAATTTCGCGAACTTGACGCTCAAGGTCAGCATCCACAGTATAAAGCGCAACTTCTACTTTTTCTTTGCCTACTGCTGCTACAATTTCTTCTTGGAACGCAATTAATTTTTTAATTTGCTCGTGTCCAAACATAATTGCTTCCAGCATTACTTCTTCCGGTACTTCATCAGCGCCTGCTTCAACCATGTTGATCGCATCTTTTGTACCAGCAACCGTCAGATGAATATCGCTTTTTTCAAGCTCATCTACCGTTGGGTTTACAACAAATTCATTGTCTACACGGCCTACGATTACGCCTGCAATAGGACCTTCAAATGGAATATCAGATACTGATAATGCTAATGAAGAACCGAACATTGCCGCGATTTCTGAAGAACAGTTTTGATCTACGCTCATTACAACGCTGACAACTTGAACTTCGTTTCGGAAACCATCTGCGAATAAAGGACGAATCGGACGGTCGATTAAACGGCTAGCCAAGATTGCTTTTTCACTTGGTCTGCCTTCACGCTTAATGAATCCACCTGGGATTTTACCGACTGCATATAAACGCTCTTCATAGTTTACTGTTAACGGGAAGAAATCTACATTTTTAGGCTCTTTTGAAGCCGTTGCTGTACTTAATACAACTGTGTCTCCATAGCGGATTAATGCTGCGCCATTTGCTTGTTTTGCCAACTGGCCAACTTCAACTTCTAGCTTTCGTCCAGCTAGATCTACGGAGAACACTCGTTTTTCTTGTTCCATATCGACGAGTACCCCTCTCTACATATAAAATATGTATGTAATCAAATGTGATAGTTTTATTATAAACGAAATATCCAAAAACAATAGCTTTTTTCACATTATGTAGCATCTTTAATGTTTCTTAAATGTACATACTAAAAAAGCGGGAATGCTCCCGCTTTCTTCTTATTATCGACGTAAACCAAGTTTGTTGATTAACTCACGATAACGAGTAACGTCTTTGTTACGTAGGTAGTTAAGTAAGTTACGACGTCGACCTACCATTTTTAAAAGACCACGACGTGAATGGTGATCCTTTTTATGAGTACGTAAGTGACCGTTTAGATTGTTAATTTGCTCTGTTAGGACAGCGATTTGAACTTCTGGAGAACCAGTGTCGTTCGCATGAGTTTTGTACTCACTAATGATTTCATTTTTACGCTCTTGTGTGATAGCCATCCTATTCACCTCCTTATTATTAAACCCCAGTTACCGAGCAAAACGTTGGTGAATCGTAATGCCAAGCAATGGTTGTTTTACATACAAGTGTTATGTTACTACTTATTAGAACAAAAAGCAAGTCGTAGCAACTATTTATATATATTTTTTTATTTCTTATGCTTTTGAATTCCTTCAAAATAAGCAAGGGCTTGTTCCTTGTCCTTTGAGATCTGACCGACAAGCTCTTCGATGCCGCTGAACTTTTTTTCTGAACGAATCATTCGGTGCCATTTCACTGTTACGTGCTGATCGTAGATTTGCTCGTCAAATGATAATAAGTGGACTTCGATTGTTGGCTTTTCTAAATTATCATGAAAAGTCGGCTTATAGCCCACGTTGCATACTCCTGCATACCACTTGCCATGGAGCTGAAGCTCAACAGCGTACACGCCGATGCGCGGAAGTAAATACTCATCGTCTAAAGCGATGTTAGCAGTCGGAAAACCTATTTGCCTGCCTCGCTTTTCTCCATGAGTCACTGTACCTGACACTTCATAATAGCGCCCAAGCAGCTCTTTTACTCGATGCATGTCTCCATTTGCTAAATTTTCGCGAATGAGCGTTGAACTAATTTTTTCTTCCCCATTTGTTAACTTATCAATTGTTGTTTGAGTGAATTTTGATCGAGAATGAAATGGTAGTATTTCCATTGTTCCTTTACCTAACTTTCCATACGTATAGTCAAATCCAGCTACCACATGCTGCACATTCAGGCCAATAATATACTGATCAACAAACTCTTGAGGCAATAGTGCTGCAAACTGTTTATCAAAATGAACGATATATAAAAAGTCAATTCCCATTTCCTCAATGAGTTTCTTTTTTTCTTGAAGTGGTGTGATCATATCAATGTGCTGCATGTTGCGCCCAAGCACCACAGAAGGGTGAGGAGTAAACGTCATCACAGCACTAGCTATGCCTTTTTCATCGGCTAACTGTTTTGCTGAATTTATCACTTGCTGATGCCCTAAATGCACACCATCAAAATAACCAAGTGCTAACACTGATTGTTGAACAGCTTCTCGTTGAAAGTGGTGTGGATGTCGAATTTCAATCGTTTCCAAAACACAGTTCACCTTTTCCCTAACCGGTCTAGTCGATTGCCAACACTTTAACCGGCTTCATTAAATGTTTTTTCGTTGGGTGCTGAGCATAAATTGCTAAGCACTTGCCTGCAGAATTTATCATTAAAAAGAATGGTTCCTTTTTTAACTCTTCATCTTCTGTGCACGGCAATACCGCGCCATTTTTCACTTTCTCTGCTAATGTATCACTAATTTGAAGTTTCGGCAAATGATTAAGAGCTTCTTCGATCGAATGCAGTTTCTCATTGATCGTTTCTTCTTCTACCGCCCGTTCAATATCTTCAAATGTCACACAATCTTCCAGTGAAAACTGCCCTGAACCCGTTCGCTGCAAATAAGACATATGAGACGGATAGCCAAGTGCTTCTCCAATCATCACAGCAAGCGTTCGCACATATGTACCTTTGCTGCACGTTACGCGGAATTTGAAGGAAATTTGTTCTCCCTCAAATGCAGCGCGATCGTCTAGCAGTTCAAAGTTATAGATATGAATGGTTCTAACAGGGCGCTCTACTTCGATTCCTTGCCTTGCATATTCATATAGCTTTTTACCTTTGACTTTTACCGCGGAGTACATTGGAGGCACTTGCTGAAGTTCTCCTGTCATCGAAGACAGCACTTCTTCGATTTGAGCACGTGAAAAAGAATCCACTACTTTCTTTTCTTCTACAACCTCTCCGGAAGAATCTTCTGTTGTTGTAGAAAATCCGAGTGTAACTTCTCCTTCATAGGTTTTAGTAGCTCCTGTTAGATACTCTACAATTTTGGTAGCTCTACCGATACAAATAGGCAATACCCCTGTAACGTCTGGGTCTAATGTGCCTGTATGCCCTACTTTTTTAGTGCGAAGCAGCTTTCGGACTTTAAACACACAGTCGTGCGAAGTCAGGCCAGCTGGTTTATGTAAAATTAAAACACCGTCCACTCATTCTTCATCTCCTTTTCATTTAAAAAAGGGTGTCTCAGAAGCAAAAACCACTTTTGAGACACCCTTTTTTGTTTCTACATTCACTGATCTTATTCGTTCTCTTGATGGTCATCGCTTTCTTTTTTAATTTCATGAAGCAATGATTCAATTCGATTACCATAATCAATTGATTCATCAAACTCAAACGTAATTTCAGGTGTTTTACGTAAGCGAATGCGCTGACCGATTTCTGAGCGGATAAATCCTTTTGCTTTCGCAAGGCCTTTTAACGTATTCTCACGCTGTTCAGCATCTCCTAAAACAGAGATATACACTTTCGCTTGCTGTAAATCGCCTGATACTTGAACATCTGTTACAGTCACAAAACCGATGCGCGGATCCTTGATTTTACGATTTAAAATCTCGCCCATCTCTTTTTTCATTTGTTCTCCGACTCTAGTTGCTCTTATGTTCATCTGTGTCACCCCTTTTATAACCAATCAAAAGTTGTAATGGTACGTTCAATCTCTGGAAAAGAATCAATCAAGCTTAGCGCTTTTTGCAGTTCTTGTTCCGTTGTGACACGGCTAGATGAGACTGCGACAATGCTAATTTTTGTTCGTTGCCACACATCTTGAAAATCAGTTTCTGAAACTGATACGTTAAACCGCTGCTTCAAGCGCATCAAGATGCGCTGAAGCACGGCACGTTTTTCTTTAAGAGAAGCAGCATTGTAAATTAAGCATTCACACTCCACTAGTCCAATCATTTAGGATCAATTTGCTCCATTACATATGCTTCAATAATATCTCCTTCTTTAATATCATTGAAGTTTTTAATTGTAATACCACACTCATATCCTTGAGCGACTTCTTTTGCATCGTCTTTAAAGCGTTTTAGCACATCTACTTCACCTTCAAAGATAACAATTCCGTCACGGATTAAACGAATTCCACTGTTACGTGTAATTTTACCGTCCGTTACGTAACTTCCTGCGATTGTACCAACTTTTGATACTTTGAATGTTTGACGTACTTCCACTTGACCGATGATTTTTTCAGCAAACTCAGGATCAAGCATTCCTTTCATCGCAGATTCAATTTCTTCAATTACTTTATAAATAATGCGGTGAAGACGAATATCTACGTTTTCTACGTCAGCTGTACGTTTTGCTCCAGCATCCGGACGCACGTTAAAGCCGATAACGATTGCGTTAGAAGCAGTTGCAAGAATGATATCAGATTCTGTAATCGCACCTACACCCGTATGGATAATACGAACATTTACACCCTCTACATCAATCTTTTGAAGAGCAGCAGCCAATGCTTCTACAGAACCTTGTACGTCTGCTTTTACGATAAGGTTTAAGTCTTTCATTTCACCTTGTTTAATTTTTTCAAATAAATCATCTAAGCTTACGCGAGATTTTTCACCGCGCTGTTGTTCAAGCTGCTTTTGAGCACGAGCTTCTCCGATTTGACGAGCTGTTTTCTCATCTTCAAACACTAAGAAACGATCTCCAGCTAACGGAACTTCGTTTAAGCCAGTAATCTCAACCGGAGTAGATGGTCCTACTTCCTTCACACGGCGGCCAATATCATTTACCATTGCGCGAACGCGGCCAAACGTATTTCCGACTACGATTGGATCACCTACGCGTAGTGTACCAGTTTGAACAAGAAGCGTTGCTACAGACCCACGGCCTTTATCTAGCTGTGCTTCTACAACTGTACCTGCTGCACGACGGTTAGGATTTGCTTTTAACTCTTCTACTTCACTTACAAGTAAAATCATTTCAAGCAATTGATCGATCCCTTCACCTGAAATGGCTGAAAGCTTACAGAAGATTGTTTCTCCGCCCCACTCTTCAGCTACAAGGCCGTGCTCCATTAGTTCTTGCATCACGCGATCTGGATTTGCTGCTTCTTTATCCATTTTGTTAACCGCAACAATAATTGGCACTTCTGCCGCTTTTGCATGGTTAATCGCTTCAATTGTTTGAGGCATTACACCATCGTCTGCTGCAACAACAAGGATTGTAATATCCGTTACTTGCGCACCGCGAGCACGCATCGTTGTAAATGCAGCATGCCCTGGTGTATCAAGGAATGTAATTTTCTTTTCATCAACCACAACTTGATAAGCACCGATATGCTGCGTGATACCGCCTGCTTCTGCAGCCGTTACTTTTGTGTTACGGATAGAGTCAAGAAGCGTCGTTTTACCGTGGTCAACGTGACCCATGATTGTAACAACTGGAGGACGCACTTGAAGATCTTTTTCGTCATCAATGATTTCTAATGATTCAAAAGCAGTGTCATCTACTACTACTTCTTCTTCAACTTCTACACCGTATTCTCCGGCAATTAGTTCGATAGAATCTTTATCTAACTCTTGGTTAATTGTTGCCATTACACCAAGCATAAATAATTTTTTAATAATTTCAGAAGGCTCTTTGCCTAATTCTTTTGCTAACTCAGAAACCGTTAAGCTTCCGACAAACGTTACTTTTTCCGGTAACTCTTTTGCAGCTGCTGGAGCTGGTCTACCTTTTGGTGCCTGTGACTTTTGTGCCTGTGGCTTTTTGTTACCTTTATTGTTTCCTTTGTTAGCTGTTGATTTTGTATTTTTATTCAATACTTTCACCCCCATAAAATTAACCGAGCATCGTTGCTAGCTTTTTAGCAAATCCCTCGTCCATAACGGCTACCACAACTCGAGCATCTTTACCAATCGCTTGACCTAGCGTGTAGCGATCGGGAACGATTTTAACCGAAACGTTATAGTAAGAACATTTATCCGTTACTTTTTTCTTTGTGTTTTCAGACGCATCGCTTGCTAAAAGTACTAACTTTGCTTTTTGTTTCCGAACTTCTCTAACCACAAGTTCTTCTCCAGAAATCAATTTGCGTGCACGGTTTGCAAGCCCTAAAAAGGAGATCCATTGTTCATTCATTAGCGTGACTGTTTCTCCTTTTCTACAAGCGCTAGCAACTCTT
Organism: Priestia sp. JV24; assembly: GCF_025910025.1. Classification (NCBI taxonomy): domain Bacteria; kingdom Bacillati; phylum Bacillota; class Bacilli; order Caryophanales; family Bacillaceae; genus Priestia; species Priestia sp. JV24. The sequence continues at coordinate 91,669 of NZ_JAPCIN010000023.1, forward strand.
CATAAACCGCTTCATCTATTGACGCGCCTAAATGTGTCGAAAGCACATTTTTCTTTTTTGCCAATAAAATTGCTTCTTTATCCTTGCTTACATAAGCTCCGCGCCCGGACTTTTTACCCGTTACATCAACTGAAACGTCGCCTTCTTTTGAGCGTACAACGCGTACTAGCTCTTTTTTAGGCTTCATTTCTCCAGTGGCCACACATTTTCGCATCGGGACTTTTTTACGATTGTTCACCTTGGCTCACCTCTTATTCCATATCTTCATCTGAATCAAATGCATGTTGACTTACTAGCATATCATCGCTATTTTTTACAACCATACCTTCTTGTTCAGCTTCTGATTGACTTTTAATATCAATTTTCCAGCCTGTCAGCTTAGCAGCTAGACGTGCATTTTGTCCACGTTTACCAATTGCAAGTGACAGCTGATAGTCAGGAACGATAACAGTTGTTGCTTTTTCATTTTCATCTACAATCACATCTACTACCTTAGATGGACTTAAAGCGTTGGCAACAAATTCAACTGGATCATTTGACCAGCGAACAATGTCAATTTTTTCACCTTTTAGTTCATTTACAACAGCCTGTACGCGCTGACCTTTTGGCCCAACACAAGAACCGACCGGATCTACTTCAGCATACTCAGAATGAACAGAGATTTTTGAACGGTCTCCAGCTTCGCGAGCTACTGATTTTAATTCAACTGTACCGTCATAGATTTCCGGTACTTCTTTTTCAAAAAGACGTTTTAAAAGACCTGGGTGCGTACGTGAAACATAGATTTGCGGGCCTTTTGTTGTTTTTTCTACTTTCGTAATATACACTTTAATACGATCATGAGGTTTATACTGCTCATTTGGCATTTGCTCGCTTTGAGGAAGCAATGCTTCAATTTTGCCAAGGCTCACATAGATGAAGCGAGAATCTTGACGCTGAACAATACCTGTCATAATATCTTCTTCGCGATCGCTGAACTCTGAATAGATAACGCCTCGTTCCGCCTCACGAACACGCTGTGTAACAACTTGTTTTGCTGTTTGAGCCGCGATGCGTCCAAAGTCTTTTGGCGTTACTTCGATTTCAACCACATCGTCTAGTTGGAAGTTAGGGTTGATTGTTTGTGCTTCTTCAACCGAAATTTCCAGGCGTGGATCATATACTTCATCAACCACATCTTTGCGAGCAAACACGCGCATTGAACCTCTTTCTAAATTTAAATCAACGCGTACGTTTTGCGCTTGGTTAAAGTTGCGTTTGTAAGCAGAAATTAGCGCTGCTTCAATTGCTTCAATAATTACATCTTTGCTAATGCCTTTCTCTTTTTCAAGAATGACTAAGGCATCAAATAACTCACTGCTCATCGTTGGATAATCCCCCTTTAATATTGGCCCCTACACATTAAAATACAATCGCTAATCGAGCAAAAGCGACTTTGTCATATGGTAAAACCACCGTTTTTGTGCGTGTTTTGATACGAATAGATAATGTGACAGTTTCTCCGTCAAATGATTGTAATTCGCCTTCAAATTCTTTTGCACCTTCAATTGGTTCATATGTTTTTATGTATACATGCTTACCAATTGCACGTTCAAAATCTTTATCTTTTTTTAATGGGCGTTCCGCACCAGGCGATGATACTTCTAAAAAATAATTATGAGGGATTGGGTCTACTGCATCCATTTTCTCACTCAATTTTTCACTTACTGCTCCGCAGTCTTCGATATCCACGCCGGTATCAGAATCGATAAACACACGTAAAAACCAATCTTTTCCTTCTTTTACGTATTCAATTTCAACAAGCTCTAAATTCATTTCCTCTAAGATAGGGGAAACCATTTCTTCCACTGTTTGTTTTACATTTTTACTCATTCTAATCCTCCCTTCGAGACATTGCATGGTATGTTTAGGTTACGCGTTTTTTATGTCTCTTATATCAAAAAAGAGTGGTTTATTTGCTATTTTTATTTTGCACTCTATAAGAGGTCTAACCTACTAGAGTGGAAATGTTGTCATTTGTGTTGCAGGATTTTAAACGTCACATAATAAATCAATCATGGTGATTGAAAATCTACAGAAAAAACGAATCATGCTAGAAGCCGATTCGTTCTCCATACTACTTACTATGTCAGTAAGTTCATATCAATAAGAAAGAGCGGGTTTCCCCACTCTTTCTCGTCCGTATCCTTAGCATTTCCACAATTACTATATCATAACCGCTTATTTTATGCAAATGTTAGAAAAGAGAAAGCTGGTTCTGATCAGGTAATGATTCAAGGCATCCATGGTTGTCTAGATACTCTAAAATCGTCTTCGATACTTTGCCTCGCTGCTGCAAGTCTTCTTTCGATAAAAACTCTCCCGTTTCACGAGCTTTTACAATGTTCAGCGCTGCATTTGTGCCAAGACCGGGAATGGCATTAAACGGTGGAACTAAAGACGTGCCGTCAATTAAAAATTCGTCTGCGCTAGATTCATATAAATCTACTTTTTTAAATGAATAGCCTCGTTCGCACATTTCTAAAGAAAGCTCAAGCACCGTTAATAAGTTTTTCTCTTTAGGAGATGCATCTAAACCTTTGGCATTGATTTCTTCCATCTTCGCTCGAATGGCAGTTGACCCTTTGATCATCGTATCAATATCAAAGTCATCTGCACGAACCGTAAAGTATGCTGCGTAATAAAGAAGCGCGTGGTGCACTTTGAAATAAGCAATACGCACGGCCATCAATACATAAGCAGCCGCATGGGCTTTAGGGAACATATACTTAATCTTTTTACAAGAATCAATATACCAGTCCGGAACACCATTTTTGATCATTTCCTCTTCAAATTCAGGTGTTAGCCCTTTCCCTTTACGTACAGACTCCATAATTTTAAAGGCAAGTGAAGGTTCAAGACCTTGATAAATCAGATAAACCATGATGTCATCACGACAGCCGATTACTTCACTTAAGTTGCAAATATCATTGCGAATTAGCTCCTGTGCATTACCAAGCCATACGTCCGTCCCGTGCGACAGTCCCGAGATTTGAACAAGCTCTGAAAACGTCGTTGGCTTCGTATCTTCTAACATTTGACGCACAAAGCGCGTTCCAAATTCAGGTATGCCAAGCGTTCCTGTTTTACACATAATTTGCTCTTCTGTTACGCCAAGTGATTCCGTTCCACTAAAAATTTTCATCACTTCAGGATCATCCGTCGGAATCGTTTTTGGATCAATTCCACTTAAATCTTGAAGCATGCGAATCACGGTCGGATCATCGTGTCCGAGTATATCAAGTTTTAATAAATTATCATGAATCGAATGGAAGTCAAAATGAGTTGTTCTCCACTCGGAATTACGGTCATCAGCTGGAAACTGGATCGGTGAAAAATCGAAGATATCCATATAGTCCGGCACAACGATAATCCCCCCTGGATGCTGACCCGTTGTACGTTTTACGCCCGTACATCCTGCTACTAAACGATCCACTTCTGCGTTTCGTAAATGTAAATCACGGTCACCGGCATAGCCTTTTACATAGCCATAAGCTGTTTTTTCGGCTACTGTACCGATTGTTCCCGCGCGATATACATTATCTTCTCCAAACAGTACTTTTGTATAGTTGTGAGCTCGCGGCTGATACTCTCCGGAGAAGTTCAAATCGATATCGGGAACTTTGTCTCCTTTGAATCCTAAGAACGTTTCAAACGGAATATCGTGTCCATCTTTAATAAATGGTACGCCACAATCGTCGCAGCTTTTGTCCGGCAAGTCGAATCCGGAACCAACGGAACCGTCATTAAAAAACTCGGATTTCTTACATTTTGGACAAACATAATGCGGCGGCAGTGGATTTACTTCTGTAATTTCCGTCATCGTCGCAACGAATGAAGACCCTACGGAACCACGTGAACCAACTAAGTAACCATCATTCAACGATTTTTTAACGAGTTTATGCGAGATCAAGTAAATAACGGCAAACCCGTGGCCGATAATACTTTTCAACTCTTTCTCTAGACGGGCTTCTACTACTTCAGGCAGCTCTTCACCGTAGATGCTGCGTGCCATCGCATAGCTCATTTCACGCATTTCTTCGTCTGCACCTTCAATTTTTGGCGTATATAAATCATCTTTAATTGGTTTAATATCGTCAATCATATCCGCTATTTTTTGCGTATTATGAACAACAATTTCTTTCGCTTTGTTCCCGTCTAAAAATGAAAAACAATTCAGCATCTCATCCGTTGATCTAAAATGAACATCCGGCAGCTGATGACGGTTTAACGGGTTAGCCCCGCCTTGTGAACCAATTAAAATTTTTCGGTAAATTTTGTCTTCCGGATTGAGATAGTGAACATTTCCTGTTGCTACAACCGGCTTTCCAAGCTTTTCACCAAGCTTCACAATATTGCTGATAATATCTTTTAAGGCTTTCTCATCCCGCACTAAATCCAGTTCAATTAAGTGCTTGTAGTTGTCAGGGGGCTGCACTTCGATGTAATCATAAAATTCAGCTGCTCCTTCTACTTCATCAATTCCTTTTTGCATCATGCCTTCGAATACTTCGCCTCGGTCACATGCGGTTCCAATCAAGATGCCTTCTCGATATTTATCGAGCTGAGATCTTGGAATTCGCGGAACTCGATAAAAGTAATTTAAATGAGAAATCGAAACGAGTTTAAATAGATTTTTTAAACCTACGTCGTTTTGTGCTAAAAGCGTGGCATGATAAGGACGGGCCCGCTGATATGCATTCCCTTCTCCCATATAATCATTTAAGCGATCGTGCATCGTAATTTCGCGTTCAAATGCATCTTTCAGCATTTTATTTAACAAATAGCCAGTTGTTTCCGCATCGTAAATCGCGCGGTGATGCTGCACAAGTTCAATATCAAACTTTTTAGCAAGAGTATTTAAACGATGGTTTTTCATATGCGGATACAAAAATCTTCCGAGTTCAAGCGTATCAATAACGCCGTTAGCTGCTTTTTCTAATCCGATTTTTTGCAGTCCCATATTTAAAAATCCCATATCAAAGCTTGCATTATGAGCAACTAAAATACTGTCGCCCATCCACTCATGAAAATCACGAAGTACTTCTGAGATTTCAGGCGCATTTTGGACCATATCATCTGTAATACCCGTCAGTTCAATTGTTGTTGCAGACAGAGGATGATGAGGATTTGCAAACCGTTCAAATCGATCGATGATTTCGCCTTCTTTCATCTTCACAGCAGCAAGTTCAATAATGGTATCGTATACGGCTGACAAACCGGTTGTTTCGACGTCAAATACGACGTAAGTTGCTTCTGTCAAATCCACATGCTGCGGATTATAGGCAATCGGCACGCCGTCGTCTACTAAATTGACTTCCACTCCGTACAGTATTTTAATGCCGTTCTTTTTCCCGGCTCCATACGCTTCAGGAAACGACTGTGCAACCGCGTGATCAGTTATCGCTACAGCCGGATGTCCCCATTTTTTGGCTTGTCCGACTAAAGCTCCAACAGATGAAACGGCATCCATTTGACTCATTGGCGTATGCAAGTGAAGTTCCACACGCTTTTCATCTTCAGGCGCTGTATCCTGTCTAGCGGGACCGGTAATCTCGTTAACATCATTTCCAATCATAACTAGATCACGAACAAATGTATCGTTTTGTACACTTCCGCGAACCTTCACCCACATTCCTTTTTTAATCGCTTGAAGTAAAGGAATATCTTCTTTATCACGTGAAAACATTTTAACCATAATAGAGTTTGTATAATCTGTCACTTTAAAAATAAGAAGCGTACGTCCGCTTCGTAATTCTCTCGTTTCTGCATCAAATACGTAGCCTTCAACGGCAATTCGCTTTTCTTCATCCACAATGGAATCCAGGCGAACCGTCTCGTCTTTAATCGTATATCCAATTGTAAGCGGACCTTTTGGTAGGTCTGGTCCATCACTTTTTTCATTTTCTTTATTTTGCATTTCTGTGATGGCTTGTAATACTTTTTCTGTATCTTCTTGTTTTCGTTGCTCTACAAACTGCTGAAATGCTTCTTCTGAATGTACAACTTCCGTCATTAGCTGAAGGTTCGGAAACCCATAGGACGCATACTGATCAGCAATTAACTGACTATACTTTTTACGTAAAGCCGTTCCTTCTGCATCATGTCGTGCGTTCACAATCAATTTGGCACCGTTCAATCTCGGCATTTGATCTTGTAAAAGCGACTGTAAAAGGGGAGATATGCCCTGCATTTCTCCAATACAATGCTTCCAATATGACTGTACATGCTCTTCCGTACATTCTTTATTAACGGTTTGAATAGAAAAAGAAACACTCGCAATATGAGAAAAAGCTGAAGACATGCGAGCATGGAATAACTCATAAATCTCAAAAGGTAATAACCCTTCTAAAGAAAAATGGAAATGCCATTTTTTTTGTTCTTTCTGAATGACGAGCTTTTCAATCGCTGCGTTTTCAAAGTAAGGAACAATTTGATCACTCGTCAGCTCTAACTGCTGCAGCAGCAACTTAAAACGCTCTTTTTTTCCTAGCGTTTGTGCTTCCAAGTTTTCTGCCTCCTTTTATAAATGAGTGCAATCTATTTTAACATAAATGACTTCTATTCTGTCATATGTTCTGTTTATAAACATAAAAACAGCAGGGATACAAATCCCCGCTGCTTCATTACTTCGCTAGCAGTTCTTTCACTGTTGAAACAAGATTGTCAACTGACACTTCTAATGACTCCCCAGTTTTGCGTACTTTTACTTCTACAATTCCTTCAGATGCACGTTTACCAACTGTTACTCGAACAGGAAGACCAATTAGATCTGAATCTGCAAATTTTACTCCTGCACGCTCTTGGCGGTCGTCTAACAGCACTTCAAAGCGATTATCTAATAACTCATTATATAATTTCTCACCTAGTTCACGCTGTTCATCATTTTTCACGTTAACTGGAATAACGTGCACTTGATAAGGCGTAACAGCTTCTGGCCATAGAAGACCGTTTTCATCATTAAATTGTTCTGCAATCGCAGCTACTGTACGAGAAACACCGATACCATAGCAGCCCATAATCATTGGCTGGCTGCGTCCGTTCTCATCTAGATACGTTGCTCCCATCGCTTCACTGTAGCGCGTTCCTAGCTTAAAGACGTGTCCGACTTCAATACCTTTAGCAAACTTAATAACGCCTTGTCCATCCGGTGACTGATCCCCTTCTTGGATGAAGCGGAAATCTTCGTAAGTTGCATTAAAGTTACGCTCATTCACATTTGTGTAGTGATAACCTTCTTCATTTGCTCCGCATACACCGTTAGCAATTGCTTTTACCGCATGATCAGCTACCACTTCTACTGAATCACTTACTCCAATCGGTCCTACTGAACCAACTGCGCATTTTAATACTTCTTTTGTTTCTTCTGGAGTTGCCAGTTCAACAACGGAAGCTTCAAAATAGTTTTTCACTTTAATATCGTTTACTTCGTGATCCCCGCGAACAAGTACAAGCACAAAACGATCATCTACTTTAAATAAAAGGGACTTGATACAAGAAGTCGCTTCAACATTTAAGAAAGCAGCTACGTCTTCAATGCTATGCTGATTTGGTGTTTCCACTTTTGTTAATTCTTTTTCAGCTTCACCTGATTTTCCATACGTATTTACAACCGGTGCCATTTCAACATTTGCTGCATAAGAAGATGTATCTGAATAAGCGATTGTATCTTCCCCGATTTCAGAAAGAACCATAAATTCATGCGTATCTTTTCCGCCCATTGCACCTGAATCAGCGATAACAGCACGGAAATTTAATCCGCAGCGCTCAAAGATGCGGCTGTAGGCAGCAAACATTTTATCATATACTTCATCTAAACTTTCTTGAGAAGCATGAAACGAATATGCATCTTTCATAATAAATTCACGACCGCGTAATAAGCCAAAGCGTGGACGTTTTTCATCGCGGAACTTCGTTTGAATTTGATATAAATTTAGCGGTAAACGTTTGTATGACTTCACTTCGTCACGAAGCAAGCTTGTGATAACTTCTTCGTGTGTTGCTCCCAAAGCAAATTCACGGCCGTGACGATCTTTCATACGCATTAACTCAGGTCCGTATGAATACCAGCGGCCAGACTCTTGCCACAATTCAGCTTGTTGTAAAGCAGGCATTAATAATTCGACAGAACCTGCACGGTCCATCTCTTCACGAACAATTTGTTCAACTTTTTGCAATACGCGCTTACCAAGCGGTAAAAAGCTGTACACGCCGCTTGCATTTTGGCGCATATAACCTGCGCGCAATAGAAGCTGATGGCTTTTTATATCCGCATCAGCTGGCACTTCTCTTAATGTAGGAATCAATGTAGAACTTTGTCTCATAACCTCGCACCTCTTTGCTTACTTCTCTATCTTATTTTTTTAAGGCGGACCATGCCGCAATTTTCATATAATCAGCGAGGGAATATCCCTCGCTGAGCGTATGTCTTATAAAAAGAACTTTTGAATATCGTTCCACGTTACAACGAGCATCAGCAGCATTAATAAAGCAAAACCGATAAAATGAACAACGCCTTCTTTTTGACGATCAATTGGCTTACCGCGAATTCCTTCTACAGCGAAGAACAACAGTCGTCCTCCATCTAAAGCAGGAAGTGGAAGCAAATTGACAATCCCTAAGTTAATACTTAAAACGGCTGCCCATTTCATTAGATAATAAATGCCTGACTGTGCTACTTGATCGGTTGCTGCGTAAATACCTACAGGACCAGAAAGCATATCCAGTTTGAACTGTCCTGTCACAAGCTTCCCTAGACCCGTTAAGATTTCTTTCATCCACGTATATGTCTCAGTAGCTCCGTGCGTGATCGAACCAATGAATGACTTTTCAACCGGTGCATATACGCCAATTAATCCAATTGTCTGTTCCCCAACTTTGCGACTTTCAGGTGTAATCGGAATATCTAGCGTTTTGCCGCCGCGCTGAACCGTGAATGTAATTTGCTGTTCAGGATGTTTTTGAATTACTTTTACGACATCATCCCACGTTGAAACACTTTGTCCATCAATTGCTTGAACTTTATCTCCTTGTTTGAGTCCCGCATCAACGGCTACTCCATCTGATGTTAATTTGCCCATCACGGGTTTGTCAACAACATATCCTTGAGAAATCCCAAGAACGATAAAAATAACAAAGGCTAATATAAAGTTCATTAGCGGACCAGCGAAAATGGCTAGCGCACGCTGACCAAGAGTTTTAGAAGCAAACTGACGGCTGTAAGGTGCAATTTGAATTTCTTCTCCGTCCATAACGAAGTAAGATTCTTCTGCTACCTCGAATTTTTGCAGACGTTCATCTTCACCTTCTTCATAACCTGAAATAAATAGATTATGCTCTAAGTCTGCTTGCTCTACCTCAATAACTTTTGCATTTGGATGCTGTTCCTTGTTATTAATAATGACTTTATTTACTTTGCCTTCCTTATCAAACATGAGGCCCACCATTTGACCAGGCTTTACTTCGATCATTTCTGGGTCTTCTCCAGCCATTCGAACAAATCCACCTAGAGGCAGCAAGCGAATGGTATAAACTGTTTCATCTCGTTTAAACGAAAAGATTTTGGGACCAAACCCAATGGCAAACTCACGACATAAGATGCCTGCACGCTTTGCAAAAACTAAATGACCAAGCTCATGAAAGAATACAAGAGCTCCAAAAATGACGACAAACGCAATGACTGTGTTCAATGGGTATTACCCCCTTCATGTAATAGAGTCAAATCTCCACCCCCCAGAAATAAGTGAGTGGCTTCTCTCGCACGCACATTATCGAGAGATGGCGGATCTAACAAACTCTCTTGCTTCTAAATCTACTTCTTTAATAGTAGATAAACAAGGTTTCTGTATTACAGTATGTTCATTCATTGCTTTTTCAATCACATCTTCAATTTGTAAAAATGTAATGTGACCATCTAAAAAGGCTTGAACAGCTTCTTCATTAGCTGCGTTTAAAACAGTCGGAAGTGTTCCACCCGCTTTGCCAGCCTCAAATGCAAAAGCTAAACAGCGAAAACGCTCTTCATCCATTTTAGCGAAGTGAAGCTGACCAATATCCGCCAAACTTAAACGCTTGGTGTTAGGCAAAGACATGCGTTTTGGATACGTTAACGCGTATTGAATTGGCACGCGCATATCAGGCGTTCCAAGCTGAGCAATAACGCTTGTATCCGAATACTCTACCATAGAATGAATGATGCTTTCCTTATGTAACAATACATCAATTTTCTCATAGGGAAGATCAAAAAGCCAATGTGCTTCAATCACTTCTAACCCCTTATTCATCATCGTTGCCGAATCAATTGTAATTTTAGCTCCCATCGACCAGTTTGGATGATTTAATGCATCTTCAACCGTTACTCCCTGTAGTTCTGCTCTCGTTTTATCTCGAAAACTTCCTCCAGAAGCCGTTAAAATTAAACGGTCTATTGCTTTTTGATCTTGCCCTTGCAAACTTTGAAAAATAGCTGAGTGCTCACTGTCTACCGGTAAAATATCAGCGCCATATTCCTTGGCTGCTTCCATGACAAGGTGACCAGCGGTAACAAGTGTCTCCTTATTTGCAATAGCAATCGTTTTTCTCATTTTGATTGCTTCTAGCGTAGGAGTCAACCCTACACTTCCAAGAACAGCATTTACTAAAACTTCTGTGGATGGATGAGTCGCCACTTCCACAAGCCCTTCTTCTCCATAAACAAATCGAATAGAAGGGAATTCTGCTTGCAGTGACAGACAATCTTCTTTCTTCATCACAGAAACAAGGGCTGGCTTACACTGCTGAATAATCTTTCTTGCTTCATTAATATTTCGACCTACAGAGATTGCTGAGAGCTCAAAATGCTCCGGATGCGCTCGAACAATATCAACGGTTTGAGTACCGATTGAACCTGTAGCTCCTAACAAGGAAATTTTCTTCAAGTATATTCACTCCTATTAAAACAAAGACATCTTTTTTATAGAGATAATAAAAAAGCTAAAATTGGCATGATGAACATTAAACTGTCAAAACGGTCTAAAATCCCACCATGACCTGGTAAAATCTTTCCTGAATCTTTTACGCCATAGTGACGTTTGAACGCTGATTGTACAAGATCACCCATCTGTCCAAATAACGATACGATAATACCAATTACAAGTAGTTCGATCATAGTTTGATCAATATTTGCTAACAGCTTAAATACAATGGCTACTATAATAGCGCATACGATGCCACCGACAAAACCTTCAATTGTTTTATTGGGACTGATTTCCGGCCATAGCTTTCGTTTTCCCATTGCTCGTCCAATAAAATAAGCTCCAGAATCCGTCGCCCAAATAATAAGAAAAGCAAAGAACAAATAAGCTAAGCCGAACTCTTGACGAACCTCGATAAAATAATGAAAGCCAAAGCCAACATATACTGTCGTTAATAAAATAAACCCAACGTCATCGAAGGTAAATTTATTTTTAACTACAACCGTGTACATTAATAAAAGAAGGACAGCAGCAAGCGCTACTTCTATCTTATGTTCACTTAAGAATTGAAATGCAACATCTCTTCCATTTGGTAGTAAAAACACCCAGGTTAGCAATAAACTAATGATACTTGGAAAAGACATTGCTTTCAAATGTTTCATTTTTAAAAGCTCAATTACACCAACTGTTCCGATTACATACATGATAAGGGTAAAAGGTAACCCTCCAATTAAAACAATCGGCACAAATACCGCAAGTGCTACAATCGCGGTGATAATGCGCTGTTTCATCTTGTTTTCCACACCTTCTTATACACCACCAAAGCGGCGACCGCGCTTTTGAAACGCCTCGACTGCTTCGATTAAATGATTTTCTTTAAAATCTGGCCATAATACTTCTGTAAACCAAAACTCTGTGTAAGCTAGCTGCCAAAGCATAAAATTACTTAAGCGAAGCTCACCGCTTGTACGAATAAGCAAATCCGGATCTGGAAGGCTTTTGCTCATTAAATAGGAAGAAAATAAATTTTCTGAAATAGAAGAGGAAGCTACTTTTCCCTGTTCTACATCTTCTACCAATGACTGAATAGCGCCCATGATTTCGTGACGGCTACCGTAATTGAGCGCGAAGTTTAAAATCAGCCCTGTGTTATGCTTTGTTTTTTCAATTGCATTATCCACGGCTCGAATCGTATGGGCAGGGAGCTCACTTTTATCCCCCATAATACGAACTTGCACATTTTTTTCAATTAGCTCAGGCAGAAAGGTTGTTAAAAATTCCTCTGGCAGTTTCATTAAAAACTCGACTTCAATTTTGGGGCGCTTCCAATTTTCAGTGGAAAATGCATATAAAGTTAATACTTTAACACCTAATTCATTGGCCGATCTGGTCACATGACGTACTACCTTCATTCCTTCATGATGGCCCATCATGCGAGGAAGAGCTCGTTTTTGCGCCCAACGACCGTTCCCATCCATAATAATTGCAATATGTTCAGGAACAGGGTGCTGTTTCACTTGATCTTTTCGTTCTGACAAAGACAGTGTATTTAAATCTTGACTTTTCTTCCATGCTTGAAATTTTCTTAACATGCAAAGGTCCCCCGTTGTACGCTCTCACATAAACGTGTGGCTTATGTGAGTTTTTTCTTACTACACATTATTAACAAAAAAACCCCCTGTAAACAATAGAGGGTCTTTTACAATATATTTTACCTTGAAATGACTTAAACTGCCATAATTTCTTCTTCTTTATCTTTCGCCACTTTATCCACTTTTACAATATGATCATCTGTTAGCTTTTGAATGTCATCACTGTAGCCGCGTAAATCGTCTTCAGTAATTTCACCTTTTTTCTCTAACTTTTTGAAATCATCGTTTGCATCACGGCGTACGTTACGAACCGCAACTTTTGCTTCTTCAGCATATTTTTTCACCATTTTCACTAACTCACGACGACGCTCTTCCGTTAAAGCAGGAATCGATAAACGGATAATAGTTCCATCGCTTGTAGGTGTTAACCCTAAGTCAGATTTTAAAATAGCTTTTTCAACCTCACCAATTTGTGATTTGTCATAAGGCTGAATAACAAGCATACGAGCTTCAGGCACGCTTACTTGCGCCAATTGGTTAATTGGTGTTGGTGCACCGTAGTATTCTACCGTTACGCGGTCAAGAAGTGACGCGCTTGCACGTCCAGCACGAATTGATGCTAGTTCGCGGCTAAATGATTGAATTGCTTTTTCCATTCTTTCTTTTGCGTTTTGCAACACTTGTTTTGGCATGTTTATTTCCCCTTTACAATTGTTCCAATGTTTTCGCCTGTAACGGCACGTTTAATATTGCCTTCTTCCGTAATTGAAAAAACAATTAGCGGAATATCATTGTCCATACATAATGAAGAAGCTGTAGAATCCATCACAGCTAGTCCATCTTTTAAAACATCAATATACGTTAATGTTTCGTATTTTACAGCATCAGGTACAAGCTTAGGATCCGCATTATAAACGCCATCTACGTTGTTTTTAGCCATTAAGATCACGTCAGCTTCAATTTCAGCTGCACGCAAAGCTGCTGTTGTATCTGTAGAGAAATAAGGGTTTCCTGTACCCGCGGCGAAGATAACAACGCGTTTTTTCTCGAGATGACGAACAGCTTTTCTTCTAATATAAGGCTCTGCTACTTGTCTCATCTCGATAGAAGTCTGAACTCGTGTTTGCACACCAATGTTCTCTAAGCTATCTTGAAGAGCCAAAGAGTTCATTACTGTTGCTAGCATTCCCATATAATCAGCAGCGGCACGATCCATACCCATTTCACTGCCAATTTTACCACGCCAAATGTTTCCACCACCAACGACTACAGCAATTTCCACACCTAATTCATAAACGGCTTTTACTTGTTCAGCAACAGATTTGATGATGGATGGGTTAATACCAAAACCCTCTTCACCAGCTAATGCTTCTCCACTTAACTTTAATACGATACGATTATATTTTGCTTGACTCATGCTTACCTCCATCGTTAACGGTGAGATCTCTTTTGTAAAAAAGGGAACACACAGTGTTCCCTATACGGTCAAACCCTTACTTTTTAACTTGGTTCATTACTTCTTCAGCGAAGTTGTCTTGACGTTTCTCAATACCTTCTCCTACTTCAAAACGAACGAAGCTTTCAACAGTAGCGCCTTTGCTCTCAACGAACTGACGTACTTTTTGATCAGGATTTTTAACAAATGTTTGATCTAGTAAGCAAATATCTTCGAAAAATTTGCCAAGGCGACCTTCAACCATTTTTGCAACGATTTTTTCTGGTTTGCCTTCGTTTAATGCTTGTTGAGTTAATACTTCGCGCTCACGCTCAGTTTCTTCAGCAGAAACTTGGTCACGAGAGATGTATTTAGGGTTGATTGCAGCAATGTGCATAGCAACGTCTTTTGCAACAGCTTCTTCAGTTGTACCAGATAATACTGTTAACACACCGATACGTCCGCCAGCATGTAGATAAGCACCGAATGCATCAGCATCAGTTTTTGTTGCTACAGCAAAACGACGTAGAGATAATTTTTCTCCGATTGTAGCGATTGCAGAGTTGATGTGTTCTTCAACAGTTGCACCGTTTTCCATTTTTTGAGTAGCAGCTTCAGCAGCGTCAGCTGGTTTGTTAGCTAAGATGTGAGCAGCTAATTCTTTTGTTAATTTTTGGAAACCTTCGTTTTTCGCAACGAAATCAGTTTCAGAGTTAACTTCTAAGATAACAGCTTCGTTACCTTGAGTTTCGATGTAAGTTAGACCTTCAGCAGCAATACGGTCTGATTTTTTAGCAGCTTTTGCAATACCTTTTTCACGTAAGAAATCGATTGCTTGCTCCATATCACCGTTAGTTTCAGTTAACGCTTTTTTACAATCCATCATACCAGCGCCAGTTTTTTCACGTAATTCTTTTACCATTTGAGCAGTAATTGCCATAATGTATAGCCTCCTTGTTTGGGTATGTAATTAATGTATATAAATGGGTTAAATCTTTTCAAAAAAAGGTGATAAAAGGCTATTCCCTCTTATCACCTTTCACGGAATTAAGCAGTAGTTGTTTCAGTTTCAACTGCTGTTTCTTCACCTTGTTTAGCTTCTAGAATAGCATCAGCAACTTTAGAAGTTAAAAGTTTAACAGCACGAATTGCATCATCGTTTGCAGGGATTACATAATCAATTTCGTCTGGATCACAGTTAGTGTCTACGATACCAACGATTGGAATGTGTAATTTTTTAGCTTCCGCTACTGCAATACGCTCTTTACGAGGGTCAATGATGAATAATGCATCTGGAAGTTGTTTCATATCTTTAATGCCGCCTAAGAATTTTTCAAGACGCTCTAACTCTTTTTTAAGTTGAACTACTTCTTTCTTAGGTAGTACTTCGAAAGTACCGTCTTCTTGCATTTTTTCGATATCTTTTAAACGTTTGATACGTTTTTGGATAGTTGAGAAGTTAGTTAATGTACCACCTAACCAACGTTGGTTAACAAAGTACATACCAGCGCGAGCTGCTTCTTCTTTAACAGAATCTTGAGCTTGTTTTTTCGTACCTACGAATAAAACAGTACCGCCGTCTGCAGCTAATTCTTTAACGAATTTGTACGCTTCTTCTACTTTCTTAACTGTTTTTTGAAGATCGATAATGTAGATGCCGTTACGCTCAGTGAAGATGTATTTCTTCATCTTTGGGTTCCAACGGCGAGTTTGGTGACCGAAATGTACACCAGCTTCTAGTAATTGTTTCATTGAAATTACTGACATGTGTTTTTCCTCCTAATGGTTTTAAGTCTCCTCCGCTCATTTCATCTTCAGCCGAAACTACAAAAAGTAGCACCATCAACCGAATCAACAAGCGTGTGTAATAACACCAAAAACAAATATAGCACACTCCTTTTTCACAAGCAAGCGTTTCATTAAGTTTATTGATGAAATTTCAATAATAATTCAATTTCAGTTTTCCCTCTGTGTAAATGTTTTGCAATTTCTTCAATTGTTAAACCTTTTCTCTTTAAATAAACAGAAAATTCTTTTATCTCTTCACCTGACAAATCTTGAATTTGGTCTGTAGTTAATTCATCAAAAGGTGTGCATATATGCTTCTGATTTTCTTCTATAGAAAGAAGTTCATGCAGCGACTGGGACGGCTCACTTTTTAGATCCACCCTTTGAACAGGCACGTCTTCTTCATCTACCAAAGGTGATTTTACGCTGCTTTTTTCCACTTCCGAAGAAAGCGAAGTGGAACTCTCTCGAAGCTGCCTTAAAAACTGTTCGTTTTGTTCTTGAAATTCAGCGAGATATGAACCCATCGCAGCTTCCATTTTATTTATATTTTGCTGGTCCAAGCGTTCAATCCTTTTCACTTTGGTCACTTGCATATATAAAAGAATAATGCAAAACAGTGATAGACCATGAATTAAAAAACTAACTGTGAGTAAAAACCCCATCCTTTTACCTCTTTGCTAAATTATTTTACTTAAACTCGTACGCATTTTAAACAGCGCTTTCGAATGAATTTGAGAAATACGTGAAGTAGATAGCCCTAACAGCTGTGCGATTTCTGTAAAAGTCAACTCTTCTTTATAGAATAATGAAACAACGAGCTGCTCTTTTTCATTTAGCTGCTCGATAACTTCAGCAAGCTCTTGATATCGTTCGTCGTTAATTAGCTCCTCTTCAGGAGAGAGCGTTTTTTCATCTTTAATCGTATATTTTTGTTCTCCATCTTCATACTCTTTCGGCTGTTCTTCCATTGACAACACGTTAGCTAAAAAGCCTTCATTCATCGTATGAACGACATCTGCTTCTGTCATGCCCACTTCTTTTGCAACCTCACTTGGTGCAACTCTGCGCAAGTATCTTTGTTCAAGTGCTTCTGTTGCTTGCTCAATCCTTTTCGTCTTTTCCCTTGCGCTTCTTGATAACCAGTCTTCTTTACGAAGCCCGTCTATTATCGCCCCTCGAATTCGAAAAGACGCATATGTATCAAACTTTAAGTCTCTACCGTAATCAAACTTTTCCAAAGCATCGTAAAGACCGATTAACCCTAAACTACGAAGCTCTTCTTTATGAATATTTTTCGGCAGCCCCACGCTAATCCGCTGAACGTGATAGTTAACGAGCGGCATATACTTTTTAACAAGCATGTTTCCCGCATGTGAGTCTCTCGTCTCTCTCCATTCCTGCCAAATTTTATGTTCTTCAACTTCTTGTATACTTTTCAAGGGTCTTTCAACTCCTTTTTATAGCGCTATTAAACGATCAGAGCGCGCTTTATATCGTTTTTATCCCTTCGTTAATCGTACGAACCTTTAAAATAGCCGTTTGAGGATCAAATTCAATTGTGCGTCCGTTGTGTCCTCCTGTAGCTTTTGCTGCAATTTCTACACTGTTTCTATGCAGCTCTCTCTCTACTGCTTGAACATTTCGAAGGCCAATTCGCATGACATCATTTCTTGGTTCAAATTGAAACATCTGCGCGCCTCCTGCTATTTTTGCTTTTAACAATTTTCTATGTGCGCCTTGTTTAATCAACATATTTATCAAATCAAAAATGGCTGTATCTGCATATTTAGCTCTATTAAAAGGACATTTAGCTCCGCTTGAATCCGGAAGCATCACATGAGCGAGCCCAGCTACTGAGTGAACAGAGTCATAAACGACAACTCCTACACATGATCCTAATCCCGCTGTTCGAAGCACTGCGGGTGCATGTGTAACATTCATCTCGGCAATCCCTACCTTAATCACTTGTTTATCATCTCTCACGATTCTTCAACTCCTAGAACCTTCAGCGTGATATCCATTATTCGTTTGACTCACTGGAGGTGGTCTTCTAAAGAGAGCACTTTAGGTAAATTTAGAAGAACAATTAAACGGCTATCTACTTTAACGACTCCGTTTAAGTATTCAACAGCTGTTCCTTCAACTGTTTCAGGCACTGAAGCAATCGTTTTTTCATCAATATCCACTACATCATTTGCCGCATCGACAATCAAACCTGCTTCTACATCATTAAGACGAACCATAATAATACGTGTCAGCTCATGGTTAAGCTGTTCTTGCAAGTTAAAACGAGTGCGCAAATCAATAATCGGTGTAATAACACCGCGAAGGTTAATAACACCTTTTACATATTCTTTTACTCCAGGAACGCGTGTTATGTGCTGAATCTTTTCAATCGACTGCACTTCTTCTACTGAGATTCCGTACTCCTCGTCTCCCAATTGAAACACAATAATTTTCATGCCTTTCTCCCTTTCTTTTCACAGCATTTGTTATTTAATCAAAGCGTTGCAATCAATGATAAGTGCTACTTGTCCATCCCCTAAAATCGTGGCTCCTGAAATAGCAAACACACCCGGCAGATAATGACCTAAAGATTTTAAAACAATTTCCTGCTGACCGATAAAAGAATCAACAATTAGCCCAGCGGTCTTTTCTCCTTTTTTCACGATGACTACTGAATAATGATCACCTTGTACCGAGTTAGGCACAGTGAATAGTTCTTTTAAATCAAGAAGAGGAATAATGGCTCCTCGAAAGTCAATAACCTTTTGACCGTGTACATGCATGACCTCTTTGGGCTGAACAATAGCTGTTTCAATAATCGAAGAAAGCGGCAAGGCATAGCGCTCTTCACTCATTTGCACGAGTAAAGCAGAAATGATAGAAAGAGTGAGCGGCAGTTGAATAGAAAAACGCGAACCGTATCCTTCGTTAGAATCGATCGTTACAGAACCCCCTAGCGATTCAATCGTGTTTTTCACGACATCTAAACCTACTCCTCGTCCGGAAACATCTGAAATCTGCTCAGCCGTCGAAAAGCCCGAAGCAAAAATGAGCTCGTACACTTGTTTATCCGTCAGCGTTTCAGCTGTTTTCCCATCAATAATTCCTCGATCCAACGCTTTTTGCAGTACCTTTTCACGATTGATGCCCGCCCCGTCATCTTCTAAATCAATAAAGACATGATTTCCACTATGATAAGCTTTAAGGCGAATCGTTCCCTTTTCATTCTTTCCGTTCTCTAAGCGTGCTTGAGGCATTTCAATTCCGTGGTCAACGGCATTTCTTAATAAGTGAACAAGCGGATCTCCAATTTCATCAATGACGGTTCGGTCCAGCTCTGTATCAGCTCCGACAATTTGAAGTTCAATTTGTTTCCCTAAATCTTTTGAAAGCTGTCTCACCATACGGGGAAAACGATTAAAAACGGTTTCTACAGGCACCATACGCATGTTTAAAATAATTGTTTGCAAGTCTCCCGAAATACGAGACATCCGCTCTACCGTTTCGTCTAATTCGCTATTATTCAATTCTTTTGATATTTGTTCTAACCTGCCTCTATCAATAACCAGTTCTTCAAACAAATTCATAAGACTGTCCAAACGGTCAATATTAACTCGAATCGTCTTGTTATTTGAGGGCGGTCTTTTCTCTTCAACAGGAAATTTGGAAGGTTCTGACATAGTAACTTCCTGTATGGCTGTTGCTACTTTTGGTGAAACAAGCCCCTCCATTTCTGTCTCCTTTTTTACGGGGACCGCAGCAATTTTCACACTTTCTACTTCAGAGACTTCCATAATGCTCGCCTGCAGCTTTTCTTGTGATTCGTTTGTTACTAGTAAAACGATAAAAGATAATTCAAATTTTTCCTGTTCGATATCTTGAACAGTTGGCGCTGACTTAATGACGTCTCCTGCTTGCTCTAACACATCAAATACCATATAAGCGCGTGCAGCTTTTAATAAGCAGGTGCGTTCAAGCTGTACGGTTATTTCAAACGCGTTAAATCCTTGGTCTGCTGTTTGGCTGAGCAGCGTTTGTACTAATTCATCGTACTCAATGGAAGAAGCTGCATGCTGTGCTACAGGTTCCTCTGCTACAATACGCTGCAGCTTTTGAACAAGCAATTTGACATCAAGCTGACCATCGCCGCCTTCAGAAATAGATTGAACCATTATTTCTAGCGCATCGACTGATTCAAACAAAGCATCAAGAACTTCCGTATGAACGTCGAGTTGGTGATTTCGAACAGCATCTAACACGTTTTCCATTTTGTGAGTTAATTGTGCTAAATCATCAAATCCCATTGTTGCAGACATACCTTTTAACGTATGAGCAGACCGAAAAATTTCGTTTACATAGCCAAGATCATCGGTATTTTTTTCAAAACGCATTAGCTGGTCATTAACGTTTTGAAGATGTTCCCTGCTTTCTTCAATAAACACTTCTAGATATTGATTCATATCCATCGTAACTTTCCCTCCTATTTCTGTGCGTAGCGAGAAATAAAGCTTCCAACGTTTCGCAGCGGTTCAATATAATCAACAAGTTTTGTAGAAACGGCTGATTTGGGCATCCCATAAATGACAGCCGTTTCTTCCGATTCAGCCAATATAAGCGCATCTTTATTTTTCTTTAAATCAATAACCCCTTCTGTTCCATCGGCACCCATTCCTGTCAACACAATAGCAAGTTTTTGATAACCTGAAATTTTACTAATCGACTGAAACAAACGATCCACTGAGGGGCGATGTCCCTTTACAGGTGAAGAAGTATCTAAACAAATGCTGAGCTGTCCTTTTTTCTCTACAACCGTCATATGAAAACCTCCAGGCGCAATATAAGCACATCCTGAGCGAACGATTTCATTGTCTTTTGCTTCTTTTACTTCAATATCAGCTAGCTGATTTAGTCTAAGCGCTAATGATTTTGTGAAATTTGGAGGCATATGCTGCACAATAAAAATAGGTGCGCTTATGTCTTTTGAAACAGTTGATAATACTTCTTGCAGCGCACGCGGTCCTCCAGTAGAAGTGCCAATACAAATCATTTTGTTCACTTTCGTCCCCATCGGGAGGTTGTATACACTGCTGTTTCGTACGTGCTGATGACTGCTTGAAGATATGTTGGCTTTACTAGCAAGCAATAGTTTAGAGATAAGCTCATCTTTCACTTTATGTAAGTCCAGCGAAATAGCTCCCGAAGGTTTAGCAACAAAATCAACTGCGCCGTACTGCATAGCGGTCAGCGTATTTTCAGCACCTTCTATTGTTGTACTCGATAACATGACAACAGGAAGGGGCTTCACAAGCATGAGCTGTTTTAACATATCTAAGCCATTCATTTTGGGCATTTCAATATCAAGTGTCACAATGTCTGGCGACAGCTCGAGCGCTTTTTTTAACCCTTCTTCACCGTTACGTGCGGTACCCACAACGTGAAAACGACTGTCACATGCTAAAAAATCGCCGATTAGCTTTCGCATAAATGCAGAATCATCTACAATAAGCACCTTTATTTCATTCACTCTAATTTCCTACCTTTCAAGAAAAAATCGTTTGAGGCGCCGAATAAACATTCCCTCGTTTTTAGCCGTTATCCTATTGTCTTGAGGAATAAGAATACTCACCATTTCTATTAGTGATATACTCGCTTTAGATGCTGGATTTTGAAGCAAAAAAGGCATTTGGCGATTGACCGCTTTCTGGACAGCTTGATCGTTTGGTACAATACCTAATAGAGAAATAGATATGTTCAAAAACTGCTGAACAGCTCGGCTAAATCGTTCATACGTCTCATTTCCTTCTTTGTCAGAAAGCGTTTTGTTAATAATAAGACGAACCGGTGCTGATACAGAATAGGAAGCTGCTAGCTTAATAGCAGCGTAGGCATCTGTTATAGATGTAGGTTCTGGTGTTGTGACCACGATCATTTCATCTACAGCTTTTAAAAACTTAAGTACACTCTCTGACATGCCCGCTCCCATATCAAAAATCATATAATCATATTGATTTATTAACGAATTCAATTCTTGTATTAAATGAGCAAGATCTGATGGAGACCATTCAAATACAGAGGGAATTCCTGTTCCACCAGCCACATAAGCTAAATTTTGAGGACCTTTTTTAATAATTTGCTGGATGGAAAGCTTTTTTTCTAGCAAATCGACCATCGTATATGAAGTAGTTTGCCCAATCAAAATATCAATATTTCCCATCCCTATATCCATATCAAAAAGAAGAACTCTTTGCTTTTGCTTCGTTAGCGCAAGAGATAAGTTTAATGATAGATTCGACTTTCCAACTCCTCCTTTTCCGCTTAACACGGCTAGTGTTTTACAATTCCTTAAAGAGTTTTGATGCTTCTTTAACACTTTTTCTCTTAAAACTGCTGCTTGATCATTCATCTTTCCAATCTCCAAATACATCGTCAATAAACTCTTTTATTTTAAATGCCGAAACATCTTCTGGTACATCCTGCCCGTTTGTTGTAAAAGCAGCTCGCTGGCCGTAATGATATAACATATTTAAAAGCGAGCCTTTACGGGTGGTTTCATCTTGCTTCGTAAAAATCAAGTGATCAACAGGCAGACTAGCAAAACGTTCATATACAGCTTTCATATCTGATACTTTTGACGTTAGGGCTAAAACAAGAAACGTTTGCAAATCTTCTTGAAACGTAATAATTTTCTTTAAATCATTTACATATTGCTGTTCTAAAAAGTTACGACCTGCTGTGTCAATAAAAATCACATCGTATGCTTCCGCTTCTAGCAAAGCTTTTTTAAAATCTGCTCCGTTATAACAAATCGTTAAAGGCGCATTCAAGATCGAAGCGTACGTCTTGAGCTGCTCAATCGCTGAAATTCTATACGTGTCAGTTGTAATAAATGCTATTTTTTGATTGTGTTCCAGGACACATTTTGCGGCCAATTTAGCAAGAGTTGTTGTTTTACCGACACCTGTTGGTCCTACTACACTTACATATTTTTTGAAAGGACCGCTCCATTCACTTGCTTTAAACTGATTGCCAAACCAGCTCTTCGTCCACTCCATAAGTTGATTTGAGTTAGGGCGATGTAAGTAGTAGTACTCTAGCATAGGAGCCTCTATACTTTTTAAAATAGCTTCGTCTATTTCTTGCAAACGCAAATAGGCAAACACATCCTCCACTGCTTTTGGATATGAACCTGAAGAAACCTTTGGCACTTGATTCATTTGTGAGACAAGAGTATTTAACTCACTGAGCTGCTGCTTCATAAAAGATTGATTATCTTCCATACTGGGTTCTGGCGACGATGAATTCTTCTTTACGCTCAGCTTTTCTACCGAATCGACAGCTGCCAATACTTCTATTTTTGCCTTAGTAAATAGACCAAGAAACCCTCCTGTTCGAATTTGTTTTGAATGTAAAATAACCGCTTCCTCACCTAAATCTGAACGAATGGCTTTCATAGCTTGCGGCATGGATGCTACTACGTATTTTTTTACTTTCATCAGATATCCACCACTCCAACACTTTGAACTTCAACATTTGCTTCTAGCTCGTTATATGATAAAACCGCCATATGGGGAAAATACCGCTCAGTGATTTGACGCACGTACATCCTCACCGCAGGAGAACATAACACAATTGGAGACTGTTCTTGAAAAGAAAGTGTTTCTGTTTGCTTGGCTATACTTTCCAGGATAGCTTGTGAAACGTTAGGGTCTAGTGACAAATAATTCCCATGCTCCGTTTGTTGAACAGCTTCCGCCATCATTTTTTCAACTTTTCCTGAAAGGGTAAGAACTCGAAGCAGACCTTCTTGGACCGTATATTGACTGGTAATTTGTCTTGCGAGTCCTTGCCGGACATATTCAGTTAACAAATCGGTGTCTGACGTCATTTTGCCGTAGTCCGCCAGCACCTCAAAAATAATGGGTAAATTTCGAATTGAGACGCTTTCTTTTAAAAGCTTTGCCAGTACCCTTTGAATGTCTCCAACAGAAAGCGGATTAGGCGTTACTTCCTCAATTAAAATAGGATACGTTTCTTTTGTGTGATCGATTAGTTGCTTTGTCTCCTGCCTTCCAATCAGCTCATGCGCATACGATTTTATAACTTCTGTTATGTGCGTAGACACAACCGACGGCGGGTCAACAACGGTATACCCGAACATCTCAGCCTGCTCCTTCGCGGACTCACTAATCCATTTTGCAGGCATTTTAAAAGCTGGCTCTAACGTATCAATTCCTTCAATCAAATCATCATCCACTCCCGGACTGATTGCTAAATAGTGATCGAGCAGCAGCTCCCCTTTTGCCACTTCATTGCCCTTTATTTTAAGACAGTATTCGTTGGGCTGAAGCTGAATGTTGTCTCTGATGCGAACAACCGGAATGACCAATCCTAGCTCAAGTGCCAGCTGTCGCCTAATCATCACAATTCGATCAAGCAGATCGCCTCCTTGATTCGTATCAGCAAGCGGAATTAATGCATACCCAAATTCAAATTCAATTGGATCAACGCTTAATAGATTGACAACACTCTCCGGACTTTTCATTTCATTGTCTTCAAGCTCTTCTTCAGTAGGCGCCATTTCTTCACGAACCGCCTGATGCTTAGCCCGAGACAAATAATAGCCTCCCACTCCTAACAAAATAGCAATAGGCATTGTAATAACATCATTAATTGGCGTAATTAAACCAAGAGCCGCAATCGTTCCTCCAGTGACATAAAGCATAACGGGAAAAGCAAACAGCTGCTGTGTAATATCTTCGCTCAAATTACCTGTTGAAGCAGCTCTAGTGACGATAATACCTGTCGCTGTTGAAATCATAAGGGCTGGAATTTGACTCACTAACCCATCGCCTACTGTTAACAAAGTAAAGGTTTGGGATGCTTCAGTGATGGACATTCCCATTTGCAGCATGCCGATAATAATCCCAAATAAGATATTAATCAGGGTGATGACAATCCCTGCAATGGCGTCACCTTTGACGAATTTACTGGCTCCATCCATTGCTCCATAAAAATCTGCTTCGCGCTGAATTTTTTCACGGCGGTCAATTGCTTGCTTTTCTGAAATCATACCTGCATTTAAATCTGCATCAATACTCATTTGTTTACCCGGCATCGCATCTAAGGTAAAGCGGGCGGCTACTTCAGAAACACGCTCCGCTCCTTTTGTAATAACGAGAAACTGAATGATAATTAAAATAATGAAGACAACAAAGCCCACCAAAGGATTGCCTCCAATAACGAAGTGGCCGAATGTTTCCACCACTCCGCCTGCTTCTCCTGTTCCTAAGATTGAACGTGTTGTCGATACATTCAAACCTAATCGAAACAGCGTAAGAACCAGCAGCAAAGACGGAAATACCGATAGCTCTAAAGGTTCTTTCATATTCATGGAAACGAGCAGTACAAGCAGTGCAAGAGAAATGTTAATCATGATTAAAATACTTAATAACCATGAAGGCAACGGAATAACAAGCATAACGATAATAAGTACAACACCTATAACAACTGGCAGTTCTCTTGCAGACATTAATTTTTCTCTCCTTACAATAGCGTAACGTTACATTTTATTTTGAATGCGGTATACGTAAGCTAATATTTCAGCCACCGCTTTAAAAAATTCTTCGGGTACTGCATCTCCTACTTTAGTTTGGTCAAAAAGTGCTCTTGCCAGCGGGCGGTTCTCTACCATGATGATTTCATGGCTTTTGGCGATTCCTTTAATCTTTTGAGCAATAAAATCTACGCCGCTGGCTACAACATAGGGAGCATCCATTTTTTCTTCATCATATTTTAAAGCAATGGCATAATGAGTGGGGTTTGTAATGATGACATCTGCTTTTGGAACTTCTTGCATCATGCGAGACATTGCCATTTCCCGCTGCTTTTGCTTTATTTTTGATTTGATTAGAGGATCGCCTTCAATGTTTTTATGCTCATCTTTGATATCTTGCTTTGACATTCGAATATTTTTCTCGAAATCAAACTTTTGGTAAAAATAATCAAGCAGCGATAAAAATAAAAGCATAAGCGAGGCTGCAAGTCCCATTTGAAAAACAAGCTTAGACAGAACAACCAGCGAGTCCCCTATACTTTTTTGAGATAAATTTAATACATCTTCTATGTGAATCCATAAGATAAAAAACGTGACGGCTCCGATACACATAATTTTCAGCGTTGACTTGATTAGTTCTACCAGCGCTCTCATGGCAAAAATCCGTTTGGCTCCGCTAATAGGGTTAATCTTTTCTAACTTAGGCTGAAGAGCCTCCGTGGAAAAAAGAATACCAACCTGCATATAATTCGCTCCGAGCGCAGCAATAAAAGCTGCGAGCATAACAGGACCTGCTGCAAGGGCTATTGCAGGAAGAAGGTGCTTAAACATCGCAAATACGCGCTCTGCCGTCACTTCCTCAAGCATATACGTTTGAAAAGCTTCTCTTAACAACTTCATCATTTGCTGTAAAAACTGTTTGGCTCCAAACAAAAAATAAAGAAAAACCATTAAAAGGATGAGCGCAGTTGTAACGTCTTGACTTTTAGCTACCTGTCCTTTTTTTCTAGAGTCTTGCTTTTTTTTAGGTGTAGCTTTTTCCGTTTTTTCTCCCGCGAAAAATTGCAAATCAACTTTTACTAAAAACAAAGCTACACCCCTCCTAATATGCGGATCGTCGCGCGCATCGCTTCTATCATTTGTTCAAATATGATTTGCATCATATAAAACATGCTCCCCATCACGACAATCAGCAAAATAAAGGCAACAATAATTTTTACCGGAAACCCCACTACGAAAATATTTAACTGCGGGACGGTTCTTGCGACAATTCCAAGCGCGATATCGACTAAAAATAATGAACCTACCAAAGGCAAAGACATTTGAACAGCTACTAAAAACATCGATGAAAAAACAGTTATGATGTGTGTAGCAAATGCTTGGCTTCCCACAGGGAAAGCTACTTTGTCTAACGGAATAATTAAATAACTATTATAGATGCCGTCTATTAATAAATGATGTCCATTGGTCGATAATAAAAATAGGAGAGCAAATACATATAAATATTGACCTAGTATCGGACTTTGCGCCCCTGTCTGCGGATCTATTACGTTGGCAATCGCAAACCCAACTTGAAAATCGATGAGACCTCCGGCAATTTGAATAGCCATAATAAATACATACGCAGTCAAACCAATAAACAACCCAACAGCACATTCCTTTACTACTAAAAGTACAAACTGTGCATCTAATGAAACGACGGGTAAATCAATTGTTGTCGCAATAATGACGGATAGTGAGGCAGACAAACCTACTTTATGAACTGCGGGAATCGTTTTGTATGAAAATAGCGGAACCGTAATAAAAAAAGACGTTACGCGCACTAGCACTAGTAAAAACGCGGGATAGGATAAGATCAACTGACTCATAGCTATCCTACGTACCGATACAGATTTGAAAAAATTTCATATGTAAATGAAATCATTTTTGATAACATCCACGGACCAAAAAATACAATCCCTACTAAGACCGCTACAATCTTAGGAACAAAAGCAAGTGTTTGCTCTTGAATTTGGGTAGTTGCTTGAAAAATACTAATAATGAGCCCAACTACAAGGGCCAGCAGCAATAAAGGGCCAGATACAATTAAGATCGTATATACGCCTTTTTCTGCTAACGAAATGACAAATTCTCCATTCATTGTCTATCACCTATTGAAAACTTATTAATAATGATTTAACAACTAAATTCCAGCCGTCAACCAGTACAAATAGTAAAATTTTAAACGGGAGCGAAATCATAACGGGAGGAAGCATCATCATTCCCATAGACATCAGCACGCTTGCTATAATCATATCGATAATAAGAAAAGGAATAAAAATCATAAATCCAATTTGAAAGGCTGTCTTTAGCTCACTGATTGCATAAGCCGGAACGAGCGCGGTTAAGGGAATATCTTGAACAGAGGATGGTTTATCTATATCCGCATATTCTAAAAAAAGAGCTAAATCTTTTTGTCTTGTATGGGCACTCATAAATTCTTTCATCGGTTCAGCTGCTTTTTCATAGGCTTGATTCAGCGTGATTTTTTCTTTTAAAAGCGGCTGAAGCGCCTGTTCATTTACCTGAGAAAAAGTTGGCGCCATAATAAAAAACGTTAAAAACAGCGATAAACCAACTAATATTTGATTAGGAGGCATTTGCTGTGTCCCGAGCGATGTACGTACAAATGACAGCACAATGACAATTCGTGTAAAGCAGGTCATCATAATTAAAATTCCAGGAGCTACCGAAAACACCGTCAGCAGCAACAAAAGCTGGACAGACGTTGAAATATTTGTAGGACTGCTCGAGTTAAAGAGATTCATCACTTCATTCATCGTTCTTTTTGTTCCTTTCTAACTCTTTCAGTACGTTTTGCCTTTTTATTTTCATTTCATTCATTTCTCGCTGAAAAAGCTGCTGAAAAGAATGACTAGATTTCTCTTCTTTTTTAGAAGTCAATTTTTCTAAAAAAGACGGTAGTACGACTTTATATTCGCTCTCGTTTTTCTGTTGTTCCTCATACTGCGTGAGCAGCTGCTGTTTCTCTTGCCCTGTAATTTCTGAAAGAAGCTGCACATTTTCACCGACTCCGATAATAAAAAGCTGATTTCCAACTTTAACTACTTGTACAGATTTGCTGCTTCCAACATTTGTACCACCCAAGTTTTGTACTACTTTATTTTTTTGCAGCAGCCTTCCTTTTTTATTTACAAATTTTAAGAGCGCAAAAAGCAGCCCAATTACAAGTAAAAACGCGAATATCATCTTCACGATATCTCCAGCTGAAAGCGTAGGCATCCCCTGGAGTTCAGTTTTTTCTTTTGAATCAGTACTCTCACTCTCTGAACACTTCTCCGTTTTTTCCAAACATTCTTTTACGGATGCAGATCTACTTTCTGCATAGACGATTTGATTTGATCCTGCTAATACGCTTATTAACAGCGCAGCAATTACGAACTTTCGCAGCAATGTCTGCCACCTCTTACTTCAATATAGTGTAAGATTAGCGGGAAAGCCCCGCCAATCTGTTGTTTATCCAATTGCTTTTGAAATTGCCTCTAATACACGATCTGCTTGAAAAGGCTTAACGATAAAATCTTTTGCCCCTGCTTGAATAGCATCAATCACCATTGCCTGCTGGCCCATGGCTGAACACATAATCACCTTAGCATCACCTTTTATGGTTTTAATTTCTTTTAAGGCCGTAATTCCATCCATTTCAGGCATTGTAATATCCATTGTGACAAGATCTGGTGCATGCTCTTTAAATAACTCCACAGCCTGCTGGCCATCTGCCGCTTCCGCTACTACTTCATATCCATTTTTCGTTAAAATATCTTTGATCATCATGCGCATGAATGCAGCATCATCTACAATTAAAATTCGATTTCCCATCTCTACTCCTCCTAAAAATCATTACTTTAGTTTGTTAATACGGTCTCTTTGACTAATAATATCGGTTACGCGAACGCCAAAATTCTCGTCAATGACGACCACTTCGCCTTTTGCTATTAATTTGCTATTAATTAAGATATCTACTGGTTCGCCTGCTAGTTTATCAAGTTCAATGATTGCACCAGAAGATAATGCTAAAATCTCTTGAACCGTTCGCTTAGTTCTTCCAAGCTCCACGGTAACTTGAAGCGGGATATCAAGCAGCATGTCTAAATTTCGTGAATCCCCTTGAGGAGAAGACATGTGCTCGAACTCTGAAAACGATGCGGGCTGAACATCAACTGGTACATGAACAGATTCTGCCTGCTGTGTTTCTTCATGCTGTATGTCTTCAGCTGCCGGCGGTTCTGTTTGCTTTCCGTTAAGATCTGATTCTTTTTCAATAGAAGCTGCCGTATCTTCTGAATTTGGAACTAAGAGCTCTTCGACCAAACTTTTTGCGAACGGTATAGATAAAAGCTGCATAATATTCGAATCGATTAATGTGCCTACCTTCAAATTAAAAGAGACCTTTACAAAGACGTCATCTTGGGGAATCAGCTCTGTACCTTCCCCTTTTTGAATATTTAAAATATCTAAACTCGGCGGAGAGATATCAATTTTCTTTTGAAATACCGTGGACATAGACGTCGCTGCAGAACCCATCATTTGATTCATCGCTTCCTGCACTGCACTCAGCTTAATTTCATCCATGATTTCCGTCGGATTCTCACCCGTTCCACCAAGCATCAAATCTGAAATAACAGCTGCATCTTCATGTTTAATAACTAACAAATTCGTACCAGAAAAGCCTTCTGTATACTGAACTTGCACAGCGACATGAGGATTTGGAAATTCATTCGTCAGCTCTTCTTTATATACGAGCGATACAAACGGTGTGGTAATATCGACTTTTTGATTCAATAAAGCCGATAGCGCTGTTGCTGAACTGCCAAACGAAATATTTCCAATTTCGCCAAGCGCGTCTTTTTCCATTTCCGTAAAGTAATCGTCTACTTGACTTGACTTATTCGGCTCTGAAAACTCGTCAAGTGAAGAAGTTCCTTTTAACAACGCATCAATTTCATCTTGCGAAAGCATGTCATCGTTCATTCCTTTCGTTCCTCCTCTTAACATCATCTAGAATTTGCACAGCAACTTTCCGCCTGACTTTTCCAGGCTGTGCAATAAATTTAGGTTGTTCTCCGACGTAAATAGTTAACGGATTATGAACGCTTGTTTGCAGTCGAATAACATCTCCTGCATCTAATGCTAGGAAATCTTCAATTGAAATATCCGCTTTTCCTAGCTCGGCTACAACCTGCAATTCCGCACCATTGATTTGTTCCTTTAGCTGCTCAACCTCTTGTACATTAGGTTCTTTTTTCGAAGATTGCATCCAGTAATGAACGGACAGTTTGGACACGATCGGCTCAAGCGTCACGTGCGGAATACATAGATTGATCATGCCCGTTTCATCTCCAATTTGTACGTTTAATGAAATGACGATGACAATTTCATTTGGTGAAATTACCTGCAAAAACTGAGGGTTCACTTCAAACTCTGATGTTTCAGGTTCAATTTCCGCAATAGAACTCCAAGCTTCTCTCATACTATCTAACGTTTTCTCTAACAAGTTTCGAACCAAGCTCGTTTCAATTTCCGTTAAGTTACTAATTTTCCCACCGCTCTCGCCTTGTCCCCCGAGCAAGCGGTCAAGCATCGCATAGGCAATGTTCGGATTGACTTCCATAATGATATGCCCTTCTAAAGGAGGGACGGCTATCACATTTAAGATGGTTACTTTCGGAACAGAGCGAATGAACTCCTCATACGGAATTTGATCTACTGATACAACGGACACTTGTACAACGTTACGAAGCTGCGCCGAAAAGACATTGATGAGCATGCGCGCATAATTTTCATGAATTCGCGTCAAACTGCGAATCTGATCTTTTGAAAAACGCAGGGCGCGTTTAAAATCATATGTACGAATACGCTGTTTTTTATTTTCTTTTTTTAGCTCATCCGCATCCATCTCTCCGGTTGATAACGCGGATAATAGGGCATCAATTTCATTTTGTGATAATACATCCCCAGCCACTAGCTTCCCTCCCTTTTTCTTTACTGCAACACTTTAGACGTTGTATAAATTTTAACAACATGTCCGTTTTCCATTAATTGATCAATTTGCTTTGCAATATCTGTTTCTAACGTGCTGAGCCCTTGCGTTCCTTCAAAATCTTGAGCACTCATATCTGAGAGCCTTTTGATAATAATGTCTCTTACTTGAAAATCTCTTTTTTGAAGCTCTGCCGCTGCTTTTTTACTATCCATTTGAATTTTAAAAGAGATGCTGATGTAGTTATTGCTTTTTAGATTTGTTTTAATATCCGTTACATCTACAGAAGCTTTAATCACATCGTCGATAGATGGACCTTTTTCAGTACTTGCCTGCTCTGTATACTTTAGCGTCACGATAACAGCAATGCTTCCTATTAAAGTAAGAGAAAGCATGATAATAATCATCTTACTAATTAGCTTATTTTTAAACACACTTTATTCCTCCGTCGTTTGCTGCAGCCCTAATACGTTAATTCGCTGATAATAGCCCGTCACTTTCTCATTCACTTCTTCAACTGAATCCTTTACCACTAGCTTTTTGTTATTCGTTAGCGTAATGGTCGTATCAGGAAATGCTTCAACCTGCTCGATGTAGAGTGCGTTTAACGTAAATGTTTTGCCGTTTAGCCTTGTTAAAGTGATCATAATTAACCGGAGTAATACCTACTCCTTCCTCCCGCCTATCGTTTTAGATTCACTAACTCTTGCAGTATTTCATCGGATGTTGTAATAATTCTTGTGTTCGCTTGAAATCCGCGCTGTGCAACAATCATGTCCGTGAATTCCTCGGATAAATCAACGTTGGACATTTCAAGGGCGTTGGAGACAAGCGTTCCTGTGCCGTTGTTTCCAGGGGTAATGTTTGCAGGAGTTGTAACCAGCCCTGCATTTGGAGTATCCGCAAACAAGTTTCCTCCTACTTTTTGAAGTCCTTCGTTGTTGGCAAACTTTGCAAGCTTAATAGTACCTGCAACCCTCGATACACCAGTATTGTCTATATAATTAACTGATCCATCCGACCCAATGCTATAGCTTTGACTATTTGTAGGGATAACAATCTTCTGATTGGTCGAACTTTGCAAATAAAGGCCACTTCCTGTTACCAAGGCTCCATTTCTATCTAAATAAAAGTTTCCAGCTCTTGTATACATGGGATTTGTCACCGCTCCAGTATTTTGTGTACCACTATTACCGACAACAAAATAACCGTCTCCAGAAATAGCTAAATCAAGCGGACGCCCCGTTGACTGAATGCTTCCTGCCGTTTGAACTGTATCAATTGTGCCAATTTGCGAACCTAATCCGACTTGTTTAGCATTAACACCTCCACGGTTAGCTCCCGGTGCTGTTGCTCCTGCTACCTGCTGACTTACTAAATCTTGAAACGTTGTACGTCCTTTTTTATAGCCGTATGTATTAACGTTGGCAATGTTATTTCCTAGGACATCTAATTTAGTTTGAAAATTTTTCATGCCGCTGATTCCTGAATACATCGAACGTAACATAAAATCACTCCTTAAATTTGGTTGGTTAACTGCTTACT
Source organism: Priestia sp. JV24 (assembly GCF_025910025.1). Classification (NCBI taxonomy): domain Bacteria; kingdom Bacillati; phylum Bacillota; class Bacilli; order Caryophanales; family Bacillaceae; genus Priestia; species Priestia sp. JV24. Next base: position 124,622 of record NZ_JAPCIN010000023.1, read on the forward strand.
TCTAAGATATCGTTTAGCGAAAGTACCGTATGATTTTCATCATTGATCCCAAACGATACCTCATTGTTTTTGACGGATGCTGTTAAAATAACTCCTTGCTTTTTATTTCCTTCTTCATCTAACCATGCAGCGGTTTTACCAATTAATTCGCTTCCTTTTAAAATAGGAGAAGCCTGAGACTGCGTTAAAAACGTATTGAGCGATGTGCTCATATTTGTCATTTGTTCAAGGGATGAAAACTGAGCCATTTGAGCAATAAAGTCTTTGTCTTGCATTGGATTCATTGGATCTTGATTTTGAAGCTGCGCAATCAAAAGCTTCAAAAAGTCATCTTTGCCAAGCGAGCTGTTTCCCGTTTGCTTCACTGGTGTGTCCCTATTGCTTAAATACAAGTCAGACGTAATTTCATTTGTCATTGTTATCACCTATACGTTGTAGTTAATGAGCGCTGCTTCAAAAGAAGATAGAAAGGAATCCGATTCTTCCAATTGTTGTGAATCTTGATCTTCTTCTTTTTTAAACGCTTCTTTTTCCTGTCTTTCTTTTTGCTGGTCGTTTTCATTGTTATACGACATCGCTTGTTCTGACAGTAGCACATCGATTTTATCAATTGATACATGCTGAGACGCGAGACCGTGCCGCAAAGTTGAAAGGTTGGCGTCCAATAACTCTTTTGTTTTTGCTGACGATACGACAATTCGCGCAACCGTTTCACTGTCTTTCTGAAGCATTTCAATTGAAATCGCACCTAGCTGTTTTGGCAATAACTTAATGAAAAGCTTGGATGTTCCCTCTTCAGTACTGATCGAAGCTTTACTCCATATTTTTTCAAGCTCGTTTACCAAATTGCTAGACTGTTGATAGTCAGATTTTGCTTGCCCTAGATAAATAGAGAACTGCTGAAGCTTAGGCATTTCTCCACTTCCAAAGGATGATGGCTGATTCTCTACTGTCGCTTCGGTTGTGTTTGTAACTGCAGAACTTTCGCTATTTTTTAAAGAGCTATTTGTATCTATACTTTCGCTGTGTAATACCACATCTTTTTTCCATGGAAGCTGATTGAAAAACGGTATTTTTTCTTCTTTACGAAAAGCGTTCATATTTCTCACAGAACTTTCTGAAGCTGTATGAACAGCGTCCACACCAACTTGCTCAACCGATACATGCTGAGACGTGAGAGCTTGTCGTAATTTGAAAAGATTGGCGTCTAACAGCTCCTTTGTTTTCGCTGACGTTACCACAACCTGCGCAACCCTTTCATTGTCTTGTTGAAGCACTTCAATTGAAATCGTACCTAGCTGCTTTGGCAATAACGTAACGAAAAGCTTGGATCTTCTCTCTTCAGCACTGAGCGAAGCTTTACTCCATATTTTTTGCAGCTCGTTTACTAGATCACTAGACTGTTGATGGTCTAATTTCACTTTCCCTAAATCAATAGAAACCTGCGGCCTTTTTTCTTCTTTACCAAAAGCAGTCATATCTGTTACAGAGCTTTCTGGAGCTGCTTGAACAGCAACCACATCGACTTGTTCAACTGATACATGCTGAGACGCGAGAGCTTGCCGTAACCTAAAAAGGTTGGCATTTAACAGCTCTTTTGTTTTCGCTGACGATACAGCTACTTGTGCAACCGTTTCATTGTCTTGTTGAAGCACTTCAATTGAAATCGTACCTAGCTGCTTTGGCAATAACTTAATAGAAAGCTTAGATGCTCTCTCTTCAATACTGATCGATGCTTTACTCCATATTTTTTGCAGCTCGTTTACCAAATCGCTAGACTGCTGATGGTCTGATTTTGCTTGCCTTAACTCAATAGAAAACTGCGACCCTTTTTCTTCTTTACCAAAAGCGTTCATATCTGTCATAGAACTTTCTGAAGCCGCTCCAACAGCGGCCACATCCACTTGATCAACCGATACATGCTGAGACGCAAGAGCTTGTCGTAAACTGAAAAGGCTGGCGTCTAATAGCTCTTTTGTTTTCGTTGACGTTACCACAACCTGCGCAATTTTTTCATTGTCTTGTTGAAGCACCTCAATTGAAATCGTACCTAGCTGCTTTGGAAACAACTTAATGGAAAGCTTAGATGCTCCTTCTTCAGTACTGATCGAAGCTTTACTCCATATTTTTTGCAGCTCGTTTACCAGATCTTCAGACTGTTGATGATCAGAGTTTGCTTGCCCTAGATCAATAGAAAATTCTTGGACCTTAGGTACTTCATTAGATTTAAAAGATGATGGGTTATTTTCTAAGGTCGCCTCGGCCGTTTTAGCAGTGAAAGAACTTTTACTATCTATACTTGGGTTACCTAAAACCACATCTTTTTTCCATGGAAGCTGATTCAAAAGCGGCACTTTTTCCTCTTTATGAAAAGCGGTCATATCTCTTACAGAACTTTTTGGGGCTGCTTGAACAACGGCGAAGAAATCAGCTGAGCGCTTTTCATGTAAGGTATCGGTTAATACACGTGGTTGTTTATGAATTTTCTCTATTTTTTCAGCAGCAGTTTTCTGCAAACCCTCAAGCTGCAGATCCGAAAGCTTCACTGACTGCAGCTGCGGTTTTTGTAGTTCTTCCATCAGCTGAGCAAACTCTGTTTGAAAAACAGCTGACGTATTTTTACATAGTTCCAGCAAAGTAGAAATAGAAGTTAAATACTGTTCTTGACTGTCTGTTTCAGGTGAAACAGGTGCATGCTGCATGTCTGTTAACACGTGCTGCAGCTTTAGAAGCGGCTGTTCCAAATCTAGACTACCTGGAATACTACTGATCATCTCGGCTAGATGTTCGTACAAGACAGATGGTTCATCCTCTTCATCTTCTGCTTCGCTTAACTGAATTGCCATTAACCCGACCGCCTTGAAGACGTCTTGATCTACCGTTTGTTTATCGGATGATTTCTCCCCGCGCGTTAAAGGCTGCGCATCTAGCTGCTTAAGCTGCTGAACAACTTCTTCAAAAAAACCCTGAGTCTGAATAACAGCTGCTTTTTCATCGCAGTTTACCTTTGATGCAGCTGCTGGACGTAGTGAAATTTCCACTGTTTTCACCTCTGCTTTTATTCCTCAATCTGATCTGTTAACAATGTCGTATAGCGTGCAGCTACTTTTGGATCCATTTTTTCTAAGATTGCTGTTCTTGTACTCGCTTTGAACTGCTTAAGCATCGCGACCGCTTTGTCTTCTTTTAATTCGGCAAAGATAAGTGCTGCATTTTTAGGAGACATGTTTTCATAGGTAGCAATGACATCTTTTTTTGCCAGCTGATTGTTCTTTTGTTTTTTCGCTTCATCATCGGCTTTTTCTTCCATATCGCGCATTTCAATTTTTAGTTCATCCATTTGACGATCTTTTGTAGTGATCGTTTTCTCATAAGCTGCGATTTGCTTTTCTTTCGTGCTCAACTTCTTTTGAAGGCTATCAACCTGCTTTTGTATTTCTTCATTGCTTTCTTGAATATTTTCATTTTTTTGCGACTGTTCACTTGATACAAACGGAATGGCATGTGTAATACCTGAAACTTTATCATTTACATTAACGCCTAAAAGCGTCAGAACAATATAAGCCGCCAAGATGAGGAACACTGCTGGAATAAAGATTAAAAATAAAAACACTTGGCTTTTACTGTAAGACTTTTCTTCTTCGTACTCTTCTCTTAACTCTTTTTGATTAGCCATGTTTTCCACCTAATTCCTATGCAGCATATACTGCTGTAGCGACAGCTCATCCATTTGCTTCGCTTCTAACTGTTTTTCCGCGGTTATATAAGAATCGTAGTCTCTCTTTTTTAACTTTTCATACTTCTTTACTTCTATGTTCTTTTCTTCTAGCTTCAGTTTCTTTAAGTTCATTTGCTGTCTTGCAAACATGACCTCTTGTTGCAGCCTCTCAATCACTCGTTCGGCACTTGTTAAAAACTGCTGAAATGACGTAATTTCTAAAATAGAAAGCCCTTGCTTCATTTTGCCCGTATGCTGTTCAATTAGCGTTTCTTTTTCTTTTAACTTTTTATAAAGCTTTTCACCCGCTGTTTCAAACTGCTGCAATGATTGATTATATTGATATAGCAGTTCATCTTTTTCATTTGACTTGATTGCCATTATTTTAGATAACCTAAATTCATATGCCATATTTACTCACCTTTCACAAACAGTTCACAGAGCTTTGTTACACTTGTTTCAAATGATGGATGTTCGTTCATTTTTTGTTTTAAAAATGCATCAATGACAGGATGATAGTAGATGGCCTCATCAATGTAAGCAGAAGATCCTCTTTTGTAGGCACCTATGTTAATTAAGTCTTCAGAATTAGCATAGGTAGCCATTAATGAACGCAGTTTTTCAGCTGCTTCTCTATGCCGTTCACTTACGATATGGTTCATCACCCGACTAACGCTTTTTAAGACATTGATGGCCGGATATTGACCTTTATTGGCCAGCTCCCGGTCTAGTACAATATGTCCGTCTATAATGCCTCGCACCGTATCCGAAATGGGTTCGTTCATATCATCACCGTCTACTAATACAGTGTAAAAAGCAGTAATAGATCCATGTTGATTAGTTCCTGTACGTTCAAGCAGCCTTGGCAAGCTAGCAAAAACAGATGGTGTATAACCTTTGGTAGTCGGAGGTTCACCTACGGCTAATCCAATTTCTCTCTGAGCCATTGCTACACGGGTAACAGAATCCATCATCATCATGACGCTCAGTCCCTCATCTCGAAAGTATTCAGCAATAGAAGTAGCTGTATATGCTGCTTTCATTCGAAGGAGAGCAGGCTGATCCGAGGTAGCAACTACTACAACGGAACGCTTTAATCCTTCCTCTCCAAGATCTCGCTCAATAAACTCTCTAACTTCTCTTCCTCGCTCACCTACAAGGGCAATGACATTGATATCTGCTTTTGTATTGCGTGCAATCATCCCGAGCAGCGTACTTTTCCCAACACCGCTTCCTGCAAAAATACCTATGCGCTGCCCTTGACCTACTGTTAGCAAACTATCAATCGTTCGTACCCCTACTTCAATCGGCTGTTCAATAGGCGGACGCTCTAAGGGATTAGGGGGGTCTTGGTCGGTTAAAACAAACGGCAAATAATGAGAAAGTTCAGACCCGTCTAAAGGGTTCCCTAGTGAATCAAGCACTTGACCTATTAACTCTTTCCCCACGCTTACCTGCAGAGGTTTTTCTGTCGTTTCCACTAGGCAGCCAGGTCCGATATATCGAACAGACGTATAAGGCATTAAAACAACGTGCTCACCGTTAAAACCAACAACTTCTGCACGAATTTTATCTCCTCGTTCACTAAGATGAATAAAGCAAACATCTCCTATTGACGTTCTAGGTCCTTTAGATTCAATCATCATTCCTACTACTCGGCTGACTTTCCCGTACCGTTTAAAAGAAGATGTGCGCGGGATTTCATGAATGAGTTGTGCGACTTTCATGTTTACTCTCCTCTAACAAACGTGCTTTTAATTTTTTCTTCATTTCCGTTAACTGACTATCAAAAGACGCAACAAGACGCCCATAAGAGGAATCGATGACACAATCCATTTCCTGAAGATTTTCATCTGCATAAATAAATAGCCCCGTTTCTCCGTTTAATAAATCGAACAGTTCTCGTTTATGTTCACATACATATGCATATTTTTTCGGAGAAACAAAAAGCTGGATTTCTTTATGTTCTCTAACTTCTTTTAAAGACCTTTCAACAAGTGATAAAAATGATTCATCTCTTTGAAGCCGCTCATTTAAAATCGCTTCAGCTAGGGTGAAACCTAATTCAAAGATGACTTCTTCAGATTGATTTATGTATTCGTAGTACTGATTCTTTGTTTCGTCAACAATGTTTCGCGACATGGCTAATACATGCTCATACTCTTGTTTTCCTTGAAGCAGCCCTTCTTCGTATCCTTCTTCATAGCCTCGCTGTTGTTCTTGTTGAAACAGCAGCACCTTCTCTTCTTCCCACTGCTTTTTCAAACGTTCAACTTCGTTTTGAGCTTGTTTGCGGTAAGCATCTGCCTCGGCCTTTATTATTTCAGCTTCACTGTGCGCTTGTTCAATAACGTGCTTTGCATTTTCTTGCTGAAGATGTTCTTCTGTGGGCTCATCTTGTACCGGAAAGCCAAATGGAATGACTTGAATGTGCTTTGCATTTTCGTCTGAAAGTTTATTCGTATAAGTTGATTTAATGATATTAGACAATAATATCGTCTCCTCCACCTCGAGCTAGTACAATTTCACCAGCATCTTCTAAACGTCTAATTGCAGCAACGATACGTGACTGAGCTTCCTCTACATCTTTCAAACGCACAGGACCCATAAATTCCATTTCTTCTTTAAACGTTTCCACCATACGGCTAGACATATTTTTAAAAATAATAGATTTTACTTCTTCACTTGCTACTTTTAAGCTCAACAATAAATCATCATTTTCTACATCTCGTATCACACGCTGAATAGAGCGGTTATCGAGCGTTACGATATCCTCAAATACAAACATTCGCTGCTTGATTTCTTCTGCTAATGCCGGATCTTGAATTTCAAGCGTATCAATAATAATTTTTTCAGTCGCTCGGTCTACTCCATTTAATACTTCAACTACTGCTTCTAAACCACCTGTTTGGGTATAGTCTTGGGTAACAGTAGCAGAAAGCTTTCTCTCTAAAATTTGCTCCACTTCATTAATGACTTCCGGAGACGTACTTCCCATCGTTGCAATCCGTCTTGCAATATCCGCTTGCCTTTCCTGAGGCAGTGATGATAAGATTTGTCCTGCCTGCGGCGGCTCTAAGTAAGATAAAATAAGGGCAATCGTCTGAGGGTGCTCATGCTGAATAAAATTTAACAACTGCATAGGATCAGCTTTTCTGGCAAAGTCAAACGGACGAACTTGCAAAGAAGAAGTTAATCGATTGATAATCATCATAGCCTGCTCTGGTCCAAGTGCTTTTTCTAACACCTGTTTCGCATAGCTTACTCCTCCTTTTTCAAGGTAGTTTTGAGCAAGCGTTATTTGTTCAAACTCATGAAGCACAGCTTCTTTTAGAGACGGCTCTACTTTTCTCACTGAAGAAATTTCAAGCGTTAGTTGCTCAATTTCATCTTCACTGAGATGTTTATAGATAGAAGCTGATACATCCGGACCGAGAGAAATCAACAAAATTGCTGCTTTTTGCTTTCCAGTTAACTCATTTTTTTGCATAGCCTTTACCATTAGCTTTCCTCCTAATCCTCACTAATCCATGTTCGCAGCAGTTTTGCAAACTCTTTCGGGTCTTGCTTCGCTAACGTTTCAAGATTGCTTTTTGTTTGCTGTTCAGCACTTAAAACAGGAGCTTTTTGTGCCGCTTCATATGCTTCAAAAGTTTCATCGTACTCTTCATCATATTCCTCTTCATCTAAGTCTTGACGCCTTTTCCTAACCAACAGCACAATAAGAACAACAATAATAAGCAGCAGTGCTCCTCCGGTTATATACATCCACAATGGAATCGAACTTGCTGTGTTGTCAGCTGTTTCTTGTCCATTAAACGGCTGAACGGAAACGGTAATCTTATCGCTGACCGCGTTATCCGAGAGGGCTTTCGTATTTGCATCTTTTGAAATAGAAGTACGGACAATTGTACCTAACATTTTTTGAACGTCTGACTCAAGCGTATCGGAAACTTGTGATTTCCCTTTTGCATTGGACGGATCTATCATTACTTGAATGCCAAGGTCTTGAATTTTGTATGGACTTTCGACGATTTCTTTATGAATTCGATTCACTTCATAATTAATTCGTTCTTCGTTTTTTTCGTAGTCTCCGTCTCCACTTGTTGTACTAGATGAGTAATTTGTTGTATCTTCTTCTCCTGTTCCAGCAACGCCTCCATCTTGAGCGTTTTTACCAGAAAATGTTTCATTAATTTTTTCAGCGCTAACGGCAATTCCTTGCATATTATCTTTATCAACGGGCTCTACTAGCTTTTCCTCGCGATTTTCCTGTGTAAAATCAAGATCTGCTGTAACAGAAACCATTACTTTGTCTTGACCGACCAGTCTTCCTAGCATTTGCTGTACTTGACGCTGAATATCTCGCTCAACTTCTTTTTTCGCTTCGTTCTGCCAAGCAAATGAGCTAGAAGCTGAATTCGTTTCGTTACCTTTTAAATCAAAGTACTCAAAATATTGGTTCATGATGACGATATTATCGGTAGGAAGGTTTGGCACACTTTTGGATACTAAATGATAAAGAGATTTAATTTGCTGATCATCAAATTTATAACCAGCCTTTGTATTAAGCACAATCGATGCTGATGCTTCTCCCTGCTTTTCATTCGCCCAGACGCTTTCATTGGGAAGGGTAATCATCACTTTTGCATCGTTGACTCCTTGAATGTTTTTCATTAAGTTAGCCAATTCAGTTTGCATCGCATCGAGTTTTAACACATCAAATTCATTATCTGTCATACCAAAGCTCGCATTTTTCCCAAAAAACGAATAGTCGATACTTCCGCTATCAGGAATTCCTTGTGCAGCTAAATCAACTTTTAGCGAGTCAACGCTTTGTTCAGGCACCGAAATGGTTGTTCCATTATCAGAGATTTCTGAAGGAACGCTTCTAGCATCAAGCTCTGCTTTGATTTGTCCTGTTTCTTGAGCCGATAGATTGCTATAAAGAGGGACAAATTTATCCTTGTTTAAAAAAACAGATGCTAAACTAATGACTAGAATAGCCGCAAGAGGAGCAGCGATAAGGGCTATTTTTTGTCCTTTTTTGCGGTTATTCCAAAAGACTTTCATCTTATCTCGATAAAGAGCTATTCTTTCATTCATGGTATTCCTCCGGTTATTACTATTTTCATTTTCTTTAATAACCGCTCAATTACATTTGCATTCTCATCATTTCCTGATAGGCTTCAACAGCTTTATTGCGTATTTCAAGAGCCGTTTGCATCGTAATACTTGCTTTTTGAGCAGTAATCATTACATCTTGGAGTTCGACGTTTTCTCCTTTAGCAAGCTTTTCAGTCACTATATCCGAAGCGCGTTGAGTATTGTTTAACTCATTGATTGAGTCTTTTAAAAACGTTGAAAACTGTTGAGTTGTTTGTCCAGTGCTAGTAGAAGCTGCTGTTTTTGCTATTGCTATTTGATTGCTGATACCATTAATCATTTTATCGCTCCTTTATTTCCCAATTTCTAACGCCTTTGTTAATATACTTTTGTTTGTATTAAAGACCGTGACGTTTGCTTCATAAGATCGAGTAGCACTAATTAAATCCGTCATTTCTTTTAAAGGATCTACGTTCGGCATCTGCACGTACCCTTGGTCATTCGCATCTGGATGCGTCGGGTTATATACTAAATTAAAAGGAGTATTATCTTCTACGATATCTGTGACTTTTACACCATTGTTTTGACTTTTATTGATTTCGGAGTGTAAGAGGGACGAAAAAGAAGGCGAACGATCAGACTGCATGACAACCATTTTTCTTTTATAAGGCTGCCACTCACCATTAACGTACGTCCCTCTTGTCGTTTCAGCATTCGCCATATTAGATGAAACAACGTCCATCCTTAAACGATTGGCAGTTAAAGCTGAAGATGTAATATTCATATTTTGAAAAATAGTCAAACTTATTTACCTCCTCTAATGACTGTTTGAAGAGAATTAAATTTTCCATTTAAACGATCTACTAGCGCCTCATAGTAAATTTGATTTTCAGCCATATCCGCCATCTCTTTATCCATATCCACATTATTTCCGTTTGCTTGATAAGAAGTGTTTCCTTGCTGGGTAATCATCCTCTGGGATGAATTGGAAAATGGGATATGTTTTGAATCAGTCTGATATGCTTCTAACTCGTTATGTAATAAATCTCGAAATTCACTCGTACGCGTTACTGTTTTCGATTTATAATTTGGAGTATCAACGTTTGCGATATTTTGTGCAATCGTCTGCTGCTTTTGTGACGCGTAGCTAATTCCATTTTCAATTGTTTGAAAAGTAGTTGAAAACAAACTCAATTCTTACACCTGCTTATCTATTCTATTTTTCTCAAAATGAGACAAATTTCGACTTTAGTACCATAGAACTTATTGTAAGAAAAACTTCATGCAATGTCTATCCTTTTTTAAGAACTTTTGGACTATAAACCAAAATTTTCATTCGTTTTCCAAGCATATTTTAACATCAATGCTATACTTTAGCTCTATTTTTTTAATTTAAAATCAAAATATATACCATAAGTCCTGAACAATATGTAATAAAAGTAACGATTTGTAATCAACTAGTATCTTTTTACTATTTGAAGATTCTATAATATAATTTTTAGATTTTTATATGAAGTTTGTTAAAGTTTTATAAAAATAGTGAACGAATCGTCTTAACCCACAGCGAATCTTTTTGTACTGAGAGCATACAAAAAAGCACACGGGCTTTGCCCGTGTGCTTTTTTGTTCATAAACTTAGTTAGATTTTAATTTTTCAAGCTCTACTAAGAATTTGTTGTTAAGAACTTTAATGTAAGTTCCTTTCATTCCTAAAGAACGTGATTCGATAACGCCAGCACTTTCTAATTTACGTAGCGCATTTACGATTACTGAACGTGTAATTCCAACGCGGTCAGCAATTTTACTTGCTACTAATAGTCCTTCATTTCCATTTAACTCTTCAAAGATGTGCTCAATAGCTTCTAACTCACTGTATGATAATGAGCTAATTGCCATTTGTACAACAGCTTTGCTACGTGCTTCTTCTTCAATTTCTTCTGCTTTTTCACGAAGAATTTCCATACCTACTACCGTTGCCCCGTATTCAGCAAGGATTAAATCATCGTCTTCGAACTGACGGTCTAAACGAGATAGTACAAGCGTACCTAGACGCTCTCCGCCTCCGATAATTGGAACGATTGTTGTTAGTCCTGCATCAAATAAGTCTTTATTTTCAACTGGGAAAGCTGTATATTGACTTTCAATGTTTAAGTTAGAAGATGTTTCTTGAATGTTAAATAAGCTTTGAGTATATTCTTCTGGGAACTGGCGTGCTTCTAACATATCTTTCATGCGCGCATTCTCAATTTGCTGTTTAACAGCGATTCCTAATAATTTACCGCGACGGCTTACTACGAATACGTTTGATTCGATCACTTCGCAAAGTGTTTCAGCCATTTCTTTAAAGTTTACTGGTTTACCAGCTGCTTTTTGTAGCATTGCATTAATCTTTCTAGTTTTCCCTAATAAATCCATTAGTACTCTTCCTCCTGCGATTTCAGTTCTATAAAATAAATTGACTCAAATCTTTGTTTTTAGCGATTTTTTCTAATTTTTCTTCCACGTACTGCGGAGTAATCACAATTTTCTCTAATGTTACTTCTGGTGCTTCAAACGATAAATCCTCTAGCAAACGTTCTAAAATCGTATGAAGTCTTCTTGCACCAATATTATCTGTATCTTGATTTACCTGATATGCAATTTCTGCAATCTTACGTATAGCATCGTCAGAAAATTCAATTTGTATACCTTCAGTTTCCAATAATGCCGCATATTGCTTTAATAACGCATTATCTGGCTCTACTAAAATGTTTATAAAATCTTCAACGGTTAGCTTCGTTAATTCAACGCGAATTGGGAATCGACCTTGCAATTCTGGAATTAGATCTGACGGTTTTGATACATGGAAAGCACCGGCTGCTACAAATAAAACATGATCAGTTTTGACTGCGCCATATTTTGTAACAATCGTTGACCCTTCTACAATTGGTAAAATATCTCGCTGTACGCCTTCACGTGAAACATCAGCGGAAGATGAATTACCACTTTTCTGAGCAATTTTATCAATTTCGTCAATGAAAATAATTCCGTATTGTTCTGCACGATTCACAGCTTCTTGCGTCACTTCATCCATATCAATCAATTTTTGCGCTTCTTCATTTGTTAATACTTTTCGTGCATCTTTAACAGTAAGTTTGCGCTTTTTTTGTTTTTTAGGCATAAAATTGCTTAAGGCATCCTGCATGTTCATGCCCATTTGTTCCATACCCGAACCTTGTAACATATCAAACATAGAAGGCTGTTGCTCTTCTACTTCAATTGTGACATAATGATTTTCAAGCTCTCCTAAAGCAAGCTGATGAGCAATCTGCTTGCGCTTCGTTGCAATATTCGTTTCCTCATCTTGATCAGGATCCGCATCGCTTGACTGTGTACCGTTTGAAAAAATCATTTCAAACGGATTTTTAAACGATTGCTGCTTCTTTTTGCTCGGAACAAGAAGCTCTACTATCCGCTTGTTTGCATTTTCTTCTGCGCGATCACGCACGCCGTTCATTTTTTCTTCTTTCACAAGTCGAACTGACGTTTCCACTAAATCACGAACCATTGATTCTACATCGCGCCCTACATACCCAACTTCCGTAAATTTTGTTGCCTCAACCTTAATAAAAGGTGCACCGACAAGCTTAGCTAAGCGGCGTGCAATCTCGGTTTTACCCACACCTGTAGGACCAATCATTAAAATGTTTTTCGGCACAACTTCATCACGTAAAGATTCGTCTAGCAGACCGCGTCGATAGCGATTTCGCAGCGCAACAGCGACCGCTTTCTTTGCCTTCGTTTGACCAATAATATACTGATCGAGCTTTTCTACAATTTGTCGAGGTGTTAAATGAGAATTCATAAAAAAATCCCCTTTCCTACAGTTCTTCTACAATAATATGATCATTTGTATAAACACATATCTCACTTGCTACATCTAAAGCTGCTTTTGCAATTTCTTTAGCTGTTAAATGTTCGCCTGCATGTTGTTTTAATGCACGTCCCGCTGATAAAGCATAATTTCCGCCTGATCCAATTGCTAAAATGCCGTCGTCCGGTTCAATAACTTCACCCGTTCCTGATACTAACAGTAAGTTATCTTTGTTCATAACAATAAGCATTGCTTCTAACTTTCGCAATACTTTGTCACTTCTCCATTGTTTAGCAAGCTCAACGGCTGCACGCTGAAGATTTCCGTTATACTCTTCAAGCTTCGTTTCAAATAATTCAAAAAGAGTGAATGCATCAGCTACTGAACCTGCAAAGCCGGCAAGAACTTGCCCTTGAAATAGACGTCTTACTTTTCGAGCAGTATGTTTCATCACAACAGCATTTCCGAACGTTACTTGTCCGTCTCCAGACATAGCACATTGACCGTTATGCTGGACCGCAAAAATCGTAGTAGCATGGAAAGTAGACAAATTAACTCCTCCTTTTATGCGCGAGGATGGTGATTCATATAAACTGCCTTTAAACGATCCTTCGTCACATGTGTGTATATTTGAGTGGTTGATAAATGTTCATGACCTAGCATTTCTTGAACTGTACGTAAATCTGCCCCTTCATTTAACATATGAGTCGCAAAAGTATGCCGCAAAACGTGTGGACTAATATGTATATTCTCAGCGGTCTTCTTTACTAACTGATCAATGACTAAGCGTATGCCTCGGTCTGTCAACGGTGTCCCCTTATAATTTAAAAAGAGCGAATGAGTATCAGAAGGAGCCTTTTTTAAAAGAAGCTTTCTTCCATTATCTATATATACTCTAAGAGCGTCCTTGGCATAACAGCCAAATGGCACGTACCGTTGTTTTTTCCCTTTGCCATATACGAGCAAAGTTTGAAGTGAAAAATCTATATCGCTAAGCTTAATAGATGCACATTCACTCACTCGTATTCCGGTGGCATACAGCAATTCTAATAGAGACTGATTACGCTGCCCTAACGGAGTTGTTAAATCATTCATTTGAAATAATTTCACAATCTCCTCTTCATACAGGAAGCGAGGATTTCGCTCTTCCTTTTTAGGAAGGGTAACGAGCGCAAATGGATTATCTTCTACTAATTCTTCTCTATTTAAGTAACGATAAAACGTTCTCAAGCAAGAAATTTTGCGTGACATCGATCTTTTTGAATACTGCTTTTCATATAGGCGTGTTAAAAACAGCCTTGCATCAGCATATGTAACACTTTGTAGGTTTTGTATTTGCTCTTCCTGCATAAAAGACATGAAGATACCTATGTCTTTTTCATAGCAGTCAACTGTATATTTTGAATAGTTTTTCTCAATTTGTAAATATTCTAGAAAGGAATTTAATACATCTTTAACAAATTCCAATGTTATCACCTCACAAGGGCTACTAAATATTATCACAATTAAGTAGCCCTTGCAAACAATTTTGATTATTTTGTTGTAAAATTCTGAATAGTTTCCAATGCTCTTTTAGCAAGCGTTTCATTTCGTTCTTGTTTGTTTTTGATTCGCACTTCCAATTCTTTGAATAAGCCAAAGTTGGCATTCATCGGCTGGAAGTTTTTAGCGCTTGTATGTGTGATATAGTGAGCCATACTGCCAATCGCCGTTTCCTGCGGCATTACAACCAATTCTTCACCAAGCACAAGTCGAGCTGCGTTCATTCCTGCCATTAATCCGCTCGCAGCTGATTCTACATATCCTTCTACTCCCGTCATTTGTCCAGCAAAGAATAAGTCATCACGCTCACGATATTGATACGTAGGCTTTAACAATTTAGGAGAATTAATAAACGTATTTCTATGCATAACTCCGTAGCGTACTACTTCTGCATTTTCTAAACCTGGGATTAAGCTTAATACTTCTTTTTGTGCTCCCCATTTTAAATGTGTTTGGAAACCTACGATATTATATAGTGTACCTGCTGCATCATCTTGACGAAGCTGAACAACTGCATAAGGTCGCTTTCCTGTTTTCGGATCTTCTAACCCAACTGGTTTCATTGGTCCAAAAAGCATTGTTTTTTCTCCGCGTGAAGCCATTACTTCAATGGGCATACATCCTTCAAAATAAATTTCTTTCTCAAATTCTTTTAAAGGAACCGTCTCTGCATTGATTAATGCTTCATGAAAACGGTGGAATTCTTCTTTTGTCATCGGACAGTTTAAATAGGCAGCTTCCCCTTTGTCATAGCGAGATTTAAGATATACTTTATCCATATCAATGCTGTCTTTTTCAATAATAGGTGCAGCCGCATCGTAAAAATATAAATAATCTTCACTTGTTAACGCGCGCAGCTGTTCTGATAAATCTTTTGACGTTAACGGACCTGTTGCAATAACAGTTGGTCCTTGTGGAATTTCCGTAATCTCTTCATTAACAACCGTTACGTTCGGATGGTTTTTAACACTTTCCGTTACACGAGCGGCAAATTCGTGACGATCAACAGCCAGTGCTCCACCTGCTGGAACCGCACACTCGTCTGCTGAACGAATAATTACAGAGTCTAATAATCGCATTTCTTCTTTTAAAACACCCACTGCATTTGTTAATGTATTCGCGCGCAGTGAATTACTACATACTAATTCAGCAAATTTGTCCGTATGATGAGCAGGTGTTTGCTTCACTGGTCTCATCTCATAAAGACGTACTTTCAAACCGCGCTTTGCGATCTGCCAAGCTGCTTCACTTCCAGCAAGACCTGCTCCGATAACATTAATTACTTGTTCATTCATTGTAAATCCTCCAACTTCATTTCTATCTTTTCTATCATTTTCCTTATTCATTCACTTGTCTTTTCTTTTTTAACGAGACAAAGAAAATGCGACATTACTCAATGTCGCTAATAACGTTTCCATTTTAGCACATGAAGCAATGTCGCCGCATCTTATATAACTGCTATTTGTAAATTTAAAGTGTGGGAATTCATCCCATTCTCTTTTACTGCTGAGCTTCCTCTTTATAATCACAACTTGTACAGACGACTTGAGTTCCTTTTTTCTGTTTCTTCTCCACAAGCAGATTTTCACATTTCGGACATTTTCTTGCAATCGGCTTATCCCAAGATACGAAATCACAGCCCGGGAATCGATCACAGCCATAAAATGTACGCTTTTTCTTCGATTTTCGCTCAACGATATTTCCTTCTTCACATTTCGGACACTTTACACCAATCTCTTTTACAATTGGCTTTGTGTTGCGGCAGTCAGGGAAATTAGAGCATGCCATAAATTTTCCGTAGCGTCCCATTTTGTATACCATAGGTGAACCGCATTCTTCACAATCTTCTCCGGCAGGTTCATCTTTAATCTCCACTTCGCGCATTTCTTTTTCAGCATGTTCTAAGCGTTTTTCAAAATCACTGTAAAATTCGTCAATAACATGCACCCATTGAACATTACCATCTTCCACTTCATCCAAATCGTTTTCCATTTTAGCTGTAAACTCTACATCTAAAATTTCCGGGAAAAACTCCAATACAAGCTCCAGTACAATTTCTCCAAGTTCTGTTGGAACAAAACGCTTGTTATCGAGCGCTACGTACCCGCGCTTTTGAATCGTGTCAAGTGTTGGAGCATATGTAGACGGTCGTCCAATGCCTAGCTCTTCTAATGTCTTGACTAAACGAGCTTCAGTATATCTTGGCGGCGGCTGTGTGAAGTGCTGCTTTTCATCGATGTCCTTAGAATAAGCTACTTCTCCTTCTTCTAAATCTGGAAGAAGATTTTCTTTTTCCTCCACTTGATCATCATTGCCTTCAACATACACTTTCATAAAGCCTGGAAATTTAACTTTCGAGCCGTTTGCTCTAAATGTTACGTCCCCATTTTTCAAATCTACAGCCATTGTATCCATAATTGCAGGTGCCATTTGACTAGCAACGAAGCGCTCCCATACTAACTTATACAGTCGATACTGATCACGCGATAAGAACTCTTTTACCTCTCCTGGTTTACGAAGAGCTGAAGTTGGACGAATCGCTTCGTGGGCATCTTGCGCGTTCGAATTTTTCTTTTCTTTGCGCTTTTCCGTTGCCACAAACTGATTTCCGTATGCGTTCGTAATGTAATCTCTAGCTTCTGTTTGAGCTGTTTCTGAAATACGAGTAGAATCGGTACGCATATACGTGATAAGACCTACTGTACCTTCTTTTCCTAAATCAATTCCTTCATATAATTGCTGCGCAATCATCATTGTTTTCTTCGCTCGGAAGTTCAGTTTCCGCGCTGCCTCTTGCTGTAATGAAGACGTGGTAAAAGAAGGAGCCGCATTACGCTTTCGCTCACGTTTTGTTACTTTAGAAATTGAAAATTCATTTCCATCTAATTGTTTAACAATGTTGGTTACATCATTTTCATTCGATAGCTCTACTTTTTTCCCTTGATATTCGATCAACTGGCCTTCAAATTGGTCGTTTCCTTTTTGAAAAGTTGCTTTTACCGTCCAGTATTCTTCTGGGATAAACTTTGCAATTTCTTTTTCACGATCAATAATTAACCGCACTGCAATTGATTGAACCCTTCCGGCACTTAATCCTTTTTTCACTTTTTTCCACAGCAATGGACTGATGTTGTAGCCAACCAGTCTGTCAAGAATACGGCGTGCTTGCTGAGCATCTACTAAATCCATATTAATTGCTCGTGGATGTTTAAAAGATTCTTTAATCGCTTCTTTTGTAATCTCGTTAAATACTACGCGGCAGTCCGATGCAATGTCTACATCCAAACTGTGCGCCAAGTGCCATGCAATCGCTTCTCCTTCACGGTCTGGATCGGCTGCTAGGTAAATCTTTTTTGCTTTTTTAGCCGCTGTTTTTAGTTCCTTTAAAACCGGGCCTTTCCCGCGAATTGTAATATATTTCGGATTGTAATCCTGTTCAATATCAATTCCCATTTGACTTTTAGGTAAATCGCGAACATGTCCCATCGATGCTTTTACTTTATATTTCTTTCCTAAATAACGTTCAATTGTTTTAGCCTTTGCAGGCGATTCTACAATTACTAGGTAGTCAGACATCTATTTGTTCCTCCTCAAGAGGTAGAATAAAATCTTCATTATTATTAAATATTTGGTTCTTGTTTGTCAAATGTTCAAAAGATAAGTCATACGATTTCACTACGTATCTCACTAGTATTTCATACCATGCAAGAATATGACTGCTTTGAAACATTCATCTTATATCCATCATTTCATTTGTAATATCAGCAGCGCTTTGCACAAGTTTTGCCCCTAATTGGATTAACTTATTCGTTCCACATGATGTTTCTTCAAAAATAGAACCCGGTATGGCAAATACTTCTCTTCCTTGCTGAAGCGCCTGGTCGGCGGTAATAAAAGATCCACTTCTTTCTTTTGCTTGCACCACCAACGTGCCTCCTGTTAATCCGCTAATGATTCTGTTTCTGCGAGGGAAATACCATTTCGTCGGCTTCATAAACGGGGCATATTCAGAAAGCAGCAAATGATGCTGCGCAATTTCTCTTGCTAAATTTTGGTTTACTCTTGGGTAAATATTATAAAACCCTCCGCCTAAAACTGCAATCGTTTTAGCTTTTTCAGCGATAGCCAGTTCATGAGCAGCCTGGTCAATCCCTAAAGCTAGTCCACTTACAACGACAAATTCTTCATGCAGCATCGGCTTAACAATATGAGTCAGAGCTGCAGTTCCATATGAAGTGGGGTTCCTTGTTCCTACAATGCTTAAGCTTTCTGGAGCGTGTAGAAGAGAAACCTTTCCTTTTGCAAATAATACCCAAGGCGGATCATAAATATGGCGCAAAAGTTCAGGATATTCATCATCTAGGATGGTGACACATTGAATATTCTCAGCGTCATATTTATCTAGAATATCTCGTATTGGAATAGTTTGCAAATCTTTTTTTATTTGATTAGCACGTTCAATCGAGAGAGTCAATAGTTTTTGAAGCTGTGATGGAGAGTACTCGTAGAGATTTTGTAATGAAGAATTCTGTTGAAGTAGCGTAAAAATTTGTTTCCAATTAACAGATGGACAATGTGCTAAATGAATTAATTTTTCCCGTAAATCAGACATTCTACAATCTCCTTTTTAAATGGACAAAATAGCCCCCGGTCAAAGGAGGCTATATGTCTTCTATTAATGAGTCTTACACTGCTCGTAAATGCCTTGTTCTTTTAACACTTTAATAAGTGTTTCTCCCATAACAGATGGTGTTTCAGCTACTTGAATACCGCACTCATTCATTGTTTTAATCTTTTCAGACGCTGTCCCTTTACCACCTGAAATAATAGCACCAGCATGGCCCATACGTTTTCCTGGAGGTGCTGTTTGACCACCAATGAAGCCGACCACAGGTTTTGTCATATTTGCTTTTACCCATTCTGCCGCTTCTTCTTCTGCTGTACCGCCGATTTCACCAATCATAATTACTGCATACGTATCTTCATCTTCATTAAACGCTTGTAATACATCGATAAAGTTCGTGCCGTTCACTGGGTCACCACCGATACCAACAGCTGTTGATTGGCCAATGCCAGCTTCAGAAAGTTGATGAACAGCTTCATATGTTAATGTACCAGAACGTGAAACTACACCTACATGACCTTTTTTGTGAATGTACCCTGGCATAATTCCAATTTTACATTCTTCCGGTGTAATAACACCTGGGCAGTTAGGTCCCACAAGGCGCGTACGTTTTCCTTCCATATAACGCTTTACTTTTACCATATCTAATACTGGAATACCTTCCGTAATACAAATAACTAAATCTAAATCTGCGTCAACTGCTTCAATAATGGAGTCAGCTGCGAATGCTGGCGGAACATATACAACAGAAGCCGTTGCACCTGTTTTTTCTTTTGCCTCGGCAACCGTATTAAATACCGGAACACCTTCTACTTCTAAGCCGCCTTTACCTGGCGTTACGCCACCAACAATTTTCGTTCCATATTCTAACATTTGCTGTGTATGAAAAAGGCCAACTCCGCCTGTAATTCCTTGTACAATTACTTTTGTATCTTGATTAATAAATACGCTCATTCCTATCCCCCAGCCTTTCTATTTCACTAGTGAAACGATTTTTTGTGCGCCGTCTGCCATAGATTCAGCAGCTGTGATATTTAAGCCTGATTTTTGTAAAATTTCTTTTCCAAGTTCAACGTTTGTTCCTTCTAAACGAACAACTAATGGAAGGCTTAATCCCACTTGTTTCGTTGCTTCAACAACACCTGTTGCAATAACATCACATTTCATAATCCCGCCGAAAATATTAACAAAAATACCTTTTACATTTTGGTCAGATAAAATAATTTTGAATGCTTCTGTTACTTTTTCAGCAGTTGCGCCGCCCCCAACATCCAGGAAGTTAGCAGGGTCGCCTCCGTAATGTTTAATAATATCCATCGTTGCCATTGCTAAACCTGCACCGTTTACCATACAACCGATATTACCGTCTAGTGAAATGTAGCTTAAGTCGTATTTAGATGCTTCAATTTCTTTAGCATCTTCCTCTTCAAGGTCACGATATTCAAGAATATCTTTTTGACGATACAGCGCATTTGAATCAAAGTTTAACTTCGCATCCAATGCCATAACGTCTCCGTCACCTGTTACAACTAGAGGATTAATCTCTGCGATTGAGCAGTCTTTTTCAATAAATACTGTATATAAACCTGTCATGAACTTAACTGCTTTTCCAACTAATTCTTTTGGAATATTAATATTAAATGCAAGTCTGCGAGCTTGGAATGCTTGTAAACCAATCGCAGGATCTACATATTCTTTAAAGATTTTTTCAGGCGTTTTTTCCGCCACTTCTTCAATTTCAGTTCCACCTTCTTCAGAACCCATCAATACAACTTGAGACGTTGCACGATCAAGAACTAAACCGATGTAGTATTCTTTCTTAATATCGCATCCCTCTTCAACTAACAAGCGCTTAACTTCTTTTCCTTCAGGGCCTGTTTGGTGTGTTACGAGGGTCTTTCCTAAAATATCTTGTGCATATGTACGAACTTCATCTAAGTTTTTTGCTACTTTGACACCGCCCGCTTTACCGCGTCCACCAGCATGGATTTGTGCTTTCACCACTGATACTTGTGAACCTAATTCCTTTGCTGCTTCAACTGCTTCTTCAACAGTAAAAGCTACTCGACCGTTTGGTACTGCAACCCCATATTTTCTGAGTAGTTCTTTTCCTTGATACTCATGGATATTCATTTCCCATCCTCCTAACATAATCAACCACAAAACTATACTGCACAAAATAGACTGCGCTTTCATTGTATAAAAATAATTGTCTAATTGTCTACTATTCTAGTGAAAAATATTGAAATAATAAGAAAATTGATATTTTTATGGAGATAGTACTTAACCATACCTTATGAAGTCGATGAGGCTCTGCGGACGTTAAACGTATGGTTGATCATGTAAATCAACCTTCACAACTGAAGCGAACTGAAAGGAAAATAATTTACGAACTTCACCCGTAGCAATACCTCCACTTAAATAGGCTATATTCTTTTTGAACCTAAAATCCCGCATGTGAAACATGCGCTAAAAAGCAGAGATATGCTCGGGTATCATGTTCTAGTTTACTTGGTTTTTTATCGGTGCAAAAGATCGGCGGTGTTCTGGCAAACTTCCATATTGTTGGATTGCTTCTAAATGTTGTTTTGTTCCATATCCCATATGTTTTTCGAATCCGTATGCAGGATAGCGTTCACCAAGTTCTTTCATCATTCGATCTCGCGTCACTTTTGCAATAACAGAACTTGCAGCAATCGAAATGCTTGTAGCATCGCCTTTGATGATTGACTGCTGCGAAATAGGCACCGGCAGCTTCATCGCATCAATAAGCAGTTCATCAGGCTGAACAGCTAGAAGTTCAATTGCTTCAGTCATTGCCTTTTTTGTTGCTTCATAAATATTAATAGAATCAATGACCTCTGCGTCTATAATACCTATACCGATAGCGACAGCGCTTTTACAAATTTCTTCATAAAATTCTTCTCGCTTTGCCTCTGATAACTTCTTTGAATCCGTCAAACCAGGGAGAAAAAAATCCGGCGGCAAAATAACAGCAGCAGCTACTACCGGTCCTGCTAACGGTCCTCTTCCTACTTCATCTACTCCGGCAATATAGGTTGCTCCCTGATTGTATAATTCGTTTTCATATGCCATCATTTCATCAAACTGTTTCTTTAAGCGCTCAGCGGCTTCAAATTGCCTTTGTTTTTGAATAATAACCTGTTGCACACCTTTACGCTCATCTTGCGCATATACCTTAAATAAAGCATCTTCCGGGCTTCTCACTTGCTTTAGTTCTTCTTTTATTTCTTTAATACTCTTTTTCATTAGCTCCACCTTCTTTATATCAACATTTTCACGCGGCACTTTTACATAAAAAACGCCTCATGCTAAAAAGGCAGAGGCGTTTTTTGTTTCAGTTCGCAATGTATTGCTTACAGCTGCTGTTCAGCTTCACTTGGATCATCAAATGTAAAGGTGCCAATTTTATCCGTTCGAATTTCTCGAAGAACAAGCTCAGCCGTTTTATCGTAATCCACCATGCCGCCACCCATTAAACAGCCGCGGCGCGACCCAATTGCATCAAAAAGCTCTACAATGTCTTCAGGGATTTCATTTAAATCATAACGCTGCTTTAATTGTTCTGGGTAATGGCTAGTTAAGAAGCGCAGCGCATAAACAGCGACATCTTGCATATTTAAAATGGTATCTTTGATAGCACCCGTTGTCGCAAGCTTATATCCAACTGTTTCATCTTCAAACTTAGGCCACAAAATACCTGGCGTATCAAGTAGCTCCAGCTCATTTCCTACCTTAATCCACTGCTGTGCTTGCGTCACACCTGGACGATCTCCGGTCTTGGCGATTTTTTTGCTGGCAAGGCGATTAATCAGCGTTGATTTACCGACGTTAGGAATCCCTACAATCATCGCACGGATAGCGCGGGGTTTTTTAACTCCTTTTGCGCGCATGCGGTCAAACTTCTCTTGAAGAAGTTCTTTGGAAGACGAAGCAATTTGTTTCATTCCTTTACCTGCTTGTGCGTCAATAGCTAAGGCATAAATACCTTGTTCTTTGTAATAATCTAGCCACTGCTGAGTAACGCGCGGATCAGCTTTATCCACTTTATTCAGCAATACGATTCTCGGCTTGTTCACGATAATCTCATCAATCATTGGATTTCGCGATGATTGCGGAATGCGTGCATCAACCAGTTCGTATACAATATCAATCAATTTTAGCTTTTCAGTTACTTGTCTTCTGGCCTTGGCCATATGGCCAGGAAACCATTGAATTGTCATATTTTACTCACCTTTTATATTTTACTTTGCAAAACGCGCTTCTTTAATCGGCCAGTATACGGCACTCGTTTTACCAAGCACCTTGTCCATGCTCACAAAGCCAATCTGACGGCTGTCTTTACTGTAGCGTCGATTGTCTCCCATCACGAACAAATATCCTTCTGGCACGGTCTTTTTACCCGTTACGTCTTCTAGCTTAAAGTCTTCGGTTAAATTACCGTCAATCACTTCTTTTTTATACTGATCTAAATAGGGCTCTTTATAAGCTTTTCCATTTACATATAGCGTATCATTTCGATACTCAATATGATCACCCGGCAGTCCAATAATACGTTTTATGTAATCTTTTTCCGCTGTAGCATGAAAAACAATAATATCAAAGCGATCAGGATCACCAATCTTATAGGAGAACTTATTTACAATCATTCGATTTTGGTCATGCAGCGTAGGCATCATAGAAAGTCCATCTACTACAATCGGTGCAAACAAGAAATAGCGAATTACAACAGCTAACAGTACGGCAATGGCGATTGCTTTTATCCATTCCCACAGTTCATTTTTCTTTCGAGCCATCTTCAGTCCTCCAACTCTTATGTCATACCTTTATTTTAAACGATAATGTTTGAAACGCCTAATAAATAAATAGAATAAAAAAATGATGACTTGTACGTCTATTTTTTACTGTCAGAGAACGAATCGTTCTAAAAAAACATTTGAAAAAAGGAGCTTGTATAAACAAGCTCCCCTTTACTATTATCGAATTTCTTTAATACGCGCAGCTTTACCACGTAATTCACGTAGGTAATAAAGTTTCGCACGGCGTACTTTACCGCGGCGCATTACTTCGATTTTTGCAATTTTTGGCGTATGAAGTGGGAATGTACGCTCTACACCTACACCGTAAGAAATCTTACGTACTGTAAATGTTTCGCTGATACCACCGCCACGACGCTTAATAACAACACCTTCAAATACCTGAACACGTTCACGAGTACCCTCAACGATATTTACGTGTACACGTACAGTATCACCAGGACGGAACGTAGGAAGATCTGTTTTTAATTGTTCTTTTGTAATCTCTTCGATTAATTTTTGCATCGCGTGTTTCAACTCCTTCCAACAGACGCTCATACCAATGCTTTTCAATCATTGCAGCGGAACATCGTTATAGGTGACCAGACATCTGCCCAAGCCACAAAATCTATCTTAGCACACTCTTATATCGTATGCAACAGAGTTTATGCATAAATTTTATGGATTTATGAAAGCTGATTTTCTTCTTTTAATTGAGCTACTAGTTTCTTTTGCTCTTCTGTTAGCTCCATCTTTTCAAGCATATCCGGTCTTCGAAGCAGCGTGCGCTTTAAAGATTCTTTTTGGCGCCACTGTTCAATTTTTTTATGATTTCCTGACATAAGTACTTCAGGAACCGTTAAGCCTCTAAAATCAGCAGGACGCGTATAGTGGGGGTGCTCTAGTAAACCGGTACTGTGTGAGTCCTGTACAGCTGAATGATTATTGCCAAGGACATCAGGAAGCAGGCGAACAACGCTATCGATCACAACCATTGCACCAAGCTCTCCTCCAGTTAATACATAGTCACCAATTGAAATTTCATCAGTTACCAACTGCTCACGAATTCGTTCATCATATCCTTCGTAATGACCGCAAATAAAAATTAAATGCTCTTCTGCTGCTAGCTCTTCTGCTTTTGCCTGTGTATAGCGTTCGCCCTGCGGACAAAGCAAAACTACCCGGGGCTTCTCAGCTGTTCTAGTCAGCTTTTCTACAGCGTCAAAAATAGGCTGAGGCGTCAATACCATTCCAGCACCTCCGCCGTAAGGATAATCGTCCACATTTTGATGTTTGTTCGTAGAATATTCTCGGAAATTAACTACATTCAGTTCAACCGCATTTTTTTCCTGTGCTTTTTTCAAAATTGATTCACCAAAAACACCGTCAAACATAGAAGGAAATAGCGACAGTACATCAATTTTCATTAGTCCAATAACCCTTCCATTACTGTAATAACAATCTCTTTTTCATCTATATCAATAGATTGTACAACGTCGTCGATGTAAGGAATAAGAACTTCTTTTCCGTCCTTTTTAACAACCCACACATCATTAGCTCCCGGCGTTAAAATTTCTTTGACCGTTCCTACCTCTACTCCGTCTTCTGTTTTTACTGTACAGCCAATAATTTCGTGGAAATAGAATTCACCGTCTTCTAAATCGGTTAGCTGCTCCTCAGGAATTTTCACTTCGCAGTTTTTATACTGCTCAACATCATTTACGTTTTGATAGCCTTCGAATGTAAGCAAATCAAAATTTTTATGCCTGCGGTGGCTTGCTACCGTTACTTCTACCGGCTCGCTTTGCTTTTCTTTGAAGATATAAAGTTTATTTCCTTTTTCATAGCGCTCGTCAGCAAAATCCGTAGTTGATACAATACGAACTTCTCCTTTTACGCCATGGGTATTCACAATTTTTCCAACCTTAAACCATTTCATACTTCTTCACCTCTATCTAATCTCAACAACTTTGCTATCTTTTATAATAATTGTTTTACTTTCTTTTATCTTTTCCCAATCATCGCCGATTTTTACCTCTACTAAGGCATCAAGTTCCGTTTCAACGAGTTCGCTCCCTAAAGGAAGCTTTTCTAATTGCGTCAGCTGAAAGTTCAACACTTCAATTTTTTCAAGGCGAGCGGATTTTTCTTTTTCAAACTGACTATGTAATAAAGAAGAACCTTTATTGGCTTTTTCCATATGCTTTAACTGAAATTTCAGCTGTTCCATTTCTTTTTCAAGCGCCTGCTTGCGGTTTATAAAACGATTTTCAAGATCTTGTTTGCTTGCTTCAGTTAACACTTGTTTCACAACCACTTTTTGAATAATGTTCAAAACGTTCCCTCCGCTCTCAATATAGTGACCTTGTGCTTTTTACATGCATATTGAAATAGCTGCTTCTTGCTCGCAAAAGACTTACTGTGATCAAAACGTTCATCTTATCATAACATAAAAAAAGGGCGAGGTTATCCCTCTCCCTTTTTGATTACTCTTGAATTTTCACATACACTTTTTTACCTTGCTGTGATGCTGCTGCATTCACAACAGTTCGAATCGCTTTTGCAACGCGGCCTTGTTTGCCGATTACTTTGCCGACATCTTCTTGGTGAACAGTAAGGATGTACGTCACTTGACGTTCATCTTCTTGTTCCTCCACTTTAACATCAGCTGGGTAATCAACAAGCGGCTTTACAATTGTTTCGATTAGTGATGTCATCTCGAGTGAAATTATTTTCCTAATTTAGCATTATGGAATTTTTCCATGATGCCTTCGTTAGAGAAAAGGTTACGAACTGTATCAGATGGTTTAGCACCATTTTGTAACCATTTAAGAGCTAGCTCTTCATCGATTTTAACTTCAGCTGGTTGAACTACAGGATTGTAAGTTCCAACTACTTCGATGTAACGTCCATCACGTGGTGAACGAGAGTCTGCTGCTACGATACGATAGAAAGGAGATTTTTTAGCTCCCATACGTTTTAAACGAATTTTTACTGCCATTTTATAAAGCACCTCCGAATATGTTTCAACAAGATAATATAATATCAAATAGGTAAAATGTTTGTAAAGGTTTTTTTCTTAACACTAGAAAAATATTTTATTTTCTTTGGTTTTTCAGTCCGAATCAAGCGTTTTATCATGAAAAGAATGGAAGTTTCATACCCTTTTTCTTGCCTTTTGACATATTTGTCATTTGTTTCATCATTTTTTTCATGTCTTCAAATTGTTTAAGCAAACGGTTGACTTCTTGTACAGAACGTCCGCTTCCTTTTGCAATACGCTTTCTTCGACTTGCATTAATGATTTCAGGGTTTGTTTTTTCCGCTTTCGTCATAGAACGAATGATTGCTTCTACATGATTAATTTGCTTTTCATCCACCTGCAGGTTTTTGAGCCCCTTTACTTTATTGGCGCCCGGAAGCATACCAATTAGCTCATCAAGCGGTCCCATTTGACGCACCTGAGCAAGTTGATCTAAAAAGTCATCAAATGTAAATGACTGCGTGCGCAGCTTAGCTTCAAGCTCTTTTGCTTTTTCAGCATCTACATTTGCCTGAGCCTTTTCGATAAGCGTCAGCACATCACCCATACCTAAGATACGGGAAGCCATACGCTCTGGATGGAATGCTTCAATAGCATCCATTTTTTCTCCAAGACCGACAAACTTAATTGGTGTATCGGTTACTGCACGAATAGAAAGCGCTGCACCACCGCGCGTATCGCCGTCTAGTTTCGTTAATACAACTCCAGTTAATCCTAATTGCTTATTAAAGCTATCCGCAACGTTTACTGCATCTTGACCCGTCATCGCATCGACAACAAGGAAAATTTCGTCTGGGTTAGAAAGCTCTTTGATCTGTTCTAACTCCTCCATTAAATTTTCATCAACATGCAAACGTCCCGCTGTATCAATTAATACATAATCGTGATGCTCTTCTTTCGCATGAGCAATAGCTTGTTTCGCAATCTCCACAGGACTTACTTGATCACCTAATGAAAAAACAGACATGCTAAGCTGTTTCCCTAGTGTTTCAAGCTGTTTAATAGCTGCCGGACGATAAATATCTGCTGCTACAAGCAATGGATTACGGTTATATTTTTTACGTAATAAATTGGCAAGTTTACCGGTTGTTGTTGTTTTACCTGCACCTTGAAGTCCAACCATCATAATTACAGTTGGAGCTTTTGGAGCTACTGCAATCTTGCTTTGCTCTCCGCCCATAAGTACAGTTAATTCTTCTTGTACAACCTTAATAACTTGTTGTCCAGGCGTTAAGCTCTTAAGAACGTCTTGACCTACAGCACGTTCGCTTACGCGCTTAACAAAGTCTTTTACTACTTTAAAGTTTACATCGGCTTCTAAAAGGGCAAGTCTAACTTCACGCATCATTTCTTTAACATCAGCTTCGTTAACTTTTCCTTTTCCTTTTAACTTTTGCAGTGTGCTTTGCAAACGGTCGGCTAATCCTTCAAATGCCATATACGCCGCCCCCTAATCTAATTTCTCGAGCGAATCAAGAAGAGAAGAAAGCTTACTATTCTTGTGTAAGTCGGCTGCAAGTTCGTCTTTCAGTTGTTGAACAATTGATTGACGCTCTTGAAACCGTTGAAATAACAATAGCTTTTCCTCATATTGTTCAAGCATTTGCTCTGTACGTTTTATATTATCATAAACTGCTTGACGACTCACATCAAATTCTTCCGCTATTTCACCGAGGGAATAATCATCCAAGTAATAAAGTGACATATAACTTCTTTGTTTGGGCGTCAACAGCGCCTGATAGAAGTCAAATAAGTAATTCATTCTTGTTGTTTTTTCGAGCATATGCACGCTCTTTTCAACCATCTGACCGCCCCCTTGTTAAGTGAAAAGCCTTTACATGTTATTAGTTTAACTAGGCGAGGTTTGAATGTCAAGTTTTTTCCTTAACACCTCACATTTTTCCACTTAAAAGAGATGGAAACATAACTAAATTACTTCAATTTAAAGACGAATAAATATGAAACCTGCGTCCCCCCTACTAATAAAAAAATCCGAACGATTAATCGTTCGGATCTCCCTTCAACTAAGATACTTATATCCCAGCCTCTTTTTAGATTACGCCTCTTTTTCTGTTTCTTCTTCTACAGCATTGGCAAATAACCCATAGATATATTGCTCCGTGTCAAACGGCTGAAGGTCGTCCACTTTTTCTCCAAGGCCAACGAATTTAACAGGAAGCTTCAGTTCGTTTCGAATGGCAAGAACAATTCCGCCTTTAGCCGTACCATCTAGTTTTGTTAACACAATTCCCGTCACGTTCGTTGCTTCTGAGAATGTTTTAGCCTGACTTAAAGCGTTTTGACCCGTCGTCGCATCAAGTACAAGAAGTACCTCATGAGGAGCACCAGGAATTTCTCGCTCAATAACACGCTTTACTTTCTCTAATTCTTTCATTAAATTTACTTTATTTTGAAGGCGCCCTGCTGTATCACATAATAAAACATCTGCTTTTCGAGCCTTAGCTGACTGAACAGCGTCATACATGACAGCGGCAGGGTCAGAGCCTGCAGATTGCTTAATAACATCCACACCAACGCGTTCTCCCCATACTTCTAACTGCTCAATCGCACCGGCACGGAACGTATCTCCTGCTGCCATTACGACTTTTTTGCCTTCTTGTTTGAATTTATGCGCAATCTTCCCAATGGTTGTTGTTTTTCCAACACCGTTTACTCCTACAAACAAAATCACCGTTAAATCATTTTGCTGCATATTCAGTTCACCAATCTGCTCTTCACCAGATTCATAAATATCAATTAATTTCTCAGAGATGACTGCCTGTACATCTTGAGGATCCTTAATATTACGGCGTTTCACTTCCGATTTTAAGTCATCAATTAAATCCAACACGGTAGCCACACCAACATCAGCACTGATTAAAATTTCTTCTAATTCCTCAAAAAACTCTTCGTCTACTTGACGATAGCGAGACACTAGATCATTCACGCGTTCTGAAAAAGAATTGCGCGTTTTTGATAAGCCATCTTTAAATTTTTGGGTAACAGAATCGGTTTGCATTGTAATTTTTTCTTTTAGTTTCTTAAAAAAGCTCATTCGTACCACCCTTTCATTCTATGAGTTAAACATATTGCTTTGATTCTTCTAAACGAACAGAGACTAATTTCGATACGCCAGATTCTTGCATCGTCACACCGTACAGTACATCAGCTTCTTCCATTGTACCTTTTCGGTGAGTAATAACAATGAACTGTGTTTGAGTACTAAATTTGCGTAAATACGTAGCAAAGCGATGAACGTTTGCTTCATCAAGCGCCGCTTCCACTTCATCTAGCACACAAAACGGCACCGGACGTACTTTCAAAATAGAAAACAGGAGGGCAATGGCTGTTAACGAACGCTCGCCGCCTGACAGCAACCCTAGATTCTGCAGTTTTTTCCCAGGAGGCTGGGCAACAATTTCCACACCTGTATTTAATAAATCTTTCGGATCTGTTAATTTCAAATCCGCTTTTCCTCCTCCGAATAGGGAAGAGAACACTGTACCAAATTCATTGCGGATACGAGTGAACGTATCAGAAAAACGTTTTTTCATTTCCTCGTCCATTTCTTCAATCACTTGATACAGGGTATTTTTCGCTTCGTCAAGGTCCGCTCGCTGCGTATTTAAAAATTCATAGCGCTCTGAAACGCGTTCGTATTGTTCAATAGAACCTAAGTTTACGGTTCCTAATTCATCAATTGCCAGCTTAATGAGCTTGATTTTTTTCCTCGCTTCTTGAATATCTAATGTTAAAGGATAATTTTCTTTTGCTGCTTCAAAGCTAATTTCGTACTCTTCTGTCAGCTGCTGCAGACGGCTGTCTAGCTCTACATCAATTCGATTGATTTTGACTTCTTCATCTTTTAAAGCATCCGCAATTTGTTTGTACTGACGCTGCAGCTCTTTTACAATCCTCTCTTCGTCTTCAAGTTTATTCTGGGCTTTCAACCGCTCTGATCTGGAGTCATCCATTAATTTTAACGTTTCTGTCTTTTCTTTTATTCGCTCATGCGCTGCTTCTTCGAGCTGAAGTTCACCCGAGTCGTTGCTCGTGATTTCACTCGTTAAAAGAGAAAGATCATCTGTAGTTTCAGATAAACGCTGAATGGTTTGATCAAGCTCAAAACACACTCTTTCATATTTTTCTTGCTGATTTGTGAGGAACTGTTCTTTTTTCGCCAGAAGCACTTTTACTTCTGTAAGCTCATGTTGAACCGTTTCTTTAGACGTTTGCTGTGTATGCTTGCGTGCAGCTAACTCTTCAATGTTTTTCTCTAATACATTTGCCTGCTGCTGATTTCCTTGCAAACTTGTATGCAGCTCATCAATTCGAGCGGACAAGCTCGTTTGATCTTGTCTAAAGCTAGCAATATCATGATCGTACATGGTTAAGCGGTCATTCACTGCTTTCTCTTCGATGTCAATTTGCTTTACTTCTCGGTCAGATTCCTGCTCTTTATCTTTCAAGCGTTCCACAAATGCCTGCTGTTTATTAATTTCCTGCTGAAGCTCCTCAATCTGTGACTTTTTATCTTTCACATCTTGCTCGAGCACAAGTGTCTTTTGTTCCATCTCTTCTATTTTTGCCGTAATGGCTTCCACTTCACGCTGACGGCCTAACAAAGAGTTAGACTTTTGCTTCATTGAACCGCCTGTCATCGAACCACCGGGGTTGACGACATCTCCTTTAACGGTCACAAAACGATAGCGGTGCTGCACAAGACGGGCAAGTTCATTTGCACCTTTTAAATCATTGACTACAATAACGGTTCCAAGCAAATTTTTAATAACTCGGTCGTAGGTAGCTTCGTACTTAACAAGAGATGAAGCGATTCCTACATACGCTTCATGGCTTTCTAGCATAGAAATAGTTTGAGCGGGAACATAACGGTCTTTTACAGACGTCAGCGGTAAAAATGTAGCTCTCCCGTAACCATTTTGTTTCAAAAAGCCAATTGCCTGACGTGCACTTTGTTCGTCTTGAACGACAATATGCTGAGCTGCTCCTCCAAGGGCAATTTCAAGCGCTGTTTCATACTCTTTTGGGACATTAATTAGCTCAGCAATCGCGCCTTTGATACCTGCAAGCTTCTCATCACGCGCTTTTAATACTTCTTTTACACCGTGAAAATAACCTTCATAGTCTTCTTGCATCTCTTCAAGCATTTCTTTTCGTGATTTTGTCTGCTGCACGTACTGATAAGCTTGATAAAGCGTAGACTCTTGTTTGCGATAGGCTTGCCTTAATGACTCAAGCTGCTCTCCTTGCTGCTTATACACTTGTACAGCTTGCTGAAGCTCTTGACGAAACTGAGCAAGCCTTTTGATCGCCGCTTCTTTTCGCTGCGTTAATTCACGGCGCTGTTCTACGTATTGCTCGTTGGATTTTGTTAAACGCTGCTCTTTTTCAAACGTTTGCATTTTTTGCTGCTCTAAAAATGAAATTTCATTTCGGGCGGATGTTTGAGCGTTCGCTAATTCAAAATACTCGCTTTTCATCTGTTCAAGTTTTTCTTCTAGATTCTCGCTGTACTGCCTGAACAGCTGTTCCTGCTCAGTAAGCTTCAGGCGTATCTCTTGTACTTCTTTTTGAGATTGCTCAAGATCTTTTCCTTCGCTGTCTTTTGCTTTACTTAGCTCTTGATGCTTATGAGTATACTCTTTTACTAAACGTTCCAGCTGCTCTTTATTTTGAAAGGCATTTTTCTTACGCTCTTTTAATACTTCTTTTTTGCCTTCTAGCTTTTCTACTTCTTCACTTACATATAGTAGTTTTTTATGTAAAGAGTCTAGTTGTTCATCTATTTGCTGAATGTGCAAACGAAGGGTCTGGATTTCTCCTTCACGCGTGCGAATATTCGTCGCGAGAGATTCTTCAAGCTGCTCGTGCTGAGCCATTTCAGCTTTTAGTTTTTCCCATTTCTGATGAAGATCTTCAACTTCAAATACCGTAACAGCCACATCAATGTGCTCTAATTCTTCTTTTTTCTGCAAATAATCTTTTGCAATAGACGATTGAATCTGTAAAGGCTCTAACTGGCCTTCAATTTCATGAAGAATATCTACCACTCGATTTAAATTTTCTTGCGTTTCGAGAAGTCGAAGCTCCGCTTTTCGTTTACGCGTTTTGTATTTTAATACACCTGCAGCTTCTTCAAAGATTTTACGGCGCTCGTCAGATTTACTGCTTAGTACTTCTTCTACTTTTCCTTGACTGATAATCGAAAAAGCTTCTCTCCCAAGTCCTGAATCCATAAATAAATCGACAATATCTTTCAAGCGGCACGGCTGGTTGTTAATAAAAAATTCACTGTCTCCTGAGCGGTACACGCGCCTTGTAATACTAACTTCATGGTAGTCAAGCGGGAGAAACTGGTCATCATTTTCCAACGTCAGCGTTACGTCAGCCACGTTTACCGCACGGCGTGATTCGCTTCCCGCAAAAATAATGTCCTCCATTTTCCCTCCACGAAGCGATTTGGCTGACTGTTCTCCAAGCACCCAGCGTATGGCATCCGTAATGTTGCTTTTTCCGCTTCCATTCGGTCCTACTACCGCCGTTACACCTGGAACAAAATCTATCGATACTTTTTCTGCAAACGATTTGAACCCTGCAATATCTAATCGTTTGAGGAACATAGAAATCCCCCCTCACACTTGTAATCTTTTCATAGCAAATCCCCCTTTATAACGAATACGTTAAGAGGGGGATCATTTTATTTCGTTTGACTCGCTCTAATTTTCGTAATAGCTACTTGAGCTGCTTTTTGCTCTGCTTCTTTTTTCGAACGGCCTACACCAACGCCGAGCTCTTCACCATTTAACGATACGCGAGATAAGAATTCGCGATTATGGGCTGGACCTTTTTCTTGCAAAACTTTGTATTCTAACTGTCCAACTCCATCACGCTGAATCACTTCTTGAAGCTGGCTTTTGAAATCCATCACATGAGAAAAAGCACCTTCATTAATTTTTGGAAAGACAACTTTTTTTAGAATCGTTACTACCGTATCAAGCCCTTGGTCTAAATAAAGAGCTCCGATAAATGCTTCAAACACATCGGCCAGTAAAGCCGGTCTAGATCGGCCGCCTGTCATCTCTTCACCTTTTCCAAGTAACACTAGTTTACCAAAATCCATTTCATTTGCAAAAGTAACAAGCGACGGTTCGCACACAACTGCTGCACGAAGCTTTGTTAACTCACCTTCACTCATCGTTGGATATTTTTTAAATAAAAATTGTGATACGGTTAGCTCTAATACGGCATCTCCTAAAAACTCAAGACGCTCGTTGTCTTCATACGGTCTTCTGCGATGCTCATTCACATAGGATGAATGTGTAAATGCTTGAAAAAGAAGCGCTTCATTTGTAAACTGAATACCAATTTCCTTTTGAAACTCTGCAAAATTTTGCTTGAATTTCACGTTCATCTTTCGATCTCGATTTGAATATTGTTTAGGCATAAAATACCTCCGCTTACCTGCTTCAATTGTTTCGTAGTTTTTTCCTAACATCTCTCATTATAAAACGAGGTATCCTAAAAGATACACTACCTTTTCAAAAAAAGAGGTCTTTTTTTGAAATTCTTAAAAAGAAGAGAAAGCCCCGCTGTTTAACGGGGCTTTTCATACATATACTACAGATTAAATTTGGCTCTGTATGTAATTAACTGCATCTCCTACAGTTGAAATTTTTTCAGCTTCTTCGTCAGAAATTTCGATATCAAATTCCTCTTCAAGCTCCATTACAAATTCAACTACGTCTAGAGAGTCAGCACCTAAGTCTTCTTTGAAACTAGATTCTAGTTTCACTTCACTTTTGTCTACACCAAGACGATCAACAATGATTGTTGTTACGCGTTCTAGTACCTCTGCCATTGTTCTTCACCTCCCCTCAAGTCATTATAGATGATTTCCATCTAAAATACTATGGTTGAATAATAAAGTTTATCGGTCGCCTAGTAAACGTCCCTTTGTACTTTATCACCAAATTACACTTTTCGTAAAGTGCATTTTTTACATCACCATTCCACCGTCAACGTGAATCGTTTGACCCGTAATATAACGGCTTGCATCTGATGCTAAAAACGCAACTGCGTTCGCAACATCCTCAGGCTGGCCGAAGCTTGCAAGAGGGATTTGCTTTAACATTTCCGCCTGCACTTCTTCATTCAATTTATCCGTCATGTCTGTTGCAATGAAACCAGGAGCAACTGCATTCACTGTAATATTGCGGCTTGCTAATTCTTTGGCAGTTGTTTTTGTTAAACCAATTACGCCTGATTTTGCTGCTACATAATTTGCTTGTCCAGCATTACCGCTGACGCCGACAATTGATGAAATATTAATGATACGTCCTGCGCGCTGCTTCATCATTTGACGAGTAACCGCTTTTGTACACAAAAATACGCCTTTTAAGTTTGTATTAATAACATCATCCCATTCGTCTTCTTTCATACGCATAAGAAGATTATCACGTGTGATTCCCGCGTTGTTCACTAAAATATCTACTGAACCAAATGTAGAAATCGCTTCTTTTATCATTGCTTGTACAGAATCACTTTCTGCCACATTTGCTTGTACAGCAATTGCATCCGTTCCTAATCCTTTAATTTCATCCACAACTTCAAGAGCTTTCGCTTCGCTGCCAGAATAGTTTACAACTACTTTAGCACCAAGCTTTCCCAGCTCAATTGCAACGGCACGACCAATTCCGCGAGAAGCGCCTGTTACAACCGCAACTTTCCCTTGTAACATGTTATTCTCCCCCTTTTAGTGCGTCAATCGTTGATTTTAATGATGTAAGATCATTAACAGCATACACAGCCGCACGGCGATTTACTTTTTTCACAAGACCTGATAATACTTTTCCTGGTCCAATTTCAACAAATGTATCTACACCTTCTGCAAGAAGTGTTTCAACTGTTTCTTCCCATCTCACTGGAGAATACAGTTGTTCCACTAGCTTGTTTTGAATATCTTGACTGTCAGTAACCGGCTTTGCTGTTACGTTTGCTATAACTGGAACCTTCGCATCGCTAAAACCCACTGTTTCTAGCGTATCACGTAGTTTTTCAGCAGCTGGCTTCATTAAACTAGAGTGGAACGGACCGCTTACCACTAGAGGAATCACGCGTTTTGCCCCTTTTTCTTTGGCAAGAGCTCCAGCTTTTTCTACGCCATTTACCGTACCTGAAATAACAATTTGACCCGGACAGTTAATATTTGCAAGCTGAACAGCGTCGCCTTCGCTTGTAATTTGAGCGGTAACGGCTTCTAAATCTTCCGCTGACATGCCAAGCACTGCTGCCATTGTACCTTGACCTGCTGGTACAGCTTCGTCCATATAGCGACCTCTTTTGTGAACAGCAACCACGGCATCTTTAAACGATAAAACCTCAGCAGCCACAAGCGCACTGTATTCTCCTAGACTGTGACCCGCAACAAAATCGGGTGTAATTCCGCTCGTTTTAAATGCTTCAAGCAGCATTGTACTCGTTGCTAAAAGAGCAGGTTGAGCGTGATAAGTTAAAGTCAATTCTTCTTGAGGCCCTTCAAAAATAATGTTTGAAAGATTGAATCCTAAAGCTTCGTCAGCCATATGAATCAGCTTTTTCGCTTCTTCTGTTCCATCATATAAATCTTTTCCCATACCAACAGTTTGTGACCCTTGGCCTGGAAAGATAAAAGCAATTTTCCCCATTTCTTATCTCTCCTTTTCTTCATTAGCAGTTTGTTCGATTGCTTTTTGAATAGTGGAAGACACATTGTTTTCCACCATATTCACAGCTTGCTTAATCGCGCTAAATACTGCATTCGCATCCGACGAACCGTGCGCTTTGATAACAGGCGCATGCAATCCAAACAGCCCTGCGCCTCCATATTCACTGTAATCCATTTTCGCTTTTAACCCCTGCAGCTGAGGCTTTAGCACTGCTGCAGCTAACTTGCTTTTTAACGTGCTCATTAATTCTTGTTTAATCATAGAAAACAAGGAAAGCGCCGTTCCTTCAATGCTCTTAAGAGTCATATTCCCTGTAAAACCATCTGTTACAACCACATCCGCTACGCCGTTTAGCAAATCACGGGATTCCACGTTGCCCACAAAATTAAGATCAGCATTTTTTAGTAGCTGAAAGGCTTGCTTTGTTAAATCGTTTCCTTTTTTATCCTCAGTTCCAATGTTCAGCAGTCCCACTCTAGGAGCTTGAATGCCGCGTACTTTTTCGGCATACACAGACCCCATCACAGCGTACTGGAGCAAATGTTCAGGCTTGGCATCAACGTTTGCACCAACGTCTAGCATTAAAAACCCTTTTCCATCTAGTGTCGGAAGCGTCGGAGCAAGTGCTGGACGTTCAATACCTTTGATGCGACCTACAATAAAAAGTCCCGCTGTCATTAACGCCCCTGTATTTCCTGCTGAAATACAAGCGTCAGCACGACCTTCGGCTACTTCATTTGCCATTAATACCATAGATGCTTGTTTTTTGCGGCGCACAGCTCGCACTGGCTCATCAGTTGCATCAATGGTTTCTTCTGTATGAATAATCGAAATACGATCTGAATTTGTTAAATATTTTTTTATTTCTGTTTCGTTTCCAATTAACGTAATATGTAATTCTTTAAATTGAGCAGTAGCTTTTTCTACACCTTCAATAATGGCTTTCGGTGCATGATCTCCGCCCATTGCATCAATAGCTAGTTTCATGTTGCGTCTCATCCTTTTTATTATTTATCCTTTGTAGAACGATACATTTTAAAAGTGCCAGAGAACACTTGCTCTTGCCCTACATAGCTGTTTACCTCAACGGTGGTTCGCACTTCACTAGTTGACAGAACTTTCGCTTTTGCTATCACTCGTTCATGAAGCTTAACAGGGCGATGATAACGGATCGACGCATCTGCTGTGAGCGCTAGTTCATTGTTAATAACAGCGACAGCTAACGAATTAGCTTGCGCAAAAAGGTGGTGACCACGAGCGATTTGATTACGCTGAAACACATGCTCTGTTTTCACATCAAAAATAGATATCGCTGATTGATCTAGTTCAATGTCGATAACTTCTCCAATTACTTCTTCAATCGGAAGCGAACGCACTTCCTCGTCTAGTTGTTTTGAAGCTACATGCTTAATACGTTCTCGCAGTTCAGGAATCGACAACTCTAGGCGGTCTAATCGAATTGTTTGAACGCTCACTGAAAAACGGTCTGCTAGTTCTTCATCCGTAATAAATGGGTTTTCTTCAATTGTCGTTTTTAATAGATGCTGTCTTTCTTTTTTACTGCGCTTCATTGTCCACCATCCGAACTTTTAATACTAGGTACTAATAGCAGTATATAATCATTGCCTTCTAATTGCAACATTTTTCACATGCTGTATTCTGTTCATTGACGTCGTATTAATGGCCACCAGCCGCTAACTCTTTCACACTAAGCCGCTTTTTATCTTTATAGACGAAAAGAGATTGAGACATAACTAGATCACTTCAATCTAAAGATGAACAAATGGGATAAAGGCGCTCGTATAGATTGCTTGTTACACCGCTGCTGATTTCCGTGCAAGACTTCGCTTTCCGCGGCCGGCCCGTGATCCTCCTTGTTCCTTACGCTTCTGCGGGGTCTCATCTATTCCGCTTTCCCCGCAGGAGTGCCTTGCCCTTCACTTAACAGTTAGAAGCACCTACATACCCATCACATACATGAAATCTACGTTCATCATCACAATGAAAAAAATCCGAACGATTGATCGTTCGGATTTTCCTTCAACTAAACTACTTTGTTTCAGTCTCTTTTACTAATCAAATTTTTCTCCAGTCAATACGCCCGTTGCTTCTAATTGTATTCTCAGCAGTGCAAACTGATCTTCTGTCCAAAAGCTGTCGGAATTTACAAGCTTAGCAGCATCTTCTCGAGCTACTTCAAGCGCACGGTAATCGTGCACCATATCGGCTACTTTAAACTCAGGCATCCCGCTTTGTTTTCTACCAAAGAAATCACCAGGCCCACGAAGCTCTAAGTCTCTTTCTGATAATACAAATCCATCGTTTGTTTCCGTCATAATGGTCATTCGTTCTTTTCCAACTTCTGATTTCGGATCTGCGAGCAGAATACAATACGACTGTGCATCTCCTCGCCCTACGCGTCCTCTTAGCTGATGAAGCTGAGATAACCCAAAGCGCTCTGCATCATAAATGACCATCACGGTTGCATTCGGAACGTTCACTCCTACTTCTACAACCGTTGTTGATACTAAAATCTGCACGTCATTTACGCTAAACTGTTTCATCACTTCTTCTTTTTCATCAGCTGACAACCTTCCGTGCATGAGACCAACGCTTGCTTTTCCATTAAAATAGTGAGCGAGTGTTGCATGCACATCAATTGCATTTTGAACATCCAGCTTGTCCGATTCTTCAATCAACGGACAAATAACGTAAGCTTGTCTGCCGTCATGTATTTCTTTTTCAACGAAATGTAAAATACGTTCAAGCATATCATGTTTTACCCAGTATGTTTCAATTGCCTTACGTCCTGCTGGCATTTCATCGATAATGGACACATCCATTTCTCCAAATACCGTAATAGCAAGGGTTCTTGGAATAGGAGTCGCCGTCATAAACAGTACATCCGGACTCTCACCTTTTTCACGTAAAACCCGGCGCTGCCCAACTCCAAAGCGGTGCTGTTCATCCGTAATGACGAGCCCTAAACTACTATATATAACTTCGTCTTGAATTAAGGCATGTGTACCTACTAATACATGAACATCTCCGTTTTTCACTCGCTGAAGCAGCTCTCTTCTTGCTTTTCCTTTAACAGACCCTGTTAGCAAGCCTACGCTGATGCCTACCTTTTCAAGCATCGCAGTCAATGACTCAGCATGCTGTTCAGCTAAAATTTCAGTCGGTACCATTAAAGCACCTTGATGCCCTGCTAAAACAGTGGCGTATAAAGCAACCGCTGCTACGACTGTTTTACCTGACCCTACATCACCTTGCAGCAAGCGATTCATGCGATAAGGCGATTTCATATCGTGCGTAATTTCGTTTACTACACGTTTTTGAGCGTTTGTTAACGGAAACGGCAGCAGGTTCGTGAAGTTTACCAGCTCAGTTGAATCAAATGCTTGCTTCATTCCAGGCGTTTCTTCTCTTTCGCGCTTTCTAAGCGCCTGCATTTTTAATTGAAAAAGTAGAAATTCTTCATAGACAAATCGACGTCTTGCTTGTTTTAAATCTTCATGATCACGAGGTAAGTGAATACTTCTAACCGCTTCTTCACGCGTTACTAGTTTGTATCTAGAACGAATAGAGGCCGGGAGCATATCCTGAATGCTACTGCCATAATTCTTCAACGCAAGAGAGACGAACTTCCGCATTCCTTTGACCGTTAAGTTGCCTTTAACCGAGTAAACAGGCTCAATCGTTTGATTTTTAACAAACGGAGAAAATTGAAGCTCCTGCAAGTTAAGCGTTTGCCGGTGCTGATCCCATTTCCCCGTAACCGTAACAGTTTGATCGATTTCTAACTTTGATTTATAGTATGGGCGATTAAAACAAGTAACCGTAATCAAATAGCGGTTTACTAGCAGCCGAAACGTAAGGCGCGAACGCTTTTTTCCGTAATACGTAAGCGAGGGGACGCTGTGAACCTTTCCTTCTACGGTGACCTTTTCGTCGTGCTTTGCTTCAGCCAAATCTTTTAACTCATAATCTTCATAGCGGTATGGGAAATGTTCTAACAAGTCATGCACACTATGAATATGCATATCCTCTAATGCTTGTGCTGTTTCCTCTCCAATACCTTTAATGGTTTTAATTGAAATAGTTGTTAGTTCATTCACTTTTATTTAATGCAATACCAAAGATCTTCGCTTCAAGCTCGCGACCTGTTGGTGTTGCCGCTAAGCCTCCTTGTGCAGTTTCTCGTAATGCAACCGGCATTGTTTGACCAATTTTATACATAGCATCAATGACTTCATCACATGGAATACGACTTGTAATGCCTGCTAAGGCCATATCTGCTGCAATCATTGCATTCGCCGCTCCCATTGCGTTTCGTTTCACACATGGAACTTCTACTAGCCCCGCTACTGGGTCACATACTAATCCTAGCATATTTTTGAGAGTAATTGCCATTGCTTCAGCTGCCTGACTCGGTGTACCTCCTGCCATTTCAACAATCGCTGCCGCTGCCATACCTGAAGCTGAACCAACTTCTGCTTGACATCCACCTGCTGCTCCTGAAATAGACGCATTATTGGCTACAACAAACCCAAAAGCACCTGATGTAAATAGAAATTCAATCATTTCTTTACGAGTTGGGTTTAGCTTATGTTGCACTGCAAACAGCGTTCCTGGCACTACTCCAGCAGATCCAGCAGTAGGTGTTGCACAGATTGTCCCCATTGCCGCATTTACTTCGTTTGTCGCTACAGCTTTGCTGACTGCATCTAAAATTAAATTTCCAGATAAAGATTTTCCACTTTGAATATAGTTTTGAAGCAGCACTGCATCTCCGCCTGTTAAACCTGTAACAGACTGTACCCCTTTTAAACCGCGTTCAACCGCTTCTTCCATAACCGTTAAGTTCCGGTCCATTTTTCCCATGATTTCTTCACGAGTAACTCCCGTGATATCTATTTCCTGTTGAATCATAATCTCTGCAATTTTTACATTTTGACTTTCTGCTAATTCTACTAGTTCTGCTACGTTTCGAAACATATAGTAACCTCCGCTATCATTCTGTCTTATTTTCACTTTAGAATCATCTATAATCACTCGGCTCCAGTTATTCTCTCAAGCCGGTCCTATTCGCTCTATCCTACTCAACCATTCTTGTTACTTGAATAATGTGAGGCAATGTTTTTAACTCTTCAATTACATCATCTTCAATATTCGTATCCATTTCAATTGCCATGAGCGCTACTTCTCCGCGCTCTTTGCGAGATACTTCCATATGTCCGATATTAATTGAGTGTTTCATCAAAATATTCGTAACGGTCGCAATGGCACCAAATCGGTCATTATGCACAACGAGAATAGCTGGATTCATGCCTGATAAATTTAATTCAAATCCGTTCAGCTCCGTAATTTGAATTTTTCCTCCACCAATTGAAATTCCAACAACTTCAATTTCCTTTAATCCGTCGCTCATTTTGATGCGAGCAGTATTCGGGTGATCTGTGATTGCCGCTTCCTCAACAAATGTGACGTCCATTCCTTCTTTTTTAGCTAAGTCCAAAGATTGCGGAATACGCTGGTCGAACGTATCAAAATCTAAAATACCGCCAATCAGCGCTACGTCTGTTCCGTGCCCTTTATACGTTTGAGCAAAAGAACCGTACAGTGAAACCACAACTTTTGTGGGCTGCTTGCCAAAAAGCGTTCGTGCAACGCGTCCAATACGCGCTGCACCAGCTGTATGTGAGCTAGATGGTCCAATCATTACCGGACCAATAATATCAAAGACAGATTTATATTTCATAAGGATTTTCCCCCTGCTATTTAGACATTGTTATTACTTATATGTTACTTGAGCTTTTGACTTTTTGGAAGCTTTGTTTCACGCTCTTAAAAAATTTAAAAATTCTCATTTTTATTAGGGACTCACGTACAAAAAAAGCGGTGTATTTATCCATAAAAATAAGATAAGCACACCGCTTTTTTTACTATATTATGCAGGAAAAGATGAATTACTTAAGCTGCTTCTTGCTCGGAAGCTACATCGTCTACTGTTTTAATTTTAAAGTTTTTAAAAACAACTGAACCTATAAACCCAGCTAATGCTCCCGCTAGTGCGCAAAGTACTGCACAAATTGTGACCTTCATAGGGTCATTAAACCCAAACATCACTGCAAGTCCTGCGATTGGCGTTGCCGTGCCTGCAGCATCATTTACCAATCCGAACAGAGCCACAACCACACCGGCTAGTGCACCTCCAACAAAGTTTGTAATGTAGATAGGAATCGGATTTGCTGAAATAATATTCGCTTGTGTTAAAGGTTCAACTGCAACTGAAATGGTTGTACGACGATCCCCAATTTTTAATCGATCAAACAGCACATAGTTCATGAAAGAAGAACCAAACACAGCAAGAGCTCCAATCGCCATAGGCAATCCCGTTAACCCTAGCATAGCCGTTAAAGCCATTGAGCTAAGCGGAGCCGTTGCTACTACTGTGATAACTCCGCCTAAAATAATTCCCATTAAAATAGGGCTAGCACTTGTTGTGTCTTTGATAATTCCTCCAATATTTAAAAGCGTCGCATCTACAATAGGTGAGAATGCATTACCAATTAATCTTGTTAAAGGTGCTGCAATTAAGATGTTCCCTAATAAGTCTAGACCAGCAGGTGCCTTTTTCTCAATAAATTTCACTACAAATGCCATGAGGTATCCCGCAAAAAATCCAGGGAGCAAGCCTAGCCCTGAACACACCACCCCCATCATAAGAGCATATACAGGAGATACGCCTAACGCCAAAGCAACTAATGCTGCCGCCGCAACTCCTCCCATTCCTCCTGCAGCCTTTCCAACTTCACCCAGGAATGAAATACCTAGTAAATCTCCTCCTACATATGACTGAAAGGCCTCTACGAGAAACGCAGCTACCGCTCCGCTTGCCAGCGCCCCCATTGCTTTCATGCCATAAGGTGCCTTGTTGCTAAACAACCAAAATAAAAATAAAACTAATAATAATAAACCTGTTCCTTTTAAAATATCCACTGTTGTCTCTCCTCTCATGCTGTTTTCTTTCACATTTGACTTAATCAGTTTTCAAAACTACCATATAAACGGGTTCTTTTCAACTAATATACCTAATATACCGAACAATTACAACAATTAATAATAAAATAGTTCGTATTCAACTTAAAAAACATCAAAAAAGAAGCGCCCCTCGGGAGGGATGCTTCTTTTTTGGCTATTCAATTGCAAAAATGTAAGAATATAAAGGTTGATCTCCTTTATGAAGCTCTACCTCAACTTCTTCAAACGTTTCTTCTACAAAAGATGTTAGCGCTTCAGCTTCATCGTCTGAGACATCCTCTCCTTGAAGAATTGTAAGGATTTCCGCTTCGTCATCAATCATATAAGTCAATAGCTTTTTTGCTGCTTCTAATTTCTCTGAATCTTTTACAACGATTTTCTTTTCGGCAATACCCATAAAATCGCCTTTAGCTAATTCAAGACCATCAATATTTGTATCGCGAACTGCATACGTTACTTGTCCTGTTTTCACGTGCTGTAGAGCTTCAGTCATTACTTCCTCGTTTTCTTTTAAGCTTTGCTGAGGATTAAATGATAGCAGCGCTGTCATTCCTTGAGGAACCGTTTTAGACGGGACAACCGAAACGTGACTGCCGGCAACAGCAGCCGCTTGGTTAGCAGCCATCACAATATTTCCGTTATTAGGTAAAATCAGTACCTGTTCAGCATTTGTTTCTTCAATCGCTTTGACAATATCCTCCGTACTTGGATTCATTGTTTGTCCGCCTTCAATAACAACCGTTGCCCCAAGGCTCTTGAACAATTCAGCAATTCCTTTTCCCATTGACACAGTAACAATGCCAAAGGGCTGTTTTTCAGCATTTTTTACTGCAGGCTTTTCTTCACCTGAAACAATGCTGCTATGCTGTTCTCTCATGTTTTCAATCTTCATTTTAATTAAACTTCCATACTGTTGCCCGTAGTTTAACACTTCTCCAGGATGCTCAGCGTGAATATGAACTTTCACGATTTCATCATCAGATACTACAA
This sequence comes from Priestia sp. JV24, assembly GCF_025910025.1. NCBI lineage: Bacteria > Bacillati > Bacillota > Bacilli > Caryophanales > Bacillaceae > Priestia > Priestia sp. JV24. Next base: position 169,087 of record NZ_JAPCIN010000023.1, read on the forward strand.
GCAATGAGTCGCCCCATTTGCTTAAGTCTTGACGAAACGTTTCTTCAGAAAATGTTTTAGCTGCAGGCTTATCCTCTTCCAGCCTTACCATAAATTCTGTACAATAGCCAAATTCAATATCTTCTGTATTCATATAGCTTTGTGCATGCTTATGATGCTCAGCATTTACGAGTTCATTCATCGAAGGAGCTGACATGGGTACACCCGGAAGTTTTTCACCTTTTAATTCAGCTAAAAACCCTTCATAAATTAAAACAAGCCCTTGACCTCCGCTATCCACTACGCCTACTTCTTTTAACACGGGTAAAAGATCTGGCGTGCGATTTAACGAAGCATTAGCTTCCTTAAGTACTTCTTCCATGAACAGAATCATATCAGGTTGCTTTTTAGCAATAGCCGTTGCTTTTTTAGCAGTATCCTTAGCTACTGTTAAAATGGTTCCTTCGATTGGTTTCATAACAGCTTTATAAGCAGTTTCTACCCCAAGCTCAAGAGCTTCAGCAAACTCAACTGTTGTAATCGCTGACTTTTGCTCAACCGATTTCGCAAAACCGCGGAATAATTGAGATAAAATAACTCCTGAATTACCGCGCGCCCCCATCAATAAGCCCTTAGACAAAGCTTGACTCACTTGGCCGATGTGATCAGATAGTTTATTTTTTACTTCTTTAGCACCAGACGTAATCGATAAGTTCATATTTGTTCCAGTATCACCATCTGGTACAGGAAAAACGTTCAGCGCATCTACATAATCTGCATTGTTAGATAGATGCTGGGCTCCTTGAAGCACCATTTCTCTAAACCGCTTTCCGTCCAACGTTGTCATTGACACGAATCTTCCTCCTTAATTAAACGTTCGTTACACGAACACCCTGCACATAAATATTTACTGAATCAACCGTTAAACCAACCGTTTGTTCCAGTGTGTATTTTACTTTTGTTTGCACATTATGAGCAATTTCAGAAATTTTTGTTCCATAGCTTACGATAATGTACATGTCGATATGTACGTCATCCTCTTCTTGTCTTACCACAATACCTCGTGTAAAGTTTTCTTTGCGAAGAATTTCTGTAAGACCATCTTTAAGCTGATTTTTTGAAGCCATTCCCACAATCCCGTAACAATCAACAGCTGCTCCTCCAGCAATTGTTGCAATTACATCTGTAGAGATATCAATTTGACCATACTTCGTTTTCATTTCGATGGACATACTCGTTCCCCTTTCTACTTTCATAGGTTATAAATATTCTACTATAATCAATCTCGTTTTAAAAGAGGCGTCCAGCTTGTCCCTTTTAAAGATGACAGTATTAGGTATCAACTTATCTTAAAATGAGTAATAGCCCAAGTTATACCTATTTCTACTCTCTATATTATTGAACATAGATTCATTTTATATGTCAAGGAAAATTTCTTGAAAGCTTTTCTCCAGAACTATTGCATTCTCTGTAAGGCTGTGATAAATTAATATAGTATTTCTCAAAACAGAATTGAGTAGTTTTTTTGGTGTTAGGAGGGAAAATCATGGCACGCAAATGTGTAGTAACTGGTAGAAAAGCTCGTTCAGGTAACGCACGTTCTCACGCAATGAACGCTACTAAGCGTAAATGGGGTGCTAACGTTCAAAAAGTACGTATCTTAGTGAACGGTAAACCAAAACGTGTGTACGTTTCAGCTAGAGCCCTTAAGTCTGGTAAAGTTCAACGCGTTTAATCTTTATAATGAAAAAGCACCATATTTTATGGTGCTTCTTTTATTATTCCAGCGTTGTTAATCTTTTTTGAACGAATTAAGCATGACCTTTACGATGCCACCTAAAAACTTTGGAAGTTTGATTGTATAGAATTTCATACTGTCCCTCCTAACCGTCTCCACACTTTATCTCCTTTTAAAGAAAGCCCTATGTCCTGCTCTCATTTTCCATACTTCATCACAAGCAACGTTTATCATTGCTTCTTACCATCATTAATATGCCTTTTGTAAATGAAAAAGTACCTCTTTGTTGAATAAGTTCATTGCTAATACATAAAGTTGAGCCGAGTTCTACTTCATGCTTATTGAGCGGATATTTGAAACCTTCTAGCGTAAGCTCTTTTACACCGCCTGCAAAAGGAACGAATGAAATATAGTGAAACTCCTTTAAACGATCAACATGATAAGTGCCTGGTTCAAACAATTGAATGATATTTTGATTGTCAATCATTTGTACATTCGCTTTCTCTTTTAACCCTTTGTACAGGAGCTGAATGCTTCCAAACATGTGGTCAAGCCTTCCACCTGTTGCTCCAAAGATACAAATACTTTCCGGTTTTTGCCCTATTGCCCACTCAAAAGCAAGTTCCAAATCCGTTGCATCTTTTTCTGCAGGATACAATTCAACATCTTGTAATGCTTCTCTCACTAGCTTAAGCTGTGCATTTGTAATGGAATCAAAATCTCCAAATGCTTTTACGGGCAAAATGTCTTGCTGAAGAAGAAGGAATACGCCGCGGTCTACTCCTACCCACTTTACATCGTTTGACTGGTGCAGGGGCGGCATATGTTCATCCGGTCCCCCTGCTAGAATATGAATTTTCATTATGTATATGCTCCTTTTCTATTAAAAAATGAACGAAATAAATATGTTTTCTTTATCCTAAAAGAAAAAGCTGCTGTGTACAAGTTCTACTCGTTGTACACAGCAGCTTTTATTACTTACGCTTGAACAGTTGTGCGAATTTGACTAATTGCGCCAGCTCGGTCTTCTTGGTTATAAATAGCTGAGCCAGCCACTAAGACATTTGCTCCTGCTTCCACACATTTTCTTGCTGTTTCTTCATTAATTCCTCCATCAACCTCTACTTCAATAGAAAGGTGACGAATTTCAATAAGCTGAGAGATTTGCTCAATTTTCGGCAGTACATTTGGAATGAAGTTTTGCCCTCCAAAGCCTGGGTTCACCGTCATTAATAAAATAAGATCGATATCTTCTAAGATATGCTTTACCACGTCAATTGGCGTTGCAGGATTTAAAGCAACGCCTGCTTTCATGCCGTGTTCTTTGATTAATTGAATGGTGCGGTGCAAATGAGTACACGCTTCAGCATGTACCGTTAAAATATCAGCACCTGCCTTTGCAAACATTGGAACGTATTGATCTGGGTTTTCAATCATTAAATGCACATCTAATGGCAGTGTTGTGACAGGGCGTACAGCCTCAACGATAAGCGGTCCAATTGTAATATTAGGAACAAAATGGCCATCCATAACGTCGATATGGATGTAGTCTGCTCCACCTGCTTCAACTTCACGAATTTCTTCAGCAAGCTTTGAAAAATTGGCAGATAAAATGGAAGGTGCGATTTTTGTCATTTTTAATACCTCGGCTTTCTTTGCTTAATTTCCTCAATAAATTGCAAGTAATGTTCGTAGCGATAACTCGGAATTTCTTTTTGTTCGTATGCTTCTTTCACCGCACATTTCGGTTCTTTCACATGCAAACAACCTCGAAATTTACACTGTTCACTCAAACGCGACATTTCAGGAAAACAATGGGTTAACTCTTCTACTTCTAACGTTAAAAATTCCAGTGAGCTAAAGCCTGGCGTATCGGCTACTAAACCTTCACCAAACGAAATCAGTTCTACATGACGTGTTGTATGCTTTCCTCTTCCAAGTGACATTGAAATATCATTTGTCTTTAACTCAAGCTCTGGTTTAAGTGTATTTAACAATGAAGATTTACCTACACCTGACTGTCCGGCAATAACCGTTACGCGATCTTCAAATAACGGCTGAATTTGTTCCATGCCTTTTTCTGTGACTGTCGACGTTAAAATGACCTCATATCCTATTTTACGATATTCTTCGGCATATTGCTCGATTTCTTGCTTTTGCTGCTGTGATAAAAGATCTACTTTTGAAATACAAATAATAGGTTCAATATGATTAGACTCCACTAACACTAAAAATCGGTCAAGAAGCATCGTGCTAAAATCAGGTTCAATCGCTGAAAAAACAAGCAGCGCCTGATCAACATTTGAAATTGGGGGACGAACTAATTCATTTTTACGTTCTTTAATTTCAAGTATATATCCTTCAAGCTTATTTTCTGCCTGAAATACTACATTGTCACCGACTAAAGGCGTTACTTTCTTTTTACGAAAAACACCTCGTCCTCGACATTGCGTTACTTGTCCGTCATGAAGAACATAATAAAATCCGCTAAGGGATTTAATAATTCTTCCTTCTGGCATAACCTCACTCCTATCACTCTGGATATTCAACGTCTTTTTCTTCAATAACTTCCCCGTCTCGGACAATTTTATAAGACGCTTTTTCATTTTCATCAACTAAAACATCGAACGATTCTTTTGTTGTTTCAGTAATCGTTAGTTCTTTAGCAGGAACGGACATATCGTTATCTGCATCTTCGATATAAATTTGTACTTTTTGCGGCTTTGGCTTTTCCTCTTCTGTTCCGGTGGCATCGCCTGTTTCCGTTGCGTCGCCTTGTTCCGTGCTTGCTTCGGTGTCAGTCTCTTCTTTATACGGAATAGTCACATCCACTGATACCGTTTGAGGAGCTTTTGGCTCCTTGCCCATTGAGACCGTAATGGTGAGCTTATCACCTTGCTCGATACTCTGCTCCGCTGCAGGCTTTTGAGACATCACAAGACCTTTTTCAACAGTGTCGGAATACGCTGTTTTTACATCCACTTCAATATCTTCATCTGATGCATAATCTTTTACGCTTTTTTCCGTCCAGCCCGAGAAATCCTTTAATGTAATCTTCGGCGGCCCCTTACTTACCCATAGCGTAACCGTTGTATCCTCTGGCACGACTTGTTCGGTTTCTTTAGGCGTCTGATCTGTAATATTGCCTTTTGGTTCTGTGCTTTCAACTTCGATGGATTGGATATCTTTATAATTCTGCTTTTCTAACAGACTTTTTACTTCCGTAAAGCTTCTTCCAATGTACCGGTTAAATGCTTCTTTTTTCTTTCCTGTACTTCGATAAATAATGACATTAGATCCTTCTTTGATAACGTCTCCCGCTTCTGGCATCGTTTTAACCACGTCGCCTTCTTCCACCTCATTATCGGATATATCTTTAGGATTCTTCACTTTAAAGCCTAAAGAAACTAAATCGGTTACTGCTGATTCATAATCTTGATTATGTAAATCAGGAACCTTTACGTCTTTTGGCAGTAATAAAGCCGGAATAAATGTAACGGCGGCTACGCTAGCAGCTGCCAGCAGCAAAAAAATTAAAACAAGCGTTACAATCAGCTTGCTTTTGCCTTTTTTCTTTTTCTTCTTTTTTTTCTTCGGCTTTAACTCTTCTTCCTCTTGTTCTTCGCGCTCTAAGTGAGGAGGTTTTCTCACAGGTACGTGCGTTTCTTCGGATTCAACAAAATCCTCCTTAATAACTGGAATGGCTTTTGTCACTTCTTCATCATCAGGCACCGTAAACCTTTGTTCATTATAACGATTTGGATGAACAGCAGACTGTAAATCCGCTTCGAGTTCTTCGACGGAACTGTATCGGTAAAATGGATCTTTAGTTGTTGCTTTTAATACAACATTCTCCACGCTTTGAGGGATAGATGGATTCCATCTTTTTGGAGAAGGTGTTTCTGTCTGTAAATGTTTTAATGCAATTGACACAGCCGATTCCCCAGAAAAAGGGACTCGACCCGTTAGCAATTCAAATAGGACGATGCCAAGCGAATAAATATCAGAACGCTTATTCGCAAGCCCTCCCCGTGCCTGTTCAGGAGATAAATAATGAACAGAGCCCAAAACAGAATTAGTATGCGTAATGGTTGTAGAACTTAGTGCTACGGCAATGCCGAAGTCAGTAACTTTAATGGTATCATCATGATCAATTAAAATATTTTGAGGCTTAATATCCCGATGAATAATTCCGTACTGATGAGCATGGGCAATAGCTGATGTAATCTGCGTCATAATATGTATGGCTTTATCAAGAGATAGTGGTGATTCTTGCAGAATGTATTGCTTTAATGTCATACCCGGTACATATTCCATGATGATATAATAAATATCTTCTTCTTCTCCAACATCATAAATACTGACAATATTAGGATGAGCAATACTCGTAGCAGATTGTGCTTCTCGATGGAAACGCTTTATAAACGCATCGTCACTTGCAAAGTCTAAACGAAGCACTTTAATTGCCACATCACGATCCAAAATCATGTCGCGACCTAAATAGACGTTTGCCATTCCGCCTCCACCAATTACTTGCAATACCTTATAACGGTCGTTTAGCCGTCTACCTATTAGCAACACTCTCACCCACTTTCAGATGTAAAGTCCACAATTGCAAGTGTAATATTGTCTTCTCCACCAAGCTCATTTGCTAATTGAATCAGGCTCGTACCCTTTTCGTGAAGTGATGAACTTGTTGATAACGTTTCGTTCAGCTTTTGTTCCGTTACCTTATTTGTCAGTCCATCTGAACATAATAATAATCGATCTTCTTTTTCCACTTCAATTGTTTTTACATCTAAACTAACATTTTCTTCGGTACCTAGTGCTCGCAATAAGATATTTTTTCGTGGATGATGCTCGGCATCTTCTTTTGTGATTTGACCATTTTTTACGAGTTCATTCACAAGGGAATGATCTTCTGTTACTTGTTGAAATCCATATTCATTGGAAATATAGCATCTGCTGTCTCCTATATTACCAATCGCACAAAACGTATCGGCGCATAAAGCAAGTACAACTGTTGTACCCATCCCTTTACACTCTTCATGCTCCTGAGCATACTGATAAATATCTTGATTAATTTGCGAAACATGCGTACGAATCCACTGCGTCGCCTCATCAGGAGACGTTACTTTGTCCGCTTCTGCCCACGCTATTTGCAATTTTTGAACCGCCATCTCACTGGCGACGTCGCCAGCTCGATGACCTCCCATACCATCAGCCACAATTGCAAGCAGCTGATTGTGTTGGTTCAAAAATACCCCTCCGTTATCTTCATTGTGTTGTCTAACTCTCCCTCGGTCTGTCATGAAGACAGTTGCCATACAATCACCTCGTCTCTTCTTTACGCTCCTTCGCACGTAATTGGCCACAAGCTGCATCGATATCATGACCTTGCTCACGTCGAATAGTCACGTTAACGCCACGCTTTTTAAGCGTACGTTCAAATGCAAAAATCTGTTCACGTGGTGTACGAACATAATCACGCTCAGGCACATAGTTTACCGGAATCAAGTTCACGTGGCATTTCACGTCTTTAATCAAATCCGCTAATTCCTCGGCATGCTCTACTTGATCGTTTACTCCTCCGAATAGACCATACTCAAAGCTAATACGTCTTCCCGTTTTATCCGTATAATATTTAATGGCTTCCATCAAATCAGGAAGTTTGTACGCACGGTTAATGGGCATTAAGCGTGAGCGGATGTCATTGTTTGGAGCGTGAAGTGAAATCGCAAAATTGATTTGCATTTTTTCATCAGCAAACTTATAGATTTTCGGAATGATTCCACTTGTCGATACTGTGATATGACGTGCACCAATATTTAATCCATCATCACTGTTAATTGTTTTTAAGAAGCGCATCATTTCATCATAGTTATCAAATGGCTCCCCAATACCCATAATTACGACAGAGCTCACGCGTTCTCCTTGTTCATCTAGCGCTTTTTGTACTTTTACTACTTGCGCTACGATTTCTCCAGCTTCTAAGTTACGCTTTAAACCGCCAAGAGTAGACGCACAGAACGTACAGCCAATGCGACATCCAACTTGAGTCGTTACGCAGACAGAATTTCCGTATTCATGACGCATAAGCACTGTTTCAATCGTATAACCGTCATGGAGTTCGAATAAAAACTTCATCGTGCCGTCCCCAGACGTTTGCTGAACGACTGTTTTTAATGTCGTTAATGCAAATTTGTCTTTTAATTGTTCACGTAACCCTTTAGATAAGTTTGACATATCGTCAAAGTCCGTTACGCGTTTAACATATAACCAGTCAAAAATTTGTTTAGCACGGAACTTCTTATCTCCGTGTTCTACTAACCAATTTTCTAGGTCGTTCATTTCTAATGAATAAATAGATGGTTTTTGCGCTTTTTCTTCTGCTTTTGCTTTTCTTTTAGCTACTTCTTCCATTTTTACACCTTCTTCTGTAAACATGCAATATAAAACCCATCGCTTTGTGCATCTGGCAGCAATTGAATTTCACCATGTTTTACGTTTTGTTTAAGCTTTTGCGGCATGCGTGCAGCGAGTGTTTCATCTTTTTGAAAATCAGCATGATCTGCTAAAAATGCTGCTACAACATCCCCATTTTCATCCCGGTCAATTGTACATGTACTATATACAAGGGTCCCACCTTTTTTTAATAAAGGCGCAACCGCATTTAAAATATCTTGTTGAATACGCGCCAGCTGCTTTACATCTTGCTCAGTTTTTGTATATTTCAAATCAGGTTTACGTCTCATTACACCAAAACCTGAGCACGGAGCATCTACTAAGATGCGGTCAAACATTTCTTTATCAAACTGTTCGCCTGCTTTGCGGCTGTCTTGAACCGTCGGCTCAATATTGGTAAGGTGCAGACGCTCTGCCTGTTGGGCAATCAGCTTTACTTTATGGTCATGAATGTCCAAGGAAATAACTTTACCACTGTTTCTAAGCTGCTCTGCAATATGAGTTGATTTTCCTCCCGGTGCAGCACAGCTATCTAAAATTAGCTCTTCTGCCTCTGCACCGAGCGCATGAGCCACTAACATAGAGCTTTCATCTTGAACGGTAAACATTCCTTCACGAAATGCTTGTGTATGAGCTGCATTTCCTTTTTGAACTTCTAGCGCTTCTTCTACAAAATGGCCTGGTTCTACAACAATACCTTCTTTTTCTAGCGCTTCTTTTACTTCATTTTGCGTAAAGCGTGCACTGTTTACTCGGATTGTTTGTTTAGGGGCCATTAAATTAGCTAAACAGATTCCGCGTGTTTTGTCCAATCCATATTGTTCCACCCAGCGTTTTACAAGCCACAATGGATGACTCGTTTCAATCGCCAAGCGCTCCACAGGATTTTGTATTTCTTCTAAAGAAGGCGTGCCGCTGCGCTGGATATTTCGTAAAACGCCGTTTACCATTGAGGCAATTCCTTTGTGACCGCGTTTTTTGGCAATTTCTACTGCTTCATGGAGGATTGCCCGGTCAGGCACTCGGTCTAAATATACCATTTGGTAAAGTGATAAACGAAGCAGCACTCGCACCCAAGGCTGAAGCTTTTTTGGATTTTTCAAGAAAGGCGCTAACCCGTAATCTAACGTATCACGTCTTTGAATCGTTCCATACACAATTTCCGTTAACAACCCTGCATCTTTTCCTTGAATACCCCGTTTTTGTATGCTGTTATTTAACAATAGATTGCTGAATGCCTGATTTTTTTCAATAGCTAGTAAAATATCTAAAGCTATGTCTCGAACGTTGTACTTACTCATTGACATCCCCTAATACTGTTCCGACTTCCACGGATGTACCTCGTAAATACTGCGCTGCATCCATACGTTTTTTTCCAGCCGGCTGAAGTTCCGTCACTTTAATAGCTGTTTCATTTCCAGTTGCTACTATAAATCCGTCCTCTTCAAGTGATAAAACGGTACCCGGTTTGCCTGATGCGGATACTTTTTCTCCCCACCAAATTTTCATGACCTGACCGTCTGCTGTTGTATAAGCAACGGGCCAAGGATGAAGTCCGCGGATATGGTTATAAATTTCTTCTCCTGTACGGGCCCAATCAATTTTCTCTTGTTCACGCTTAATGTTAGAAGCAAATGTCGCTTCGTCATCGTTTTGTTTAATCGGCGTAATTTCACCTTTTAAAAGAGAAGGAATGGTTTCTGAAAGCAATTTTGCACCAGCAGCGCTGAGTTTATCATGAAGTGTGCCAACGTGATCACGTTCTTCAATCGGAACTTCTACTTGTGTTAAGATATCACCTGCATCTAATTTTTCTACCATATACATAATTGTAACACCAGTTTTCGGCTTACCTTGTAGAATTGAATAATGAATCGGCGCGCCTCCGCGCAGTTCAGGTAACAGAGAAGCATGCACGTTAATACAGCCGTATTTAGGCGCTTCTAAAATAGGGGTTGGTAAAATTTGACCAAAAGCCGCTGTTACAATTAGGTCAGGCTCATACGCTAACACTTGCTGATATTCTTCTTCTAAACGAATCTTTTCTGGCTGCAGTACAGGTATTTCATGCTTTAACGCCTCAACTTTTACAGGAGGAGGTGTTAATACGCGCTTGCGTCCTTTTGGTCGGTCCGGCTGTGTAACCACTGCGACCACTTCATATCCATCTTTAAGTAATGTTTGTAAAACCGGCACTGAAAAATCCGGCGTTCCCATAAATACGACTTTCATCGTGTAAAACCTACCCTTCTAGTTCATCCTCTTCGTAATACTTTGTTACTTTTTCCGTGAACAATACACCGTGTAAATGATCAATTTCATGTTGAATTGCTCGTGCTAAAAAACCTTTTGCCTCTATAAAATAAGGTTTTCCTTTACGATTTTGCGCACGTACTTTCACATAATCAGCTCGAGCCACGTCACCAAAAAGGCCCGGAAAACTTAGGCAGCCTTCTGGACCGATTTGTTCGCCTCGTTGCTCAATAATTACCGGATTAATTAGTTCAATTTTACCGTGTCGGTCATCCACGTCTACCACTGCCACTTGCTGCAGAACTCCTACTTGAGGAGCAGCTAGACCCACACCGTCTGCTTCAAGCATTAAATCATACATGCCGTTTAGTAATTTCGCTAATTTATTATCAAAGTTCTTAACGACTTCACATTCTTGTTCAAGTACTTCATTAGGATGGTAAACAAGCTTAAGCTTAGCCAAATAGGCACCTCCTTTATCCTTTCTATTTATATCCAAAAAGCTTCTTCTTTAACGCCATCAAGACGACTAGTTACATCATCGAGTATGGATTCAAATCAATAGTGATCGTTAAATTCTCCTTCTGCATTTCCGCTTGATAACGTTCTAATATATATTTCAACAGCGGAATCAGGCTTGGTTCCAGCTTGTATTTTAACATGCATTGATAGCGATATCTATCTTTTATCTTAGCAATCGGAGATGCGACTGGCCCTAAGATCGTTGTTTGCGGCGAAAGTTTCTGACGCAGATACTGCGAAATTTTGTCTGTAACAGACACCACTTTTGCAATATTTTCATGAGATACCGTTACAAGCGCCAAGTAAAAGAAAGGGGGGTATTTGTGCATTTTACGAATTTCCATCTCGTGCTTATAAAACGCATCGTAATCATGCTGACTCGCAAGTTGAATGCTGTAGTGTTCAGGCGTGTACGTTTGAATCACTACTTCTCCTGGAAGTTTGTGGCGTCCTGCTCTTCCGCTTACTTGTGTTAAAAGCTGAAACGTTTTTTCAGATGCACGAAAGTCAGGTAAATTCAGCATCGTATCTGCTGTTAAAACGCCTACAAGCGTGACGTTTGGAAAGTCCAGTCCTTTCGCAATCATCTGCGTCCCTAGTAAAATTTGCGCTTCTCCACTTGCAAACTTGTTCAGGAGCTTTTCATGGGCGCCTTTTCGGCTTGTCGTATCAACATCCATTCGAACAACTCTAGCCTCGGGCAGCACTTTTGTTAATTCTTCTTCCACTTTTTGTGTACCAGACCCGAAAAAGCGGATATGTTCGCTGTGGCATTCTGGGCACTCAGTGTGCACATGTTCTTCGTGTCCGCAATAATGGCATTTTAATTTATTTTGATAGCGGTGATACGTTAGTGAAATTTCACAATGCTCACATGTCGGAACGTAACCGCAGTCTCTGCACATAACAAAAGAAGAATGACCTCTTTTATTTAAAAATAAAACGATTTGCTCCCCTTTTTCCAAACGGTCTTTCATCTTTTCAAACAGCATAGTTGAAAACATAGAGCGGTTGCCGCTACGAAGCTCTTCTCTCATATCAACGATATCCACCGAAGGCATTGATGACTTATTCATTCTTTGCTTTAACGTCAGTAGCTTATACACACCTTTTTGCGCTCTTGCAAAGGACTCAAGCGTTGGTGTTGCACTTCCTAAAATGACTGGACACTGATGATGCTGCCCTCGGTAAATAGCTACATCTCTTGCATGATAACGGGGGTTTTCTTCTTGTTTATAACTCGTCTCATGTTCTTCATCGATAATAAGAAGGCCCAAATTTTCAAATGGAGCAAATACAGCAGAGCGGGCCCCTACTACAACGGATACTTCTTTTCGCTGAATTTTTCGCCATTCATCGTATTTTTCCCCAGTAGACAAGCCGCTATGAAGTACAGCAACTTTTGAGCCGAATCGCTCTTTAAAACGCTTGACCATCTGAGGGGTAAGTGAAATCTCCGGAACAAGCATAATCGCTTCTTTCCCTTTTTTTAGCACTTGATCAATTGATTGGAGATACACTTCTGTTTTTCCGCTTCCGGTTACTCCGTACATTAAAAACACATCGTGAAGATTTTCTTCGATGTCCTGCAGAATCGGTGCGATTGCCTCAGCTTGTTCATCGGTCAATTGAAATGGCTTTGATGGTGTAAAGTATCGATCTTGATAAGGATCACGGTATATTTCAATTTCCGTTTCCGCTAAGAGCCCTTTGTTAATCAGCGCTTTTATAGGAGCGGAGGTAATCTGCAAATCTTCCGCTATTTCTTTTATAGCTACTTCTTCATTTCGATTCAACATAAAAGACAGCACTTGTTTTTGCTTTTCTGCCTGCTTATTTAACTCGCTCATAAACTGCTGAATTTCTTCAAGGCTTTGATTCAGTTTTACGCCTTTTGCCGTTTTTTTGTTTCCTTTGTTTTTCACGACGTAGACGACTTCAATTAGACCTTTTTGAATATCACGGTGAAAAGCAGGAGCAGCGGCTGTTTTTTCTACTTCACTCCACTTCAGCGAGGATCTTGACTGAAAAAACGGCTTTACTTGCTCATGAAGCTGTTCGTATGCCTCTTTTGAAAGGAGTGACAGTTCTTTATCATATTTTGCTTTCATCGCCGCAGGCAGCATGACTTGAAAAGCCGATATCATAAAACAAAGCGTTTTTTCGGTTAGCCAGTGCCCAATCTCTAACAGTTCGGGAGTCAGAACCGGCGTTAAATCAAGCAAGTCAGCGATTGGTTTAACACGCTTAACTTCAGCCTCTTCTTTAAGAGCCACCACAAACCCTTGAACTTTTCTAGGACCAAACGGAACGACAACTCGCATACCCGGAACAATAATTCCTTTCCATTTGTCGGGAATAGCGTAGTCAAAAGCTCGATCTGTTTGCTTAGCAGCCACGTCCACAATTACACTAGCTACATTCATTTTTTCAGCCCTTCTAACATTTCCTTCACTTCTTTTAACACCTCGGTAGCTACATCGTGTTTTGAAAGAATGGGAAGTTCTTTAGACTCTCCGCTTCGCTTATAGAGCGTTACAATATTTGTATCCGTCCCAAAACCTGCTCCTTCTGTCGTCACGTTATTGGCTACAATCATATCCAAGTTTTTAGATGCAAGTTTCTTTTGTGCATATTCATCCACTTGTTCTGTTTCTGCTGCAAAGCCGACTAAAATCTGGTGTTCTTTTCGCTCTCCAAGCGTGCGTAAAATATCTGTTGTTCTCTCTAGCTCTAGTACTGCTTCACCAGGCTGCTTTTTCATCTTTTGATCAAACACATGCTTTGGCCGATAATCTGCCACTGCGGCTGATTTAATGACAACATCTGCTTCATGATAGCGCTGCATAACAGCTTCAAGCATCTGCTGCGCACTTTCAATTTGAACAACCTGCACTCCTTTTGGATACTCTAAATTCGTCGGTCCCGTTACAAGTGTTACCGATGCACCTAACTTAGCAGCTTGTTCTGCAAGGGCATAGCCCATTTTCCCAGTAGAGCGATTGGTGAAAAATCGGACGGGATCAATGCGTTCTACCGTAGGTCCTGCTGTAACTAATACATTAACACCTTCAAGGATCTTTTGTGTATGTGATGCTTGTGAAAAATAAGATCCGATTAGTGAAACAATTGTTTCTGGCTCTTCAAGACGACCTTTTCCTACATAACCGCATGCCAAATACCCTTCTCCTGGTTCTACAAAAGAGTAACCAAATGATGAAAGAGTGCTCATATTTTTTTTAACAGCTGGATGATCGTACATATGAACATTCATTGCAGGTGCAATCCACACAGGTGCAGTAGCAGCCAGCAACGTTGTGGAAATCATATCATCTGCAAGACCATTTGCTATTTTCCCTATCATATTTGCCGTAGCAGGAGCTACTAAAATTAAATCAGGCCAATCTGCTAAATCAATATGTGCAATTACAGATGGATCTTTTTCATCAAACGTATCTGTATAAACTGGGTTTCGAGACAGAGCTTGAAACGTAAGCGGCGTTACGAACTCGCATGCTGAAGCAGTCATCATTACTTTAACTTCCGCTCCCGCTTGTACTAATTTACTTGTTAAAGCTGCGGCTTTATATACGGCGATTCCGCCGCTAACACATAATAAAATTCGTTTTCCCTTCATCATTATGCCCCCATCTATTTATCCCGCTCAACCAGCATCCGCTTGTTTAATCGGGTAACTATCTAAAGCTTTTCAATTCAATTATTATACCATTTTTGTAGTGAGACATTCACTATCCTGCTTGAACACAGATAAAAGCATCAAAAAAATAACAACCTATGAAGTAGGTTGTTATTTTTTCACTTACTGATGTTTAGAATCTTCTTCTGCTACACCTTGCTTATAGCTTAATTGTTCAGCATTAATTTCTTCTAGAGCACAGCCTACAAACTTATAAGAAACCGGCTTTTCAATCGGCGTATCATTGTGAAGCTGTAATTGACGTGCACGTTTTGCAGCTACTGTCACAAGCGTGTACTTAGAATCTAATTTTTCCATTAGAGAATCAATTGATGGATAAAGCATGTTTATTCTACCTCCAGCATTCTTTTATAGCGCGCAGAAATACGATCACGACGGCAGTGTTCAGCCGTTACGATAGCACGGATGCGAGCACAAGCATTTTCTACTTTGTCATTTTCTACAACATAATCGTAGGCGTCCATAAGTTCAATTTCTTCTTTTGCCACGCGCATACGGTTATTGATTAAATCTTCTGTTTCAGTACCGCGATTTACGATACGACTTTTAAGCTCTGATAAACTCGGCGGTGCCAAGAAGATGAACAAACCTTCTGGAAATGCTTCTTTCACTTGAAGAGCACCTTGCACTTCAATTTCTAGAAATACGTCTTTTCCTTCAGATAACGTTTGTTCTACATAATCAACCGGGGTACCGTAGTAGTTACCTACGTATTCAGCCCACTCTAATAACTTCTTGTTTTCAATCATGCGCTCAAACTCTTCGCGTGGTTTGAAGAAATAGTCAACGCCGTCTACTTCACCTTCGCGGGGCTTTCTTGTTGTTGCAGAGATAGAATACTGCAATTTAATGTCTTCTTGCTCAAACAATGCTTTTCGTACCGTTCCTTTTCCAACACCTGATGGTCCGGAAAGAACAATTAATAAACCTCTTTCAATCATCGGTTCAAGTGACCTACCCTTCTAATAATTCTTCTTTGTTTATAAGTCGCTGTGACACAGTTTCTGGCTGTACAGGAGCTAAAATAACATGATCGCTATCCATAACAATAACAGATCGTGTTTTACGTCCTTGCGTTGCATCTATTAAAGAGCCTCGATCTTTTGCATCTTGAATAATGCGTTTGATTGGAGCTGATTCAGGATGAACGACAGAGATTATACGATTAGAAGAAATAAAATTTCCAAATCCAACGTTCACTAATTTACCGCTCATAAGAAGCCTCCTGCTATACCAATATAATCTTTATCTTACACGAAGGCTATTCAATATTTTGAACCTGCTCTTTTATGCGTTCTAATTGTGCTTTCATACTAATAACATACTGAGCAATAGTACCATTGTTTGCCTTCGCACCAATTGTATTCATTTCACGATTCAGCTCTTGAACAAGAAAATCCAGCTTGCGTCCTACTGAATCAGGTGTATTTAATGCTTGAATAAATTGTGAAACATGGCTTTGAATTCGCGTAAGTTCTTCGCTAATATCTGCTTTTTCAGCAAAAATAGCTACTTCTGTCAGCACTCGCTGCTCATCGAAAGTACCTTCTAAATAGTCGCTCAGCTTTCTTTTAATACGCTCGCGATATTGTTCAGCAACTTCAGGAGCAAGCTGTGTAATTTTTTCGCGAATGTCTTGAATGTCCTGTAAGTACCCCATTAAATCGTGATACAGCTCTGATCCCTCTCGTTTCCGCATATCCACTAACTGATGCACAGCAGCTTCAACAGCTTCAAAGATTGCACCATGAATACTCGTCTGATCAGCTTCTTCTTCATAAGTTGTCATCACTTCAGGCATGTGTAAAATGTCTTGGATTTGAACAGATTGTGACAGTCCATGCTTTTCTTTTACTTGCTGCAACGCATGCATGTATTCATCAAGCAGCTGCCAATCCGTCTGGAGTTTCTTTTTTGCCATTTCTTCACCTGAAATAGTAACAAATACTTCTACTCTACCACGTTTTATGTATGTTTGAACGATTTTTTTTATTTTATCTTCAATTTCAATTAATTGTCTTGGCATACGAATAACAATTTCACAAAAACGATGATTAACAGACTTCATTTCGACTGTTACTGATCGATTTTCCACTTCCGCTTTTCCGCGGCCAAAACCAGTCATACTTTTTATCATTATCATCACATCCACTATGTACATCTTACATAAAAAGTATCATAAAAGAAAGTGTTAGCAAAAAAAAGAAATCTCTCTTCTTTATTCAACCTGTAAAGGCTGCCTTCATGAGTTTTCTCATTTGGGACAGCCTGTATTAAAGTATAGCACAATTTATGAAGGTTTTCTTGTTAAAAGTGAACCGGCAAGTAAAAAAGTTGGAAGACTTGCAAGTCCTAAAATAACGAGCCATTCCCGCGGTGCAATGGCCATTGTATGGAAAATAGGCTGCAGGGGCGGATAGTAGATAGCCACCAGCATAAGGATAATAGATGAAATAACGGCTCCTACAAGATATAAGTTCTGAAATGGATTGCGATCAAAGATTGATTTTTCACTTCGGCAGTCAAATACGTGAATAAGCTGTGCCATAACAAGCGTGGCAAATGCAATCGTCTGAGCATACTGCAGACGATCTGGGTCATTGTCGTAGACAATCATGAATGCAGCAAGTGTAGCAGCTCCAATTAAAAATCCGCGGCTGACTACTTTCCACCCTAATCCTCTTGCAAAAATACCTTCGCGCGGATGCCTTGGATGACGCTTCATCACGTTGTCCTCCGGCTGGTCTAAGCCAAGAGCCATCGCAGGCAAACCGTCTGTTACTAAGTTTACCCATAGTATTTGAATTGGCACTAGCGGAAGCGGAAGTGCTAAAATCATTGCAAAGAGCATAACTAAAATTTCTCCTACATTTGATGCAAGCAAGTAACGGATAAACTTTCGAATATTTTCATAGATGTTTCGTCCTTCTTTGATCGCTGATTTAATAGTAGCAAAATTATCATCAAGCAAAACGAGCGAAGACGCTTCTTTTGCTACGTCTGTCCCGGTGATGCCCATCGCGATGCCTATGTCTGCTGCTTTAATAGCCGGTGCATCATTTACGCCGTCGCCCGTCATAGCTACAATGTGATCTTTTGCTTGAAGAGCTTTAACAATTTTAAGTTTATGTTCAGGCGATACCCTGGCATATACGTAAACATCATCCACTACTTCTTCTAGCTCTTCCTGCGTCATTTTGGATAAATCCGTTCCTTCCAAGACTTGACCGTTTTTCGGTAGAATGCCTAGCTGTTTTGCAATCGCCTGTGCTGTAATAACGTGGTCACCTGTAATCATAACGGTTTTGATTCCTGCGTCTCGGCATTCTTTGACCGCTTGCTTGACTTCTGGTCTTGGCGGATCAATCATTCCTTGAAGCCCGAGGAAAGTAAGGTCTTTTTCCGCTTCGTTCTCTGTATGAACGCTCTCATGGTCTCCTAACGGCCGATAAGCAATCGCAATGGTTCGAAGCGCTTGGCTAGCTAACTGATCAATCGCTCCTTTTACTTCATTATGAACCGTTACCGACAGCGTTTGTTGTCTGCTTTCCCACAAAATATTTTTGCTGTTTACAAGCAGCACATCAGGAGCACCTTTTGTTATGACATAGCGCTTATTAGATGCGTCTTCAATGACTACACTCATCATTTTACGCGTTGAATCAAATGGAAACTCTTCAATAATCGTAAACTGCTTTTGAATGTTTTCTTTTGTCAGCCCCGCTTTCATCGCGGCCACAAGCAAAGCCGCTTCAGTAGGATCCCCGTCGATGACATATTCTTTATCTTTTCTCGAAATAGACGTTTGATTGCAAAGCAGACCAAACACCAAAAGCTGCTGAAGCGGTTTTTCACTCCGTGTATCAACTTCTCTTTCCTCTCGCGAAAATACGCCCGTAGGTTCATACCCTGTCCCTGATACCCTCCACGTCATTCCTCCTGACCAGAGGTGAGTAACCGTCATTTTATTTTGCGTTAATGTGCCCGTTTTGTCTGAGCAAATGACTGATGCGCATCCTAGTGTTTCAACAGCAGGAAGTTTGCGAACAATGGATCTTTGCTTAATCATGCGCTGTACACCAAGAGATAGCGCTACGGTTACGATGGCAGGAAGACCTTCGGGTATGGCAGCAACAGCTAAGGAAACTCCCGCTAAGAACATACTGTATAAATCATGACCTTGCAGCACACCAATCCCGACAACTAATACAGTAAGTGCAAGAGCTACAACGATTAAAATTTTACCTAATTGCTCTAACTTCCGTTGAAGAGGAGTAATCATGGCTTCAGCATTTTGAAGCAAATCAGCAATTTGTCCCATCGCTGTTTTCATTCCAATCCCTACAACGATACCTGTTCCGCTTCCTCGCGTCACAAGCGTACCCATAAACGCCATATTGTCCTGATCTCCAAGCGGCACTTCATCTCCTGGCAAAGCTTTTATTTGCTTGGCAACAGGCAAAGACTCTCCCGTAAGCGCTGATTCTTCAATTTCTAGACTTTTAGCTTCCATAATTCGAAGGTCAGCCCCGATACGGTCTCCGCTCGAAAACTTTACAACGTCTCCTACTACCAGCTCTTTAGATGGTAACTTAACCCATTTCCCTTCACGCATAGCTGCTACTTGAGGAGCAGAAAGCTCTTTTAATGCATGAAGAGATTTCTCGGCTTTTCTTTCTTGAAAAAAACCTAGAAATCCATTAATTACTACAATGGCAATAATAGCAACCGCATCGATGTATTCGCCTAAAAGCCCTGAAATAAGCGTGGCAGCTAGTAAAACCAGTACCATAAAATCTTTAAACTGCTCTAGAAACACAAGAATGGCCGGTTTTTTCTCACCTTCAGTCAATTCATTAAATCCTTGCTGCTGCTGACGTGCTTTTACTTCTTTGTGTGTAAGACCATGCTGCCTATCTGTTTTTGTTACTTCTACTATTGCTTTTTCACCTAATTCATACCATTTCATTGCATCTTTTCACACCCTTTTATTTGTAAATGCACCTATTAGATTGTTACAATCTTATATCGTATGCTTATTCAGACTCGTCCTAAAAAATGCTATACTTTTCTATAGGACAATTTTCAATTACTTAAGGATGTGAGCACTATGTCATTTGATGGTATTTTTACATATGGCATTTTACAAGAATTATCTGAGACCTTGGTTTCAGGACGAATTTCAAAAATATATCAGCCGTTTCCAAACGAGTTGATTTTACAAGTACGCGCTAAAGGTGAAAACCGCAAACTTTTAATCTCAGCTCACCCTAACTATTCACGCGTTCATTTTACAAATGAGCCCTATGAAAATCCATCTGAGCCTCCTATGTTTTGTATGCTGCTTCGCAAACATTTAGAAGGAAGCATTATTGAACACGTGTATCAGCTTGGATTGGACCGCATTTTAGTCATTGAAACAAAAGGACGAAATGAAATTGGCGACGTGACGTACAAGCAGCTTATTATTGAAATCATGGGAAGACATAGTAATGTTGTGCTTGTAGATAAAGAAAAACAAACGATTATCGACAGCATTAAACACGTTCCAATGGCCTTGAACAGGCACCGTACGCTTCTACCCGGAGCACCTTACGTACTGCCTCCTAGTCAAGATAAGCTTCATCCATTTGAAGCCGATGAAGAAACCGTGGTTAAAAAAATTGATTTTAATAGCGGAAAGTTAGCCACCCAGCTAGTGCAAACCTTCTCGGGGCTTTCTCCTTTAATTGCAAATGAAGTGGTGTTTCGCTCTGGCTTAGCGAATCGTTCTACCCTTCCAAAATCATTCGTCGAAACGATGACGCTGATCAAAGAAGGTCAGTTTACACCGACTCTGACAACCGTTAATCAAAAAGACTACTTTTATTTACTGGAATTAACGCATTTAGAGGGTACGAAAAAAACGTATGCAACCATCAGCGAGCTTCTTGACCGCTATTACTACGGGAAAGCAGAGCGAGATCGTGTAAAGCAGCAAGCGCATGATTTAGTACAGTTTATTTCTACCGAGAAAAAGAAAAATGAGAAAAAAATAAAAAAACTTGAGCAAACGCTGCAAAATGCAGAAAAAGCATCTGATTATCAGCTAGCCGGTGAACTCCTTACCGCAAATTTACACCTTGTCAAAAAAGGAGATGCGAAAGTGGATGTTATTAATTATTATGATGAAAATAGCGGTACACTTACGATTTCATTAGATCCGCAAAAATCACCGTCTCAAAATGCTCAAAGCTATTTCACAAAGTATCAAAAAGCGAAAAATTCCGTTTCGATTGTAATCGAACAAATTGAAAAAGCAAACGAAGAAGTACAGTATTTTGAATCACTTATTCAGCAAATGGATACTGCTACTCACAAAGACATTGCAGAAATTCGTGAAGAGCTTGTGGAAGAAGGATATTTGCGCAACCGTCAGCAAAAACAAGCGAAAAAACAAAAAAACACCACGCCTACACTTGAACAATACGTTTCAAGCGACGGCACGACGATTTTAGTTGGAAAAAACAATAAGCAAAATGAGTATTTAACAAATCGCCTTGCTGCTAGGGATGACGTTTGGTTTCATACGAAAGATATACCGGGTTCTCACGTTGTTATCCGCAGCCAAGAGCCTTCAGAAGAAACAATTTTAGAAGCGGCTCATCTTGCTGCTTACTTTAGTAAAGCTAAAAATTCAAGTTCGGTACCCGTGGACTATACAAAAATTCGCCACGTAAAAAAACCAAGCGGTGCCAAGCCTGGTTTTGTGACGTACGATAACCAGCAAACGGTGTACGTAACGCCTAGCGAAGAACTTGTACTGAAGCTGCGTCAGTCATAATAAAACCCCCTCTTTCTATATAGAAAGGGGGGGTTTTATTATGACCTAGTTTAGTTCATCCATGAAGGGTCTGAAGGGTTTTCACGCCATTTAAATAGCTTGTCCATCGCTTCTTCTTCAATGTATCCCGCTTCGTTTGCCGCTTCTACTAGCGTAGAGTAGTCTGTTAGCGAATAAACTTGAAGTTCTTTTTCTTTAAACAGCTGACGCGCTTTTTCCAGCTCATATGTAAAGATAGACACAACTCCCAGCACTTCACACCCCTGCGCTTTTAATGCATCGACTGCGGTAAACACACTTCCTCCAGTTGAAATCAAATCTTCAATCACAACTACTTTTTGACCTTTTGTTACTTTTCCTTCGATTTGATTTCCTTGGCCATGTTCTTTTGCTTTGCTTCGCACATAGCACATTGGAAGCTCTAGCGCTTCACTTACCCATGCTGCATGAGGGATACCAGCTGTAGCGGTACCAGCAATCACTTCTGCATTGGCAAAATACGTTTTAATTAAATGCTGCAGACCTTTTGCAATTTCTTTTCGCACTTTTGGGTAGCTAAGCGTTAGACGGTTGTCACAATAAATAGGCGACTTAATTCCCGAGGCCCACGTAAACGGATCGTTCGGTTGAAGGCTTACTGCCTCAATATCAATTAATTGTTTTGCAATTTCTTTTCGTAGTTTTGTCATCGCGTAATACGCTCCCCTTTCCACTGCTGTAACATCTCATAATATGCTTTAAGCGGGTCTTTTGCTTTAGTAATAGAACGTCCAACCACAATGGCACTTGAGCCATATTCTCTCGCCAGCTGAGGCGTTGCCACACGGACTTGGTCATCTACTGAATCTGCGCCCATACGAATACCCGGCGTTACGGTCAAAAAGTCCTCTCCTGCTGCTTTTCGAATCGAAGGCACTTCATGAGTAGAACATACAACGCCGTCTAGTCCGCTTTTTTTAGCAAGCGCTGCATAATGCGTAACCACTTCTTGCATCGAGTGGGTAATGAGCTGCTGCTCTTTTAGCATTTCATCCGATGTACTCGTTAGCTGAGTAACCGCAATACAATCCGGACGCTTTTTGCCAGCAGCGGTTCCTAAGTCAAGTCCTTCAACGGCTGCTTGCATCATGTTCATCCCGCCGACTGCGTGAACGTTAACCAAATCCACTTCAAGAGAAGCCAAAGACTTCATTCCTTGCTTTACCGTATTTGGAATATCATGAAGCTTTAAGTCTAAGAAAATCTGGTGGTTTTGCTCTTTTAATGCAGAAATAATGGATAGCCCTTCTTTATAAAACAGTTCCATGCCTACTTTCACAAATAATGATTCTTGTTGAAAAGGCATTAAAAACTGCTGTACATCGTTAATTGATGAAAAATCAAGAGCAATGATTAACGGTTGCTTCACGCTTTTTCCAGCTCCTTCCAATACATTCTGAAACATGCTCGTACCCTAATGATGCTAATAGCCTTGGCAGTTCGTCAATGATGGTCGGGCATACATACGGATCAACAAAGTTTGCTGTCCCAACCGCTACTGCACTTGCACCTGCATATAAGAATTCAAGTGCATCTTCAGCAGTCGTCACTCCGCCCATACCGATAATTGGAATGTTCACTTTTTGGCTCACTTCATACACCATTCGAATCGCTACCGGTTTAATTGAAGGTCCTGACAGTCCGCCTGTGCCGTTCGCTAAAACCGGCTGAGCTGTTTTCAAATCCAGACGCATCCCGAGAAGCGTATTGATCATCGTTAAGCCATCCGCGCCGGCTTCTTCAACAGCCATTGCCATGTCTACAATATTTGATACGTTTGGTGATAGTTTAACATAAACTGGAACATTTGAAACATCTTTTACTGCTTTTGTTAAACGAGCAGCAATGACAGGATCTACGCCAAACGCAATTCCGCCTTCTTTTACGTTAGGACATGAAATATTCAATTCAAGTGCTTTTACATTTGATACGGTTGAAATTTCTTTTGCCACGTGCACATATTCTTCAATTGAAGCACCGGCTACGTTCGCGATAATCGGCACATCATATTGCTGAAGCCAAACGAGCTCTTCGTTCATTACTTTTTCTAACCCAGGATTTTGTAATCCAATCGCATTTAACATTCCTGCAGATGTTTCTGCTACGCGAGGAGTTGGATTGCCAAAACGAGTGTCCGCAGTAGTCGCTTTAATCATAATGGCTCCAAGTGCATCAAGTGAATAAAATTGAGCATACTCACGCCCAAATCCAAAACAGCCGGATGCGGGCATAATTGGATTTTTCAAATCTAATCCTGGCAATGTCGTTTTTAGCATACTCATAGAAGCACCTCCCCTGCTTGAAAGACGGGACCGTCGCTGCAGATTTTTTTATACGCCGTAGAATCTTCACTTTCTCTGCATACACATGCAAAACAAGCACCGATTCCACAACCCATTCTTTCTTCTAAAGAAATGTAAAGCGGCTTGTTTGTATAATTATTTTCTAGTGCTTTTAACATCGGAGTTGGACCGCATGAAAACATAACGTCATATGAAAACTGCTGCTCGTCAATCACCGTTGTGACAAAACCTTTTGTTCCGTAAGAGCCGTCTACCGTTGCAATATATGTTTCTCCTAAAGCTAAAAACTCTCGCTCGTAAAATACGTCTGCTTTTGATTGAAAACCTAGGACGTGAATAACCTGCACGCCTTTTTCACGAAGTCTTTTTGAAAGCTCATAGAGCGGAGGCACTCCAATGCCTCCCCCTACTAATAAAGCCGTTTGACCCGACTCTATCGCTTCCAATGGAAAACCGTGGCCAAGCGGACCTAACACGTCAATCGACTGTCCGGCTTGTTTTTCGGCAAGCAGCGATGTTCCCGCCCCTTCTGCACGGTAAATCATCGTAAATTGTTCGTGCGTTTGGTCAATTTCTGCAATACTGATTGGTCTGCGAAGCAGTGGCAAATAGTCGTTGTTGACGCGGATATGCACAAACTGCCCCGGCTCATTCATGAAACGAACAAGCTCGCCTTGAAGGGTTAATTCATATACATTGTGTGTTAACGGTCGCTGACTGACGACTTGCATCATTTCATGTTTGATCATACGGTTGTCACCTCTTTAGTTGGACGAACTTTTTTCATTGGTGTTGTATGGAAGCTGATCGTTTCAAGCACTCGTAAAATCGCTTCTGCTGTATCAAGTGATGTTAAGCAAGGTACACCATTTTCAACTGCTTCACGGCGAATTTTAAATCCGTCACGCGCAGGCTGTTTTCCTTTTGTTAGCGTGTTGATGACAAGCTGCGCTTCACCTTTTCGTATCACATCTAAAAGATTGTGATCTTCATGATGAATTTTATTTACTACTTTTACGCGAATGTCTTCTTTTGTAAACGTTGAAGCTGTTCCTTCCGTTGCAATCACCTGGTAGCCGATGTTAGCAAAACGCTTCGCAAGCGCTGTTGCCTCTTCTTTGTCTTTATCCGCTACTGTCATAAGTACTGAACCGTACGGCTTAATGGACATACCTGACGCAATTAGTCCTTTATATAATGCTTTTTCGTACGTTGAATCTTGCCCCATTACTTCTCCAGTAGATTTCATTTCAGGTCCAAGCGTAATATCTACGCGACGCAGCTTTGCAAATGAGAAGACCGGCACTTTTACGTAGACACCTTCTTCTTCAGGGTGCATGCCTGATTCATAACCAAGCTCTCGCAAACTTGTTCCTAAAATAACTTTTGTTGCGACATTCGCCATCGGAATACGCGTAATTTTACTTAAGAACGGCACCGTACGGCTTGAACGAGGATTTACTTCAAGAACAAACACTTCTCCTTTTGATAAGACGAACTGAATGTTGAGCAGTCCAATAATGTTTAAGCCTTTTGCAATACGTGTTGTGTAATCAATGATTGTATCTTTTACATCCTGTGACAGAGTTTGCGGTGGATATACAGCAATGGAGTCACCTGAGTGTACACCCGCGCGCTCTACATGTTCCATAATCCCTGGAATAACCACTGTTTCACCGTCTGAAATGGCATCGACTTCAATTTCTTTTCCAGTTAAGTAGCGGTCGATTAACACAGGGTGATCAGCGTGTACTTTTACCGCGTGTTCCATATAGTGAAGCAGTTCTTCTTCTTTATACACAATTTCCATTGCGCGTCCGCCTAGTACATATGAAGGTCGTACAAGCACCGGATAACCAATTTCTTTTGCCACAACCACTGCTTCTTCTACGGATGTAACTGTCTTTCCAAGAGGCTGAGGTACTTCTAAACGCGCTAGCGTCGCTTCGAATTTTTTACGGTCTTCCGCTGCATCTAAGCTTTCAAGCGACGTTCCTAAAATCTTGACCCCTCTTGCTTCTAGCTCGTCTGCTAAGTTGATTGCTGTTTGACCACCGAACTGTACAACCACACCTTCTGGTTTTTCTAAATCGATGATATGCATCACATCTTCAATCGTCAGCGGCTCGAAGTATAATTTATCTGAAATACTGAAGTCAGTTGATACTGTTTCTGGATTGTTATTGACAATAATCGCCTCGTATCCAGCTTCTTTAATCGCCCACACGGAGTGAACTGTTGCATAGTCAAACTCAATTCCTTGCCCGATGCGGATTGGTCCTGACCCTAACACTACAACGCTTTTACGATCTGTAACAATCGATTCGTTTTCATCTTCAAACGTACCGTAGAAATATGGTGTTGTAGATTCAAATTCTGCTGCACATGTATCTACCGTTTTGTATACTGGCATCACGCCATTTTGTTTGCGGAAGTCATATACTTCACGCTCTGTTTGATTCCACAGCTTAGCAATCGTGCAGTCTGCAAATCCCATTTCTTTTGCTTCCTGTAAAACTTCTACGTTATGAATCTCTTCTTTTAACACATTTTCAAAAGCAATCACTTTTTCAAGTTTTACTAAGAAGAAGAGATCGATTTTGCTCCAGTCATGAATTTGCTGAATTGTTACGCCGCGGCGAATCGCTTCTGCGATGTAGAATAATCGCTCATCACCAGCTTTGCGAATACGTTTTTCAATAATGGCATCATCAAATTCATGCGCATCTTTCAGCTCTAAGTGATGAACGTTTGACTCAAGTGAGCGTACAGCTTTTAAAATTGACTCTTCGAACGTGCGGCCAATTGCCATTACTTCCCCTGTTGCTTTCATCTGTGTACCCAGTTTACGGTTAGCTGATTCAAATTTATCAAACGGCCAGCGTGGAATTTTAGATACGATGTAATCTAGTGCTGGTTCGAAACATGCGTATGTCTTCCCAGTTACCGGGTTCATCATTTCATCTAATGTTAAGCCTACCGCAATTTTTGCTGCTAATTTTGCAATTGGATACCCTGTTGCTTTTGATGCTAAAGCCGATGAGCGGCTTACACGAGGGTTTACTTCAATTACGTAATACTGGAAGCTTTCTGGGTCTAGTGCTAGCTGAACGTTACATCCGCCTTCAATTTTAAGCGCTCGGATAATTGTTAGTGACGCATTTCTAAGCAGCTGATACTCACGGTCGCTTAGCGTTTGGCTTGGTGCTACAACAATTGAATCTCCTGTATGAATACCGACCGGATCAAAGTTTTCCATATTACATACTACAATCGCATTATCGTTTGCGTCGCGCATTACTTCATATTCAATTTCTTTAAAGCCTGCAATGCTTTTCTCAAGTAAGCACTGTGTTACAGGACTGTGTTTTAATCCACTTGTTACAATTTCAATCAACTCTTGCTCGTTGTTACAAATTCCGCCTCCCGTACCGCCAAGCGTATAAGCAGGACGCACGATTACCGGATAGTTTACTTGTTCAACAAACGCATACGCTTCGTCTAGCGAATGAATGATTTCACTTGCTGGGACAGGCTGATTTAGTTCATTCATTAGTGAACGGAACTGCTCACGATCTTCAGCTTGTTCAATCGCCGATAATTTTGTCCCGAGAATTTCTACATTAAATTCTTCTAAAATACCCGTTTCGTGTAATTCTACCGCTAAGTTCAGTCCCGTTTGACCGCCAAGTGTTGGAAGCAGTGCATCCGGGCGTTCTTTACGAATAATTGAGCTTACAAATTCAACCGTTAGAGGTTCAATATATACTTTATCTGCCATTTCTGAGTCTGTCATGATTGTTGCAGGATTGGAGTTCACAAGAATAACTTTGTATCCTTCTTCTTTTAGCGCAATACACGCTTGCGCTCCTGCATAGTCAAACTCTGCCGCCTGTCCGATGACGATTGGTCCTGATCCGATTACGAGAATTGTGTTAATATCTTGACGTTTTGGCATTAGCAATTACCTACTTTCTGATTGTTTTTCATAAGATCCATAAATTCGTTGAACAATCCGTTTGCATCTTCAGGTCCCGGTGATGCTTCAGGGTGATATTGAACCGTAAATGCCGGATATTCTTTATGCTTTACTCCTTCAACTGTTCCATCGTTAAGCGCAACATGTGTCACTTCTAATGGCGTGTTGACAAGAGATGGCTCACATACTGTATAGCCGTGGTTTTGAGATGTAAGAGCTACTTTATTGGTTTTTAGATCCTTTACAGGATGGTTGGATCCACGATGACCAAATTTCATTTTTTCTGTATCTGCTCCGCATGCTAGCGCAAACAGCTGATGTCCTAAACAAATTCCGAAAAGAGGAACCTTTCCTAAAACCCCTTGAATCATCTCGATTGCTTCAGGTACGTCTTTTGGGTCTCCAGGTCCGTTGCTCAACATGATGCCATCTGGATTTAATTGAAGAATTTCTTGCGCAGTTACGTTATAAGGAACCACAATCACGTCGCATTGACGAGCTGTTAATTCGCGTAAAATTCCGTGTTTCATTCCAAAGTCAACGAGTACCACTTTTTTACCTCTGCCTGGGCTTGGGTAAGGCTTCACTGTTGATACTTTTTTTACTGAATCAGTCGGAAGTTCATGATTTTGAAGCTGTGCTACCACTTCTTCTACATTGACTTCCATGTTGCACACGCGTCCGCGAAGCGCACCGTGCTGACGAATTTTTCTCGTTAATTTTCTCGTGTCGATTCCAGCTAATCCTGGAATATCTTTTTGTTTTAAAAATTCATCTACTGATAGTTCGCTTCTGAAGTTTGAAGGAGCATCACAAATTTCTTTTACAATCAAACCGTGTACAGCTGGTTCAATCGACTCAAAGTCATCGCGGTTAATACCGTAGTTTCCGATTAAAGGATATGTTAATGTCACAATTTGTGCACAGTATGATGGATCAGATAGAATTTCTTGATATCCTGTCATTCCCGTGTTGAAAACAACTTCTCCTATCATTTCTTTGTCGCTGCCGAATCCTTTTCCGATAAATACTGTTCCATCTTCTAAAATTAGTTGACGTTGCATGCTTTAACATCCTCCCATACTCGTTTACCTTCTACTAATGTCATTACCGGCCAACCTTTGCATACCCAGTTAGCAAACGGCGTATTTTTACCTTTTGATACAAATTCTTCTGGATTAATTGCTTTTTCTGTTTCAAGATCAATGATAGTTAAATCTGCTGGTTTCCCTACTTCGATGGTGCCATAAGGAAGGTTGAACGTGTCAGCAGGCTTGTTTGTTAAATATGATACTAGCTGCTCTAGCGTCATTACTTCTTTTAATACCAAGTTTGTATAAAGAAGCGGGAAAGCTGTTTCAAGTCCCACAATCCCAAACGGCGCAAGCTCCATGCCTTCTGCTTTTTCGTCGGCTGTGTGCGGTGCATGATCAGTGGCGATAAAATCAAGCGTTCCGTCTAATAAAGCTTCAATTAATGCCTGTTGATCATCTTTTCCTCGAAGCGGTGGATTCATTTTAAAATTTGAATCAAGCTCAGGGATGTCTTCCTCATTTAGCAGTAAATGATGAGGCGTTACTTCTGCGGTTACGCGAATGCCTGCTTTTTTTGCATCCCGAATGGCCCGAATGGATTCTTTTGTACTTACGTGACACACATGGTAGTGACAGTTTGCTGCTTCAGCAAGCAGGACATCTCGTGCAATTTGAACGGCTTCACAGATAGAAGGAATACCGTTTAGTCCATGTTCTTTTGCAAATTTTCCGTCGTGGACGCAGCCTTTGTTGATTAAATCATTATCTTCACAGTGTGCAACGATTGCTTTATTTAATGAAGCGGCTTTCTTCATCGCTTCTAGCATCATTCCTGTTGACTGAACGCCTACTCCATCATCTGTAAAAGCAAATGCGCCCGCTTCTTTTAAGCCTTCAAAGTCCGTTAGTTCTTTTCCTAATTGGCGGGTGGTAATCGATGCGTATGGCAATACGCGAACATGTGCTGTTTTTTCAATACGCTTGTTTACCCACTCCATTTGTTCAACAGTATCCGGAACTGGACGCGTGTTTGGCATTGCAGCAATTGCTGTAAAACCGCCCTTTGCCGCTGCTAGAGTACCCGTTTCAATCGTTTCTTTCTTTTCTCCCCCTGGCTCGCGCAAATGAACGTGGACATCGATTAAACCCGGTGATAAGAAGTTCCCGCCTGCATCAATGACTTCTTCATTCTTTACGTCGATGTGTGAAGCTATTTCAGCAATTACACCATTTTCAATTTTCAGTTCGACTTGTTCAATTTTCCCTTCATTTAACCATGTAGCATTTTTGATAATTGTTGTCATTATTAAGTCCCCTTTCAATTGGTTGTAGCGCTCTTGCTAATACTGCCATACGAATGTACACGCCATTTTGCATTTGTTTAAAAATTCTTGAGCGTTCACATTCAACGAGCTCATCTGCAATTTCGACTCCTCTGTTTACAGGAGCTGGATGAAGGATAATGCTATGTGATTTCATTTTCCGCTCTCGTTCAACGGTCAATCCGAAGCGGCTGTGGTAGTTCTGTGCAAGCTCTGAAGTGTTCTCTTCATGCCTTTCAAATTGAATACGCAGCAGCATCACAACATCGACCGTTTCGATTGCTTCATCGATATCAAGATATGTACCGTGTCTGTTCTCTTCATCTTTCCATTCTTCAGGTCCCGCAAAATATACGGTCGCCCCTAGTTTTGTCAGCATTTCAGCATTCGATCTCGCTACGCGGCTATGTCGCAAATCTCCGACTATTGCGACTTTTAATCCTTTAAACGAGCCGAACTCTTGGCGAATCGTCAGTAGATCAAGCAGACACTGAGTTGGATGCTGACCGCATCCGTCTCCTGCATTAATGATGGGAATCGATACTTTTTCCTGCAGTGCTTCATAATAACGATCTTGCGGGTGGCGAATAACAACTGACTGAACGCCGATTGAAGCTAATGTTTCAATCGTGTCATAAAGCGTTTCTCCTTTTTGGACGCTTGAAGTTGTTACTTCAAACGGAATTGTTGTTAATCCTAGCTGCTGTTCTGCCATTTCAAAGCTGCATCGAGTACGCGTGCTCGCTTCAAAAAATAAGTTGGCAACAAACATTTTCTCTTCCGGTTTCCAGCCTTGTTTATTCGTTCGATAGTTTTCAGCGCTGTCTAAAATCTCTAGAATTTCATTTGTTTCTAGTGTTGAGACTGTCACTAAATGTTTCATATCGATTCCCTCCATTTTTGCTTTCCTCGCATTTCTTTATAAAAAACACCCTTTCTAACTTAGAAAGGGTGTAAGAAAACAAGCTTCGTCTATAACGCGCTTTTCACACACCCTTAGAAACCTCTCTGGATTTCAATTAAAAGGCGTTCTATGAAATTTTTCGTGCTGACGTTTGTTGAACGTTTTCTGCTTCTTTTATCTTCTCTTTCGGCAGAACTAGATTCAGCAGAACTCCCATGATAGCAGACAGTGCCATGCTATCAACCTTTACATGTTCTGAGATATCTAAGTGTGCTCCTCCGATTCCTAACACTAAGATAATCGAAGCAATCATTAAGTTTCGTTTTGATCCAAGGTCTACCTTTGCATCCACCATCATGCGCAAGCCTGATGAAGCAATGATTCCGAATAAGAGAATTGAAATCCCGCCCATGACCGGCGTTGGTATACTTGAAATAAGAGCGTTGATTTTGCCGACAAACCCGAACAAAATCGCGAAGACTGCTGCTCCTGCTATCACAAATACGCTAAGCACCTTTGTGATGGCTAACACTCCGATGTTCTCACCGTATGTTGTATTTGGCGGTCCGCCGATCAGCGCAGCAAGCATAGTTGCTACTCCGTCTCCTAAAATCGATCTGTGCAGCCCTGGCTTTTCAATATAGTTTCGATCCACAATCTTATTTAAGACAAGAATGTGTCCGATATGTTCTGAGAGTGTTACGACTGCTACAGGTACCATTATAAGCACAATCCCTAATGAAATGGACGGCGTGTATGTGACGAACGGCACGTAGAAGTGAGGTACTTCAATCCACTCCGCTTTCACTACCTTTGAAAAGTCTACCAATCCTTGTGTATAAGCGAAGATGTATCCGCCGATAATTCCCATCAGTACCGGAATCAGGCTGATAATGTTTTTAAAGAAGATTGAGCAAGCAACTGTTATCGCTAGTGTCACAAGCGCAACCATCAGGTAAGTTAAGCTGTAATTTCCTTTTGCATCGTTCATAGCCATGCCTACTGCTGTATTAGCCAGTCCTAAGCCTATAACCATAATAACTGGTCCTACTACAACCGGAGGAAGCAGCTTCATAATCCAATTGATTCCTGTTCCTTTTATAATCAAAGCAACGATTCCATAAACAAGTCCGGCTAAGAAACAACCAACCATCGTTTCTTCAGGTCCAAACGAAGCTTTAGCGAAAATGATTGGCGTGATGAACGCGAACGATGAACCAAGATAAGAAGGAATTTGACCTCTTGTAATGAGCAGGAAAGCAAGCGTTCCTACCCCGCTTGAAATCAAAGCAATTGCCGGGCTGAACCCGACTAGGAACGGCACTAACACCGTCGACCCAAACATTGCAAACAAATGCTGTAGACTCAATGTTAACCAATTTACTGCTTTTGGTTTATCATGTATATCAAGTACAAAATCTCGTTGTTGACTCATATGTTTTTCCTCCTATCACTATTAAAAAACCTCTTTACGCAGAGGCAAAGAGGTTTTCAGCATACAAGGAAGACGCTATACCGCAGTATAGTTTTCCTTGTATAGTGACCCCCCTTTTGCAGCCTCACGGGACTACCATTTAAAAGGGTATATAATTTATTTTTCGTAAATAGACACGTGGTCTTTTTCGTCTACTTCCATTAAATGCACCGCAATTTTTTCACTTTTAGCTGTCGGTACATTTTTACCAACATAGTCTGCTCGAATCGGTAGCTCGCGGTGCCCTCTATCCACTAAGACAGCCAGCTGAATGAGTTCAGGTCGGCCGATATCAATCAGTGCATCAAGTGCTGCTCGAACCGTACGGCCCGTATATAACACATCATCTACTAAGATGACGTTCTTATTTGCAATATCTGTCGGAATATCTGATCCTTTTACAAGAGGCTCATCATTGCTTGTCACTTTCGATAAATCATCTCGGTAAAGCGTGATGTCTAGTTCTCCGACTGGCAATGTATTTCCTTCAATTTGTGCAATTCGTTCTGCTAAACGTTTTGCGATATAAATACCTCGCGTTTTAATCCCCACTAGCACACAATTTTCGATTCCTTTATTCTTTTCAATAATCTCATGTGCAATTCGAGTTAAAGCGCGGCGTATAGCCTGTTCATCAAGTACGGTAGCTTTTACGTTCACTGTTTTCACCTCAAGTTGTTGACATAAAAAAATCCTCTTGCCTTGAGGCAAGAGGATTTGGTTTTAAACATATTTCTTCAAAAAGGCTATAAATATGCCTTTTCTGCACCGTTTCCTTCTCAGCCTCTCTGGACTGTTCTTAAAGGTTCTTATTAAGTTAATACAAGTATGCCATCACTTATGGCAGTTGTCAACTTCTTTTTTCAATAAGCTCTAGCATCTCATTAAACTCTTTTGGAGCCGGTGCTTCAAATTCCATATATTCATTTGTACGAGGGTGAATAAAGCCTAATACACCTGCATGAAGCGCTTGTCCGTCAATCGGAAGCGTTTTTTTCGGTCCGTACTTCGGATCCCCGGCAAGCGGAAAACCAATATACTTCATATGAACGCGAATTTGGTGTGTTCGCCCCGTTTCTAGCTTACATTCGACTAGTGAAAAATCTTTAAAACGCTGCAATACAGTAAAGTGCGTCACTGCATCACGACTGTTTTCATCAGTCACCGTCATGCTTTGACGATCTTGTTTATCTCGGCCGATTGGCGCATCAATTGTACCGTGATCGTGCGCAATTACTCCGTGAACGATAGCTTTATAACGACGCGTCACTGTTTTAGCTACAAGCTGACTAACTAGTGATTCATGAGCTAAATCATTTTTTGCAACCATAAGTAAACCGGATGTATCTTTATCAATTCGATGAACGATACCAGGGCGCATAACGCCGTTAATACCAGATAAATCTTTACAGTGAGCCATTAGGCCGTTTACAAGCGTGCCGCTATGATGACCAGGAGCTGGATGTACAACCATGCCGCGAGGTTTATTTACAACAAGCACATCTTGATCTTCATAATAAATATCTAAATCCATTTCTTCCGCTACCACATCAAGCTCTTCTAGTTCCGGCACTTCGATAATAATAACGTCTCCTGTTTTACATTTATAGTTTCCTTTAACGGTTTTATCGTTCACTTTTGCGTGACCTTCTTTAATCCATTGCTGCACTTGTGAACGTGACCATTCTGCATTTACAGTCGAAAGTACTTTATCAATACGTTCTCCCGCTTGTTCTTCATTTATAACTGTTTCAATTACATTCATTCTTTGTGCTCCTTCTTCATTTTCCCTTCAAACAGCGTCATAATAAACATGATGATTACTCCGACGACAAGTGCCGAATCAGCTACGTTAAAAATCGGAAAATCATACGTAAAGATGTATGTATTTACGAAATCAACTACTTCTTTACGGACCACTCGATCAATAAAGTTTCCAATGGCGCCGCCTAACATTAATGCTAGCGCAATACCGAACCATTTATCTTGTTTTTTGAGCTTTTGAATATAAATTATTAAACCGACTACCACAACCACCGTAATCAGATAAAAGAACCACATCTGTCCTTGTAAAATCCCCCACGCGGCTCCTCTGTTACGATGAGAGGTAATGTAAAGAAAGTTTTCAATCACGGTGATGCTTTGTCCATAATACATTTCTTTTACAATCATCCATTTTGTTACCTGATCAATAA
Organism: Priestia sp. JV24; assembly: GCF_025910025.1. Classification (NCBI taxonomy): domain Bacteria; kingdom Bacillati; phylum Bacillota; class Bacilli; order Caryophanales; family Bacillaceae; genus Priestia; species Priestia sp. JV24. The sequence goes on from NZ_JAPCIN010000023.1 coordinate 203,835, forward strand.
GTATAACAGCTAAAGCGATAAGATAATAAAACACACACGTTTTCCTCCCGCAATAAAATCAAACGAATCCATACTAAAGCATTTTAGCACATAATTCATTTTTTTTCTCGCTTCTCACCATAAAACAAATAAATCTTCATTTGTGCGGGCCGTCGGCATTACTTTTAATTTATGAATAGACATCACTTCGCCAGTTAGTTCATCAATTCCGAACGCACCAACGTCAAGCTTTGCTAACGCGTGTTCTACATCTTTTAAATCGGCTTTAATCATTTCTATTACGTAACGTTCCTTTTCATCTATATAACCAGATTGTTCTGTAGCATATCTCAATAGGCGATCTTGTAATTCTTCTTTAATAAGAGCTAATTCCTGTCCAATGGAAAGATAATTTTCATACATTCAAACGCCTCCTGTGCTGATAAGATGAAGTATTAATGATGTTAGGTTTACCGAGTTTTCCATCGAATCTACAACACAAGTTTTTCCTAAGGCTTTAAATGCTTTATACCATTGTATTTGGGAATTTCGTACAGCAAAAAACACGCCCAAAAAGGACGTGTTTTTGTTAATTACTGCTGAACGTAGTGATTTTTTACAACATCCGCACAGCGTGTACATAAAGTCGGGTGATCTTGATCTTCGCCAACTGTTGGTGATACAACCCAGCAGCGCTCACACTTCTCACCTTCTGCTTTACTTACAACAATTGAAGCATAGCTGAATTTTTGTGCTTCAGCAGGTGCTTCACCTTCTGCTACCTCAAGATCTGAAACGATGAAGAGTTGACCTACATTTTCAGAAATAGATGCTAACAGTTCTTTCGTATCTGCTGTTGGATATAGCGTTAATTTTGCTTCTAAAGACTTACCGATTACTTTTTCATTACGAGCCTGTTCTAGCGCTTTTAATACTTCATCACGAAGCTCCATGAATGCATCCCATTTCTCTACTAATTGATCTGCTCCTTCGATTTCTTGAACCTCTGGCATATCAACTAGCTGCACGCTTTCTTCCGTTACATTTGGAATGTGAACCCATACTTCGTCTGCTGTATGAGAAAGAATTGGAGACACTAATTTCGTTAACGATAATAACGTTTCATAAAGGACCGTTTGAATGCTGCGGCGCTCTACATTATTTTCTGCTTCGATGTACAATACATCTTTTGCAAAGTCTAAGTAGAATGAACTCATATCAATTGTACAGAAATTATGCACTGCGTGATAAATGCTTGAGAATTCATATGAATCATAAGATTTTTTCACTTTATCCATTAATTTGTTCAACTTCACAAGCATGTAGCGGTCTACTTCACGAAGGTCTTCAACAGCTACAGCATCAGTTGTTGGATTAAAGTCCGCTAAGTTTCCTAGTAAGAAACGGAACGTGTTGCGGATTTTACGATATACTTCTGCTACTTGTTTTAAAATATTATCAGATACACGAACATCAGCTTGGTAATCTACAGAAGCTACCCATAAACGTAAAATATCTGCACCTAGTTGTTTCATTACTTTTTCTGGAATTACAACGTTTCCTAATGACTTACTCATTTTGCGACCTTCACCGTCTAAAGCAAATCCGTGGCTAAGTACCCCTTTATAAGGTGCTTCACCCGTTACAGCTACGCTTGTAGAAAGACTTGAATTAAACCAGCCGCGGTATTGGTCAGAACCTTCTAAATACAAATCAGCCGGACGCTGTAAGTCTTCACGTTCTTCAAGAACAGCTTGATGTGAAGAACCAGAGTCAAACCATACGTCCATGATGTCTGTTTCTTTTGTGAAGCGGCCATTTGGGCTTCCTTCATGAGTAAAGCCTTCCGGAAGCAAGTCTTTTGCTTCACGCTCAAACCATACGTTTGATCCATGTTCTCTAAATAGATTTGATACGTGTTCGATTGTTTCGTCCGTAATGATTGGCTCCTCATTTTCAGCATAAAATACCGGAATCGGAACGCCCCATGCACGTTGGCGAGAAATACACCAGTCGCCGCGGTCACGCACCATGTTATAAAGTCGCGTTTCACCCCAAGTAGGCACCCATTTTGTTTTTTCTACTGCTTTTAATAAATCTTCACGGAAATCTTTAATAGACGCAAACCACTGTGCTGTGGCACGGAAAATTGTTGGTTTCTTTGTACGCCAGTCATGTGGGTATGAGTGGGTAATGAAACTTAATTTTAACAGCGCGCCTTCTTCTTCTAGTTTGTCTGTAATCGGCTTATTCGCTTTATCATAGAATAACCCTTCAAATCCTGGTGCTTCATTCGTCATATGACCCTTACTGTCGACTGGACAAAGAACTTCCAAACCGTATTTTTGACCAACGATAAAGTCGTCTTCCCCGTGTCCCGGTGCTGTATGAACACACCCAGTACCAGCATCCGTTGTTACGTGATCGCCAAGAACAACTAATGACTCACGCTTGTAGATTGGATGCTCAGCTACTACACGCTCAAGTTCTGAACCTTTTACTGTACGAAGCGTCTTATAGTCAGCCCATTCAATTTCTTTAGCAACTGTTTCAATCAGTTCAGTTGCCACTACATATTTTGCTCCATCTGCTTCAACTACGCTGTACTGAAGCTCAGGATTGACAGCAATCCCTTGGTTAGCTGGCATTGTCCATGGTGTTGTCGTCCAAATGATGAATTTTTCATCTTGTTCAAGCACACCTTTACCATCTTTTACGTTAAACGCTACATAAATAGAAGCTGAACGCTTATCATAGTACTCAATTTCCGCTTCTGCTAAAGCAGATTCACTTGAAGGGGACCAGTACACAGGTTTTAACCCTTTGTAGATGTAGCCTTTTTTCGCCATGTCACCAAACACTTTGATTTGCTGCGCTTCGTACTGCGGCTGAAGCGTTACATATGGATTATCCCAATCTCCGCGTACACCTAAACGCTTAAACTGCTCACGCTGGCCGTTTACTTGTTCCCAAGCATACTGTTCGCAAAGCTTACGGAACTCAGCTACCGTCATTTCTTTGCGGTTTACTTTTTTATTTTTTGTTAAAGCTGTTTCAATTGGCAAACCGTGTGTATCCCAGCCTGGTACATAAGGTGCGCAGAAGCCTGACATCGACTTATAGCGAACGATAAAATCTTTTAAAATTTTATTTAATGCATGTCCCATGTGAATATCGCCATTCGCATATGGAGGTCCATCATGCAGGACAAATAGCGGACGGCCTTCCGTACGTTTTTGTACTTTTTCATAAATATTCATTTCAGCCCACTGTTCTTGCATTTTAGGCTCGCGGTTCGGTAAATTTCCACGCATTGGAAATTCAGTTTTTGGCATCAATAATGTATCTTTATATTCCATGTTTTACCCTCCAAAAAAAACGTAAATTTCATATCTTTTTGTACCATAACAAAAAGACCTCCTCATCCCAAAAAGGGACGAGAAGGCCTCCCGCGGTACCACCCTAGTAGATTTGCTGTACGCAAATCCTCTTTGCATTCGTAACGTGAATAAACCGCCACTGCTTACTATCATCAGTTCAGCAATGGTACTCTAGGGTGATTTTCACTTTTTTGTTTGTTATCGAGCTCACACCATCCTCGATTCGCTTTGACAAACTAAAAAAGCTACTGTCCCTGTCTCCGTACTGTTTGATATGAAATTTCATCTGTTACCAAATTATATGACAACAAAACGTGAGAAGTCAAGATGATGTCTGGACTAGTCAATTTTTTCTTCTAGCGCTGGCATCTCATAATCCATCAACTGATCCCAGTCGTCGCTGTTTAACATTTCAAGCTGTGCTTCGATTAACATTTTGAAACGAGTTCTAAATACTTTAGACTGCTTTTTCGTCTCCTCAATGTCCATCGCAATTTTACGAGACTTAGACAGTGCTTCATTAATAATACGGTCCGCATTTTTTTCTGCTTCTTTTATAATGAGCTTCGCTTCTTTTTCAGCGTTTCGCTTCACATCTTCCGCTGCTTCTTGAGCAATTAAAATTGATTTATTTAACGTTTCTTCGATGTTAGTAAAATGTCCAAGACGATCTGTTAATTCAGATACTCTTCCTTCTAACTCCTTTTTATCACGCATGACCAGCTCATAGTCTTTAATTACTTGGTCAAGAAACTCATTTACTTCATCTTCATCATATCCGCGAAATCCGCGATTAAACTCTTTGTTATGAATATCCAAAGGGGTTAAAGGCATCTAGGCCACCTCCGTGTTGTCTCATTACGTCATTAGTAATGGTTTATTCGACATATTTTTAAAATTTCCTGCTAGTAGATTTCTTTATTTCTGCTTTCCTACAACAATTCGCCATTTTTCTTTTTTGGTTTTGCCTTCAAGTGAAACGATACGACTTCTGCCGTGACCACGAAGTGACAAAATATCACCTTCATGACATTCAAAAGAAGGCTGTTCAATGACTTTAAAATTTACTTTTACCGCTCCATTTGCAATAAACGGCTGGACTTTTTGTCTTGATAAATTGTGAATGGTCGACAGCAAAACATCAAGCCTCATTGAAGAAACTGTATAAACGTGTTCAACCAGCTCTTCTTTTACAACATGCAGCTGCTCTCTTTGAATAGAAGAAAGTGAAACTTTGGCTTTTCCAATTGATGTTAAATTCATCTCAATATAAGAAGAAATTTCCTCTGCAACTACGAGCTGAATATCGTCTCCCGCGACCAAAATATCGCCAAATTTTGAACGGCGCAGTCCTAAGGACATCGCCGAACCAAGAACTTGAGGATGTTCAATCTTCACAAACTTTTTAGGATAATTGAGCTCGTACATATGCAACTGAAAATCTTCACTTTCAGGTACATAGTAATCCGGGTATAGCAGCGCACGCTTGCGTTCAGCAAACGGTTGTCCACCATCAAATGAAACTTGAACCTCTCCTTCAGTCCCGACAATAGCCGTCACAATATGCTGCTCTCTTGGATCTAAAAAGTCCGTTAGCTTTGGGCTGTATTGATGTAGGACATCTTCTTTCCACTGAAGAACCTGGTCAATAAATCCATGTTCTTCTTGCCTAAAATGTTCATAAATAGACATATTATTACTCCTACTATTGGTATGTAAAAAAGGAATCCAGCGATTCCTTTTTTAAATAAAACCCACCACATTATTAAGTGAATACACGCCTCTTTCAGCAAATCGCAATAAAAAGATTGCAACAAGAGGTGAAATATCAATCATGCCAATAGGTGGAATGATTTTACGAAAAGGCTCTAAGTAAGGCTCACAAATACTGCCAAGCAGCTGACCAAACTTAGACGCCCTTACATCGGGTACCCAAGACATCAAAATGTAAATAATCAGTGCCCATGAGTAAAGACCAATCAATTGTCCAAGAATCCCAAAAACGATGTGCAAAAACTACCACCTCTTTACGTTTGTTGTATCGTGTTCTCCCATCATATCTGAAATGCTTCCGCTTACGTCTACATTATCAGGTGTACATAAAAAGATGTCGGTTCCAATTTTTTGAATGTCCCCGCCTAAAGCATAAACTGTACCACTTAAAAAGTCGACAATTCTCACTGCTTGATCTCGTTGAATGCGCTGTAAATTAACAACTACGACTTTACGATTTTTTAAATGATCCGTAATTTCTTGTGCTTCGGCATAGACGCGAGGTTCGCAAAGCATCATTTTTGATGATTTTTGAACGCTTTGCAAGCTAATCACGTTTTGCTGCTGATTCGGCTGCTGACTAGCTTTCGCTGGTCTCGACTGCTGTACAGGCTCTTCTACCGACTCTTCTTCTTCGTAATGTTCTTCTACATATTCAGTATCGTCATCAAGAGCAAAAAAACTTCTAAAGCGATTTTTCATACTCATCTTGAATTACACCTCCTTAACGTTCATTCCCAACTAACGTGGTTCCTAGTCGAATGAATGTTGCTCCTTCTTCAATTGCAATTGCATAATCGTTTGACATTCCCATTGATAGCTCTGTACACGGTGCATATGGCAAATTTAGTTCTTGTATACGACTCTGCAATTTTTTTAGACCTTGAAAACAGCTGCGAAGCGTAGACTCTTCATCTGTGTGAGGAGCCATGGTCATCAATCCGACCACTTGGATATTTGCAAATGCTTCAAGAGATTGAATAAATGGAATTACATCTTCTACAGCAAGGCCATGCTTTGATTGTTCTTCGGCAACATTAACTTGTACAAAACATTTTATACGATGTTCTGCACGTTTATCAATTTCTTTTGCTAAAGATAATCGGTCTAGTGAATGAATATAGTCAACTTTATCAATCACATTTTTTACTTTTCTTGTTTGTAAGCTTCCGATAAAATGCCAGGTCGCTTTCTCACCGATTGATTCATACTTTTCTAGAAGACCTTCATCCCTGTTTTCTCCGAGATGTAAAATGCCGGCATCCACTGCTTCTGCTGCTCGTTTTGTGGAAACGTATTTTGTTACAGCAATCAGCTCTACATCTTCTCGATTTCGATTAACTTTTTTACACGCTTCAGCAATTGTTTGTTGAACTGCTTCTAGATTTTCACTTACGCTAGCTGTCACTATGTAATTACTCCTCCTTAAAGCCTATGAAGTTAAACATGCGTCCTGTTTTCCCTTGGTCGCGGCGATGTGAGAAGAACAGGTCATCTTCACAGCTTGTACAATACGACGATGTTAAAATTCGTTCCGGCAATACGCCTGCGTTTTGAATCAGCAGCTTATTGACTTTTTTTAAATTAAGCGCGTATTGTCCAGGACTTACTTCTTGATATCCATTTTGGCCAACTACTTCGTTTACTTGTGTAATGACGCGGTTATCGACGACATAACAGCAATCTTCAATCGAAGGACCAATCGCCACGTAAATATCTTCAACCGGGACATTTTCTTGCTCTACCCAACGTCGAATCATATTTCCTGCAATATCTTTCACTGTTCCTTTCCACCCAGCATGAGCTAGACCTACTAAATGGTGATCAGGCGCATAGAAGTAAAGCGGAACACAATCTGCATAACATAAAGCTAACAAAATATCAGATTCATTTGTATAAATGCCATCCGTTGCTTTTATGCCCTCTTCATACTTGTAGAGTCCTTTTGCACAGTCGGCTTTTGTTACTTTTTGAACAGTTGCTTCATGTACTTGTTGAGCACATACAAAGCTTTCAAAAGACATGTCTAGTTCGGCTGCTAAAATTTTTCTATTTGTAATAACATCTTCTACGTTATCGTTTACGTGAAGCCCTAGGTTAAAAGAAGCAAATGGAGGTTTACTCACGCCACCATTTTTTGTGGTAAAACCAGCAACAAGTATATCATTCTTTTCTACCCAAGGGCTCAGCCACATAAACGACTCGTGATGGCTTTTTTTTAATGGCTCAGGATTCATGTATGTGACACATCCCTTGTTTCATTTGTTCTCACATATTGTACCACAGATTGCTAGGTGCTGTTGACAAAAAACTAATTCTCTTCAGGCTGAAATGCGTCTTTATAACGTACTAAAATGACATCAGAACCAATTTTCACAATATTTTTCCATGGAATCACAATTTCATCATCTTTTCCAAAGAAGCCCAATACACGAGAGCCTCCGATAATGACGGCCTGTATTTTTCCCGTTGTTAAGTCAATATCAATATCCCCTACATTTCCAAGTTTTTTGCCATCAGCTACATTCACTACATCTTTCAGCTGGAATTCTGAAATCTTTAACATGCTCTCTCCTCCTATAGCCAACTTTATTCCTTAGCCTATATATATTTTCAAATTTTCATTTCATGAAGGAAAAGCTTATTTTTTCTCTGCCATTCTCGTTCTATAGGCATTTTGTCCACTAATTACACATTTTTTCATCAAAAGACATTCTCAACGAGTAGCTAGAAGTCCTCACAGCAATAGGAAACCGGATATGAATATCTTTTGGTCATGTATTATACATTGATATATACAAAATAAGCACCGTGTCTGTTTTTATAGACACGATGCTTATTAAGTTGAACATCAAATAAAGTGAATGGTATTAATTGTATGAACGCGAGCAGCTGCCAGTTTAGATAGCTTTTGTTAACTTTGAATATTTTTATTCATCTGTTTAATAGCAGCTTTTTCTAAACGAGAAACCTGCGCTTGAGAAATACCAATTTCTTCAGCAACTTCCATCTGTGTTTTACCTTGGAAAAAGCGCTTTCGTAAAATTAGTTTTTCTCGCTCGTTCAATCTTCTCATACCTTCTTGCAAAGCAATTTCTTCAATCCAAGTTGAATCACGATTGCGTTCATCGCTTAGCTGATCCATGACATAGATTGGGTCTCCACCATCATTGTAAATAGGTTCAAATAGAGAAACCGGATCTTGGATAGCATCTAAAGCAAACACAATTTCTTCATGCGGCACTTCTAGGACTTTTGAAATTTCCTCAGCTGTAGGTTCCTTGGATGTTTCACTCATAAGCCTTTCACGAACTTGAAGAGCTTTATAAGCAATATCACGAAGGGAACGAGAAACACGGATTGGATTATTGTCACGTAAATAGCGGCGAATTTCCCCTATAATCATTGGGACAGCATATGTAGAAAACTTCACGTTTTGACTTAAATCAAAATTGTCAATGGATTTCATTAATCCAATACATCCAACCTGAAATAAGTCATCAACAAATTCTCCACGATTGTTAAAACGTTGGATCACGCTGAGTACGAGACGTAAATTTCCGCTTACTAGCTTTTCTCTTGCTGTTCCATCTCCAGCCTGCATTTGTTTAAACAACTTTCGCATTTCTTCATTTTTTAATACGGGAAGTTTCGAAGTATCTACTCCACAAATTTCTACTTTATTTCTTGTCAACTCTTTCCCTCCTAACAGGAGATGATGTTCTGAATTCAGTATCTCCTCAGAAGGAAAAAATATGCACTTTTACAATTCTGACAATTCCACGCTAAAAAAGCTGATTGTATAAGATGCTTCTCAGCCCTTATACAATCAGCTTTTTTACTTAAACCATTTTATTAAATTCTTTTCGCAGCCGTTTAATAATTCGTTTTTCAAGCCTTGAAATATAAGACTGAGAAATGCCTAGCATATCAGCTACATCTTTTTGCGTTTTTTCTTCTCCGCCGGCTAGCCCAAAGCGCAGCTCCATAATTTGCTTTTCACGATCATTTAATTGGTGCAGTGCTTTCAACAAAAGTTTTCGATCCACATTCGCTTCTAGGTCTTTTGTGATGATATCTTCTTCGGTTCCCATCACGTCAGATAATAGCAGTTCGTTTCCATCCCAATCAATATTTAACGGCTCATCAAATGAAACTTCAGATCGAATTTTGTTGTTGCGGCGCAAATACATTAAAATTTCATTTTCAATACAGCGAGAGGCGTACGTCGCTAGCTTAATTTTCTTTTCAGGATTAAACGTGTTTACTGCTTTAATTAAACCGATGGTGCCAATGCTAATTAAATCCTCAATATTGATTCCCGTATTTTCAAACTTGCGGGCAATATAAACAACAAGTCGCAAATTACGCTCAATCAACAGCGAACGTGCTGCTTCATCTCCTGATGGAAGTTTTTTTAAGAGCACTTCTTCTTCATCTTTTGTTAAAGGGGGTGGAAGAGCTTCACTTCCTCCTATATAGTACACTTCATCTGTTTTTAGCTTAAGTTTAATTAATAATTTGTACCACCATAATTGAAATCGAATTCGATATGTAGCCATTTTGTATCCTCCTTTATTTGTTCACACCTTTTACGATGCGGAACTTACTTCTCCAATAACAATAAGCTTCGGATGAACAATACACTCATATTGCTTCTCCACTGAAAGCGTTGTATGACTAATACCTACTAATACTTTAGTGACTTCAATCGTGTTGGACTGATGCACCAGCCTTACCATATCTGGCTTTAGAGCAAGCAGCAACTGGTTGGCTTGGCCTACGCTTCGATAAGGGACAAAGCGGACTTTTGAATACCACTCTTGATCAATATCTTCGCTGTGTGAAAAGGATTGGACATTTTTGCTTAATTCCATTAAGCCTTCAGGCAATATTTCCTTTAAAGAATCTGCTGTAACAATCATAACCGGGGTTTTCGTCAGCGGATCTACAAGCTGGTTTCCACTATCAATAAGTCCTTTCATCGACAGCGTCTGTTCGTTTAAAATAACTTCCACATCTACCAGCTGATCAAATGTAATATTTTTCATTCGCAAATCATCAACTCGTGCTTTTGAAAAATAAGATAATAGCGGAAAACCGATAAGAACAAATATCCAGCTAATAGGATCACCAAACTGTGGAGATTTCGTATCAACCATTTGATTAAGAACAAGGAACTGATCTTGAAATAAAAAGTGAACGCCCATTAATCCTCCACCAACAACAAAGGTTGCAAAATAAAACGTTAATAAATTCTCAAAGAAAAAGCGCAGTCGTTTATAACCAAACGTCATCAATACCATAAAAAAAGAGAATAAAATTTTAATAGCAGGGTGAACCATAAGATGAGAAAAAGGCGTAAACATAAGAAGGACAATCAATGAACCGATAAAGCCGCCAAGCAAAAGCCTCCACCACTTGTAATTCCGTTTAAGTACAACTGCACATAACATTAGTAAAATCGTATCTAATCCAAAATTCAGCATCCATATTAAATCTAAATAGATTGGCAATGTTTATAACCTCTCCATTCTTTCTGAATTTTTCTGTTAAAAATTAGTATATAGTACATCCTATTAGAAAGTCTGTCAGTTCATGCCGAGAAACAAGCAGTATTTTTGAGGAAATCATTCGATATTTGTCACACCACTTTTAGAAAGAAAACACAAACCCTTTGAAGGCATCATATTGACCATGTCGAATGCTTTTTATATCCTTTTGGAGTTTTCTAGCTTCATGGCATAAAAAAAGACCTCTGTATAAAACAGAGGTCTTGGCTTTTTATTTTATTAGCGTCTACGATTACGGTTTCGTAAGAATGTTGGAATATCTAGCGCATCTTCAGACTGTGGCTGAGATGGACGCGTATATTCTTGCTGTACAGGTTCTTCACGCTTTACTTCACGCTTCGGCTGTGGAGCCGGCTGCTGTGTCGTTTGCTGCATGCGATTCGCCGATAAAGAAGGACGACCTGGTTTTGGCTGTGATAAATCTTGGTCACTAAAGCCAGTTGCAATAACTGTAACAACAATCTCGTCTTTTAGGTTTTCGTTAATAACAGATCCAAAGATCATGTTCACTTCTTGGTCAGAAGCCGAAGCAACGATATCTGCAGCTTCTTGTACTTCGTAAAGACTTAGGTTTGTACCGCCTGTGATGTTCATTAATACACCCTGAGCTCCATCGATAGATGTTTCAAGAAGTGGACTTGAAATAGCTTTTTTAGCGGCTTCAGCAGCGCGGTTTTCACCAGTTGCAATACCGATACCCATAAGGGCAGATCCTTTGTTAGACATAATTGTTTTCACGTCAGCGAAGTCTAAGTTAATTAATCCAGGAACTGCGATTAAATCTGAAATACCTTGCACACCTTGTCGCAATACGTTATCCGCTTCACGGAACGCTTCTAGCATTGGCGTGTTTTTATCAACGATTTCCAATAAGCGATCATTTGGAATAACAATCAGCGTGTCCACTGCTTCTTTCATTGACGCAATGCCGCCTGCCGCTTGAGTAGAACGCTTACGACCTTCGAACGTAAACGGACGAGTAACAACACCTACCGTTAGTGCTCCTAGCTCACGAGCAATTTGGGCAATGACTGGAGCTGCACCAGTTCCAGTTCCTCCACCCATACCAGCTGTTACGAAAACCATATCTGCACCTTTTAGGGCTTCTTGGATTTGTTCCTTACTTTCTTCAGCTGCTTTTTTACCAACTTCTGGATTAGCACCTGCACCTAATCCTCTTGTTAATTTAGCGCCGATTTGCATTTTTGTTTCGGCTTTTGATAAATTTAATGCTTGTGCATCTGTATTAACTGCAATAAATTCTACACCTTGGACGCCATGTTCAATCATTCGGTTAACCGCGTTGTTACCGCCGCCTCCGACACCGATTACTTTAATCGTCGCTAATTGGTCTACACTTGTATCAAACTCCAACATGATAGTTCCTCCTAATTCTTCGAAATTACCAATCCGTAACGTTAATCAAAGAAGTATCCAAAAAACTTCTTCATTAAATTTTGGTCATTTTTCTTTTTCGGCTGCTCAGCTGATTGTTGCGGCTGCTGTGGTTTCGGGCTAGGTTTGATCATTTCTTGCTCAATCGGCTCTTCTTCCACAACTGGCGCTCCAATTTCCCGGCCTTGTATTTTAGCATTTTTGTATGCAAATTTTATTAATCCTACGCCTGTTGTATAATGCGGCTCACGTACTCCAATATAATCAGGCACTGCTATGCGCACGTTATTCTTTAAAATCACTTGAGCTAGCTCAAGAATACCAGGCATCGCTACTACTCCGCCTGTTAAAACAAATCCTCCTGGAATATCTTTGTATCCTAGGCGATTTACCTCTTGCGTAATCATATCTAAAATCTCTTCTAGTCTAGCTTCAATAATATCAGAGATTTCGAGCTGATTAAACTGCTGATGCTGATCGCTTCCAATGATCGGTACACTAAATACTTCTTCTTCAGAAGCATGATCGTAGAAAGCATGTCCATGCTTTATCTTAATATTTTCCGCATCTTCAGTCGATGTGCGAAGGCCAATCGATAAATCCTTGGTAATGTGCTCTCCGCCAACAGCTAGTACATTTGTTACTTTCAAATGTCCTTGGTCAAAGATCGCAACCGTTGTTGAACCTCCACCGATATCTACCAGTGCGACACCTAAGTTTTTTTCATCACGAGATAATGCAATTGAACCAGCGGCTAGAGGCTGTAAACAAATATCACTGATTTCTAAACCAGCTCTTTCTACACAGCGTAATAAGTTATGTAAAACCGTTCTAGATCCTGTTATGATCGTGCCTTCCATTTCTAAACGTACCCCAATCATACCTCTAGGATCATTAATACCTTCTAAGCCATCTACAATAAATTGCTTTGGAATAACATCAATGATTTCACGATCTGGCGGGATAGACATGACTTGAGCAGCATCAATTACTCGATGAATATCTTCGTTTGTAATTTCACGATTCTCGCTTGACACGGCTACTACTCCGTGACAATCCTGTAAAAATACATGATTTCCGCTTATGCCCACTACAACCTTTTTAATTGTAATGCCTACCATTCGTTCAGCTTGTTCTACTGCTTTTCTAATAGATTGAACTGTTGCATCTATATCAACGATAGAACCTTTTTTTAGTCCGTGTGATTTAACATTCCCTACACCAATGATATTCAATGAATCGTTACTCATCTCTCCGATGATTACTTTCACACTGGATGTACCGATGTCTAAACTAACGTATATTTCATTGCTGTTCATTCTTTGGCACCTCCTTTTTCTTTCTGCACATGTCATCTTAATAAATTAAGAAGAACAACAATATTAATTTTTTATTATATGAAAATATTCAACAAATACATCTGTTTCCCTTTTGTAAAATCAATTTTTTTCAAGTTTTTCACAGACTTTATCTCTTTCAAAGAACAAAACGTTCTGGTTTTGACTTTTTTTTAGATTTAAGCCTAAAATTCACTGAAAAAAGCTATTTAACTACAAGTCTACACTAAGATGTACACTGAGAAAAGCGAAACTTACCTAGAACAAATATTACATTTCCATTTCACAGCAACGGAGAAGAAAATCATATGTATGCAGAATACTTGCATGTGATTATACAATGTACGAGGGCTAGTTTGCCAGTCTCAACTCATCTATTTCCTTTAATTAACACTTATAAAAAATAATTACTGCTTGCTCTTTTTATAAGGTTTAAATGCATATCCTTCTTCTAAATCAATAATACCTTTTTGATCATCACTCAATTTACTTGCAATAGCCGGGTAATGAACAATTTTATCAGAGAAGTTGCTAATTTTCCCGCTTACTTCACGCGTATCATTCATAAACACCTCGATGTGAAGAGGTTCTGATTTTGTCGGCGCGTAGTAAATCTCAGAAATAGCCCCTTTTATGCTCTTAGGCGTTTTAGCTAATTCTTGAACCATGCTTTGTATAGCGTCTCCGTCTTTCCAGTCAATTAGCAGCGGAGCGTCGGATGACACTTTCTTAGCACTTACTTCTTTTAGAACTTTCCCATTTTCATTCACAGGGAAATATTTATTCCCCGAGGTTACATATGCAATTCTTGCGTACTCTTTTACGTCGATTACGACCTTATTAGGAAATGTTTTGTGAATGACAGCTTCCTTTACCTCAGGGTTTTTTTCGACTTTTTCTTGAATTTGATCAGCATCAGCTTTCCAGTAGCTGGTTTTTTTGGACAGACCACTCGCTTTGACAATATCCTTATCACTTACATGTTTATTCCCTTGTACTTCAATGTTAGAAACATTACTCAGAGAAGATTGAGAATATACAATAAATAAAATAAGGATGAAAAAGAGTGATAAATACAAAATCAGCCGTCTATTTGCTTTTTGCTTTCGCTGTTCTTGCAGCTTCGGTACCCGATCTTCTAAAACAATTAACTTACCTTTTTCCATTTTTTTCACCCTTATCCATTTGAGAAAATAAACGAGGAATTACCATCTATTTATTTCCAATCTTTGCTTCATGAGAATATCCCCATTATAGCATAGAATAAACACATAAAAGCTACCTTTTCACGCATAACCATACAGCCACGGGCTGGGTAATTAGCGACCGATAATCTCAACTTCTGTATGAATATCAATATCGAATTTCTCTTTAATTGTTTTCTTAACATGAGCAATTAAATTCAGCACATCTGAAGCCGTTGCATCTCCTGTGTTGACAATGAAGTTCGCATGCTGTTCACTAATTTGCGCCCCACCTACTGAAAAACCTTTTAAGTTGGACTTTTCAATTAAGTCTCCTGCATAATTTGGAAGCGGATTTCTAAAAATACTGCCTGCACAAGGGAAATTCCAAGGCTGTGTTTCGCGGCGATAGTCTTTATTTTTCTGCATGACCGCCACAATATCATCTTTCGTTCCCTTTTTCAAACGCAGCACGGCTTCTACACATACTCCAGGACGGTCTTTTTGTAGAATTGAATGACGATACGAAAATTGAAGCTCTTCATTTGTCAGCCACTCAAGAGTGCCATCTTCAAATAAAATAAGCGCTTTTTCGACTACATGAGACATATCAGAACCATGGGCACCTGCATTCATATAAACAGCGCCTCCCACAGATCCAGGAATTCCACTTGAAAACTCCAGCCCAGACAGACCTTGTTTTGTAATAACTGTTGCAAGCTTGATGCTAGGGTATCCCCCACCTACAGTAACCGTCTCTCCATCTACTGTTAAATCATCTAATCCGGCTCCGAGCTTAATGACCACACCTTCAATTCCCTTATCAGAAACAAGAAGATTAGATCCTCGACCAATCGCTCTCCATTTCACGCCGTGTTTTTTAATAATATCCATTGTAACTTTTAAGTGATCAACAGAATCAGGTTCTACAAGCACATCTGCTGGACCACCAATTTTCATTGTTGTATGTTTTGCTAGCGGTTCATTTTCACGAACCTTTCCAATATTCGCTTCGACTAACTCTTTTACTAACGCTTCCATAAGAACCTCCTAAAACCCTCTTTGCTGTTATAAAACTTTCATGTCAATGCGCCCTTACTTCTAATGCATAAGAATAATAAGAACAGATTCATAACTAAGCAGCAGCACCTTGTAAGATACCTTTTTTCTACCAAGGCACTCTATTCTGTTGTCAATTTCATCATTTTTATTTATCGTATGACATTCACCCATAGAATGTACGTTCATCTGCTATATAAAGTAATTTTGATTGTTTTTTTATCGTTTTTCATTTAGAAGTTAAACACATGCTGACAGTCATAAAAAAACGCTACGCTCATAAGTGCACATACGTTCACCTAATCACTAAGATAAAACATTTAACCTTACACATCATACCATAGTTGGACTC
This sequence comes from Priestia sp. JV24, assembly GCF_025910025.1. NCBI lineage: Bacteria > Bacillati > Bacillota > Bacilli > Caryophanales > Bacillaceae > Priestia > Priestia sp. JV24. The sequence continues at coordinate 219,867 of NZ_JAPCIN010000023.1, forward strand.
AAAATTGGTTATCACAACATTACATTTTAAAAACATTTCATACAAAAATATCATCTACCTGTAAAAAATCGAAAATAAACCGCCAACAAAATCCGGCGTGCACTTGGATTTAAGATGACGGTTTACTTCAGTAGACCATTGCCTACTTGACATTATACAATTTTTTTCAATTAATAGCGAGAATATCTACTAACATTTAACAAAACTCCAACTGCTGCCAGCATGAGCGTCAGCGATGATCCGCCGTAACTTAAAAATGGAAGCGTAATTCCCGTAACAGGCATAAGACCTGTTACCACGCCTATATTAATCATGACTTGAATCGCAACCATTGAAATAATTCCTAAGGCTAAAAACGTTCCGTAAAGATCAGGAGCTCCGAGCGCTACTTTAATTCCTCTCCAAAGCAATAAGCTAAACAAAAGAAGAACAAGCGTTCCGCCAATGAAACCGAGCTCTTCTGCCAGAATAGCAAAAATAAAATCAGTTTGAGGCTCCGGCAAATAAAAGAACTTTTGTCTGCTTTGCCCTAACCCTAATCCAAGCAATCCCCCTGGCCCAATTGCATAAAGAGATTGAATGATTTGAAACCCGCTTCCAAGCGGATCTTCCCAAGGGTTTAAAAATGAAGTGATGCGTTTAATCCGATAAGGAGCCGATAAAACAAGCCCTACAAAACCGGCAACGCCAAGCAACCCAAGACCTGCAAAGTGACTTACTTTTGCTCCTGAAACAAAAATCATGACTAAACAAGTTCCAACAAGCACCGTTCCCGTTCCTAAATCCGGCTGCATCATAATAATGCCAAACGGTAAGAAAACCAGTAATAACGCCGGTAACATGCCTTTTCTAAAAGACGTAATCTTCTTCTGGTTTTCTGATAAATATTTCGCTAAAAATATAATCATAGCAAACTTCATAAATTCTGAAGGCTGAATCGAAAACGCTCCAACTCCTATCCAACTTTGCGACCCATTCCGTACTAGCCCTACTCCCGGAATCAATACAAGTACCAGCATAACAAAGCAAATGATTACAATTGGCTTCGCCCACGTACGCCACATCCAATAATCAATATTCATGATGACAAACATTGCGCATACTCCAAGCCCTGCAAATAAGAGCTGGCGTTTAGCAAAGAAAAAAGAATCATTAAACTTGTATGTAGCCCATACCGCACTTGCGCTGTATACCATGATAAGGCCGATGGTTAGCAAGGAAAGCGTAACGATTATGAGAAAAAAATCTGGGGTAGACCTTTTTGTCGACACTGTCACACACCTCTAAAAATAGATTAGGGCTAGTGTATTTTCTAGGTGTTTAGACAAGCCCTTATTTCAGTTTATGCACAGATTCAATAAAGATGTCACCACGTTCTTCAAAAGTTTTAAATTGATCCCAGCTTGCACAAGCAGGAGATAATAAAATAACATCTTCTTCATCTGAACAAGCATATGCTTCTGAAACTGCTTGTTTAACATTATCGACACGTTTTACAATTTGTATTCCCGCTTCTTTTGCTACGCGTTCAATTTTAGGAGCCGTTTCACCAAACGTAATCACAGCTTTCACATTTTTAAACTCTTCTTTTAAATCATCAAACTCATTGCCGCGATCGAGTCCACCTGCAAGTAAAATCGTCGGCTGCGAAAAAGCGGAAAGAGCTACTTTTGTAGCAAGCATATTCGTAGCTTTAGAGTCATTATAAAACTTGCGTTTGTTGATTGTCGTGACATATTGAACGCGGTGTTTAACACCAGCAAACGTTGTGAGCACTCGGTAGATAGCTTCATTTGAACAACCGTACAGCTTCACAACGGATACAGCTGCTAAAATGTTTTCTTGATTATGTTTGCCTGGCAGCACCACATCTTTTAAAGACATCACTTCTTCATCTTTAAAGAAAATGGTTTCGTTTTTAATATACGCTCCTTCTGTCGTTTGAGCTGTAACAGAAAAAGGTACTTTTGTCGCTTTAACATCTGCACTAGCTTTCATCACTAGCTCATCATCCGCATTAATAACGGCAAAGTCTTCACTTGTTTGATTGTTAAAGAGATTTGCTTTCGCTTTGATATATTCCTCTTTTGTGCCATGATAGTCTAAGTGGGCATCAAACAAATTCAATAATAAAGAGATTTTCGGACGGAATTTTTCAATTCCCATCAGCTGAAAAGAAGAAAGCTCCGTTACAATTACATTGTCCTTTGTTGCTTTTTGCGCCACTTCACAAGCTACTGTTCCAATATTTCCAGCAATCAACGGTTGCTTTTGATCTTCTTCTAACATTTTATAAATTAGCGTTGTTGTTGTTGTCTTCCCATTGCTTCCCGTAATTCCGATAAAAGGAGCTTCGCTAATTTCATAAGCCAATTCTACCTCTGTTAAAATCGGAATATTTCGCTTTAATGCTTCTTGCAATAGAACATTTGAATACGGAATCCCAGGGTTTTTTACAATAACATCCGCTTTGTCTAAAAGCTCAAGCGGATGATGTCCACACACAACTTCAATGCCCGTTTTTTCTAATTCCTGTGCTGCTGCGTTCTCTTCGTACGGTTTTTGATCATTAACGACTACTTTAGCACCAAGCTGTTTAACTAACTGAGCGGCTGCTAAACCGCTCTTGGCTAACCCTAAAATAAGTACTTGTTTACCTTGATACGTATTGACTGATTTCATTTAAATCCACACCTCGATATAAATTCCAAGCATTGCAAATAATAGTCCTACAGCCCAAAAAGTCATAACTACGCGCCATTCCGACCAGCCGCTTAGCTCGTAATGGTGATGAAGCGGGCTCATTTTAAACACACGTTTTCCTGTTGTTTTGAAAGATGCGACTTGAATAATAACAGATAGTGTTTCAATAACAAACACACCACCGATAATAACAAGCAAGAATTCCATTTTCATTAAAACAGCCACCGTAGCGATAGCTCCTCCTAGCGCTAAAGAACCCGTATCTCCCATAAATACTTTTGCAGGATGGGCATTAAAAACTAAAAATCCTAACACAGCTCCTACTACAGCAACTGAGAAAATAGATAATTCAAACTGCTCTGCATTCCAAGCAAGAACTGCAAATGCACCAAAAGCAATCGCACTTGTACCAGATACAAGTCCGTCTAATCCATCCGTCAAGTTAACCGCGTTTGAAAAACCAACAAGCCAGATGATGAGGAAAACAACATAAAACCAACCTAAATCGATTGGGTCTTTAATTCCAGGAATCGTCACTTCAGTTGAAAACTCAAACTGTCTTGCAATAAAGTAAAAAATAATTGAAATGACAACCTGACCTAAAAACTTTTGTTTAGATGTTAATCCAAGGTTACGCTTTAACACTACTTTTATAAAATCATCTAAAAATCCTAATAAACCAAATCCGATTGTGACAAATAATAATAGAAACGTCTTATATGTAAGTTCTGCATACTGATTGACCATAATAAGAGTTGCCACAATAATAGATAATAAAATCATGATACCGCCCATTGTAGGTGTACCTGATTTTTTCTGGTGAGATTTCGGGCCTTCATCACGAATACTTTGACCAAACTTTAATCTTCTTAAGAAGGGAATAAAAATCGGCGACAATACAACCGTAATCAAAAAGGCTACGCCGATTGTCAATAAAATTGATTGTTCTAGCACGATGTTCCCTCCTTAACTTCCAACTCATTCCGACTCATTTTGTTCTCTACCCATTTCATTACTACTTTCGCTCCTCAATCATTTTGCGTGCTACTTCTCGATCGTCAAAATCGAATACTTTTTTACCAATAATTTGATAGGTCTCGTGCCCTTTTCCAGCAATGACAATAACATCATCTGTATGCGCTGTTTCCACTGCATAGCGAATAGCTTCTGCACGATCAGCAATCGTCACATAGTTATCTGTATCCAAACCTTCTTCCATATCTTTTAAAATAGCCAATGGATCTTCACTTCGTGGATTATCAGATGTCAAAATAGCTTGTGTACTGTATTCAGCTGCAATTCGAGCCATGATTGGTCGTTTTGTACGATCTCGATCTCCGCCACAACCAACAATAACATATATATTGCGTTTTGCGAATTCTTTTACAGTTTTTAACACGTTCTCTAAGCTGTCCGGCGTATGGGCATAATCAACGATAACCGTAAAATCTTGCTCCGCATCAACCACTTCAAAACGCCCAGACACGCCTTCTAACACTTTTATTTCCTCGACAATAACTGACAGAGGGATACCTGATACTAAACATGAAGCCGTAGCCGCTAATACGTTGTAGACGCTGAATTTCCCAATAAGCTTCATCTCTACACGAACCGTTTCTGTCGGTGTTGTTAAGTCGAACGTTGTGCCGCTGTTTGTAATTTGAATATTGGTTGCACGAATATCACTTTCACGGTCAATACCATAGGTAATCACTGTAGCAGCCGTGTTTTTAATATATTCCTCGGTTGCCGCATCATCAGCATTAAGAACAGCAAATTTAGGACGATCATGGTTATAAGCGTTTCCTAACTGTGCAAATAGCAACCCTTTAGCACGACGATAATCTTCCATTGTATGATGATAGTCCAGGTGATCTTGCGTTAAGTTACTAAATACCGCAACATCAAAGTCGCACCCGTGTACGCGTCCTAAGTCAAGTGCATGAGATGATACTTCCATCATCGCTACTTCTACATTCTCCTCCACCATTTGGTGAAATGTTTTTTGGAGCGTCAGCGATTCAGGCGTTGTGTTTTTCACATCATAAGACGTATCACCAATACGAATTTCAATCGTTCCAATTAGACCCGTCTTTTTATGTTGTGATTTAAAGATATGCTCAATTAAATGTGTAATCGTTGTTTTTCCATTTGTGCCTGTTACACCAATTAAATGCATTTTTTGTGTGGGCTGATTGTAAAAAGCATCCGCTAGCACTGCCATTGCTCGTTTTGTACTCTTCACACGTACAACAGGCACTTCTACATCCACAGGCTTTTCTGCTAAGATTGCTACTGCCCCTTTTTCCACAGCCATCTGTGCAAAGCTATGGCCATCAACCGTATAGCCGTCTATACAAATGAACAATGCTCCCGGCTTAACTTCTCTTGAATCCATTTCAATTGACGTAATATCAATATTCTGTTCAGGAAGCTGAACAAAATCATGTAAATGTGTTAGTAGTTCTCGTAAATCCATTCCTACCATGTCCTCTCTATTTGTAAAGTGAAACGTTTGTTATAAGACGCTATGGCAACTATTCTTCTTTTTCTAGCACCTAACCTATTACATTTTACAGAAAAAGAAGCCCGGAGGGAACACCCCCAAGGCTTATTTGTTGATTTCATGTTCACACGCAGAGTAACCTGCTGATTATCATGCAAGGAAGAATAATGGTTTATAGAGATTTTTATTTTCCCATATAAATTCTAACCGTTTCGCCTTCTTTAACTTTCGTTCCGGCTGCAGGAGACTGCTTGATCACTTTATCTCCTTCGCCACTCACATCTAATTTTAAATTAAGTAGCTGTTCTTGTAACTCTTTTTTTGACATTCCTACGACATTTGGTACTTTTATCATTGGTGTGTCCAGCCACGTTAACTCTTTTTCAATTTGTCCTTTACGCGGTTTAACGTCCATCACACGCAAGCTGTCTTCAATCATTTTACCTACAATCGGAGCTGCTACAACTCCACCAAACTGAATGGTGCCTTTTGGATTATCAACCGCAACATACACGACAATTTCAGGGTTATCTGCTGGTGCAACACCGATAAAAGAAACGATGTGATTATTTTTTAAATACTTTCCATTTTGAGCTTTCTGCGCCGTACCCGTCTTTCCTCCAACGCGGTACCCTTCCACAAAAGCTCCTTTTCCGCTTCCTTGTGCTACTACACTTTCAAGAGCAAAACGCACTTGCTTAGACGTTTCCTCGGAAATAACTTTTCGCTTAGCAACCGGCTTATGACTGCTTACAACCTTTCCGGTAGTTGGATCCACCCACTCTTTGGCAATATAAGGTTCATAAAGCGTTCCACCGTTTACGGCTGCGGAAACAGCAGCTACTTGTTGAATAGGCGTAACAGCAACCCCTTGCCCAAAAGCTGTTGTAGCTTGTTCAACCGGCCCTACGCGCTCAAGTGGGAACAAAATTCCTTTTGCTTCTCCTTGTAAATCAATACCTGTTTTTTGACCAAAGCCAAATTCTTTAATGTATTTGAACAATTTTTCTTTTCCTAAACGTTCCCCAAGCTCCACAAAACCAGGGTTACATGAGTTCTGTACAACTTCTAAAAAAGACTGCTGTCCATGTCCGCCTTTTTTCCAGCAGCGAAGTCTCGCTCCGCCAACTTCCGCGGCTCCATCATCGTAAAATTGATCTTTTAGTAAATCCACTTTCTTTTCTTCAAGAGCAGCTGCCAGTGTAATAATCTTAAACGTCGATCCGGGCTCATATACGCTCCAGATTGGAAGATTGCGATTATACACCTCAGGCTTCACATTTTTAAAATCCGTAGGATCAAAGCCCGGACGACTAGACATACCTAAAATTTCACCGTTTTTAGGATTCATGGCAATGGCAATCATACCATCTGGATTATAAGCTGTCTGAGCATTATCCAACTCACGCTCCATGATCGTTTGCACACGTGAATCAATGGTCAATCTCAAATCCAGCCCGTCCACAGGTGCTGTGTAGTCATCGGCTATATTGGGCATCTTTTTACCTTTAGCATCCGAATACAGTTTAACTGAACCTTTTTGTCCTTTTAGCTCTTTATCATAATATAATTCAAGGCCTGTTAACCCTTGATTATCTACTCCCGCAAAGCCTAATACATGCGACAAATAACTTCCAAACGGATAGTACCGCTTCGAATCCTCAGCTATATATACGCCTTTTAAATTTAAATTTCGCACTTCATTTGCTTTCGCATGTGAAATTTTTCTTCCTTCAGGACGCAAATACACGCTAGAAGAAGCTTTTGTTATTTGCTCATATACTTTTTCTTTTGATGCTCCCAGCACTTTTGCTAACTTTTCAGCTGTAACAGCTGGATTTTCAACTTGTCTTGGCATAACTAAAACGGTCGGTGCACTTTTATTTGTAGCAAGTGCCACATCATTGCGATCTAGTATCTTTCCTCTTTCAGGTTCAAAAGGAATATTCCGACTCCATAAGTCTTTGGCTTTTTCAGTTAGCGTATCCCCAGTCAGCAACTGTACATATCCAAGCCTTGTATCAATAATCAAAAACACAATAAAACCGACAAACAAAACAATGGCTAGCCTTTTACGAACTGTGACTCCTGATACCCGCATATATTAGAACCTCCTCTGAATCGGCTCGTTCCAATATATGCTTGTACAGGATTCACTAGAACTTAATTTCTAGTCAAGTTGCTTATCGTCTTTTTTACTATCAGACTCACTTTTTTCCGTTTCTTTTAACTTATTTAACGTGCTTGAAAATTCTTTAGGCGTTTCAAGTTCTACTTTCAGGTACGTTCCTGCTTTTAACAGATCGCCTGCTTTAATACTTTGACTTACAACATAACCATTTTCAAGTGCGCTAGGTCGAACGTTGACAAATTCACTAAAGCGTATAACATCACGATGTGAAAAACCTGTTAAATCAGGCATTGTGGCTTTTCCATTTGTCTTAATAAACACGCGTTGACCAGTGACAATGGTATCAGAAGTCGGTGATTGGCTTTCTACCGTATCTCCTTTACCTATTACAACAGGAACAAGTCCTTTTTGTTTTAAGTCTTTCACGGCACTATTAACTGATTCATTAACGTAAGACTTAAGCGTAATTTCTGAATCTACTTTTTTATCTTCTGTTTTCTTTCCGTCTTCGTCTGTTTTTTCAGGCTCCACCCCTAAGTACTGCAGGCTGTTTTTCATCACCGGATTAAATACGGCTGTAAGCGGCGCAGTACCCGTCTCTTGAGGCGTGAGAGTTGGATTTTTAACGGCTACATAGACAAGCAGCTTTGGATCTTTAGCAGGTGCAAAGCCCATAAAGGAAATGAAATTTTTCCCGTGTCCATGCAAGTAGCCTCCGGTAGGACCAGGAATTTGAGCTGTTCCCGTCTTTCCAGCGACATCGTATCCTTCAATCGCGTAAGGTTTCCCTGTTCCGTCATCAGAAGAAACAACGGTTTCTAAAATATCTAGCGTTTCGTTCGCTGCTTTTTTAGAAATAGGTTGTCCTACTACGGTAGGTTTTGTTTTCTTAATCGTTTTCTTATTTGTTTCATCGACTACTTGTTTAATCACGTAAGGCTTCATCATTTTCCCGTCATTTGCAATCGCAGTAGCCGCTTGAATTTCTTGAATAGGCGTAAAAGCGGACGCCTGTCCAAATGCAGTAGTTACGCGGTCTCTCGGGTACTTCGTCACTAACTTGCTAGAAGCTTCGTTTGGCAAGTCAATTCCCGTTTTATCCATAAAGCCAAACTTGTCCAAATATTTATACAAACGGTCGGTGCCCAATTTTTCGTTGGCTAAAATGGCTACCGCTACATTTGAAGACCTTTGAATCCCTTCATTAAATGTAATAGCTCCCCAGCCGACTCCGCCGTTGTGATCGTTAATTGGAACGCTGTTTTTCGTTACTTTATAAGATCCCGACTGATAGCGGTCTTCGCCGTTATAGACGCCTGCATCAATCGCGGCTGCTAGCGTAAAGATTTTCATCGTTGAACCAAGTTCATAGCTGTTTTCAACAAACGGATTACGGTAAGAAGTGATATCACGAATATTCGGGTCAAATGAAGGACGGTTTGACATCGCCAAAATTTCACCGGTTTTCGGATTCACTACCGTTGCCATTAGCTCTTCTGGTTTATATTCTTTAGCAGCAGCTGTCATTGCATCCTCTAAAAACGTTTGAATTTTTTCATCAATCGTAAGCGTGACGCTGTCTCCATTTTTCGGAGCTACAATTGACTCTTTTGGATCCGGAAGCTTAATTCCATTTTTAGCAGCTTCGTATTTTACATATCCATCTTCTTCAGAAAGCTGCTTATCAAATACTTTTTCAATTCCCATTTTCCCTACGATTTTACCCGTATCATCTTTTTGTGCGTACCCTAAAATACTTGAGGCGAATACACCGTTTGGATAGAAGCGCTTCGAATCGCGTAAAAACGTGATGCCTGGGAGATTTAGTTTTTCAATTTTTTGCTTTAGCACGTTATCAATATCACGTCCGCCTGGGCCAAGTTCGACTTGGAAGGTACCACGTTTAATTCCTCTTGTTAACATGCTGTCAATTTTCGATTCGTCCATCTTTAATAATGGGGCTAATTTTTCAGCCGTTTTTTCTGGGTCTACTACGTGCTGCGGGTGATCTTTGTCTTTTGTTTGTTTTTTATCTAAAATCGCCACAACCGTATAAGCACCCGTGTCTTGGGCGATTGCTTCTCCGTTTCGATCGTAAATCGTACCGCGCTGTCCTTCAATTTTAGACGTTCGCGTATGCTGTTTTTGTGCAATTTCGGCTAAAGCTTCTCCGTCTGCTTTGCCCGTCGCTTGGATGTAAAAGAACCTGATGGCTAATACAAAAAAGAGCAATGCAAATATTAAAATTAATATTGCTGCTCCTGTACTAATATTGCTATTTTTTCTTGGCGTAGTCATCGCAATTAATCGTTAACGACTTTTACGTTATTTTCATTCAATTTTAGTCCAAGTTCTTTTGCTTTTGTCCAAATACGATCGTATGCACTTAACTCTGTTACCTGTAATTTTAACTCATTGTTTTTTGCTTCTTGCTTGTCAATCTTTCCATCGAGTGATTGCACTTCTTCACTGATGCTATAAAGCGAAGATTGATTTGAAATGATTTGCACAGACCCAAACAGCATGAGTGCGACAAATCCAGAATACACAATTTTTTCACCAACCGTGATTTTTCTTTTTGTCTTCCGAACAACTTGACGTACCGTCTTTTGCTGCTTCTGCTGCTGATCTTGCTCTCTTACTTTGTATGCTACATTGTTCATTCTCGTCCCCTCCTCTTTGATAAAACCCTTTAATTACACTAATTTCTCAACAATTCGAAGCTTTGCCGAACGCGCGCGCTTATTTTCTTCTATCTCTTCTTCTGAAGGTAAAATAGGTTTTCTTGTAATAACTTTCATTTTAGGTTTAAATTCTTCTGGAATAATCGGCAGTCCATGCGGAAGCTGCGGAACCGTGCTTGCATTTTTAAACGCCACTTTACAAATTCGATCTTCAAGTGAGTGGAAGGTAATAACACTTACACGTCCACCTTTTTTGATCACATCCATAGCCTGTTCAATTGCATCTTCAAATACTTGGAGCTCATCATTTACAGCAATTCGAATAGCCTGGAAAATTCGTTTTGCGGGATGTCCACCCGTTCGTCTAGCTGGCGCTGGAATACCATCTTTAATAAGATCAACAAGCTCTAGCGTTGTTTCAATTGGTTTAGACTCTCGATATGCTTCAATTTTGCGGGCAATTTGTTTTGAAAACTTTTCTTCTCCGTATTGGAAAAAGATTTTCACAAGTTTTTCATAAGGCCATTCATTTACTACGTTGTACGCAGAAAACATTGAGTTTTGATCCATGCGCATATCAAGCGGGGCATCATGATGAAAGCTGAACCCTCGCTCTGGTGTATCCAACTGAGGAGACGAGACTCCGAGGTCAAACAATACTCCGTCTACTTCTTCAATTCCGTGTTCCATTAGCTGCTCTTTTAAATAGCGAAAATTACTTTTGATTAGAATAACTCTGTCTAGATACGGGGCCAATTTCTCTTTTGCATTTGCAAGAGCGACATCGTCTTGATCAAACGCAATTAATTTCCCTTTTTCTGATAGCTGTTTTACGATATATTCACTATGACCTGCTCCGCCAAGCGTGCAGTCGACATATACTCCATCCGGCTTAATATTTAAGCCTTCCGCTGCTTCTTTAAGCAAAACAGTTGTGTGATTAAACATTATGACACCTACTTCTTTCTAAACTACTTAGTTATGTATACAAAAAGCAAAAAACGGTGTTTTTCTTTGATATATATACACGTTTATATTATATATCAAAGTTCAACATTATTTCAGCTATTTATATAAGAATTAAGTAGAATTTTGTCTTTTTGTCACAAATAGTGTCATTTTGTTAAAAGTAGGACATATTCGTAGAATAAAATGTAAGGAATATAAGGTTTTTTTACACAATTAGAAATAAATACCTTATAAGGATTCAATTGGTTAACATTCACCTTGTAGACTTTTTCTCTTTTCCAAAATAAAAATCCTGCTTTTCAGCAGGATTTTATTAGACATAACAGACTTTTAACTGGTGATTTAATTCGACTTCAGCACTTAGTAAATCTGACACAAATTGCATACCATAACCATTTAAATAATACATAATATTCCACATGCGTTCTTGTGGAGCATTGTAGGGACGAAGAGCAAGTTCAATTTGAGCATATTTTGAATGCTTCACATCGTGCTTAATTAGCTGTTTGGATTCGACAATCTTTTGAATGGTTTCAAACTGCTTTTGAATAATCGCTCGATTTTTAAGCATGACTTCATCAAATGTTTTGTCTTCTTTTTGAATATTTTCACGAAGAGTTTTATGAATTTTTTCGAAATCTTCTTTCGCTTTTTCAAAATACATTTCGTATGGGTTGTGAACTTCTGTCTTAAGCCAGTGCTCTCTCTCTGCATCTACACCTTCGTTCACTACGTTCGAAAGGTCTAACTGAAGTTCATCCATATACTTCTCGATATGTCTTTCTACGATTGCATAGGATAACCTAGGGACCACGGGAGGCATTTTAAAGCTAAATAAAGAAAATGCTTTTTCAAGCTCTGCCCAATACGCTACTTCCCCCGGACCTGCAATAAATGCAAGGGTAGGAAGTAAGTACTCCTGCATAAGGGGTCTAGTCACAACGTTGTTACTAAGAAGCTCAGGCGTTTGTTTAGCAATTTGAACCAGCTCTTCTTTAGACAGCGCGAGTTCATTTTGCTTTCCAACAAACTGCTCTTGTTCTGCATCTCTTTCTAAAAGTACTCTGTTTTCATTGTGTGAATAAAAGAGATGAGCCGTTTCTTCTCCCACTTCAATCATTCGTCCATATTGTTTTTGAATCTCTGTTTGCTGTTCCATAACGGCTGACGATAATTTGTCATTTTGTTCAATTAACGTCACAAAGAAAGAAGATTCAATGCTGCGCACTTCTTTAGAAGCTGCATCCATTAAAATAAGACCTGACTCTGCGAACATTGTGGTAACCAAATGAGCAAAGAAATCGACATAGGTACGTGATTTATCTAACGCTTCTAAAACAAAGTGTAATACCTGGTTTGTATGCGCCGTTTCGTTAAACGTTTGAAATACATCACGAACCCAGCTTCTACAGGCCTCATGGTCTAGTTCAATTTGAGAAACCATTTGCTTTTTCTTTAAAGAATGCTTTAGCGTTTTCTTTAAAAGCTGGTTTTTATGCTCTGTGTATACATGGTTGATCTCAGCAAAATCATGATCTTCTCCAGCAATCCAAAATACCGGAAGCACGGGCACGTTTAAAGCTTCCTCTTGTTGTTTAGCTAGGAGCACAATTGAAATCACTTTATGAATGGTGTACAAAGGACCGGTAAGCAGCCCCGCTTGCTGACCTCCAACGACCACTACGCTGTTAGGATCTTTTAGCTTTTCAATATTTTCAATCGTCTTAGAAGATGCTCCGTAGCGCTTATTAAAATCAAGCAGATACTCAGCAAGCTGTTCTCTTGGATAAGACTGCTTTTGAACATCCGCTAAACGTTTTTCATATACGTCTTTTTCGTGTATATTATAATGAAAAAAGGAAAGTGCTTGCTTTTCACCTTTTATGTAATCGTTCGTTAGTTTGTTTCCCGCCTTTAAAGAGACGTCTGTAATCTCCATGAAAGAACTTCCTTTCTTTTCCTAATACTTATATTCTCTACATATAGCTTCATTATCCATAATGTAACTGCCCACGTCTAGTAACATGCTTTACAGAGAGGAAATACGAAAAGCGATTCCACCTATATTTAATACAATATGTGCAATAAGAAACAAAACAAAATTCATCCGAAAGAACCCTTTCGCGATAAGCTTCATTTCTAAGTCATGTTTGACTTTCCAATGTACAAACATCATAATCATTGCTACAACTAAAAGGACTAACGCAATCAACCACAAAAAAGAGTGCCCGAAAATTTCCACAGCTGCATAATGCACGGAAAAAATAAGAAAAACCGTAGTAACGTACGTTGCTATGTGGACAGATTTCCTTTTATTTTTCGTCAGTTTGCGTAAAAGCATGTATAGAATAAAAAAACCAACGAGCGGCAGAGTGACAAACGTCGCAAAAACTCCAGCAATAAAACTTCCCATGTTAATCACCCTTTTCTTCTTCGATTCCTTTTATTGACCCATATAAAAAGTCAACAATAGGCGTCGACGTTCTTTTTTCAGCAGCTTGTGTTTGAATATAGCCTAAAATAGCATCAATTTCTGTTTGCCGCCCCTCCTGTATATCTTTTAGCATAGAAGATTGATTTGTACTCGTGCGCGAACAAACCCCCAGCGCATTTTCCCAATAATTAAAAGCTGAATCCAGTTTTAACACAGCCGCAATCTCTTCAAACAATAGACGCATCGTTTTATAAAAATAGCTGTTGTGAATCAGCTGCCCATTTTTTACCCGATACAGCGCCGTAAGAGGATTGATAAGCGCATTTACAACTAATTTCTTCACCAGCATCCCATACCAATCTGTTTCAATCACCCAAGGAAAATTCACAATTGGCAAGATAGACTCCATTTCTCCTCTGTACGAAGCAATACGGGTTGTTCCTATTCCTGTATGATGGACGCTATCCATATTTGTACGCATTGCCCCGTGTTCAACTGTACCCAAATAGAGAGTGCTCTGGGGGAGATTTTTAAGAATTTCAATATGGCTCATACCGTTTTGGATAAACAAAAGGGGAGTATGTATAGTAAGGGTTTTGATAAAAGGAATAATCTCTTTTAAATGATACTGTTTTACAGTAACAATGATTAAATCTGCTTCTTTTATGCTTTTTTCTAGAGGGATAGCACTGACTTTTTTAGTGTGATGTTCCCCTTGTCTATGTAAGGTAATTCCATTTTCGTTAATACACTTTGCTTGAGTTTTTGTTTTCGTATACAAGGTTACATCATAACAATCTGATAAATACGCGCTAAACAACAGACCTAATGATCCGCCTCCAATAATACCTATAGTTTTCATCGTATTTTTTGTTCCTCTTTCTATTATTGAGTTTCATTTTAGCAAAAAAATGCTTTGAATTAAATGCATTCTTAAAATTTTACCTATTCATATAGCCCGTGTGATTAAAAATCACCGGGCTTGTTATAAATTATTTAGAGTGATCCCGTTTTTTTCTATTATACGGGATACACCGGATGTTTACGACGGCTAAAGGTCACATTCTTTGTTTCATATAATCGAAAGCGGTCAATTAAAGTTCGACGCAGTTCGTTAGCAGGAACGATGTCGTCAATAATAAGTTCAGAAGCCAGCGTATAGATATCAATGTGTTCTTTATACTCCTGCTGTTTCTGTTTAACAAACATAAACCGCTCTTTCGGATCTTCAATTTCATTAATTTTATTAGAATAGACGGCATTTACTGCCGCTTCAGGACCCATTACGGCAATTTGAGCAGTAGGTAATGCAAGGCAGCAATCCGGTTCAAAAGCTGGACCAGCCATAGCGTAAAGCCCTGCGCCATAAGCTTTGCGCATAACTACGGAAATTTTAGGAACTGTAGCTGAACTCATCGCTGCAATCAATTTTGCTCCATGTCTAATGATGCCTGCTCTTTCTACTTTGGTTCCAATCATAAATCCAGGTACATCCGCTAAAAATAGCAAAGGAATATGGAAGGCATCGCACAGTTGAATAAATTTTGCGCCTTTATCTGCTGAATCTACAAACAGCACTCCTCCTTTGACCTTCGGCTGATTGGCAATAATCCCTACTACTTTTCCATCTATTCGTGCAAGCCCTGTTACCAATTCGGCGGCAAACAGTTTTTTCACTTCAAAGAAGCTCCCTTCGTCAATAAGGGTATCAATTGCTTCATAGATATCAAATGGAACATTTTGATTCTCTGGAATTAGTTCTACTAAATCCTTTGTCTGCTTAGGCTCTTTAGCTTTTTGTACTTTAGGCTTCTCTTGATAGTTTTGTGGAAAGTAGGTTAAATAAGATTTGGCATACGAAATAGCTTCTTCTTCAGAATAAGCTAACACATCTCCACATCCGCTAACGCTGCAGTGCATATGTGCTCCTCCCATTTCCTCTAGCGTAACCTTTTCTCCAATAACAGCTTCGGCCATACGTGGCGAACCTAAGTACATAGAAGCGTTTCCATCTACCATCACAACAATATCACAAAATGCAGGGATATATGCTCCTCCAGCTGCTGACGGACCGAAGAGCAAACAAATTTGAGGAATGACGCCGGAAAGTTTTACTTGATTGTGAAAGATCCGTCCAGCGCCTCGACGGTTTGGAAACATATCTAATTGATCCGTAATACGTGCTCCTGCAGAATCCACTAGGTACAGCAAAGGCACATGCAGTTTTTCTGCTACTTCTTGAATACGAATAATTTTCTCTACTGTTCTGGCCCCCCAAGACCCTGCTTTTACAGTAGAGTCATTAGCCATTACACAAACTGTTTCACCGTTTACTTTTCCAATTGCGGTTACAACACCGTCTGCCGGCAACCCTTCGGCTTTATTATTTGCAAACATGCCGTCTTCTTCATATTTCCCGTCATCAAATAAAAGCGCTAAACGATCTCTTACAAAAAGCTTCTGTTGTTTTGCAAGTTTCTCTTTGTACTTCTCCGCGTTGCCACGCTCTACTTTTTGACGATTTTCATCATATTTTTTCTGAGATTCACCTGTATGTATCATGATATCTCTCCTTTATGAGTTATGAAATAGTCACCAAAACGTCGCCTTCGTTCACAAAATCCCCCACGGCTATATGGACAGTCTCTGCAATACCAGCTTGATCGCTTTCAATAGGAATTTCCATTTTCATAGATTCTAATACAACAACAACTTCTCCTTTGGCTACACTTGCACCTTGCTGAACAAACACATTAAATACCATGCCTGCCATTGTCGCTTTGATTTCACTCATTGTGGTGCTCCTCCTTTATTTAATACGGTTGATAATAACGATGTGTTATAGGTGCCTTTTTCATATAACTCTTCATTTAACAACTGCTTAAATAGAGGAATATTCGTTTTGATTCCCTCTACAACAGCTTCCGTAAAATATGATTTAGCGAGTTCAATTGCATTTGAACGCGTACGACCAGTAATGATAACTTTTGCAATCATTGGATCATAAAAAGGTGTAACCGCATTCATATCACTGTAGCCACTGTCTACGCGCGCATAGGTTCGCTCCGGCAAGTGATAACCCGTAATTTTTCCCGGAGCCGGTAAAAAAGTAAACGGATCTTCTGCATAAATTCGAAATTCAATGGCATAGTTATTTGCTGCTATTTCCTCTTGCAGACGAGGAAGCTTTTCTCCGCGCGCAGCTAAGATCTGCCACTTAACTAAATCGACCCCTGCAATTTGCTCGGTGATCGGATGCTCAACTTGCAGCCGCGTGTTCATTTCAAGAAAATAAAAATTTTCGTCTTCATCCACGATAAACTCCACCGTACCTGCATTATAATATCCGATTGCTTTAGCCGCTTGAACGGCTTGGTTTTGCATGGCTTGTCGCGTACTTTCTTTTAAAGAAAGCGCAGGGGCTTCTTCAATCACTTTCTGATTTCTTCTTTGTACGGAACAATCGCGTTCAAAAAGATGAACGACATTACCATGCTGATCTCCAAACACCTGTACTTCGATATGTTTTGCATTTGTGATAAGCTTTTCAATAAACATTCCTTCTTGACCAAAATATGCTTTTGCTCTTGCTTTTGTGGAGGCATACACTTGTTTTACTGCTTCTTCGTTATCGCAGCGCACCATCCCAATTCCGCCGCCGCCTCCGCTTGCTTTTAACATAACGGGATATCCAATTAGACTCGCTACTTTACAAGCCTCTTCAACTGACGTCACATCGCCTTCGCTGCCGGGGACAACAGGTACACCCGCTTCTTTCATCGCGGCACGAGCAGCAATTTTGTCGCCCATCATCGAAATGATTTCGGGAGAAGGACCGATAAAACAAAAACCTTCATCAATCGCTCTTTTAGCAAATGCACTATTTTCCGATAAAAATCCATACCCAGGATGAATGGCATCTACTTTTTCTTCATGACTAATTCGCAGCAATTCTTCTACATTCAAATATGACTTTTGCACAGGAGGCTCTCCAATTCGACGTGTTTTTGTAGCTGCTTGAACATAAGGAAGCTCTGCATCTGCATCGGAATAGACAGCCACCGTTTCAATGCCCATTTGTTTGCATGTATGAATAATACGAAGAGCAATTTCTCCTCGATTTGCAATCAGTATTTTTTTCACCTTTCTCTCCCCTTTCCTCAAATTTCTACTTCCCCCCATATAATTCTACAATAATTTTAAAACTCCTCTACAATTTTTGAAAACGCTTTCTATTTGAATCTCACTTTCCTTTTGCTTCCTTTCTAAAAAGTGATGCTTATAGTAATGTATTCTTCGTATTTAACTGAAAGAATTCATTTTTCCTCATGCGCATTGAATATTCGTTCACCAATCATGAAAACAGAATATTTTGTGTTTTTGTTATATAATATTAGATGAACGAACCAAGCCAGTTCGTTTGTCTAGCAAGGAGACATAACAAGGGGGATATGGGATGAATTACGAAGTGAAGCATTTAAAAATTAATTTTAAAACGCTAGAAGAGTTCAAGAAATTCAAAGAATATGGCATTCAAGAACTTTCAATGCTAGAAGAATTACATGCCAAAATTTCCGATAATGAAATAAATTCTCCGTTTTACGGTATTTATTTTGGAAATAGCTTAGTGGCTCGGATGAGTCTCTATAAGCGAAACAAACAGTACGATCAATATTTCGAGCCGCCTCAAACGTATATTGAAGTGTGGAAACTCGAAGTGCTCAGCGATTTTCAGCGCAAAGGATTGGGTCAAACGCTCGTTGAATACGCCAAATCCTTTCAATTACCTATCAAAACAAGCCCACGAGTAAAATCGAGTGATTTTTGGTCAAAAATGGGGTTCGTACCTGTAACGTATGATATCGATCGTGATTTGGGAGAAAACCCTCTTATTTGGCTACCAAACGGTGTAAGCGAACAAAAATAAACAGCTGATTTCCAGCTGTTTATTTTATATCTATGTGGTATATATGATCAACATGAAGTAGGGAGCATTCAAACTGTCGCTTTACTTTTGAACTTTTTCTAAATTTAAATTTTTATCCACTTGAAATTTCACTTTTCTACTTTTTTCATCCTCTTTTAATACAACCATTTTACGAGCCCTCTCCATAATTTCAATAAGAGCTTTATAGTCATCTTCTACAATTAACAAGTTGTTTTGCAAAGCTTTTTTTTCTTTTTCCAAAATCGTTACTTTCTCTTGTAAACGTTCAATCTTTTGCTGCAGTTCTTCATTAGCTTCGAGAAGCTCTGACGAGTGCCTTTGCCCTTGATCTACATTTTCTAAATATTTAATTACCT
The DNA here is from genome assembly GCF_025910025.1 of Priestia sp. JV24. Classification (NCBI taxonomy): domain Bacteria; kingdom Bacillati; phylum Bacillota; class Bacilli; order Caryophanales; family Bacillaceae; genus Priestia; species Priestia sp. JV24. The sequence goes on from NZ_JAPCIN010000023.1 coordinate 238,598, forward strand.
CATTAAGCGAAATATGTTTCTCTGCTTCCATATATGATAAGCGTGCAGGCTGCTCGTCATCTTTTGAAACAGTTCTTGCTTTTAATTCTTTTCTCTGTTTTTTCGCAAGATCAATACCAGTCTTGTATTGTTTGCGCACAAAAGAATTCCAGCGGAAGCCACAAGCTGCTGATGTTCGTGTAAGTTTCTTCCCCACTTCTTCAAATGCAGCTAGCTGAGTGCCACCTTCACGTATATGACGCAGTACAATTTCTGCGAGTAATAAATCTTCATCATGAGTCCATGCATCTTGACGAGAAGAAGTCATTTTTCTATCCCTCCTTATCCGTACTTATTAAATGAATATGCACCTACTAGATAAGATAGACTATTGTTCCTCTTCTCAATCAAGAAAATCTTTCATATACTTTGAAGCAAAATGGGAAACCCGTGATTCTTTCATCTTTCGCTTATTCACTATATTGCTATGGAAATGCAGTTCATAACTATGTTTTTTTAACGATGACCTTTTGAACCGCTTCTTCATGCTCAGGCGACTCCCACAATATCGAACAGCGATGAATTTCTTGTTCCATCCGATTCCAAACCCGGCTTTGCTCCCATTTCTCAATAGCGATTTCTTTGTAAGCTTGCAATACCTGGGTCGGTTTATGAGTGATAGGCGCTAACCACTCCTCACACCTCATAGTTAGCTCTTTAAACGACGTGACATAGGAAAGAAATCCAATTTGCTTTGCTCGTTCTACTCCATACAGCTGAGCACTGTAGATCATTTCCATCGCCTCTTGATAACGCAGCTTTTCAAGAAGAATGGTTCCTCCTCCCCAGCCTGTTGTAATTCCTAAATTCCCTTGAATAAAGCCCATTTCGCTATGTGTTGCACTTATACGGAAGTCACATGCAATCGCAAGCTCACATCCTCCTCCAACCGATGTTCCATTCAAAAGAGCAACTGTTGGTTTTGGGAGTGTTAAAATCTCATAAAGAATTTTCCCCATTTTCGTTAACATTTGAGACGCCTCTTTCGAAGTCTTTAGCTCATGAAATACGCTTAAATCTCCTCCGCTGCAAAATGCGTCTGAACCAGCACCTGTAATTACAAAAGCTTTTACTAACTGATCATGTTTCACATAATCTACAGCTTGCTGCAGTTCATTCATAACATCATAATCAATAGCATTACGCTTTTCAGGACGATTAATCACAAACGTAGCAATACCTTGGCTTGTAGTAAACAGCTCGCTTTTTTTCATGCTTTTTCCTCCTTATAGAAAAGATATAAATCCTTTTACAACAGTAATTGTTTATTTAAAAAGAGTTCTTGTTCTATAAAAAAAATCCTTCTCTTCCAAAGGACAGAGAAGGAAAAAAGGCAAAAAAAAATAAAAGACCCTTAAGAGGGTCTTTTATTTAAATAAGCAATTATTTGCTTACTACGTCATTTCCTTTGTAAGTACCACAAGCTTTACATACGCGGTGTGATAGTTTCATTTCACCACAATTTGGGCACTCTACCATACCAGGAACTTGTAATTTAAAGTGCGTACGACGCGTTCTTTTCTTCATTTTAGATGTTCTTCTAAAAGGTACAGCCATTATTCCCACCTCCTTAAAAGAATTTTAAAATCATATGAAGGCCCGAAAGCCGGATCTTCGCATTTTTATTTCTTTTTGTCTTTAAAGAAATTTTCGAGTACGGCTAAGCGGGGATCTACTTTTTCCTGCTTTTCTTCTTCGGTAACAACTTCCCAGTCTTTTCCTGACTGTGGAGCTGCTCCTGCCGCTTGCTGATTTTCACTAAATACCTGCAGAGGAATTTCAACAATAATTAACTCTTGAATCAAAGGTTGTAAATCAACCGTTTCTCCCTCTACAATGCGTACTTCAGCATCTTCTTCATAATCAGCATTCACATTCAATAAAAACGTTTCAGTTGCGTTAATTTCAAACGGATACGGAACGTCAACTAATGTACGAGCACAAGGCAACGTCATTTTTCCTGAAATTTTAAGGTGAAACGTTACTTTCGAAGAACTAATGTCGGCTCTTCCTTTCACGTTTACATCTGACATTCTACGAATTTGAGGATCAGCATTCATAAACTCTTTGCCGTCAATCACTTCGTCAAATGTTAGACCTTTATTTTGCAACTGATACAATTGATGTATTGTCCATTTCATTGTTAATCACCTCAAGGCAACAAAGGTTATTATAGCTTTCACAAGATTATTTGTCAATATTTTTTCTTTACACTATAATGTACTTAAATATGCTTTTTTGTAAAAATTTCTTACTTTCATAAAAAAATGTTTTTAAAACAAAGAGCTAGACTAAAAATAATAAATTAAAAGGAGACATTATGCAAGCAGTTGGAATAATTGTCGAATATAATCCTTTTCATAACGGACACGCTTATCATTTGCAGCAAGCGAAACAACAAACCGGAGCAGATTGTGTGATTGCTGTGATGAGCGGGCACTTTTTGCAGCGCGGAGAGCCTGCTCTTGTATCAAAATGGTCCCGCACAAGAATGGCTTTAGCCGCTGGTGCAGACTTAGTCGTTGAATTACCCTATGCTTTTTCTACTCAGAAAGCTGAAACATTCGCAAGCGGCGCTATTTCTATTTTAGAATCCCTTCGCGCTGACTTTATATGCTTTGGCAGCGAAAATGGCAATATTGACTCATTTACCCGCACCGCTGATTTGCTCGAAGCTCATGAATCAGAACTATCCGCTTTAATTCAACAAGAGATGAAAAAAGGGAACAGTTATCCAAAAGCAGCTTCCAATGCTTTCTTACAGCTTTTCACGAAGGCTCCTATTGATCTATCTCAGCCAAATAATGTGCTTGGAATGAGCTATGTAGCTGCCATCAAAAAACAGCATGCATCTATTAAACCATATACAATCACTCGAATTCAATCACATTATCACGATGATTCCCTGTCTTCCTCTTTTATTTCAAGTGCTACAAGCATACGTAAAGCTATTTTTGACAGCAGCAGCCATGGGGACCTGAGCAAGCACATGCCAGTTAGTACGGCAAATGAATTAACAGCTTACAAGCAAGCACACGGACAGTTTCATCATTGGGAGCATTATTTCCCATTTTTGAAATACAAATTATTAACTACTCCGCTTTATGACTTACAGCGTATTTATGAAATAGAAGAAGGTATTGAACATCGGCTCCTATCTTATATTTCTTCAGCTACTTCATTTGAAGATTTTTTAACAAATGTTAAAACGAAGCGATATACGAGAACCCGTTTACAGCGCATGTGCGTTCACCTTTTAACCAATACAACAAAAAGTGAGATGCAACAAGCTGATCCTTATATTCGCTTATTGGGAATGTCAAAGACAGGACAAGGCTATTTAAAAACGATTAAGAAAAAGCTGTCCCTTCCTATTGTATCCACTGTATCGCAATGTAAACTAAAAGAAATTGATACCGATATTAAAGCGACACATGTTTATAGTATGCCGTTTCAAGAGCCTCTGCGCTCTCAATTTATGAAACAAGAATACACGCAGCCTCCTATCATTTGGCCATAAAAAAATCGTCTGCAAGAGACGATTTTTTATGGTTTCAGCTTTTCCAAATACGTTACGGCGTCCGAAAATGAATCTACGGGTACAATTTTCATATCACTGTCTATTTTTTTAGCTGTCTTCACTGCTTCTCGGTAGTTAGAGCCCGCAGCCCCTTTTTCATTTGGTGCAAAGAAAATCTCTGCTCCTTCTTTATCTGCGGCTACAATTTTTTGCGAAATACCTCCGATTGGTCCTACCTCTCCTTTATCATTGATAGTCCCTGTACCTGCAACGCGATGGCCTTTTGTCATGTCCTCTTTAACAAGCTGATTATAAATTTCAAGCGAGAACATCAGTCCAGCTGAAGGCCCTCCTATTTTTTCAGTATCAATATGTATATCGGGCTTAACTTTTAGTTCTTGGTTCGTTTCTAAGGCAATTCCTAGGCCTACTCGTTTCGGCTCGTCAGGGAATGCTTTAACTTTTAGAGTATGTTTGCTTTCTTTGCCATCTCTTTTTACATAAATTGATACTGAATCTCCTGCTTTTTTAGTCGATACGTAGTTGATTAAGTCCTCAGCAGTTTGAATTTTTTTCCCGTCTACTTTCGTCACTACGTCTCCAACATGAAGTTTTCCATGTGCAGGCATATTTTCTACGACATATGTAACATATACGCCTTTATTGAGATAGGAAACGCTCTTTCCAGCTGCTTCGTATGCTACTGAAATAGCAGCATTTTTTGACGTATCCATCATATGTAATTGCCTTGTCGAGTAATCTTCATCGCTTTCACCTTGCTGCAAAATTTGCTTTGTAGGGAAAATTTCATGAAAGTCCTGTATTTTCGCAAGACCATATGAAAGAGGAGTTGCTCTGCCCATTCTTACAGTTGTCAGCATAAACGTCCCTTTTTCATGGTATCCATCTTCTACCTTAATAATAGGCGCAAGTTCTTCTGCCATTCCAGGCTTTGTAATGTAGTACGGCAAAGGATAAAAACAAAGCATTGCCACCACTGCAATAACAGCCAAATATGCCAAAATTCTAATTCTAGATTTCACTTTTTCTGTTCTCCTTCCAATGATCAATTGCTTGCAGGATAGAAGGCAACTGCTCATGTGCTGCTTGTTCACCAATTGAAATCATTTCTTGAATGTTTGTAAACGCTCTGGAACTAAAAGTATCGAGATTAGGACGAATCATAATGTCTGAAGCAATGGTCCGATGAGCTACTAGCTCATCTTGCAAAATATCTAAACTTTGCATAATGACATCAAAAATAGAGCTGATTTCTGCATTCACTTTCGCTTTTGATACATCGACTCCAATGACAATATCAGATCCCATTTCTTTTACAACCGATACAGGAATACGGTCCACTACCCCGCCGTCTACAAGCAATCGTCCATCAATTACTTCGGGAGCAAAGATTCCTGGAATTGAAATACTTGCTCTCACCGCTTCAGCGATAGGTCCTTTTTTAAACACCACTTTCTCTCCTGTTTTCAAATCTGTCGCTACAATGGCAAACGGTACAGATAGCTGTTCAATGGTTCTATTCTGCGTAAAGGTGCGAACCAACGATTTTACTCTGTTTCCCGTAATAAATCCCATTTTAGGCACGGTAAAATCCAAATAATACTTTCGTTTGAACGTTAGCGCCATTTTATAAAGAGTTGCCAGTTCAATACCTGACGCATATAGTGCACCAACTAAAGCTCCCATGCTGCTGCCAGCTAGAAAATCAATAGGAATGTTATTTTCTGTTAGCGTTTTGATTACTCCTAAATGTGCAAAACCTCTAGCTCCACCTGAGCCTAACGCAACTCCTATTTTTGGGCTTTCCACTTTACCTGCCCCCTCGTTTTACCTTATAGACTTCTAAAAATGTAAAAACATTTGATGAGCTTCTCTATCATTGTTGCCCTGTATTCGGTAGGACTATTCTTCATTTTCTATTTGTTCATTTAGTATGAAGCTAAAGATATGTTTTGCTCAATACACGGTGGTTATTAAGCATTATACTATACTGAAGGTTGTTTTAAGAAATTCTTACTCTTCGCTTGCTGCATATACGTTTTTTTACTCCTTGACTATCCTAGGAGTGCATTGATTTATGTATATGAATTGTATTTCCAAATGTGACAAGACGCCTTTTTATTCAATATGAATTTATTTTCTCCTTACTCATAGGCATAAAGTCGATGCATAGCTTCGTATATTGATATATAGAAGAACTTGTACATTCGCCTAAAACTCCTCATTTCATTCATATCAAGATGACGTGAGCTTAGAAAAGGAGATGAATCGTTCGTTGAATAAATCAATGGTGAAAACACTTCTGCTCGGGACGAGCGTAACGCTTCTCGCTATTGCGCTTATTGTATATCCAAAAGAAGCGCTAGAAGGTTCAGTAAGAGGTCTCAACACATGGTGGAAGGTCGTCTTTCCTTCTCTGCTGCCCTTTTTTATTGTTTCAGAAATGCTTATTGGGTTTGGCGTAGTGAAGTTCATTGGGATCTTATTAGAGCCGTTTATGAGGCCTTTATTCCGAGTACCTGGAGTAGGGGGTTTTGCTTTAGCAATGGGCATGGCTTCTGGGTTTCCTTCAGGTGCAAAAATCACTTCCCGGCTGCGTCAAGAAAAGCAGCTAACAGCTATCGAAGCTGAAAGACTCGTATCATTTACTAACTCATCTAACCCTATTTTTATTTTTGGAGCTGTGGCAGTTGGCTTTTTCCACAATCCAGCTGTCGGTATCATATTAGCTCTCTCACATTACATAGGGAATATTTGTGTAGGATTGGTGATGCGGTTTTATGGATCAGCAAAACCGAAAGGACAAGTAACTCAAAAACCTTCTTTATCGTTAGCTTTTCATGAAATGCATAAAACGCGTTTAAAAGATAAGCGTCCTATCGGGAAGCTTCTAGGAGATGCGGTTACTTCTGCTGTTCAATCTCTCTTAATGATTGGCGGTTTTATCATTTTATTTTCTGTATTAAACAAACTTTTATATGTTACTCATATCACGGCCGTTTTAAGCAGCGGTCTAGCTTATTTATTTTCCCTGTGTCATATAGGGCCTGAACTGAGCCTTCCCTTTATTTCAGGGCTTTTTGAAATCACACTAGGAAGCCGTCTAGCAAGTGAAGCACCAGACACGCTGCTGTTTCATCAAATTATCATCGTTAGTTTTGTATTAGGCTTCAGCGGTTTCTCCGTTCAAGCACAAGTGGCTAGCATACTCGCCGAAACAGATATTCGATTTTTCCCGTTTTTTATTGCACGCATTTTTCACGGCTGTTTTGCGGTAGTATTCACTATCTTTCTATGGGGTCCTCTTCGAGAATCCATTACTACTTTTCAAGCATCTGAAGGAGCACTGCCGGTTTTTTCTCACTTGGAGTCCGTTACGATTCTATCGCAGTGGCTAAACGTGTACGGTCCGCTCTTAACGATTTTTACGCTGTGCTGCTATATTTATATATATTCAAAACGAACGTTTCTTCATCGTTCCCAGTAAAAAAAGAACGCGACGTTTTCTTATCGGCAAAGAAAACGTCACGTTCTTTTTTATCTTATTTTTGAGACAGCTGTTCAAATTTTTCCGCAAGCGCTTCTCTAACAGGGGGAGGAACTAATTCAGAAATATTCCCCCCATATTTAGCTACTTCTTTTACAATACTAGAACTTAAAAACGAGTATTGATTATTTGTCATCATAAATAACGTTTCGATTTCTTTATCTAATACGCGATTTACAGATGTAATTTGCATTTCGTACTCAAAATCCGATACTGCACGTAAACCTCTTAAAATGGTCTTTGCCTGCTTTTCTTTTGCATATTCCATTAATAATCCGCTGTACGACTCTACTACCACATTAGGAAGTGATTTTGTTACTTCTTTCAGCAAAGCTACTCGCTCTTCCCCTGTAAATAGAGGACTTTTTGAAGAATTATTTAAAACAACCACATAAATCGTATCAAATACATTTGCGCCTCGTTTAATAATATCAAAATGTCCATTTGTAACTGGATCAAAGCTTCCTGGACAAACAGCTATACTGCCCATACGTATCCCCTTTCTACATCTAACAGCTCATTGATTTAGTCAACTGATTCTTCTTTTTTGTATGTATAAATAGAAACACCAATGATACCGTACGTTTCGCTTTTTATTTTTTCAAATAAACCAATCTCATCATCTAACTGTACATCATGAGAATGCTCCGCTACAATAATTCCTGTTTTTGCTAGAAGATTTTCTTCACTTACCGTTTCGATAAGCGCTTTCAACTTTTGTGCTTTATACGGTGGATCAAGCAAAAGTAAATCGACAGTCAGCTCCCTTTTCTTTATCGCTTTCAGTGCACGTTCTGCATCATTTCGATACACTTCAGCGCGGTCTTCTAACCGGCAAGATGCTAAGTTTGCTTTAATCGTCTGAATCGCTTTGCCATCCCGATCCACAAAAATGACTTTATCTATTCCTCGGCTTAGAGCTTCAATTCCCAAGCCACCGCTTCCACCGAACAAATCAAGAGCTGTTCCACCTTCAAAAAACGGTCCAATCATATTAAAAATAGCTTCTTTCACCTTATCTGTTGTAGGGCGGGTTGAGTATCCTGGAACCGCCTTTAACGCATGGCCTTTATATAAACCTGCTACTACTCTCATCCTTATCACTACCTTACTTTTACTTCCTTATTCTTCATTATCCTAACATATTTTGAATTACAAAGACTAGCAAAAATCCTCAATTTATTCAATGCTGTATACATTCTATGCAGTAACCAGCAGCTTGCTTTTATGCTGGACTTTTACGGCCGTGTCCTTAGATACACTGATTCTTTTCTAAAAGATACACCTATGAAGATCATTCGGCATTTCGTTCATAGAAGAATTCCTTTACTTTAATATGTCATAACAAACGTAAATTTACCCTTTTTCTCTGTTATGTTATCAGTCTTTTATGTATTAAAAAGTGAATTTCACAAGACAGGTATATGAACGTTTAAAACGGACATACTGACTAGTAACAACATCATCTAACCGATGTTGTTGCCAACCGCGGAGAAGACTTACGTTTCCCCATAAGTTCTTCCTCCGGTTTCTCCTCTCCCTTTGCCTTCATCAAGGTGCATGTAATCGCAGAGGTGATTATACCCCTTTATTGAAGGGCCCTACAATGAGTAGTTGTAGGGGTTTTTTTATTTACTCTTAAAATATTCAGTGATACATTAAACTACGTGAGTTTGCTTTTTTAATACATAAAGGGGGAAATACATATGATTCAGCGTTTTATTGAGCTCGGAGAAGGGTATTCAGATATTTATGAGCTGTTAGAGATTGTCAAAAGCAACAAACACCGTCTTGCTCATCTTATTATGCTGCGAACAGTAAAAGAAGATCGACAAGTAGCTTCTTTTGTCGCTGTCTTGCACCCAACAGCTGAAGGGAATTTCCAACCGCTTTACGTTTGCCGAGAAGGAATTGTTTTAAAACAAAACGACAGCAAGCGCGTTGAGTTATTTAAACGAGCTGCTGAGGAAGCGGGAAAAGAAATTGTGGTACTCGATGTCAAACCATCTACTACATTTCCAGAAGCAGCACTCTACTATCAGCACCTTATTGGCATTTTGCGAATGAACCGCTTTATTCCGCCAATGCAATAATCTCATCTGATCCCTGCCTATTCGTTTACGAAGGGCAAGTAAAATAAAAAAAGGAATGTAAATAACATTCCTTTTTTGTTTAAATTCCTATCTTATAGTCATATTCCTTCGCCTTATCCGGCTTTGAATTTTCGAATTCTGTTTTTAAAAACGGCCGATAAGAAGGATCTACTTTCTTCACAAAAGGTAGAGACTGAAGTTTATGGATTGTTTTTTCAATGCCATCTTGGTTGCAATATAAGACAACATACTTTAATTCTTTAGATACGTAATGTACATTTCCGTACTTTCGCAATGCTTTTGCTTGCTTAACAGAATGCACATACGCCACAATTCCTTGACGTTCAACAAACATATTTAGTTCCCCTTTTGCATACGTTATATTGGTTTTCTTTATCATAAATTCTTTTATATGAAGTAGGTGCTTTATGTATGAATTTAGATGATATCTGGATGCTCTTTCTTACTCATTTTAACGAGCAGAGAGCTATTGAACAAGTCATTTTCAAAAAAATCACAAATATACCCTTTTTGTATATAAACACATCAATTAAGCGTAGAAAAATAGATGAGCTTCTAGAAGCTTCATCTATTTTTGCTACATCCAATACAAATGCTACGTGGCGCTCAACTTTTGTCAGAAGTCAGCATCTTACTTATGTTTATCAGCATAGGTTTTACGTTCCACAGCGTAAAATGGCCTGCTGCGGAAATTCCTGTGCTGATTGCGTTCGATTTATACAGTGAACGGCTTATGCGCTGCACCCACAGCTTCCACCAGATCCGCAGCCACCGCCGCAGCTGCTTCCCGTATCAAAAAACGGATTTCCCGTTGGTACTTTCACATGCTCTGAAACAGCTTGACCAAGGATAACGCTAATTTCATCAAGCAGCTTTTGTAATTCACTTTCTGCTTTTTTGAACGCAGCGATTGTCGCGTGTAAATCAACTTGACGCTTTACATCACGTACTTGTCTCGTAATGGTTTTATAATCAGGATGATATTTTCCAAATCGCTGAACATCCTCATACTGTTCCTTTATTTTCACAAATTCAGCAATTAATGCCTGTGCATGTGAATCTTTATTTAATCTATATAAACATTGACGATAGTTCTCGGCTACGTCTGATTGTAGCACCATGTTCGCTACGTGATCAGACTCATCGAGTAATTCAACAGTTCTCATTGTTGTCAGCATGGCTGTGCACCTCCGTTTTTATCTTATCACGTTTTGGAGCTAAAGAAAAAGAACTTGCTAAAACAGCTTACACTGATTTACTACAAGTTCTACTTTTTAACTATATAATTTCAACCGTAAAGGTATTCCTCACTTGATAACTTTCTTCTTTAGATTTCATCAGTTCAATTGTAACAGTATGAGATCCTTTTGGAAGATCACTTAAAACAAAGGCTGCTTGCTTCATTTCTTTAAATGGTTTTCCATCTACTGTAATTTGAAGGAATCCACTCTCTGTTGAAAATGAAAACCCGTTTAGAATACATTCGACGTATACATTCTGTCCTTTCACATGCTGGTGTACCATCAGTGAAGGTTTTGTATTCATTGTACCAAACGTTTCAGCTGCCCGCGGTTGAGAGGAAATTTTAGTTTCAGGTTTTGGTTTATCATGGTTGCATCCTAGCAGAGAAACTACACATAAGGCCGTCGTTAATAGTAAGCGCATAATACCATTCCTTTATCATTCGTTTCTCCATAGTGTTTACAAACTCTTTGTTTTTACTCATGACGTGCAAAAATCTCTGCATCGCTATGTATGCAGAGATCATTGATTTTTCATGGACTGAAACATATGAAACATCATGTTTGCCATTTGAATCGAATTCGAAAACTTTTCGACTTTATGAGGAATCGTTTGTTTGTAGTAGTGCTTAGATTCTAATTCAAATTTCTCCAGTTCTTCAGGATTTCTAGATAAACGCCGGTACCACATTGGCTGTTCACGAACGAAGTCGTTGAGTTTAGGACGAGACTGCATATACTCGTATATATCTTTTCTCATTGCGTTTAATCTTTCCTAAAGCCAAATGGATTCCCTGGCCCGGAAGCTGCTCCTCCACCGGATGGCTTAGATGGCTGAAATTGCTGCAGTACTTGTTGAATATTGGAAATAGCTGAATTTACATTTGTGATATGATTTTGCATTTGATTCAAGTCCATGTTTTTCAGCGAGGATACGATTGTACCCATGATATCTTTTTTCTCCTCTGTTGCAGCAGTTGGTTCAGCCTTTGCACTTTCTTCTGAACGATATGCCTCCCACATTGGATCTTCTGCACCGAATAAATACCAATCTTCATAAAGCTCTTTCCACGTTTTTTGCTGCTTTCGAACCTGTTCTACTAATTTGGGATGTGATTTTACAAATTGTTTAAATTCCACAACGGACGGATGAAGCTCTCGTTTGGTTTCCTTCACAGTCACTCACCTCATACTTAAATATAGCCTACTATATCTTAGAAAAAGAGAGCTTGTTTCGTGCGCCTATTTCAAAAATTTTTTATAGCTGTTTTTTTGAAGAAGCACGAACTGTGAACCAGTATGTAATGAAAATAGATAAAATGCTTAGCCAAAATGTAAAATAACCAATTTCAGACATATACGCATTGAGCATGCTGTATCTTGGCATCATAGAAAAAACGTAATCAATGATATCATTATGTACAGCCCATACAGCGGCAACAGCTACATGCCATAATTTAATGCGGTAAAACGGTACGTACAAAAGCCCTTGAAAAGCCATTGCTGCATGAGAAGCCATTAACATAAGCATCATCCAATCAATGTATCCTGTTAACACATAGACCAATACATTCATTACGACGGCCCAAATCCCGTATTTAAACAGCGTGATCATGGCTAAAGCTTCAAACAGTGAAAAATGCTTTCCAAGTAAAAGACCGATAAGTACAATAACAAAAAACAAGCTTGCCGTTGGACTATCAGGCACAAATAATAAAAACTTCTTAGGTGTTTCCGCTAATTGACTTCCATACCAAATATATCCGTAGATTGTTCCTAGTATATTCACAATCAGCAAAAGCGTTAAAAAACGCTTATCTTTTAAGGTATACCATAACCAAGCCATTTAGAAAGTCTCCTTTACATTTAATCTCTTCTTTATTATGTACAGTTTTTGAACAATAGCAAGCACCTATCTCATTGATGTAAAACACAGCATTAAATAAATTCAAAAAAACCAGCCCTTTGGCTGGTTTTCATTATTCTTTTCCTAAGTTGCCGACAAACTCCGAGAGCGTTTTCAATTCTTTATCTGAACCTTTGAAAACACCTTTTGGCATATTGCCTCTACCATTTTTTGCGATCTTGGCGATTTCCTCAGGAGATAAATCAATTCCTGTTAAAGCCGGAGCCGCAGGACCTCCCTGTAAGTTATCACCATGACAGGTTAAGCACGTTTGCTTTTGCATGATTTTGTAGCCTTCTGAATTTTTGTCAATCGCTACTTCTTCTCTAATTTTCCCTTGCTCTTCACGCGCTTTCCAGTCCACCTGTGTCGCTGACTGCCACGTTAGGAAATAGACTGCTGCTATAGCCAAAAGCATGAATCCTGTTGCAAACGGCCTCTTAGCTGGTCTTCTTTCTGGTCCTCGATCAATGAACGGAGCAAGCATTAATGCGCCAAATGCAATCCCTGGAATAATAAATGCACCTATAATATTATATGGACCAGAAGCAAATGAATATTTAAGCAATTGATATAGGAACAAAAAATACCAGTCAGGAAGAGGCAAGTACCCCGTATCAGTCGGATCGGCAATACGTTCAAGAGGAGATGGATGAGCGATGGTTAAACATAGATAACCGATTAAAAAAACTGCCCCTACCATCCATTCTTTTAGTAAAAAGTTTGGCCAGAATGCTTCTGTTTTCCCTGGAAATTCAGAGTAATCTTTTGGAATATTGGGTTTTCGTTCTGCAGGAACACGTGAATCTCCAACAAACTTCATCCCTTTACCACGATGCATGTTCTCCCTCCTTTTTCTCACTGTTCTAGTGAAAGTACTAACAACGGAGTATGTGCTTGATGCATATGATGACTAGTGTGATTGAATACTTCTTGAATAAAGTGTATAAAATTTTATAGTGGTCCTGAAATTCCTTGTTTACGAATCATTAAGAAGTGGGCACCCATTAAGCCAAGTAGAGCTCCGGGTAAAAAGAATACGTGAATGGCGAAAAAGCGAGTTAGTGTTTGAGCACCAACGATGTCTGGATGTCCTGAGAGTAATGTCTTCACTTGCTGGCCTATAATTGGTGTGGATTCAGCAATTTGCAAACCTACTTTCGTTGCAAATAGCGCTTTCATATCCCACGGCAACAAATAACCTGTAAAACCTAAACCTAACATAACAAAGAAAATTAACACACCCACAATCCAGTTTAACTCGCGGGGTTTTTTGTATGCTCCTTGGAAGAAAACACGCAGTGTATGTAAAAACATCATGACGATAACCAAACTTGCTCCCCAGTGATGCATACCTCGAACAATTTGTCCGAAAGCGACTTCATTTTGCAGATAATAAACGGATTCCCATGCATTTTTTATATCTGGTACATAATACATGGTTAAAAACATGCCTGATAAAATTTGAATAACGGTAACAAAAAACGTTAATCCACCAAAACAATACACAAATGCTGAAAAGTGATGTGCAGGATTTACGTGCTCTGGCACTTCATGATCGGCCACATCTCGCCATAAAGGAGTAATATCTAGCCGTTCATCCACCCAGTCATAGATTTTATTCAACATTTTCTATGCCCCTCCTTGTGGTTTGGCTTTTCCTAGATATAACGTACCGCCTTTTACTTTTTGAACGTATACATCTAACGGTCCCATCGGTGGTGTCCCCGGTACATTTTTACCGCTTTTTTCATACATTCCCCCATGACAAGGGCAGTAGAAACGGTGTGGATAGTTTTTGTCACCAGCCCAGTTAACCGTACAGCCTAAATGCTTACAAATTGGTGACAGCGCGACGATTTCACCTTTATCAGTTTTGTACACCCAAGCCGATCTTGGCTCTTCTGATTTATGCCACGCATCCACTTGCTTGATTTTAAAATCGACACGTTTCGGCTCTTTTGTAATGTCTTTAACCTGCGCCACAGCTACTAAATCCTGACCCGCTTCTTTTTCTAAAATTGGATCTACTGCGAAGCGCACCATTGGCATTAACATTCCAGCAGCCATAAATCCCCCTACACCAGTGAGCGTATAGTTTAAAAACTGTCGTCTTGATACCCGATCACCCATGCTTTTCCCCCCTTTAAAAAAGTTCAGTCCAGAGAATTTTGGACACATGATGGACCATTCTATTAAACTAGGACATAATCATGATATATTAATATTTCTGGAAGGTCAATACAATAAAAACCTAAAACATGGAAATAATCTTTATTTTTCTAAATTTTTCGTCATTATTTTGTTTGCGCTTCCATTACTTATTCTACAGTCTTTTTAAACACTCCATTTCTCTAAAAAAATCGGCAGGAGCTGTTGAACTTGTTCATGTATGAGCGTATACTTATGCGACTCGTCTATATGCTCAAGCGGTAAAGCAGGTATCCAAATGCAGTGAGCCCCTATTTCTTTTTCATATTGCAGCCAGTCTCGGTCGCTAGTAAGCACAAAAAGATGTTTGACTTCATTGTCATTTATATGCTCATTCCAACGAAGTAATGTTTCATAAACAGCAGCTACTCCATCTTTTTTTAAATATGTAAAACTAGGTGTTAAAATCACTCTTCCTTTAAATTGCCTCTCTAACTCTTCAGTAAGAGCAGTCGTATATTCACTCATAGATGCAGTAAGCTTTAAATCTTCTCCGAAATCAATCGGAATGAGTGGAACCAATACAGTATCAACATAACTTTTGGATTGTAAGTATACATCCATTTCCTTGGCCTGAAGCTTCAACTTCCTTCTCCTCTCAGCAAGCCCGCTAAAGCTTGTCTTATTTATTTTCCAAAATGAATAAGGAGATAAAAAAAGAGATTGACCTTTTTCTAAGAAGCTAGCCAATCCCTCATTTATCTACTGTACATAATGGTTATTTAAATATTCGCTTAAGCGCTGAAATTCCTCTTTATCGTTTTCATCTAATGCTTTATCAATTAGTTCCATGATTTTTGATCGCTGAAACTTCTGAATAGATTCTTCCAATATTTGCTCAGCTAATACTCTGTCTTTTTCATTTGTTTGATTAGCTTTTGGCATATACGGATTGTCTTCCAGTACAGCCACATATTGAGGCGATGAATACAACGATCGGAAGTTTAATTGAATATAAATGTCTTCTTCTCGATTCAAACGAATATCATGAAATGATTTTTCTGCATCAGTTGTCATGATATTTTCTTTATAAAAACGAAATGGAGGGTCTTCCACACAGTGCGTAGACATCACCATCCCGCGAGGACAAAACTGTGCTTGCTCAACGAAGTGAACTCGTTTCATCAATTGATCATGGCTCATCAAATAATTTAAAATCCATACACATTCTCTTCGCTTCAGCTGATAATTCGTTAAAAACCAGCGAACAAATTCTTTTTTCTCGTTGACAGTAACAGGGGTCGTCATATTCTCACTTCCCTCCTCTGTGTTTAAACTCTCAGTTAAAACACCTTTTACAGTTATTTATTCCACACGGCAGCAATAAAATCCTCTGAACTATTATTTATTCTTCTAATTGAAATAATATGTCTTGAATTTCATCTACTGTTGGATCCATTGCTAATAAGGCTTGGAAAATCCCCTTCGCTTTCGAGCGCTGTCCTTCTTCTAATAAGAAGTAGCCATACTCTTCTAAAAACGCATACTCTTCTTTAAAAACAGTGTATGCAGATTCGTAGTATTTTAGCGCTGCTTCATAATTTTCTAATTCTTGGTGAGCTTTTGCTAAATCCCATTCAAAATGAGGATCATGCTCATTATATTCTTTGGCGTGCTCGATATTCTCTACTACATCTTCATATCTCTCTTGACTCATATAAAGTTTAGAGAGAGTTAAAATGGCTTCAATATACCCTGGATCTAGTGCAATCGCTTGTTGAAATGCCGATTCAGCCTCTTCTTCTAGACCGCGCTTTAATGCTATCTTCCCTTTAAAAAAGTAAAGTTCTTTTTGAAATTCATCCTGCGCAATACCTTCGTTAACAGCCACCGCAGCCTCTTCTAGCATCTCTTCATGTTCATATGATTTTGCTAAATATAAATAAAGAGAATGGTACTCACGGTCTAGCTCTTTTAGTTCTGTGAACTTTTCAATAGCGGTCTGATAATGACCTGCTTGATACGCTGAAATCGCATATTCAAATAGTGTGTTAATCTCAAGCTTATCTTTTAGCGCTTGATCAAAGTAAGGAAGCGCTTCTTCGAACTGACCGATACCTGCTAAACTTTCAGCTAATCGCTGACGAAGATCTGTGCCGTTAAATTCTTTTTCTGTTTTTAGCAGCGTTTGATAAAAAGGAATCGCCTTTTGATAAATTCCTTGACTGCTGTAAAATTCACCGAGCCCAAAATCTATAACCGGCTCATTTGGAAGCATTTTTTTCGCTTGCATTAATTTTTGCTCACTTACTTCACTAAGGCCTTGCATTTGATATAAGTCAGCTACAAGAAGCAGAGCTGGCACGTAGTTATCATCTTCGCTGCTAATTTGATTTAAAATATGAATCGCTTCTTCTTCTTCTTCTAAATCGATAAGCATTTCAGCTTTTAATAAATACAGCTCGCCTTCTTCTGGGTATTTAGCGATGAGCTCGTCTATTAAAGGCAGCGCATCATTTACTAGTCCCCACTCTTGAAGCTGTTCAGCCATTAAAAATTTTTCTTCGTCTGTAGCTTTATCTTTCAATTCATGAATAAGGGCAAGACCTTTTTCAATTTCATTGGATTCTACGTAACCTATCGCGCGGTCTAGTTCTTTCACACACAATTCTCCTTTATTATTACATTCACTTTTTATATACAAATAAAACGAATTAATTTTCTATTCTTTTCAAACCGAAGCAAGAACACATGCTTCTATACACCATGATAAAATAGTTTGAGCGTTTGTTCAACAAATCAATTTGAATACGCTTACATTTTTCAAATAAAAATCCGAACGAGTTTGATTCTCTATTAAGAACATCAATTCATCGTTCGGATTTTCCTTCAACCAAAATGCGCTTGTTCCAGCCTCTTTCTTATTCGCTTAGTTTATCAAGATCTTCAAAGAAAGTAGGATAGGAGACGTGAATAGCTTCACTTCTCATTAGTGTTACCTCTCCCGTTGCAATGGCTGCTGCGACCGCAAGCATCATTCCAATTCGATGATCTCCATAGCTGTCTACTTCACCACTTTTTAGAGCCGCCTTGCCTTCAATGATGAGGCCATCAGCTGTTGGAGTAACAGAGGCACCGAGCTTGCTTAACTCCGTTGCAACCGTATCGATACGGTTCGTTTCTTTTACTTTTAATTCTTCGGCATCTTTAATAACTGTTTTCCCATTGGCCTGAGTCGCCAAAAGAGCGATTACTGGAATTTCATCAATTAAACGAGGAATTACATCCCCCCCAATTTCAATCCCTTTCAACTGAGACGTTTCAATCGTCAAATCGCCAATAGGCTCTCCATTTTGAATACGTTCATTAGAAATTGTAAGGCGTGCACCCATTTGCTGAAGCACATCAATAATACCTGTTCTTGTAGGGTTGAGCCCGACGTTTTTCAAAACGATTCGGCTGTTTGGAACAATGGCTCCTGCAACAAGAAAGAACGCGGCTGAAGAAATGTCACCAGGTACGTATACATCCGTTCCGCGCAGAGATTGTCCTCCTTCAATGCTTACAGTCGTTCCATCTACCTCTACGTCTACTCCAAAGGCGCGAAGCATACGCTCTGTATGGTCCCGTGATGTAAAAGGCTCGGTTACTTTTGTTGTGCCTTCCGCATGAAGTCCCGCTAGTAAAATCGCTGATTTTACTTGTGCACTTGCTACAGGAGAATGGTAATGAATTGCTTTTAAAGCTCCTCCTCGAGTGGATAAAGGCGTATATTGGCCGTGCTCACGCCCATCAATCTTTGCACCCATAGAGCGCAGGGGCACCGTAACGCGGCTCATAGGACGCTTGGCAATCGACTCATCTCCAATTAGAGACGTATGAAATGGCACACCTGCAAGAATCCCAAGCATTAAACGAGTAGTCGTTCCTGAATTTCCTACATCTAAGATAGAAGCAGGTTCACTTAACCCTTCGATACCTTTACCTTCTACTTCGACATACTCGTCTTCTCTTTTAATCGATACGCCCATCTTTTCAAAACACGAAATCGTACTTAAGCAATCTTCCCCTGCTAAAAAATGATTAATCGTTGTTTTCCCTTCTGCCATCGCTCCGAACATCACAGCTCTGTGAGAAATCGATTTATCTCCAGGAATAGAAATTTCTCCTTGGAGAGATGAAAGATTAGTTTTTAATTGTTTTCCACTCATTTCATTCACACCTTTCGTACATTAAGAAATAAACGTCTGATATTGATGCTGATGGAGACACGCTCTTGCCCGCTTTCTATCTTCCTCTGTTTGAAAGCTCAAACGTAATACTCCGTATATGTCTTCTCGTGTTTCTAAAATTCGAATGTTTGTAATACTGATTTCATCTTCTGCTAAATAACCCGTTACTTCTGAAATAATCCCCGGATAGTCAGGAACATCCACATAGAGATCATAAAAGGATGGAATCGCTCCTTTGGTTCGTACAGGAAGCTGATCTCTAAATTGTTTTGCTTGTGAAAAATATGTATAGATATCGTTCGCGTCTTTTCGTTCGATCATATTTCGCACGTCGTTCATTTCTTCAAGCCAGTGGTCAAACATTGAAAGAAGCGCATCCTGGTTATGAAGCAAGATATCTCTCCACATCGCTGGACTGCTTGAAGCAATACGTGTAATATCACGAAACCCTCCAGCTGCAAGCTGCGAAACTAGCTGGTTGTCTTGTTGGTAATATTCTGCTTGATGAACAAGGCTTGCAGCAATAATATGAGGAAAATGGCTGATGACACCCGCTAATTTATCATGTTCTTTTGGTGACATCACAATAATTTTAGCTTTTGTACCACTTAGCAATTCCTTTAAACTGCCTAAAGCCTCCGAAGAAGTAGAAGATGAAGGTGTTAATACATACATTGCATTTTCAAACAAATGAGCTTTAGAAGCAGCTACTCCGCTTTTATGAGACCCAGCCATTGGGTGACCGCCGATAAACTCAATACCTTTAGCAATAAGAGCTCCCGCTGTTTTCACGACCTCTTCTTTTGTACTTCCTACGTCTGTGACGATAACAGACTGTTTAAGCGTAAAATATTCTAACTGTTTTAGCACTTCCGCTGCTTGAGTGACCGGAATGGCAATAACAATATAATCCGCTTGCTCCGCGCCTTGTTGTAAAGAAGAAGCCGCTTGGTCAATTACACCTAGAGTTTTGGCAAGCTCCAGCTGCTCTTGATTAATGTCAAAACCTATTACATCAAGATGATGATGCGTCTTTTTTATATTAAGTGCCAGCGATCCTCCAATTAACCCCAAACCTATAACAAAAACATTTTCTTTCACTTTCCTTCACCTCATTGTACATATGAAGATGAGAGTGTGAAATCACACTCTCATCTTTTACTATATTAGGTATTAAGCTTTCGCTGCTGCTTGGTTAACAAACTGCTGAAGCAATTCAATAATTTGTTCATTTTGTTCTTTTGTTCCCACTGTAATACGAACGGAAGTTGGGAAGCCTAATGCATTCCCTGAACGAACAATAAATCCGCGTTGCAATAAAAATTGAAACACTTCATCGCCTTGACGGCCAAAATCGATTAGAACAAAATTAGTGAAAGACGGATAATAGTTTAAGCCATTCTTATCACAGAAAGCATAGTATTGCTGCAAACCTTCTTCATTTTTCTTTTTACACTCTTCAATGAACGCTTGGTCTTCAAGAGCAACGATTGCTGCTTTTTGAGCCATGCGGCTTGTATTAAAAGGTTCACGAGCCGGCTCAATTTTTTGTAGCAATGATTCGTTTGCAATACCGTAACCAATGCGCAAAGAAGCTAAGCCGTATGCTTTTGAAAATGTGCGAAGTACAATTAAGTTTTCGTATTCATTCAAAAACTCTACCGTATCCGGATAGTCGGCTTGATCTGCTGCATACTCAAAATAGGCTTCATCCATAACGATTAATGTATGCTTAGGAACTTGTTTCATAAAAGAAATTAACTCATCGCCCTTCACATACGTTCCCGTTGGATTATTAGGACTGCATACCCACACAATTGTCGTATTTTCATCAATTGCACGAAGCATAGCATGTAAATCATGATCTCCGCCGCGCAGCGGTACTTCACGAATTTCTGCACCTTCAATTACGGCATTGTGCTTATATTGAGGAAATGACGGCGTCGGCATGACAGTATTGGTATCAGCCGATAGCAAAGCTCGGCAAATAATTTGAATGACTTCATCAGACCCATTTCCAAAAATCAGCTGATCTTGCTCTACGCCTACGTGCTTTGCTACTGCTGCACGCAGTTCAGCTGCATAGCCGTCTGGATAAAGCGCCATATTTTCGATTTCTGCAGCAATCGCCTCTTTTACTAAAGCAGAACTGCCGTAAGGATTTTCATTAGACGCTAATTTTACAACGCGATCTAAATTAAATTCACGCTTTACTTCTTCAATTGGCTTACCTGGTTTATATGGAGATAAAGTTAGTAATTGTTCTTTTACCTTCAACGTGTTACACCTCGCATTTTTGTATAGGCGAAACGATGGATGCAACATACTCCTCAATTTGATTTAATCCGTCTCGGCGTGTATCCTTATTTAAAAGAACTTGTTCAAGCTGGCCAATTTTATTAACAATTGCACTTCCAATTACAATGCCGTCGCTATGTTCTTTTAATACCTCTACTTGTTCACTTGTTGAAATCCCAAAACCGACGGCAACCGGTATAGAAGCTGCTGCTTTCACATCTTCTAAAAAGGTGCCAATATCAGCTGGCAACGTAGAGCGAACCCCAGTAACGCCTAAAGACGACACGCAATATAAGAAGCCCGTTGCATCTGCAGCGATTTTTTGGATACGCTCTTTAGATGTAGGAGCAACCATTGAAATGTAGGCAACTTCATTTTCAGCGGCAAGCTCTCGGATACGGCCACTCTCTTCGTACGGTAAATCCGGAATTAGCACTCCATCTATTTCATTTTCTCGCATTAACGCGAAAAAGGATTCTAAACCTAATTGTAACACAGGATTAAAATAGGTAAAGAGAATTACCGGTATTTTCACACCTTTTTTTCTCATCACCGATACAAGCTTAATGGCTTTTGAAATAGACATGCCGCCAGATAAAGCTCTTTTAGACGCCTCTTGAATAATTGGACCATCTGCTAAAGGGTCAGAATATGGTACGCCCAGCTCTAAAATAGAAGCA
Source organism: Priestia sp. JV24 (assembly GCF_025910025.1). Lineage (NCBI taxonomy): Bacteria > Bacillati > Bacillota > Bacilli > Caryophanales > Bacillaceae > Priestia > Priestia sp. JV24. The sequence goes on from NZ_JAPCIN010000023.1 coordinate 260,347, forward strand.
CCTTGCTTTTGCAAAGACAAAGCAATTTCCACCGTTGCATCTTCATGAGGATCTCCTGCCGTAATAAATGGAATAAACAATGTTTCATGTTTAGGTAGTCTCGCTTCAAACGTATTCATGTTCTTCTTCCTTCCCTTCTAGCAAGTTTACTAATGTATGAACGTCCTTATCTCCTCGACCTGACAAGCAAATTAAAATGGTTTCTTCTTTCGTCATGCTTTTGGCCAGTTCAAATGCTTTTGCCAACGCATGGGCGGACTCAATAGCCGGGATGATTCCCTCTGTTTTCGCCAGCAGCTGAAGAGCTTCGATTGACTCATCATCCGTTACACTTTCATATTCTACTCGTCCAATAGATGAAAGGTGAGAATGCTCTGGACCGATACCTGGATAATCCAAACCTGCTGAAATAGAATAAGGCTCTGTAATCTGACCATTTTCATCTTGAAGTAAATACGTGAGCGTTCCGTGAATAACACCTTTTGTGCCTTTAGCCATTTTAGCAGCATGGAGGGCTGTATTTAGTCCTTTCCCTCCTGCTTCTACGCCGATCAAGCGTACATTTTCTTCTTTAATAAAATCATAAAACATTCCGATTGCATTACTGCCGCCTCCGACGCATGCCACGACAGCATTCGGAAGTTTGCCTTCTACCGCTGTAAACTGTTCTTTTGCTTCTTCTCCAATAATTTTTTGGAAATCTCGAACCATTTTAGGATAAGGGTGCGGTCCAATGGCCGAACCAATTAAGTAAAAATGATCTTCGCAATGTTGAACCCAGTAGCGAATTGCTTCATTTGTTGCATCTTTTAGCGTTTTTGTCCCAGAAGTTGCAGGAATGACTTCCGCTCCTAGAAGCTTCATGCGAAAGACGTTCAACGCCTGACGTTCAATATCTTCTTCTCCCATGAATACTTTACATTCCATTCCGAACTTTGCAGCTACTGTAGCTGTGGCTACCCCGTGCTGACCCGCTCCTGTTTCAGCAATAATTTTTGTTTTTCCCATACGTTTAGCAAGTAAAATCTGTCCAATGGCATTATTGATTTTGTGAGCACCCGTATGATTTAAGTCTTCACGTTTCAAATAAATTTTTGCTCCGCCGAGCGTTTCGGTAATATTATCAGCATATGTTAAAGCTGTTGGTCGCCCAGAGTAGTTAACAAGTAAGGATAGATACTCATCTTTAAATGCCGGATCTTTCATTGCTTGATTCAAAGCTGCTTCTACTTCTTCAAGTGGCTTCATTAATGTTTCAGGTACGTATTTTCCGCCAAATTCACCAAAGCGGCCAAATTCATCAGGATGATTGTATGTCATAGTATGATCTTCCTTTCAATCTCTATAATTTTTGTATAGTCCTTCGTTCCATTTGTTTCAATACCGCCAGAAATATCAATCGCCCCAGGCTTGTAGGGTAACAAGTTCTCAATGTTACAAGCATTGATTCCTCCAGCAATAAAGCATTTTTTACCTAACCTTTGGGCAGCTGATTCATACTGAGGAACGAAACTCCAATCAAAAGCGACGCCCGTTCCTCCAAATTGTTCTTTAACCTTGCTATCAATTACATACCCGTCAGCCTTTTCATATACATGCATTTGCTGCACCGTTTCTTTATTGTGAGGGAGCGCTTTCCATACTTCATATCCACGCTGCTTTAACCGACGTACGTCCGCAGCTGTTTCTTGCCCGTGGCACTGAATTACATCTAAATTTGTTACGGAGGCAATTTCAAGTATTTGATCTACCGGTGTATTAACAAATACCCCTACTAGCGAGACTTGTTTTTTTATTTCATCCGTTACAAACTCATTTACTCGTTCAGGCTTTACATATCGTTTACTTCTAGGATAGAAAATAAAGCCAATGTGAGTAGCAGCCGACTTTTCGATTAAAGCTATATCTTGTTTTGATCGAATACCACAGTACTTAATGAGCATATTCACTTTCCCCAAACAGCTTTTCAATCGCTTTGGTTTGATTATCCTGTCTCATAAGCGATTCCCCTACTAAAATAGCTTTTGCTCCCGCTTCTTTTACGTAGGAAACATCATCGTATAAGTAAATTCCGCTTTCACTCACTAGCAGCTGATTTTTCGGAACATGCTTGGCTATTTCTTTGGTCTGCTGCACGCTGGTTTCAAACGTGTGAAGATTTCGATTATTAATACCAATAATCTTCGGGGTAAATACAGCTAGCAGCTTTTCAAGCGTTTCTAGAGAATGCACTTCTACTAAACAATCTAACTCTTTTTCAGCAGCTTGAAGATAAAGCTCTTGCAATTTTAATGGTTCAAGTACTTCTCCAATGAGTAAAATAGCATCAGCACCGATTCTTGCACTTTCTTCCACTTGAATGGAATCAATGATGAAATCCTTGCGAAGCACAGGGATAGAGACATGCTGTTTAATGTCACTTAAAAACGTTCGGTTTCCTTGAAAATAGTGCTGATCTGTTAACACAGACAAAGCATCTGCTTTCCCTTTCTCGTAGGCTTTAGCAATTTCCACAGGCTGAAAATTCTCTTTTATTAATCCTTTGGAAGGAGAAGCTTTTTTCACTTCTGCAATAAGAGCCAGCTCTCGATTCGGATTTGATAAAGCGTCTAAGAATGATCGTTTTGCAACATTTTGCTGTTCGGGTAACTGTAAGTTTTGAATTTCTTCTTTTTTTGTTTCAATAATTTTATTGAGCATGTTCAACCACCTTTTTCGATTTCAATCGTTGTAATTGTGTGTATGCAGCACCTGATTCAATTGTTTCTAAAGCTACAGCTACTCCTTCTTCAAAAGTAGAAACGTTTCCGCTAACGTAAATAGCTGCAGCAGAGTTTAATACGACTGCGTTTTTAGCAGTTACATTGCTTTTATTTAAAAATAGCGATTCAATAAGCTCGGCACTCGATTTCGCATCTTCTACCACTAAGTCTTCAAGCTTCCCTCTCTGTAAGTGTACATCCTCTGGTGCAAGCGTATATTCTGTAATGACATTGCCCTGTACTTCTACAACATCCGTTACAGCCGTGGCACTGATTTCATCTAAACCGTCTCTGCCCGCAACCAGAAGGACGTGGTTAGCTCCCAGTACAACAAGCGCTTCTGCTAATTTTCGTGCAAGCTCAATGGAATAAACGCCAATTACTTGCTTTGTGCAGTTAGTAGGGTTTGCTAATGGACCTAATGCATTAAAAACCGTTCTAAATCCTAATTCCTTTCGAGTAGCAGCAACGTGTTTCATAGCAGGGTGATAAAGCGGCGCAAATAAAAAGGACATATTGAGGTCAGCCACCGCATTTTTCACTTCTTTTTCATTTCCTTGAATCCATATATCCAGATGTTCTAACACGTCGGCGCTTCCGCTTTTAGAAGATACGGCTCGATTCCCATGTTTCGCAACCTTTACTCCCGCAGCAGATGCCACAATTGCACTAGCCGTTGAGATATTAAACGTAGAGGCCCCGTCTCCTCCGGTACCGCATGTATCTACTACGTTTAATTCTTCTAGAGAAATAGCATTCATATTATTTTTCATACCTCGGACAAAACCAACAATTTCATCGACGGTTTCTCCTCGGTACGTTAAGATGGTTAGTACGCTAGCAATTTGAGCTGCCGGGACTTTACCGTTCATAATATCATTCATAATTTTTTCTGCTTCTTCCGCTGAAAGTGACTCACCGCGCAAACACTTTTTTAACAATTCTTTAAACATATACATCCTCCTTTTTATCGTAGATGTCTTGGGCTAATTGAATTGTTTTGATTAAAGCGCTAGCTTTATTGCGGGTTTCTTTCCACTCAAGCTCCGGTTTTGAGTCAGCAACCACTCCTGCTCCAGCCTGGATATAAGCGGTCTGATCTTTCAAAAGAATGGTCCGAATCGCAATGCACGAATCAATGTTTCCATCAAATCCGAGATATGCTACGGTTCCTGCATATACATTTCGCGCCACTGGTTCAATTTCATTTAAGATTTGCATCGCTCGCACTTTTGGAGCGCCAGATACGGTACCCGCTGGAAATGCAGAAAGCAGCGCATCAATGGGATGTACTTTTTCGTCAAGGCGCCCTGTCACTTTAGAAATCAAGTGCATGACGTGCGAAAAGTTAACCTGCTGCATTAATACTGGTGTTTGGACACTTCCATACTGTGCAACTCGGCCGATGTCATTTCTTGCTAAGTCCACGAGCATATAGTGTTCTGCCCGCTCTTTTTCATCGTTAATTAAGTCTTCGTATAAGCGCGCATCTTCTTCTGCATCCCTGCCACGTCTTCTCGTTCCTGCAATCGGATGAATTTCTAAATGGCCGTTTTCAATTTGAATCAACCGCTCAGGAGAACTTCCAATTAGCTCCACGCCTTTTACTTTCACGTAAAATAAATAAGGAGAGGGATTAACTAATCGCAATACTCTGTAAATATCAAATCCAGCTACGGTCGTATCAATTTGAAATCTCTGCGACAATACGGCTTGAAAAACATCTCCGCTTTTAATGTATTCCTTAATTTTTTCCACATCTTGCACAAATTTATCTTTTTGGTATGACGATGTCACGCCTTCAAAGCTAACTTCGCGCTGCTCGCTTTCAAACATCATTGGCTTTTCTTTCACCGTCTGCGCTATTCTTTCAACATATCTATTGATCTCTGCTAGAGCTTCACGGTATTTTTCTTTTTTCTGCTGCTCTTTGTCTTGCTCATTAAGCTGAATGTAGTGAATCACCATAAGCTCTTTTGTTTGATGATTGTACGCAAGCATCGTTTGACAATAGATAAAGTGAAAAGTAGGCATGTTCAAATCATTTTGGGCATGTACGTTCACTTTTTCAATTTGCGATACGGCGTCGTAGCTGATAAACCCTACTGCTCCTCCTTTAAAAGGAAGTGCAAGGTCTGGTACTTTCACTTTCAGCTCTTGCTGAATTTTACAAAACACCTCTTTAAAGCTGTCTCCTTGCAGCATAGGCTGAAGCTGCTTGTTTTTTGCTAGATAGCTTCCGTTTTCTTCCTCAACATACAAAAATGGATTTAAGCCAATAAAAGAATAATTGGACCATGGTGATGATTCATCATTACTTTCAAGCAAATATACGGCTTCATCTTTTACTTGTTGAAAAAGATCAACAGGTGTCATGCTATCGATAAATATTTTTTTTATAATTGGAATGGTTAAATACTCTGTAGAGTCTTCTAAAAAAGAAGTATACGTGTTCGTCATATCTTTCAATCCTCCATTTCATGGAGAATGAGAATAGATGAGGTTATATAAAAGAGGATATAATAAATAAACCCAAAGACACATCAAAAATGGGCCTTTGGGTATACGAATGGTAAAATTCACTCAACTAAACTCTGCTCAACTGTCTCATTCTCGTCTACCCTAATCTCAACTAAACTGTCTATTGTTTTCTCATAACTAAAATCTCTAAACTAACTTGTTACCAATTGTAGTACGTTTCAAATTCATTTGTCAACTACTATCTACTTGACTTTAGACGAAACTAAGCTTTAAGCTCTTCATTCAGCAGTTTAAGAATCACTTCATCTTCTACTTGTTGAACAAAAGGTTTGCCTATGCCTTCAAGCAGTACCATGTGAACATTGCTTGATTTAGACTTCTTGTCCGCTTTCATTCTTACAAGCAGTTTTTCAGCTGAAAGATGGTTTGGGACAGACGTCTTGTAGCCAAATTTTTCAAACCATTTCGCAATGTCGTCCACAGAGAACTGACTTTTTTCAAGAACATTGCTGACTTTCATAGCAAACAGCATACCAATCGCTACGCCTTCTCCGTGACTGATTTTTCCATAGCCGCACTCCGCTTCGATCGCATGCCCTAGCGTATGTCCAAAGTTCAGATGAGCGCGAACGCCAGCTTCTGTCTCATCTTCTTTTACAACAGATGCTTTGACTAAAATACCGTTTTGAATAGCATAAATTAATTTTTCATCTTTTAAATCAGTCAGCGATTGTATATTTTGCTGGAGCCATTTATAAAATTCTTCATCGTGAATAAAAGCGTGTTTAATCACTTCTGCAAAACCGGAACGCCACTCTCTTTCGGGAAGCGTTTTAAGAAGATCAATATCATAAACAACCGCTTCAGGCTGATAAAAAGCACCAATCATATTTTTTCCAAGCTCATGATTAATGGCTACTTTACCGCCTACAGCACTATCGTGAGCAAGAAGCGTTGTTGGCACTTGAATAAAAGAAATTCCTCTCATATAAGTAGCGGCTACAAATCCAGCTAAATCGCCTACTACCCCTCCGCCAAAAGCAATAACGAGCGCATTGCGGTCAAGCTGCTGTTCGAGCGCAAATGTCTGACAATCGTAGTAATGTTGAAATGACTTTGCATGTTCACCGCTTGGCACTACGTATTTAGCCACTTTAAACTTTGTATCGATCGCTTTTACAACCGCTTCTCCATAATATGAATCTACAGCTGAATCGGTGATGATTAACACGGACGACAGATTAGGTTTTACACTCTCGATAATAGAAGGCAGCTTTTCAATTAATCCATTTCCTAAATAAAGAGGATATGTTTTGGATAAAGTTTGAATATCAATTTGCAACATTAAAACTCCCTCGCATGTGCACGCATTTTCTCAATATTTTCAGCAATTAAATCAATTCGGTCTTGTCCAAACTGTTCGATTAGCGCATCAGCCAATTCCCAAGCTACAACGGCTTCTGCTACAACGCTTGCCGCCGGCACAGCGCAGCTGTCTGAACGTTCGATGCTTGCCTCGAAGGCTTCTTTTGTTTCAATATCAACACTTTTTAACGGCTTGTAAAGCGTTGGAATAGGCTTCATTACTCCGCGTACTACAATTGGCATACCTGTTGTCATGCCGCCTTCAAAGCCGCCTAAGTTGTTTGTTTTACGGGTATACCCGTTCTTTTCATCCCATAGAATTTCGTCATGAACTTCGCTTCCTGGTCTGCGAGCCGCTTCAAATCCAATCCCAAACTCAACGCCTTTAAATGCATTAATGCTCATAACAGCTGCAGCAATCTTCGCATCTAATTTACGATCGTAATGAACATAGCTGCCTACTCCTGCTGGCACGCCTTCAATAATAACTTCTACTACGCCTCCGATAGAATCGCCATTTTTCTTAGCATCATCGATTGCTTGCATCATGTCTTTCTCAACAGCTGAGTCAAAACATCTTACTGGAGAAGCTTCAGTGACTTCTTGAAGTTCCTCTAAGCTTTTGTATTGAGGCGGATTTGCCTGTACGCCGCCAATTTCTAATACATGTCCAGCTACAGAAATCCCGAACTGAGCAAGAATTTGACGAGCGACAGCACCTGCTGCTACCCTTACAGTTGTTTCGCGAGCTGAAGAACGTTCTAATACATTTCTCATATCGCGATGACCATATTTAATAGCGCCGTTTAAATCGGCATGCCCTGGTCTTGGTCTTGAGATTTTACGCTTTACTTCTTCTGATTCTTCTTCAGAAATTGGCTCGATGCCCATAATTTTTGTCCAGTGTTTCCAGTCGTTATTTTCTACCGCTAACGTAATAGGAGATCCTAGCGTATAGCCGTGGCGGACACCGCTTAAAATTTCCGCTTGATCTTTTTCAATTTGCATACGTCTTCCGCGACCATGACCTTTTTGTCTTCGCGCTAAATCTGTATTGATGTCTTCGGCTGTTAAAGGAAGCCCTGCCGGAACACCCTCTAAAATAGTAGTCAATTGTGGACCATGTGATTCTCCTGCTGTTAAATATCGCATAATCGTACCTCCGCTTAATATGTATTATTCGTCAGAATTTTTCCATTTTTAAATATGACTATACCATACTATAACATAAGAATGTACAAAAAGTTTCACCTCAGCTTTTAAGAAACCGCTTCAGGTTGTCTCGATTAAATGGTCTTTACTTTTCTGTAAAAAAACGTATCAGCCGTTTCAAATCCATACTTTTGCGGAGTAAAAACCTGCTCTGTGCTACCTACAAATAAGATACCGCCAGGTGCTAAAGCTCTGCTAAATTTTTCATATAAAGCATGCTTTGCTTCATCTGTAAAATAAATAAGCACATTTCGACAAACAATCAAGTCAACGTTTTTTGGAAAAGAGTCTGACAGTAAGTTATGTTTCTGAAAAACAACTGTTTTTTTGATTTTTTCATCTAATAAGTACCCGGTTCCTCTTTGTTGAAAGTACTTATTTTTCATCGAAACAGGCATCTCCTGAAGTGAACGTTCATCATAAAAGCCTATTTTTGCTTTTTCGATCACTTTTTCATCCAAATCAGTCGCTAATATAGAAATACGCGAAAGAGGAAACAATGTTGATAAAACCATCGCTAGTGTATATGGCTCTTCCCCTGTTGAACAGGCAGCGCTCCACACTTTCAGGTCTGTTTTTCCTTTTACAAGAGCCGGTAAAATTTTTTGCTCCAATATATCCCACCGCTGATAGTTACGATAAAACTCTGAAACGTTAATCGTCATCCGATCTAAAAACTCCTCAAACAGTTCGCTGTTACTGCTCATCGCTCGATAATATTCAAAAAAACTAGAAAAACCTTTTTTTTCATAAAGGGAGGTGAGGCGGCGTTTCATTTGAGACTGCTTATATAGTGATAAATCAATGCCTGTTTTTATTTTTATTTTCTCCACAAACGCGTCGTATTCGTCTATCATTTTCGACTCTCCTTTCTCATTTCTATACGTTTATGTTAGACGTATAAGGAAATAAAACCTTTATATACGCTTATCTTCTTATTAATATATCGGAATACATTGTGAAAATGTTTATGTAGAGAGATATTCGCAATCAATAGCCTAGGACCTATGTATAAACACAATAAAAAAGACGAATGAAAATTCATTCGTCTCCTTGCGCTATCTAAATTAGTAAATCCAAGCGTCTGCGTCTTTTTTATAGAAAGTCAGCTCTTCACTTTCAAAGAATAAGCTGATTTCACGCTCCGCACTTTCTGGTGAATCTGAGCCGTGAATAATATTCTTATCAACAATCAGTCCATAATCACCTCGAATAGTTCCAGGAAGCGCTTCTTGAGGGTTAGTTTTCCCCACCATTTGACGTGATACTGAAATCACGTTTTCACCTTCCCATACCATAGCAAAAACTGGACCTGATGTGATAAATTTCACTAACTCACCGAAGAAAGGTTTCTCTTTATGTTCACCGTAGTGTGTTTCAGCTAATTCCTGCGAAATATGCATAAGCTTAGCTCCGACTAATTGAAAACCTTTTTTCTCAAAGCGAGAAATAACCTCACCAATAATGCTTCTTTGTACCCCGTCTGGTTTGACCATTAAAAACGTTTTTTGTATCATTTTACTCTCCACCCCTGAAGTTCATGATATGTAAACAAGTTTTGAAAGCGCAATCACACCTCATGAAGATATTAACATTGTTTCGAGCAGTTTACAACTTATGAAAGTAAATAAATCAAAATTTCCGTTTTCCAATGTACTTCGCAATTTGATGCAGCGTTTTTTTCGCCTTGTTTGGCGGCAGTTCTTCTAAAATGCTCATCGCTTTTTGCAGATAACGATCGCTCATCTCAAATGAACGTTCAATGGCGTTAGAAGATTTAATATCAGAAATAATTTCATTGATCAGCTCTTGCTCATATTCCCTCTCGAAAAGCTGTTCTACTTTATCTCGAAACTCAGCATTTTCAATGGCATACAAAACTGGCAGCGTAATATTTCCTTGCAGTAAGTCGCTGCCAACTGGTTTCCCAAGCTGTTCTTCTGATGAGATAAAATCTAAAATGTCATCGGTAATTTGAAATGACATTCCCACGTAATATCCAAACCAAAATAAACGTTTATGTATATCTTCAGGAGCTCCCGCTGCAATTGCACCTAACTGACAGCTTGCAGCAATTAGCAGTGCCGTTTTACGTTTAATTCTACGCAGATACACGCGTAAGTTTTGGTTTAGATTGTATTTGTCCTTAATCTGTTCAATTTCACCGAGCGTTAATTCCACCATCGTATTAGATAAAATTTTATGTGCTTCCACATCTTTAACCTCACTCATAACTTCAAGCGCACGAGCAAAGATGTAATCCCCTGTATACATAGCAATACGATTGTCCCATTTTGCCTTAATTGTTGGTTTTCCGCGTCGCTTATCAGCGTCATCAATAACATCATCATGAACAAGAGACGCCATATGAATCAGCTCAAGCGCTACTGCCACGTGTTTGATTTGGTCGATGTTGTAATGCCCAAATTTAGCTGCCAACAAAACAAATACAGGGCGAATTCGTTTCCCCCCTGCTTGTAAAAGGTGAAGAGAAGCATCTGTGATAAGTGTTTCATCGGTATGAACAGTTTGTTCAAGTTCTTTCTCAATAAGGGTAATATCCGTATTCAAAAAAGCGTACATCATTTTTAGTTTCATTGGACTCACCTTGCATTATATATTCATTCTTTACTCCTTATCCTACAGGCTGTTGCACCTGTAGGACAAGCTTTTTCTCTTTTATCGTTTGTACCCTAGATGCATCGCTGCTACTCCACCTGTGTAAGATTTCACTTCAACATCTGTCAAACCGGCTTCACGGAACATATCAGCCAATTGCTTTTGACCTGGAAAGTCCCTTGCTGACTCTTGAAGCCATGAATATTCATCATAGCTTTTAGCGACCATCTTTCCAAGCGCAGGCATAATATACTTAAAGTAAAGCAAGTACATTTGTCGGTAGCCGATCATCGTGGGCTGAGACGTTTCAAGGCACACCACTTTTCCGCCAGGTTTCACGACGCGCTGCATTTCCTTTAAAACTTGAAGGTAATCGGGCACGTTGCGCAGTCCGAATCCAATCGTTACATAGTCAAATGAATTATCTTCAAAAGGAAGTTCCATTGCATTGCCATGTAGTAAGGTAATATTTGAAAAAGGTGAGTTTTTTACTTTCTCTTCACCAATCTTTAGCATATTTTGACTAAAATCCAGGCCAACTGCCTCTCCTGTTTCTCCAACTGCTTCAGCCATAGCTAGCGTCCAATCCGCAGTTCCGCAACAAACATCTAAAGCTTTTGTTCCTTTTTGAACATTCATTCGCTTCATCGTATCTTTGCGCCATGCCTTATGACGCTGAAAACTAATAACAGAATTCATTTGATCATAATTTTTGTATATTTTTTCAAATACGCCATGGACACGCTGTTCTTTTGATTGCTGCATATCTCTATCCTTCTCCTACGACATTTTTCAGCACTTCTAAGCTAGATGTAAGTTCATCTAAGTGCTCTCTTAAAAACTCATTCATCACAAATTCACTTCGTAAGTATCCTCTAACAATGTTTACAGACTGTTGAGTATACGAATAAAGGTATTCTTTTATTTGTTCTTGATTCATACCAATTTGTTTGCAATAGTTTAGCAAGAGAGTAGACTCTTTATGCTGCAATGACTTTAATTGCTTTAATATCCCGTTCAAATACGCTGCATGTTTTAAAAGTTCTTTCCACTCTTCACGTTCAAAATAGTCACATAAGCATCTTACAAACGATGATTCTGCTGCTAAAAAACTATTCATAACGTCGTGTGGATTAGTAGAGCGATTGTTATAAATGTGTATCTTAGCGATATTAATTTCTTTAATAGCAGATGCTATAACTTTCATTAAATTCAGCTGGTTGCTTTGAGCTAAATAGTAATAGTACAGGCCGCTGTAATAATCTCCGGCCAAAACTACCAGCTGCCGCTCATGCAGCTTTCCTTCATTTCCGCTAACATTTTGAGTGGAGACTAGATCGTGGGTATCAAGTGCGGTTTGAACGAGCATCACAGATAGCACAGAGCTGTTCTTTTTTTCTTCTTCCATTGAAAGAGTATCTAAGAACGAACACATGTACAGTAATCTATTTTCATCAATACGCGGATGATGAATATATTTTTTTACATATGGATGACTTAATTCAACATGAAGCTGTTCTTTCATGTTGGCCACAATATCATAGATGGTTTTTACGCTCATCATCCTTGTCTCCCTTTCCATCACTATTTGTTTAAAGTTCTTTTAACTCCAAATCGATAGTGTCAATTATAACATAATTACATTATAAAATATCCTTTAAATTCTTTTGAAGCTTTTTCACGGTTTAAATCATTTAGCTGCTCATCCGCTTGAACACCGTTCATCTACATACCATCTGGATTTCTTAGACAGTAATTTAAGATATTGCTTTTAGTTTCACCATGTTTTTCCTGTTCTTATTCATTTATTTTAAATATAAATAAAAGCAGGAAAATCCCTGCTTATTTTTTCGTATCGGATTCAATTTCTCCGTGAACAGTCTGAATGACGGCTTTGCCACGAATTTTAATTGCGGATGTATGCTCAGTAAACTGCGCAATCATTACTTCGCCTTTATCTAGTTTTTCTGAATGATGAAATCGCGTATCTGCTCCTCGCGTTAAGCCAATTACGTTAACTCCATCTTCGACCGCTTTAATGACAATATACTCCGGCGTTCCTTTTTGTGTCATATTCTCTTCTCCTTCATCATCCACATTATGATTTAATCAGTGATAAAACTTCAGCTCTAGAACTTGCATCGTGTTCTAACACTCCGCGTACAGCAGAAGTGATTGTCATAGCTCCAGGCTTTTTAATGCCTCGCATGGTCATACACATGTGCTCTGCTTCCACTACTACCATTACCCCGTGCGGCTCTAATGTTTCTACAATAGAATCCGCCACTGTAGATGTAATTCTCTCCTGAAGCTGAGGACGTTTCGCAACAGCTTCTACTGCTCTTGCCAGCTTACTTAAACCGGTCACTCGTCCGCCTTTTGGAATATACGCAACATGAGCTTTTCCATAAAAAGGCACTAAGTGATGTTCACACATAGAGTAAAAGGGAATATCTTTTACAAGCACTAGCTCTTCATGATCTTCTCCAAAAACTGTTTTAAAATGTTCTTTTGGATCTTCATTCAACCCGGAAAAGACTTCCTCATACATTTTAGCTACTCGCTTTGGTGTATCTAATAATCCTTCACGGTTTGGATCTTCGCCAATTGCTTCTAAAATTAGTCTCACGGCTTGTTCGATCTGTGGTTTATTTACAGATGACATGTTGTTGCCCTCCAATTCGTTGCATTACGACTTTATGAAAAAAATTCTAGCATATGTATATACCAAAGGCAAAAAAGAAAGGTCGCAAATGTGCGACCTTTCAAAGCTCTTCATCAACGGCTATGAATAAAGCCATTTTATGTAGATATTATTTTACAGCATCTTTAAGAGCTTTACCTGGTTTGAATGCAGGAACTTTGCTAGCAGGAATTTCGATTTCTTCGCCAGTTTGTGGATTGCGTCCTTTACGAGCAGCACGTTCACGTACTTCGAAGTTACCAAAACCGATAAGTTGAACTTTGTCCTCAGCTTTTAAAGCTTCTAAAATTGTATCGAAAACAGCATCAACTGCTTTTGTAGCATCCTTTTTTGAAAGCTCACTTGCTTCTGCAACAGCATTAATTAATTCTGTCTTGTTCATGCCATTCACCTCCTCCCAAAATCGGATCATATAATAACTAAAAACCTTGTTAGAAAAGGAATCTAGTAATTCGTTATATCTCATTCTTTAACAAAACAAATGGATATTATACATAACCTATGTATCGACAAGCCTAATCATAAACGATTGAACTAAATAATTCAATGTTTTTCATTCATCTGCCGTATGTATGTAGTGAAAACAGTATGATCGATCGATTTCTGTTAAAAGATTAACATATTGAACAAGGCATAGCAAGCAGAAAATAACGCAGGAACAGGATAACCACGCGATCTATCACAATATATGTAAAGTTTTGTATGATCTATCCAAAAAGAAGAGGCTCCTTTATGAGGAGCCTAACGTTACATGCTTATAGAATAATCGCGATTAAACCTCCGGATCCTTCGTTAATAATCCGTTCTAGCGTTTCTTTTAACTTATATCGTGCATTTTCAGGCATCAGCGACAGCTTTCCTTGAATTCCTTCTCTTACAATTGAACTTAGAGAGCGGCCAAATATATCTGAATTCCAAATTGAAAGCGGATCATCTTCAAAGTCTTGCATCAAATAACGAACTAATTCTTCGCTTTGCTTCTCCGTTCCGATAATCGGCGCAAATTCTGATTCTACATCCACTTTAATCATGTGTATAGAAGGTGCCACTGCTTTTAAACGAACTCCAAAACGCGATCCTTGGCGAATAATTTCAGGTTCATCAAGGCTCATATCCGAAAGCGAAGGTGCAGCTACACCATAACCCGTTTGTTTAACCATACGAAGGGCATCAGAGACTTGATCATACTCGGTTTTTGCATGCACAAAATCTTGCATTAACTGCAGCAAATGATCTCTTCCGCGAATTTCTACTCCTACGATTTCTTTCAAAATCTGGTCGTATAAGTCATCTGGAGCATATAAGTCAATTTCAGCAATTCCCTGCCCCATCTCAATTCCGGCTAATCGAGCCTGATCGATAAATTCAAACTGGCTAAATTGCTCTACTACCCGTTCAACGTCTCTCAGCCTCTTAATATCTTTTACCGTTTCTTTAACGGCTTCTTGATAGCTTTCACGCAGCCAATGTTTATCTTTTAAAACCATTACCCAGCTTGGTAGATTAACGTTGACTTCTAATACAGGGAACTCGTAGAGTGCTTCTCTTAATACGTTCATCACATCAGTATCGCGCATGCTTTCCACGCTCATCGCTAATACTGGAATATCATATTTTTCATTAAGCTTTGCACGAAGCTTTTCTGTATCAGGATGATATGGCTGTACGGTATTAATAACCATGATAAATGGTTTGCCTACTTCTTTTAATTCATTAATGACGCGCTCTTCTGCTTCCACGTAATCTTGACGAGGTATATCTCCAATTGAGCCATCTGTTGTAATGACGACACCAATCGTCGAGTGTTCTTGAATTACCTTTCTCGTTCCAATTTCAGCCGCTTCGTGAAATGGAATGGGTTCTTCATACCAAGGTGTATTGATCATTCGAGGTCCGTTTTCATCTTCGTACCCTTTAGCCCCTGGCACCGTATATCCTACACAATCTACTAACCGTATGTTAACTTCTAGCCCGTCATCTACCAAAACATTAACTGCTTGATTCGGTACGAATTTCGGCTCAGTTGTCATAATCGTTTTTCCAGCTGCACTTTGTGGTAGTTCATCTTGTGTGCGAGCTCTTTCTGCCTCGTTCTCGATGTGAGGCAGGACCACCAGCTCCATAAATTTTTTAATAAATGTAGATTTTCCTGTTCGAACTGCTCCCACCACACCTAAATATATATCGCCTCCTGTACGTTCAGCGATATCTTTAAATACATCCACCTTTTCCAAAAGATCCCCTCCGATCTATGAGTTCATGGAATATGACATCCATTGCGAGAGTAAATTAGGACACTATATAGTTATGACGTTGTCCTATTAAAATATGACTTTTGATAGAAAAATTTATGATTTTTTTCATGCACATGCTGACTTAGTCATTCTGATTATCATTATTGGTGTACAAGAAAGAGAAAACCCCTTCTCTCTGAATATTATTCAAGGAGAAGGGGTTCATGACTTATTTTTTAAAAAATATTGGTTCATTCTTATCGTTGACTGTATAAGGAAGAGAGTAAGCAGGTACAAAATCACTGTTTTCCACAAGGAGCTTTCGTATATCTTCACCAGGTTTGTAGGAGCTTTTATGCTTTTGAATGGCATCATACAAATCAGGACGATAATCTACAAATACATCTCCCTGCCCATTAACAATTAAAGAAAGACTATTCCCTGTATATGGGCTAGTAACGACAGGAGGCTCTTTCATATTCAATTTTTTATAATTAATAGAGAATACGCCGGGAGCGATGACGTCTTTAAACGGTACGTACCCTTTATGATTTTGACGGTATATATTCAAATGTACGTTAACATCTTGAATCGTATCCGCCATCCGTAAGTCTAATAATTTAACCGTGGGCTTTGTTTCTGCATCCACAAGTACGTACGCAAATACCCCTCCGCTTTCATATGAATTTCCAGGTGCGTCTTGCATGTATCTAGGAACAATTTTCGTAAAGTCAATCGGATATTTTTGATAAATCGGCGTGTCCATATCTTTCGTTTTTATTGGCAATAAGCCTCCGCTTTCTTGTTTAAATTGATCAACCGCCGTTTGCACGGAAGCAACTTGATCTTTATAAGGAACTTGATTTTGAGACATTCTTTCCGTCGGGTACAAACAACCGGATAATACAAAAATGGTTAACCCAACAATAGACGTTAGCATGAATTTTTTCATTTTTCTCACCCTACCATATGTACATTAAGCATCTGTCGGCCCGCTGAATACAACAATTACCATAATAAGACCTGCTACAATCATAAGCGAATAGGCAATGAAAGCGAGTACAATTTTACCAATGCGGTTCGTAATTTTATAACGACTAAAGTAAATAGAAAATACCGAAATAAACATAAATACAATGGAGCCCAATGAAATCCACATCTTTAACAAACCTGGCGACAAATTGCATCCACTCCTTTTTTCACCGTTATTATAACATAAGGACTTATAGTTAAGATGGATATTGATAGAACTTTCTAAATTAACTATTTATTTACCTTCCAGTGATTCATGGTCTATAGTAATTACTTTCCTATTAAATTGACAAATTCCTGCTTTTTCACATAAAAAAATCGAAGCGAAGGGGGCTCTTCGCTTCGATCATAACTAAATATTCCCATACTAACAGTTCTACTCATCTTTATTTACACGTTATTTTATGCAAGTAAATGATTTTGGGTATCACCAATTGCCTATTTTTTCATATTTCTTTGCACTTAATTTAATTTTTCTCCTAAAACATTCGCTAAATCTTCCATTTCATGTGTTTTAGTACGAGACATAAGCGCGTCTACTGCATCCTTTGCCTTCACATCATTAAACAGTACATTATATAAAGCATCAGCAATCGGCATTTTTACGTCATATTTTTGAGATAGCTGGTAAGCTGCTTTCGTGGTGCGTACACCTTCTACAACCATTCCCATATTTTCTAATACTTCGTCTAAATTTTTGCCTTTTCCAAGAAGATTACCAGCGCGCCAATTTCGAGAATGAACGCTTGTACACGTTACAATCAAGTCTCCAATCCCCGTTAAACCTGAGAACGTCAGAGGATTAGCACCAAGCACAGTACCTAAACGAGCGATTTCAGCCAAGCCACGAGTCATAAGAGCGGCCTTCGCATTGTCACCATATCCAAGTCCATCCGTGATACCAGCAGCAAGAGCAATAATATTTTTTAACGCTCCCCCAATTTCCACACCAATCACATCAGGATTTGTATAAACACGGAAGTACTGCTGATTATTAAATAAATCCTGCACTTTTTCTGCTGCTTGTATGTTTGTTGAAGCTGACGTCACAGTTGTCGGCTGCCTTCTACTTACTTCTTCAGCATGACTCGGACCTGATAAGACAACGATGTCTTTTGTATCAATTTCTTGTTGAATCATTTGAGATATACGTAAAAGAGAATCCGGTTCAATCCCTTTACTTACGTGAACAATTGTAAATAGTTCATCGGTAAGGGATTTTAGCTGCTGCAACACTTCACGAATCGCCTTCGTTGGAACAGCTAAAATAAGGGTTTCAACACCTTCTATTGCCTTTTCTAATGACGTAAAACCTTTAATCTGATGAGGAAGCTCTACACCAGGCAAATATTTTTCATTCTTATGCGTCTCGTTGATTTGATCAATGACTTGTTGTCTATGTCCCCAAATGCGAACATCGTGTCCATTTTCCGCCAATACGAAAGCTAATGCAGTTCCCCAGCTTCCTGCTCCTAGTACAGCTATTCTTTCCACGCCGATCACATCCTCTGTTATTTTCTTGGTCTTGCAATAATTTTAATTGGAGTTCCTTCAAATCCAAAAGCTTCACGAAGCTTATTTTCTAAGAAACGTTTATATGAAAAATGCATTAGCTCAGGATCAT
Organism: Priestia sp. JV24; assembly: GCF_025910025.1. Lineage (NCBI taxonomy): Bacteria > Bacillati > Bacillota > Bacilli > Caryophanales > Bacillaceae > Priestia > Priestia sp. JV24. The sequence continues at coordinate 278,380 of NZ_JAPCIN010000023.1, forward strand.
TTACAAACACAACAAAAGTTGGCGGCTTAATTGCTACTTGAGTTGTGTAATAGATTTTTAAGCGGTTGCCGTTGTGAGTAGGCGTAGGGTTCATTGCTACTGCATCCATAATCACATCATTTAAGATGCTTGTTTCTACACGTACCGCATGGCTTTCGCTTGCAAGATCAATCATTGGCAATAGCGTATGCGTACGTTTTTTCGTTTTAGCTGAAAGGAATACAATTGGAGCATATGTTAAGAACTGAAAATGCTCACGTATATTCTCTTCAAATTTTTTCATTGTTTTTTCATCTTTTTCTACTGTATCCCATTTGTTTACAACGATGACAACAGCTTTTCCAGCTTCTTGTGCATAGCCAGCAATCTTCTTATCTTGTTCAATAATACCCTCTTCAGCATTTAATACAACTAAGACAACATCTGAGCGTTCAATTGCCTTTAATGCGCGCAGTACGCTGTATTTTTCAGTACTCTCGTACACTTTTCCACGCTTTCTCATTCCAGCTGTATCAATAACAACATATTCTTGATCTTCTTTTGTAAACTTTGTATCAATGGCATCGCGTGTCGTGCCGGCAAGATCACTGACAATAACACGGTCTTCACCTAGAAGAGCATTAACTAATGAAGATTTCCCTACGTTAGGACGACCAATCAATGAAAATTTAATGACTTCTTCTCCGTAATCTTCGTCTTTTTCTTTTGGAAAGTGCTTAGCTGCCTCGTCTAGCAGGTCACCTAAACCTAAACCATGCGTTCCTGAGATTGGGAACGGTTCTCCATATCCTAGTGCGTAGAAATCATAGATTAATTCTCTCATTTCAGGATTATCTACTTTATTAACAGCTAGGACAACGGGCTTTTTGGATTTGTATAAAATTTTCGCCACTTCTTCATCAGCTGCAGTAATTCCATCGCGTCCATTTACTAGAAAAATGATTACGTCCGCTTCATCAATTGCAATTTCTGCCTGCTGTTTGATCTGTTCTAAAAATGGCTCATCTCCAATATCAATACCGCCGGTATCAATAATGTTAAAGTCCACATTCAGCCACTCACCTGAACTATAGATACGATCACGAGTTACACCCGGAATATCTTCTACAATAGATACTCGCTCTCCTACAATTCGGTTGAAAATTGTTGATTTTCCTACGTTGGGACGACCAACAATCGCAATAATTGGTTTTGGCATACGATTCTTCCCTTTCCTTGATCTTTTTTATGTATCGGCAACCAGTCTTTAATCGACTAAAGGTATTTATCTACATGTACAAATAAATAAGATCATTCTTTTTTCAAAAATTGAGGCCATGCAGCGTGGCATGACCTCTACTAATCGATCATAAGCGATAAAGCAGGCTTTTTATCAGCTCTATTTTACATCAAGCTGATTAACTGCCTATCCGCTGAATAAGCATTACTCTTTCAATCAAACAATTTTATCAAAAATCACCGGTAACAACAATATAATTTTACGAAATCTCTTCTTCTATTTGTAAGTACTTTGCTTTTGCCTGTGAGACTTCAGCACGTACAAATCTAAATAAGCAGAGAAATAAACCAGCATCTCCCAAATAAACATAGCTCCTACTGCTGTTGCTAAAACGTCGAGTGTCCGAAGAGACCCTACTTCATAAGATGCAATATCTCGAATGACAACTGCGTATAAAAAATCTCCTCCAACTACACCTAAAATGAGCGCTGCGAATCTTTTTTCAGCATCTTTAATCACCATAAAGCAAATATATAAGATAAGTCCAGTCAAAATCCACTTACGGTCAATAAAAATCCATACAGGATCATAGAGCTCAAGTAAACAAAAACCAGCATAGGCAATTATTATTATGCCGCATACAATAACATAATATAACTGCTGAAACCTGCTGTAGCCTGAAGCATAAACACACGCTACCCCCACTAAAAACAAAGCGGTATAGCTACATGAAAACTGAGCCATATGCATGTTCATTCCGCTTAGGAGTATACTGATTAATATAATGGCTGCTACCTTCCAACGCCTAAGTGTTTTGGGCATAAGAAAAGTCGTAACAATCCATCCCATCCACGAAAGCCAATAAAAGAAAATTCCGTCCACTGAATATGGCACCTCCTCTACCTGTCATCAGTATGTATCAATTTGGTAAAACTTAATCGGAGTTTTAGAATAGAACCTCTTATTTTGGACAACCTATCAGAAAAAAGGAGGGAATCTAAAATGGGAAAAGATCGTCAAGAGAAAAAATTAAAAGAATCAAAACGAGTTGAATCTGACCGTGATCAAGGACTTCACTATCCGGGAGCAACTAGCTTGCAAAGTCCTGAAGAAGCGCGCGAGTTAAATGAGCATAAATAAAAAAATGCGCTGACTAAGTCAGCGCATTTTTTTATTTTAAAACTGGATGTGAAACAGGATAGGAACGTTCTTTCTTTCCTGTAAACAAAAAGAGAACTCCTCCCACTAACAATAGTGCTCCTGACAAATAAAACCCGAATTCCATACTTCCAAGTTTATCTGCAAAATATCCGGTAATGTAAGGTGCAAAGATCGATGACAGCATGCCGCTGAAGTTGAAAAAACCGTACACTTTAGAGTACATGGACGATGGAGTAATATCCGCCATATACGAAATCAAAATCGGATCTAATGCTAATTTACCTATCAAACCGTACACAATTAAGCCGATTAATAGCCAAGAATAACTCTCTGTATAGGGAATAAAAAATTGACACAAAGCGCCCGCTACTGACAAACTCACAATTAATGCTTTTTTATTTGCAATTCGATCAGATATATACCCAAAGAAGATTGCTCCTGGAATGGACGCCCAAGGTACTAAAGATGCTATGATGCCTGTTTGAGACCCTTCTAAGCCTCGCGAGTGCTGCAAATAATAAGGAAGCCAAGTCAGCATCCCAAAAAATCCGTAAAGAGAGCAGAAGATTAAAATGTATACGAAAATATGATTTTTTGTAAATAATACTTTTAGCGACTGCTTTGTTTCTTTATTTAGCGAATTTTTTTCTTGATCCCTTTGCTTATCTTTTACAAAGAAAGCTATTAAAATAGCTATTACTATAGTTGGAATAGCAAATAAGTAAAAAGTAAACTGCCAGTCTTTTTCTAACGTATATGTAATGTATGTAGAACCGATAAAACCAAGTGATATACCAAAAGCCATTCCACTATTAATGAGCGCCGACACTAAACCTCGGTATCGTTCAGATGTGATGCTCGAAGAAATTCCGTATTGTGAACCATAATACGTTCCTTCTCCAAGTCCTGTCAGCGCCCGCATAAGTAAGAACATACCGAAAGTAGTTGTAAGTCCTGTAACAAATGTGGCAACTCCAAACAAGATGTATCCAGCTACTAAGATCTTAACGCGACCAAATTGATCTGCCAAAAAACCCGTTGGAATTTGCATAGCTGCATATGCTGCAAAAAATACGGTAGACATTAGCCCAAGTTCAGATTTATTAAGATCCCACTGCGCACCGATATCTCCCATAACCGGAGATAAAATATTACGATCTGCATACATGAAAACCCAACCTAAAAAGAAAAGAAAAATTGTAAATATAGGATGTCCCTTTTTCATCACGCCACCTCTTTTTTCTGATTTTTCTGTTTGTTTTACTTATTATAAGGGGCTAACGTTTGGGATTTCATGCTTTTTGTCACTTCTTCTGCCAACATTTTTTGTTTTTTTAAATGAAAACGCGATCATTCATCTTTTAAAGAAATAAAAAAGCACGCAGTCAACTGCATGCTTTTTTATGATCTGTTATTAAATGTTTCTATAGATACATTTCGCTGAGTCAGCCAACTATGGGTATCCCCTGTAATAACTAGAGGCATTTGCTGAAGCTTAGCAATAGAGGTTGCTCCTAGCGCAGCCATGATGAACGTTAACTCCTCATGCAGCTCGGCTATCTCTTCTACAACTGCTTCTAAACCAGACTTCATTAAAATAGATAAAAAATATCCTGCCATTCCCGTTGCAGAAGCTCCTAACGCAATAGACTTAGCAATATCCATAGAGGTTTGAATACCTCCCGAACCAATAATGGACATACCTTCTACGTGCTGAGATACTTCTGCTAAAGAAGCTGCTGTGGAAATTCCCCAATCATTAAAGAAGTGAAAATGTTTTGCTCGTCTTTCATTTTCGATTTTCGAAAAATTGGTACCACCGTACCCACCAATATCAACGATTTCAACACCAACATCTTTAAGCTTTTGCACTGCTTGAGCGCTCATCCCAAAACCTACTTCTTTGACAATTACAGGAACGGTTACTTCTTGGACAATGCGTTCAATACGACGTAATGCATCGGTAAAATCACGATCTCCCTCCGGCATGACCAGTTCTTGTATAACATTTAAATGAATTTGAAGTCCATTTGCTTCAAGCATATCAACTGCTTTTTTAGCTTGTTCAACTGTAGCTTCACTGCCTAGGTTGGCAAAAATAATTCCGTTAGGGTTTTCTTGACGCACTACTCTGTATGATTGTTCTTCCTTTTCATCTTTAATCGCAGCCATCTGCGATCCAACGGCCATTGCTAATTGACCATGATGAGCAATTTGAGCAAACGAACGGTTAATCCGTTCCGTTTCTTGTCCGCCTCCGCCCGTCATAGCATTTATAAAAATTGGCGAACTTAACAAAAGTTCGCCAATTTTTGTATCAATATGAACATCGTGCACGCCAGTATTTGGCAAGCTATTATGAACGAAGCGAATATCATCCAGCCCGTGCAGCCGATGCTGTCCCGTTTGAATCGCATGATGAATGTGATCAATTTTACGTTTTGCTCTGCTCACAAATCATCACCATTACTTATCTTAATTTTTTTAATTGATCCCCAATCATATCACCTAATTGGAAACCTTTTGACTCTTCTTGTAATTCATAGTCACCGTAATCTTCTTGTTCTTCTTCCTCAAGATCACGAATGCTTAACGAAACGCGTCGTTCTTGTTCATTCACATCAAGTACTTTCACCGTCACTTTTTCGCCTTCAGAAAGCACTTCATGCGGTGTCCCGATATGCTTATGGGAAATTTGAGAAATGTGTACAAGTCCTTCTACTCCAGGTAGAACTTCCACAAAAGCTCCAAAAGATACAAGTCTTTTAACGGTTCCATCTACTACATCACCTTGGCGAAGCTTCGTAGAAATGTTGGACCATGGACCTTCTAACGTATCTTTAATAGATAATGAAACACGCCCCGTTGATTTGTCAACAGACAATACTTTGACTTTCACAGCATCTCCCTCAGCTACTACATCTGAAGGTTTTTCTACACGCGTATGTGAAAGCTGAGAAATGTGCACTAACCCATCTACTCCGCCTACATCTACAAACGCTCCAAAGTCTGTTAAGCGCTGAACGGTTCCTTCTAAAACCTGACCTTCTTTTAATGACTCAAGAACATTTTCTTTTTGTTGTACAAGCTCTTCTTCTACAACTGCACGATGCGAAAGGATCACGCGATTTTTTTCTTTATCTAATTCCACTACTTTGACCGTAAGAGTTTGATCTTGATACTCTGCAAAATCATCAACGAAATGAGTTTCAACAAGAGAAGCTGGAATGAACCCTCTTACACCAATATCTACTACTAATCCGCCTTTGACAATTTCTTTGACTACCGCTTCAAACACTTCACCTGAAGAAAGTTTTGCTTCTAAACCATCCCATGCTTTTTCAGCATCTACAGCTCGTTTAGATAGCACAAGCAAATCGTCTTCCACTTTAATTACTTTCGCTTCGACTTCGGCACCTTCTTGGATTACATCGCCTGCTTTTTCAATATGTAAGCTCGCTAATTCACTAATTGGAATAATACCGTCTAGTTTGCTGTTAGGTACATCTACATACACTTGCTTTTCTTCTACTTTTGTAATAGTACCTTTTACTGTTTCTCCTACTTCTAATGACGTTACCTCTACTTGATTCATATCTTCTGTCATCGTCTTTTCCTCCTCCAATATCCATCTACAATATGTATTCCCTTGTAAGAGTTCTTCACTCTTTTAGCTCATCATTATTGTATATAGCTCTGTATAGAAAAAACTCTCTTTGTTACTAACTTCTAATAAATAGAATCTTTTGTCAAGTCATAAGGTTACAAACTATTGATATTTTTCAATTAATTCACCAATGCTTTTCATAATAACTTCGGTCACTTCGTCGGCTGATGCTTTTCGTTCGCGAAGCTCATCCATCTGAATTGGCGGTCCGTACACTACTTTTAACCTTGCAAAACGCTTGTATGGACCAATAACAGCGCAAGGCACAACAGCTGCTTTTGAACGCAAAGCAAAAAAGCCTACTCCAGCCATCCCTTTGCCTAATTCCCCATCTTTACTTCTTGTTCCTTCGGGAAATAATCCAAGCACTTTTCCTTCTTTTAAAATCTTTAACCCTTGGCGCAAAGCTTCACGATCTGCCATCCCGCGCTTTACAGGGAATGTTTCTAACTTTGGCAGAACCGTCTTCAGAAAAGGTGCTTTAAACAGCTCTGCTTTTGCCATAAACGAAATAGGTCTTGGACATGTCACACCTACAGTAGGCGGATCTAAGTTGTCAATATGATTTGAACAAAGTAAAACTCCGCCTTCTGAAGGGATATTTTCTGCACCGATTACTTCATAACGATAAACTGGTGTTAAAATGCCTTTTACAATGGCACGTGCAAACATATAAAAGCTCAAAATCATCCAATCCTTTCTTTTGTAATAGAAAGTATTTTTTCTACAACTCCTTCAATCGATAAGGAAGTTGTATCGATTTCAATTGCGTCTTCAGCTTTTTTAAGAGGTGCTACTTCGCGCTCAGAATCCAGCTTATCTCTGCGGGCAATTTCTTCTTTTAAACGCTCTAAATTTGATTCAAAACCTTTTTTTATGTTTTCGTCATGGCGTCGCTGTGCTCTTTCATCCACAGACGCTAATAAAAAGATTTTAACTTCTGCGTGAGGAAGCACGTGTGTACCGATATCACGTCCGTCCATTACAACGCCTCCATCTTTAGCAAGGCCCTGCTGTCTCGCTACCATCTCTTCACGAACTGCACGATGTTTCGCTACGAGGGATACAGAGTTAGTTACTTCTGCGGAACGAATTTCACTTGTAACATTCTGCCCATTTAAGATGACTACCTGTCCAGATTCAGACGGCTTTAAATCGATGACTGTTTCGTTAAGTAAATGCAATAGCTCTTCTTCATTTTGCAAATCTACCTGGTTTTTCTGCGCTTGATACGTTAGAGCACGATACATCGCTCCTGTATCAACATAAATATATGATAAGGTTTCTGCTATAATCTTTGCCACTGTACTTTTCCCAGCAGCTGCAGGACCGTCAATCGCGATTGAAATTTGTTTTTCCATAAGTGCCTCCCTTAATTTCAAAACAGGAACAAACCACTTTCATCTTTTATACAATGAGCCATTTTATATGAAGCGTTTATAAACGAAAAAAAGAGCAGGGGGTCTTCTCCTGCCTGGTGTTCACTGCATGTTTCTTTCCTAGTTATTCTACCATACGTCCGACTACTGGTCGAATGTTTCAATAATTTTATTAAAATTATTTTTGCTAACTCCCTCATACTGAATAACCTTTGAGAAATATGTACTGTGACTGCTAGATAGTAAAATACATTGAGCAATTATTAAAAACACAAATTGAATAACCACTAATTTAATTAAAATTCGTTCTATTCGATTCACCTTTTTTCTCCTTTTGTAAGAAGTAATACCTTTGCTTACAGTTTAGGAAAGAGAAGTTTTTTTTATACGCTAAAGAAGACCTTTTCTTCTTAGGTCGAGCTGACGCTTTAAGGTATAACGAATCATCATTTCTTTCGTTTGTTTTTCCATGTCCATAAATTTAATAGATAGCTGACCTACTTTACAAGAAGTCGGGGCGGTAATTCGTACAACTTCCCCTTTTAATTCAAGATGCTGCAAAGCTCCCTCACGATTAGGAAGACTTAATCGTACAACAACCGAATCTTTCTCATTAAAAAGCAGCGAGTGATGGAAGGAGCCGGCTATTCCACCTGCACTGATGTTTTTAGTCATGATTTCCATTACATCCTGCTGTTCTTGCTCACTTTCTATCACCGCCTTCACTGTAAGCGGCACACGGAAAAAATTTCTTCTTTGGATAGATTTTAACTTTTTATCGCCCGGTTAAAAGAGCTTCACAACAGGTATGCCTTTTATTTCACGACCTGTTACTTCAGTTGGAAAAGTATATACATTTTGATCATATCCAATAAACGTAGCAAGCAATTTTGTACCTTTTAGTAAAAAAGCACTTCGCTGCGTTTCTTCATTTAGCGGATAGCTAATATAAATCACGTCTTCCGTAAACTCAACTACTTTACATCGATATGTTTGTTGTAATGTAGACTCTCTGTGCCCGCTCTCTAACGTCAGCCTCATTCCCGCTTTTATCATCTTCTCTCTCCTTCAGTTCCACTATATACACTTTTTCCCTTTATTTAAACAAAGTCAAATATGTTTATTTTGTAAATATAAATTAGTCATTTAGACTCAGTAAAATATTAAAAAACACAAAAACCGGTGTCTATAGACACCGGTTTTTACCAACTTTACACTTCATTATATAAAGGTTCTGAGTTTTGCAGTTTTTCGACTTTTTCTTCAAAACCCGTATCAGCATTGATGAAAATACGATACGTATCATTTTTTATTGTCCCTAAAAACTCATAGCATAGCACTTCTTCGTTTAAATCATTCGTAATAATTGCCAAGCGGTCTTCCATCACTTTTACATTCGAATTCAGCTTGGTTTTTGCCTGTTCTTTCGAAATTTTAGGTTTTGGAATATCTCTTGTACGATGTTTTAATAAGAAGTCTTTAGCTGAGAAACCAATCACAGATCCATCTTCTAAAGACATTTTCATTTTAACTGAATCCGGATAAATCCGAACTCCACTTTCCGTTTGCTCTACGAATGTAAAGACTCCCATGTTATCATATTGAGCGCTTTCAGCCATTACTAGGCTTTCAAAACGATGATCTTTTAAAAACTTAGTCGCTTTGTTCATAGCATCGTTTAAACTAATATTTTGTTTTTTAATATCTCGATCTTCGAGCACCCAAAGCGGATAACCACCTTTTTGTGTAATATCCATATACGTCTCTTGTTTAGTCTTTGGATCTGTAATGGTTAAGCTGTACACCTCATAATCAGCGTCTTTTCCGCTCTTTACAATATGAATTTGTTCATTTCCTTTTAAATTCAAAAACGAACGCGCCACTTGTTTTGCAACATCTTCACTAACTTCTCTACCTTTTAATTGATGAAAAGCGTTTTTTTCCTGCTCATTCGTTGCATTCATAACGCCCAAATCTGTTTCGGCAAAAGAATCCATACTTTTTTCCACGGTTTTTAATCCGTCAATAATCGTATTGTCACCTTGCTTTTCTTTTGTGGCTAGGGCTAGTTCAACATCCATCCAGCGCAAGTTATTATCAATGACTAGATGCTGTACTTGGCGCATTTCATTTTGAATTTCACCTGACTGATCATAAAGCGAATTTAACGTTTTATACTCTTTATCTGTTAAGGGTGCTTTGCTTAAATCCCTTACCGCCACTTTGTACGTAAAGTCACCAACATCTGAAAGAAACTCTTCTGTTTTATTGAACGGCAAAAGCGATAAAGGCAGCTGTCCTACATTGTTATGAGCTTCAGAAGTTAAACGCCATACTTCTGCAAGCGCGGGCGAAAGCTGATCTCTCGAACTCATGGCGAGCGTGCCACCGATTTTATCATTTAATAAATCTAGCTGATATGATAAATCATGAAATGCTCGTTGATACGTATTCTCTGCTTGAAGCAGCACAGCATCTTTTTCTTGATGTTCGCTGTACCCCCAATAGCCTACACCTACAACACCAATAGCTAATAATACAATTAAAATTGTGCGAATCATGTTTCCTTCACCTCTTTTTATCGACAGAAAATGTGTTTCCCGATTTGCTTAATTTGAGGACGTGACCAAATCCATGCGCTTGTTGCTGTATCCGGATTAAAGTAATAGATAGCATTCCCAGTAGGATCCCATCCGTTAATCGCATCCATAACCGCTTTTTTAGATGTTGGATTGGGTTCAAGCCAGATTTGTCCATCTGCTACGGCAGTAAATGCACGCGGTTCAAAAATAACTCCAGCAACTGTATTTGGAAATGACGGACTGTTAACTCGGTTCAAAATAACGGCCGCTACGGCTACTTGGCCATTATATGGTTCACCCCGTGCTTCACCATGCACAGCATTTGCCATGAGCTGAATATCATTTTGTGAAAAGCCGCTTGGTACATTCACCGCTGTTGGCTTTTGTGCTTTTTCTTTCTGTTGTTCAGAATTTCCTTTAGACGTATTACGCTGCGGCTGACTGGCAGGTTTTTTTGCTTGAGAAGATCCGCTTTGTGCTTTTTGCTGACCATTGTTCCCGCTGGTACTGCTTCCTTTAGACTGCTGATCAAGAGGCCGACCCCCATAGTGCGTAAACTTATTTCCTTTTCTAATTTGATTTTTCACATAGTTTTCGTGATATTTTGTTGCGTTGGCTAATTTAATCTTTGTTTGCCAGCCTGCTAAACCGTCAATCTTTTTAATGCCAAATTCATATTGAAAATTGCGCAGTGCCCAGTATGTGCTCCATCCAAATACACCGTCAATTTTCCCATTGTAATAACCTAAATACTGAAGTCTCGACTGCAGCTCAATAACGTCATCTCCAACTGCTCCGTGTTGAATGACTTGATTTGAAAACGCGTGAGCGGCCTTTGGACTCACAACGGACGCTGCAATAAATGAACATATGCATATGAGACATGCATACTTTTTAAAACATCGAAATGATAACATGACAAAACCTCCTACATCGTATGTAACTGATAAGATGATAGGAGTATTTTTTGTAAAGGTTGTTTTTTTATACAAGATGCGCAAAATTTACCGAAATGAAAAAACTCAGCTCGTAAATCTCTCAAAAAAGATTTACAAGCTGAGCCTAGACAATTGATGGCTGTTTGGCCTTTTTTACTTTTCTTAACGCCAGCCACCATAAATAAATCATAAATGGAATAATAATAAATACCCAATGATCCATTGTTTTTAAAATATAATCATATGTTCCATGTAAAATGAGCGGCGCAAATACGGAGTACAGCGTCCACTTCGTTTTTTCCTTTCCTTCAGAAAACTTTGCTTTCCCTAAATAATACCCCATAATGACGCCGAATAAAGCATGACTAGATACGGGTAAAAAGGCTCTTCCTAGCGCTGATTCTAGACCATTTGCAAATAAATATAAAATATTTTCAACGGTAGCAAAACCTAATGAAACAGCTGCCCCGTAAACAATTCCATCATAATGCTCATCAAATTCCACATGCTGATAAATCGTGAAATATAAAATGAACCATTTGAAAAATTCTTCTAAAAAGCTTGTCGTAAAAAATGCTTGAAGAAAAGGTGATTGAAAAACGTGTTCTTCACCAAATACATATTGAATAAACATAATTGGCAAAACAAGCATTGCTCCAAAAATAAATGTTTTTAATACCATTGAAATAGGCTCAGTTTCATATTCATCTTTCAAATAAAAAAAACTTAACAATGCCAATCCTGGCGCAATGCCTGCAGATACAATCGCCAACATAAATAGCGCCTCATCTCCTCTGTTTTTTTTAATAGTAACATGTTATCTTTAGGATGAAAATTTCCGTCTATAATGTCCTTATCTTTATATGTAAATGCTCACATAACTTGCTGTCGATTTACAAAGCCTAACAAAGACCTTAAACAAGTATACCAAAAAATGTATCATACTTATATGAAAAATTGAAAGGAGCTCTCTATGAAAACTGTTTATATTCTTCACACCGGCGGCACAATCTCTATGAAAGAAGACATGGCAACTGGATCGGTAACACCAGATATTCAAAACCCGCTTCACCGCTCCACATCATCTGTTTCAGGTATGGCCAATGTGATTGTAGAAGAAGCATTTCATCTCCCTTCTCCTCACATTACTCCTAAGGAAATGCTTATACTTTCAAAAAAAATACGCGATAAAATTAATGAAGGCAAAATTGATGCAGTCGTGTTAACTCACGGTACGGACACCCTGGAAGAAACCGCTTATTTTTTAGATTTAACAGTGCATACAGATATTCCAATTGTCTTAACTGGAGCCATGAGATCAAGCAATGAAATTGGTTCAGACGGTCCTTATAATTTTATATCTGCGGTTCGGGTGGCTATTAGTGACGGTGCAAAAGGAAAAGGTGTCTTAGTTGTGATGAACGATGAAATTCATACCGCTGAAAATGTGACCAAGACCCACACAAGCAACGTGGCGACATTTCAAAGCCCTCAGTACGGGCCAATAGGATTAATCACAAAACGCGGCGTATCTTTTCACCACATGCCTACAGAACACGAATTTTATCCTGTCAATCAGATAGATAAACAAATCACTTTATTAAAAGCTTATGCAGGAATGGACGACCATTTATTTCAAGCAGTGGCTTCAATGAATGTTGATGGACTTGTAATTGAAGCCCTCGGCCAAGGAAATCTACCTCCTCTCACAATTCCAGGCATTCAATTGCTTTTGGAGCGAAAGATACCCATCGTACTCGTTTCCCGCTGTTTTAATGGAATTGCTCAAGATGTATATGGATATGAAGGCGGCGGCAAGCAGTTGAAAGAGATGGGCGTTATTTTTTCAAATGGCTTAAATGGTCCTAAAGCACGCATTAAACTGTTAGTTGCTCTCCAAGTAACAACGAATCATGATGAACTGCAGCAGCTATTTAATCATTAGTAAAACAACGCATAGAAGCCTATGCGTTGTTTTTGTTGATAATATGAGAAGCAATTGATTTTCCATGAAAACGTCCATTTTCGATAAAAATCTCATTAGCATTGTTTCCTGCAGCAATCACACCAGCGATATAAATTCCTTCCACGTTTGTTTCCATCGTCTCTTCGTTAAAAGAAGGGCGGCCTGTTTCATCATCTAATTCCACACCCATTTTTATTAAGAACGAATGATCAGGATGATATCCAGTCATCGCAAAAACGAAATCATTACTAATCGTAGATTCTTTCCCTTCCTGTTCATATGTTACCGTTTCATCCGTTATCTTTGTTACATGAGCATTAAAATGCATCCCAATTGTTCCATTTCGAACCAGAGCCTCAAATTCAGGCAATATCCAAGGTTTTACGCTAGGTGAGTAATCTGAGCCACGATAAATAACCGTCACCCTTGCATCACACTTCACCAATTCCAGAGCTGCATCGACGCTAGAGTTTTTTCCGCCTATAACGACTACATCTTTATCAAAGTACGGATGCGCTTCTTTAAAATAATGAAATACCTTTGATAAATCTTCACCAGGCACATTCATATAATTAGGATGATCGTAATAGCCCGTAGCTATAATGACATTCTCCGCTTCATATGTCTCTTTAGATGTTGTGACAATAAATTGGTTTTCCGCTTGTTTGTCTACTTGCAAGACACGTTCAAACGGCTGAATTCGAACTTGCCTGCGCTTCACCACTTCTCGGTAGTAAGCAAGAGCTTGGTTGCGCATAGGCTTACGATTTTCGGTAATAAAAGGGACATCCCCTATTTCCAGTTTTTCACTCGAACTAAAAAACGTTTGGTGGGTCGGATAGTTATAAATTGCATTCACGATATTTCCTTTTTCAATTACAAGGGCATCAATACCTGTATGTTGAAGCTCAATAGCTGCTGAAAGGCCGCATGGTCCTCCGCCAACAATAATTACTTTTTCTTTCTTCATGCCTGTCACTCCTTCAGTTGTAAACGCACCTTTTTTTTATTTTAACGCAGTGTAAAACAAAAAAATCTCCTCATTAATGATAGGAGATTTTTTCTATTTACGCAATTGTTCTGCTGTTCTGTTTTTAAATCCAGCCTCTGAAACGAGAGCCTTCTGCCATTTTTCTTACGCCTATCATATAAGCAGCTAGACGCATGTCGACTTTTCGAGTTGTAGAGGTTTCGTAGATGTTATTAAATGATTTAACCATTACTTTTTCAAGCTTTTCTTCTACTTCTTCTTCCGTCCAATAATAACCTTGGTTATTTTGCACCCATTCAAAATAAGAGACTGTTACACCGCCGGCACTTGCCAAAACGTCTGGAACTAATAAAATTCCTCTCTCTGACACGATGCGCGTTGCTTCAAGAGTTGTTGGTCCATTTGCTGCTTCTACTACAATACTCGCTTGAATGTTATGGGCATTTTCTTCTGTAATTTGATTTTCAATCGCAGCTGGAACTAGGATGTCGCAGTCAAGTTCAAGCAGCTCTTTATTGCTGATTGTATTATTGAATAATTTCGTTACTGTACCAAAGCTATCGCGTCGATCTAATAAATAATCAATGTCTAAACCGTTAGGATCATGCAGCGCTCCGTACGCATCGGATATCCCTACAATTTTAGCCCCAGCGTCGTGCATGAACTTAGCTAAAAAGCTTCCTGCATTTCCAAACCCTTGTACTACTACCCGTGCACCTTGTAATTCAATGCCTCGTTTTTTCGCTGCTTCACGAATACAAATAGTTACTCCTTTTGCAGTCGCTGTTTCACGGCCGTGTGAACCACCTAAGACAAGGGGCTTTCCAGTAATAAAGCCCGGGGAGTTAAATTCATCAATCCGGCTGTATTCATCCATCATCCAAGCCATAATTTGTGAATTTGTAAACACATCCGGCGCTGGAATATCCTTTGTTGGTCCAACAATTTGGCTAATCGCACGAACATATCCGCGGCTTAAACGCTCTAATTCTCCAAAAGACATATTTCGAGGATCACAAACAATTCCACCTTTTCCTCCACCGTAAGGAAGGTCAACGATTCCACATTTTAAACTCATCCATATAGATAGAGCTTTTACTTCTTTTTCAGTTACGTTTGGGTGAAAACGAATTCCGCCTTTCGTAGGACCAACTGCATCGTTATGCTGCGCTCGGTGACCTGTAAAAATCTTAACTGATCCGTCATCCATACGAACAGGAATTTTTACTGTCATCATTCGTAATGGCTCTTTTAATAGTTCATACACTTCATCAGGATAGCCTAGTTTTTCTAACGCTTTATGTATCACTGTTTGTGTAGATTTTAAAACATCATGCTTCTCTTCTTGACTATTTTTACTGTCTTGCATCTTGTCGGCTACCATCTGTAAACCTCCTAAAATGTATCGAAAATTATTCGTTTTTAATTGAATGGTGCTTCTTTCATGACATAGTATACACCCTTAGTTTTACATTGCAAAGGAAAATATCGAACTTTTAGTATTTTTTGTGTTCTCCTAAGAAAACGCTTCCAATAACTTTACAAGGTATGCTACAATGTTTTAAGTCTGCCTCTTTTCTAGTATGCTTTAATCGTCTAAAAAAAATAAAAAACACCCGGTGATAAAGAGCACTTTCAACAACTTTGTACAAGCTGAAAGTGCAGCCACTCTTATTTTAATAAAAGTGCTTTATCCTTCACGGGTGTAATTATTTCAATTAAACAATTAAGAAAAGACAGAATTAATATACTCCAAAGCTCTCTTTTCTACTAACATTTTTCCATATTCATTTACGCGGTGCTTTGTAATTGTAGAGGGATTTCCATACTCCGCCAAAACCGCAATCATATTCCCAACTTCAGCCGGTGACAGCATGTGATAATCCAACAGCACGTAAAAACGTTTTTCAAATGAATAGAGCACGCTATCCGTATCGTAAAAGTTTGACATGCGTTTGGTCAGCTGAATGACATCTTCAAATGAATCAAACTCAAAAAACATGTCTTCGCTTTCATCTAGCATGACCTGCATTTCAATGAAGTCTTCGAACTCGTCTTCATCGAACTCACCGTAGCTGGTTTCTTCTTCATACTGCTTTGTCACAAATACAACCATTCCCTGTGCTTGAAGTGAAAAAACTTCTACCGAAAGAGAATTTGTAGGTTCAAAGTTCAGTTCTTGAGAAGCTTGCTCTATCATCTCACGAAAAAGCTGTTTTACTTTGAATGTATCTGTCCATAGATCTTCTTTTGTTAACCCTCTTTCTTTTAAATCATCGTAGGTCAAAAAAACTTTTAGCTTATTATAGTTTAATCGTTCAAGCCTCATTAGCGTCCCTCCCCGCTTGCACTCATAACCACATGGTTCGATAATGCAGTATATGTATTTTTTGGAAAACGGTTCGTGATGTTTACTTACGAGTTTACAGGTTTATGATAGGAAAGACAAGCTATTCTCAATCAATTTCTGCTAATTTTTTTGTTAGCCAGCTGTTCCACTCTTCTTTTGTATTTCCTAAAATAAACGGCTGGGCCTCGCCTTTTCTTTTGCTATCTAAAACATCAAACACATAACCGCCTAATCCTACTTTAAGATGGGGGAATTTCTTTATCATTTGGTTCGTCAAGTTTAGTGTTTTCTCGGCATTTTCCAACATTGTGCATGACATAAATAAAAATGTTGGGTCTACTTCTTTAACAATTAACTCGACATCTTTATCTTCAATGCTGCTTCCTAAATAAATAACTTCAAACCCTTTACGGCGTAAAAATAGCGTAAAGACTAGGAGTCCCACTTCATGTGTCTCATTAGGTCCGCATACAGCAATCGCTTTAGGTAATAAGCCATTTGAAGGCAGCGAATAAAAAATCATGCTGATACGCGTTTTTAATACTTGAGTCGTATAATGCTCATGAGCACTTGTAATTTGCCCTTTTTCCCACATATCTCCAACCGTCACGAGTAGAGAACCCAAAATATCAATAACCACTTTTTCTACCGAATACAGGCTAAAAGCATGATTAATTAAATCCTGTGCTTTTCCTTCTTCAAAAGATAAAAGCATCGTTAACAGCTCATCCCTAATTTTTTGAGGGGAATCTACTTCTCCTTCTTCTTCAAACGTTCCTACTGTACTGCTTTCCGTTTCTAATAACGAAACCGCTTGACTGATGGTAAAACCTCCGCTCACTTTTTCCGTGAGCCATTTTAATTTCCGCAAATCTTCCTCTGTATATAACCGATGCCCCGAATCGTTGCGGACAGGATTTAAAATTTGATAACGTCGTTCCCATGCACGCAAAGTTCCCGGCTGGATTCCGACCATATTTGAGATGGCTTTAATATTATACTTCCCTTCGTGAGCCATACGTAACCTCCAACTACTCTTCGTGAACTGTATCTATTAATTGAATTATAGGATAAGTTATCCTGTGTGTAAAATTTGTATATGCTATGTAAAGAGTTTGTTCAAGGCTATTCTTTCCTTTTTAAAGTGATATAATGCGTTTGGGCTCTAGCTTGTAAACGGAGAGGCAAAGAGGTTGTACCATATCCGTTACTGACAAAAAGAGGAATCTTTCTTTTTTCTTTCAGCCCTCCTAATTCATACATACCCAAATTAAATAAGCGTATCTGTCCCCCGTGTGTATGCCCGCTCAAAATTAAATCTATTTTTGATTCTTCATCTACATAATAGATAACATCAGGATTATGGCTTAGAAGAATGGTAAGCTGTTCAGGTTCAATGGAAGAAACAGCTCTCTTTAGATTCATCTGACCTTCTGATAAATCATCTACCCCCGCAAAGTGGCATGTAGTACCATATTTAGAAACGGCAAAGACATGCTCATTTTTAAGGGCAATAACTCCTTCATCTTTAAGCATCTGCTTCAATTGCATCTGACTTACTTCGTAATCATTATTTCCCCACACAAAATAGACGGGTCCTAGCGTTTTAAGCTGTTGAATATTTTGACGAGCCCGCACTAAAGGGACTCCTCCTTCTAGTAAATCACCGCCTATGATCACAAAATCTACTTCGTCCGGTATTTTTTCCAACAGATTCGACGAAACTGTTCGCTTATGTATATCCGATATAAAAAACAGGCGCAAAGGCTGCTGATTTTTAGGAAATCTTGATAAATGAATCGTTCTTTCTTCGACATATGTACGATGGGCTTCTGAAAACATAAAAATCAGCAAGCCTATGCCTAACGCTAAAACAATTAAAAGAATAACCATATATTCTCCTTCTTTTCATTTTATACCTGATGTGTTTCCTTTAAAGAAGAAAGGGCATAAATTATCGCAATTGTTAACAAACCTACTACTTGATAAAGTGCAATGGCACTTAACGATAAAATTCCTATCACACATAGACATGAAACAAGGTATTCATGCCATTTTACCTTATAGCCTTTTAGAAGCAACCGACTTTGCAGAAACACTTTACGAACTGCCGCCGACAGACAAAAAAGAGCCGTAAAAAACAAGATTATAACACTAAACACATCTAACGGATGTAAAATCATTTGAATAAGTAAATAGGTTAACGAAGCTTTTGAGCCTACAGCCGTTAAACTGCTGATATAATAACTGCATAACCACGCAGCCAGCAAGTTAAACCAATCCCTCACAAAAAAACCCCCTTCACTAAACTTCTATGTAAAAAGAGGCTTTTTCATGCGATTCTATTTGTTTTCATGATATAAATTAATTCCATAGGTTGACTGCATCCAGCGGAACGTTTCTTTTCGGTGCTCCCATGTTTCAGGCGTCGCCCATAGCTCTTTGCTTCTTTTAATAATCTCACAGCGCAAATCTTGAAAAGTCTTTTCTGCTTTCTCGCTTTTTTTCTGCAGCTGTACAGTATAAAAGTAAAGTGAGAAGGTAAGCAATAGAAACATCAAATGTCCCATGTTGCCTAACAAAAATGAAAAAAATTCGCTAAACGTCCTAAAAAAACCGCTTTGAAATATGAAAAAAAAGTAGCTAATAACAGCCGTTACACTGGCTAAAAACAAAAGCTTCCATTTTTTCTCTTTAGCTTTCAGCTTATTGACTGTCTCTTTTCTTTTAATAACGCTAGCTAATATATATTGAAGTGTTTCATCGTTTTCAAAGTCTACCACTTTGTTTTCCATTATTCCACCCCCCCTCTTATGCTAGTACAACATATGAGGGAACATAAAAGATTATGTGGGGAGTATTGAAAATAATGGCTGTTTCCTTAACCTTTACTGAATTAATTCTTTTGGCTGTGCAGATTCCCCTTTTGATTTTCGGATCTGCAGACCCAATAAAAAATCAATGAGAAAATGAGTAAAAATCGTGACATACAAATTTTCAGTCCACCAAAAAAGCAACCCTATTAAAAAGCTTAAAAACACAACCGAAATAAAAAGAAACCACTTTTTTAAATATCGAATGTGAACGAGTGCAAATACAATACTCGCCCAAATGAGGCCAAACTGAACTTGTATAACCCCTCGAAATAATATTTCTTCTGAACATGCAACGATTATGCAAATAAGGATCAGATGAGGAACAGAACGATTAGCAAATAAACGTTCATTGATCCCTCCGTCATCGTATAAATGCTCAGGTACGCATTTCATTAGAAGTATATCTCCTCCTACTACAAAGAGAGCCGTTCCTCCCCCGTACAATAAAATAGAAGACCAATCCAGCTGAAAAAACTGCAAAAAGGAATTCCACGAATCGAATGTAAAAAAACCGATGCCTAAAGCAATGAAGCAGATGAGCAGCTGTGTTACATATAAATTTTTAACTAGCTCTGCATCTGTCATGGATGAAATAAGCTCTTGCTGTGATTTTGCCATTATATCTCTCCTTGACGAAGCAAACGAGCTAATTCTAATTCCCAGCCTTGAAATGTCCATTGCTCCTGCTCACCATTTGTTTTTTTATAGTTTTCTAAATCCAAGCCGCAGCAATCGCAACAATTCTCAAGCTCTGATTTTCCCGTTTCATCGAAATAGCCAAGCAGCACGTGACGACGGCATTCTTTTGTCTCAATAAACCCCTTCATCGCACGATACTTGTCATGTTTGTTTCGAAGACGTTTATTTACAGCCGCAACAATCGTTTCATGCAGCGATGCAGGAATTTTCCAGGGTTCGACATATTCATTTTTCACTACATTTTCTTTGTACAAATAATAACGAATAAATCGCCAATGTGTTTCTTGAACACCCACTGTATAAAGAAAGTGAGACTCTACTTGTTTTAAAGGAATGGCCTGATCATGGTTTCGTAAATACGACAAGCAGTATAAGATGGTATCTGAAGAAGGAAGCTCAATTTCAAGTAAAGAATGAGCAAAATCATCGTCTCCTTCAGCATAAAGCAAGATCGCAATACTGTTTCGCTGATCACGTCCACTTCTTCCAATTTCCTGTACATATGCTTCTAACTGCGTAGGTGTATGAAAATGAATAACAAAGCGAACATTCGATTTGTTAACCCCCATTCCAAATGCACTTGTGCAGCAAATGATATCAAGCTGATTTTCTAAAAATTGCTGTTGAACAAGCATTCTTTCATTCGGTTCCATTCCCCCATGGTAATACTGCACTCGCTGTATCCCATTTTCCTTTAGAAGCTGCGTTAATGCTTCTGTCCAAGATCGGCTGGAACAATAGATAATTCCCGGACCTTGCAGTTCACTAACGTACATCAGTAATTTCTCTTTTTTTTCTTCAATACTTGCAACAAAATCAACTTCCATCGCAATATTACTTCGATTCATGGAATAGATGTGCTCGTTGACAGCAGGAAGCGATAAGTAGCGCTTAATATCTTCCACTACTTCCCTAGTCGCAGTTCCCGTTAGTGCCAGACATAGCGGACTGCCAAGTTCCTTCCATATATCTCCTAGCTGTAGATAATCTAAACGAAAATCATGTCCCCACTGAGAAATACAATGCGCCTCGTCCACAACGAAAAGGCCTACCTTTGCCTGCTTTAATGCTTCTACTACAACAGCATTTTGCAAAATTTCAGGAGATGCATAAATAAAACGATAAAAAGCTAAATTTTTTAGCGCTCGTTGTTTTTCTTCTTGTTGTAGGAAACTATTTAAGGCAATAACTCGCTTTTCTCCGCTTGCCTTTAGTTGTTGAACTTGATCTTCCATCAGTGAAATTAAAGGAGATACAATCAGCACCGGTCGGTTCAACAAATAAGCTGGGAGCTGATAGCACAATGATTTTCCTGTTCCTGTAGGCAGAACCGCTAACACATTATGACCGGTTAAAATATCTTGAATAATCTCTTTTTGTCCTATTCGAAATTGGCTATAGCCGAATTGTTTCTGTAGAAGTTGTTCTATCTTCACATCAAACACCACTTTTTTTAGTATCAGGTAAAATGTTTTGCTAATACGAGACGAATCTGAAAATAGGTAACGTCGTCTTTTACTTCTTCTTTTATCACCTTTAATTTATTTGTACGCAAACCTTCAAAAGCTGAGATAATTTTTTCCTGCTGCTTAGGCGATACGTATGCATCGATTGAAAAAGATGGAACAAACAGAGCTAATTCTGCAATATGATCTTCAATTGTACTTTCTTTCAAACGCCTTATATAAGCAATTTCTTCAAGCGTCTTGCCTTTTTGAAGCCAGCTATACGTTTTTAACGTCGAGCTTGTCAAAGGCAATTCTAAATATAGATCACGTAAAAAAGAAGACAGTACATGAAAGCTTTCATTATTTTTACTTACTTTTTCAATGATATGGTGAATAACCCCTAAAAGTTGAATATGAACATAATGCTCATCGAGTTCATATTGATATGCTAACTGATTTTTTGTAAAGCCTACTCTTTGGTATCCAGTCAGCTGCAAAACAAAAAGAGACGCGTCCCGTTCCGTGCAACCTTTCAAACACATTCGGAGCTCTTCGAATAGCTCGGCGGCTAACTCTTGACGCGTTTGCTTTTGAGACATAATATACGTTTTGACCCATTGAATGACCTCGGCATTTTTGGAAATGGGTAAAAACCCTTTTTGAAAATACTGTAGGTTTGATAAGGTCTGAATGAACAAAGTGATTCTTGCTAAAAATAATTGAGTACTGCTTGCGAATTTCCATCCGTCTAAAGCTGGATGAAAGGGTCGAGCCGTCAGTTCACCTTCAAGGCGTGCTTGTCCCTTATCTGTCATCACATACTTTTGATTTTCAGTTTCTTCAATATACTGCTGTTCTTTTAGATATGCAACGCAGGTTTCAAAAGACCGTTTATCTAAGTAAACAAATGACTGAAAAAGAAACGAAATTCCAAAAATTTTTCCGTCTTGAATCGTTTGAGCTGACTTTTTACCTGTTAATAAATGATAAATACCATAGGCGGTTCGCTCACCTTTTAACTGTTTTATACAAAATAAAATGCTAACTTGAATATAATTCAAAGGTGTCAACTTCCTTTCTCATTCATTGTACCAAAAGTGACCAATAGCATGTGAGATAAAGGCTTTTTAGCTCTTTCCTTTATGTATCAAAACGTTTGGGTAAGTGAAGAAACCTTGATTTGATAAGCATTCTCAGTGACTTTTCTATTGAAAAGTTTTATAAATCATTTTACAATGAATAAGGAGAAATTTCACTCTTGATTCGCCAAGAGATTATATAATGAGAAATTTTCGAACACTTTACAGGAGGTCTTGTTATGCCAAAATATACAATTGTTGATAAAGATACTTGCATCGCATGCGGCGCTTGCGGAGCAGCAGCACCAGACATTTATGATTATGATGATGAAGGTATTGCATTCGTAACATTAGATGATAACCAAGGTGTAGTAGAAATTCCAGAAGATCTAGAAGATGATATGATGGATGCAATGGAAGGCTGCCCTACGGATTCAATTCGCGTAGCGGATGAAAAATTCGAAGGCGATGCTAATAAATTCGAATAAGTATGGAGCAAACCTGTAGTGTACATGCTGCAGGTTTTTTTATATATAAAAATCGCTCTCCCCGGGAGAGCGATTGAATTAAACAGCAATGCGACGTGTGATCCATTGCTTCATTTTTGAAAACAATAAGACAAAGATAACCCCTGTTGCTGCTCCTTTTATTAAGTTAAACGGCAAAATACCTGCAACGATATATTGACGTGCTTGTTCACTAGACATTTCTGGCGATTGCAAGAAGATTGTATACGCTGGTAAGAAGACATAATAATTTAAGACAGCCATGAGTACCGTCATTACCACCGTACCCGTAACCAAACCTATCGTTACACCTTTAGCTGTTTTAAATCGGTTGAACATGTATGATACAGGAAGAACGAACAGTAAACCAGCCACAAAGTTCGCCACTTGACCAACTGGAACCCCTGTAGCACTTCCTTGAATTAAATAATTCAATAAATTTTTTATTCCTTCTACTATAACAGCAGCCATCGGTCCAAATACAAGTGCTGCTACGAGTGCAGGAATTTCGCTAAAATCAATTGTTAAAAACGGAGGTAATCCAGGAATTGGAAAATTAATTATCATTAAAATATAAGCAATACTACTTAACATTCCTAGTATGACCAGCTTTTGAGTTTTCTTACTTTGTTGCATCTTGCCTCTCTCCTTCTTTGTGATCCACTCTTCAAAGAAGAAAGGTTCAACTTTATATCCCCACGCAAAAACCTCCCAACAAATGATTCGTTGAGAGGAGACATGGCAGGCATATTTAATAAACGTTCATCACATTAGGTTTTGAACGCTGAACCTCCACCTTCTCCCATCCAGACTGTACTGTCGGCTTTGGAATTTCACCAAATCTGCTCGTATGTATTACATATAAGCTCGCGGGCTCAAAACAATTTGTTTTTTACCGCCGGTCGGGAATTTCACCCTGCCCCGAAGATAGACCAATATTTAATTATGAATTTATTATATGTTATCTCGAATTAAAAGTAAATAAAGAAGTTTTTTAATTCCTATTAAATTGATGTCTTTTATAAACTTCATTACTGTTTTATATGTAAAATAAGGAAATAAGTGCATAACCAACAGCATTATAACATATTTATAGTTTCAATTTTACGTTTATAATTGTGTATTTGATAACTAATCGTAAAGTTTGAAAAATATAATTGACAGAATTTTTTTAACATGGTAAATTATCAAATATTTGATGATAGTAAAATCCAAGGGAGATGTTCACGTCATGTATAATGTATTAGTAGCTGATTCAATTAGCAATGAAGGTCTTGCTCCACTACTTGAAGCTCCTCATGTGAATCTTACGCGAAAAAAAGTTGAAGAAGTTGAGAATGATTTGCATACGTACGATGCGCTTTTAGTACGGAGTGCTACGACGGTTACAGAGGATTTGCTGGCAAAAATGCCGAATTTAAAAATTGTTGCTCGCGCTGGAGTAGGTGTCGATAATATTGATATTGAAGCCTCAACCAAACGAGGGGTTGTCGTTATTAACGCGCCGAACGGAAATACCATTTCAACGGCGGAACATACATTTGCTATGATGGCTAGCTTGTTTCGGCATATCCCCCAAGGAAATGCTTCAGTCAAAGCGCGCGAATGGAACCGCTCAGCATTTGTTGGAACAGAGCTTAATCGCAAACACCTGGGCATTATCGGATTTGGACGAATTGGCTCAGAGCTTGCCAAACGCGCAAAAGCCTTCAATATGAGCGTTCACGTTTACGATCCTTTTTTAACCTCTTCCCGAGCTGAAAAGCTAGGCGTAGAACTATTATCCCTGGATGAATTACTAGCAGCAGCGGATGTTATTACCGTGCACACTCCACTTACCAAAGAAACAAAGGGATTGCTCAATCGTGACACGTTAGCCAAAACAAAGAAGGGTGTGTTTTTATTAAACTGCGCACGCGGCGGGATCATTGATGAAAAAGCCTTAGTTCATTATTTAGAAATTGGCCATGTTCAAGGTGCAGCTATTGACGTATTTGAAGTTGAGCCGCCGATTGATAACCCTTTGTTACATTTTGATCAAGTTATTACAACTCCCCATTTAGGAGCTTCTACAAAAGAAGCCCAGCTTAACGTTGCTGAAGACGTGGCACATGACGTTTTGCGTTTTCTAGAAGGTAATCCTGTAAGCTCATCCATTAATTTACCAACGCTTTCTAAAGAAGTTTTTGAAAAAATTCAGCCGTTTACGAGCCTTACTAAACAAATGGGAGCTATCTTATCTCAATGCATGCGAGAACCTGTTCAGCATATCTCTATCTCCTACGGAGGTACAGTGACGGATTTGGAAACCACTTATATTACACGAAGCTTATTATCAGGCTTTTTAACTCATCGTATCGACTCACCTGTTAACGAAGTCAATGCTTCTATGATTGCCAAAGAACGAGGAATTACATTTGGTGAAAAAACATCGGAAGATACGCAAGGATATTCCAATATGATTGACGTTACCGTAACAGGCGAACAGCGTACATTTACCATTACGGGCACCTATATAGCCGGCTATGGACCTCGAATTGTTAATATTGATTCGTTTGATATTGATTTTTATCCGGAAGGACATCTTCTTTATATCCGTCATAGTGATCAGCCTGGAGTTATTGGAAATGTAGGGAAAGT
Organism: Priestia sp. JV24; assembly: GCF_025910025.1. Classification (NCBI taxonomy): domain Bacteria; kingdom Bacillati; phylum Bacillota; class Bacilli; order Caryophanales; family Bacillaceae; genus Priestia; species Priestia sp. JV24. Next base: position 303,881 of record NZ_JAPCIN010000023.1, read on the forward strand.
ACTTGGAGATTTACGTATTAACATTGCTACCATGCAAGTGGGCCGTAAGCAAAAAGGCGGAGAAGCCATTATGATGCTTACGTTTGATAAACTTTTAGATGATTCTGTCATCGCTTCGTTAAAACAAACAAACGAAATTGTGACCATACAGCGTATTGAATTGTGACATTGAAAAAAAGAGCCTGAGCGGCTCTTTTTTTTATGGACTTATTTTTAACACTTGTCCTGCATTTAACATCGTATTTTCTAAATGATTCCACTTTCTTAGCTGATCCATATCTACTTCATATTTGACTGCAAGCTCAGATAATGTATCTCCTTGATGGATAAGAATACAGTTATCAGAAGTCTGATGTAACTGCTGAAAAACCGTGGCAGCTAAATCGCTTTTTACGTATGCAGATAGTTTTTGCTTGTCCAATTTGGCAAGTGGGTTTACTGCATTGGTTTTATCCGGATTCCACCTTCCTTGATGAACTTCAAAATGCAAATGTGCACCTGAAGATCGCCCTGTATTGCCAACTCGTCCAATGTTTTGACCTGCGGCTACACGATTTCCTTCTGCAACAAAACGTTCCTCTAGATGAGCATAGACCGTTTCGTATCCATTTGTTTGTTTGATAAAAACAACCTGTCCATATGTATTTGAATAATAAGAGCGGCTCACCACTCCTTTTGCAACAGCATACACCTGTGTACCAACAGGTGCTGCTATATCAATTCCAAAGTGTTTGGCGTGACGTGAACCAAATATATCAGTTAAGACTCCTTCAACCGGCCACTCCCACTGCTTCTCTTCTGCTTTTACCATTTGCCCGCCCAAAAATAAAAGACCTATACACAATCCCATTACTAATACAACCAATATTCTTCTTAACACGTCAATCATGAAGAAAGAACCTCCTATGTAGATCATTGCACACAAAACATACTATATGCCAATTCCTTCTCTTTTAGACTTGTTTATAGAAAAAACAAAGAGATGTGATTCTCCACTGAATCACATCTCTTTGTTATTCTTATTATTTCAGCCGAACAAGCTGTTATTTAGCATGTGTTTACTTTGGCAGTTTGATAAAGAAAGTTGTTCCTTCATTTAATTCACTTTCAACCGCAATGATCCCTTGATGTGCCTCCACGATATTTTTGGCGATTGCAAGCCCAAGACCAGTTCCTGACTTCCCTCTTGTTCTGGCTTTATCCGCTTTATAAAATCGTTCAAATACAAATGGAAGATCTTCTTTCGGAATGCCTGCTCCTGTATCTTGAACAGAAAGATGGATTTCGGATTGACTTTTATCAAGATGCAGCTTTACTTCTCCGTAGTCATCCGTATGACGAATAGCATTATCAATTAAGTTTGTCAGCACTTGTTCCATACGGTCTGAATCAATCATCGCCTCAAATTCATCTTCTACTTTTCCATTAAGAGACAATTTAATATGTTTTTCTTTAGCTAACCCTTGAAACTTACGCAAAACACGTTCTGTAAATTCAACCATTGCTACAGATTCTAAGTGAAGCTGCACATGTCCCGCTTCCATTCGCGCCAAATCTAAAAGTTCATTTACAAGCCGGCCCATACGGAGTGATTCATCATAAATCACCTGTGCAATTTCTTTCTTTTCTTCATCCGTACTTGCAATATCGTCAATAATAGCTTCACTATAACCTTGAAGCATAGAAATAGGTGTACGCAATTCATGAGACACGTTTGCAATAAAATCTTTTCTCGATTTATCAAGTTTACGCTCTTCAGACATATCTCGTAGTACGGCTACAGCACCGCGAATTTTCGTTTGATTATAGAGCGGTGACATTAAAATGACCCATGTTTTCCCTTGAATTTTCAATTCTGCACTTCGCTCGGTTTCAGTCTCTACTACCGTTTGAAACAAATGGACAACGTTTGCTGGAAGCTCCGGCACCTGCTGATTGTTGACATCCTGCTCATAATACCAAGTCTGAAGAAAATGCTCCGCTGGGGGGTTGGTAATTAAAATCGATCCGTCTCTACTAAACGTAATAACACCGTCTGCCATACTGCTTAAAATACTTGAAAGCTGCTCTTTTTCCTGATTAAGCGCATTGAGGTTAAACTTTAACTGCCTGCCCATTTGATTAAAAGCAATCGCTAACTCTCCAATTTCATCGTGAGTTAAAATAGGTACTTTTGTATCAAAGTTGCCTTTTGTTACTTCAAATGCCGCCTGCCTCATTTTTCTAAGAGGCGCTGTAATTCGAGTGGATAAGAAAAAAGCAAAGATAGTAGTTAAAATAATAGCAATACCTGCAGCCAATAAAATGAACTTAGTCGTATACTGAGCGGGTTCTTCAATTTCAGAAAGAGATTGATACAAATAAACGCCGCCTGTCGGTTTGTTATCTTTCATTAAAGGTACACCGACAACAAACATTAAAGGTTCATCACTCGTGTCTTTCTTTGTGGTCATGTACATTTTTTCCCGTATTACTTTACCTTTTTCAACCACTTGATTTAGCTGATCGTTTTGTTTAACAATGGCCGAAATAGCTTTCTTATTTTCTTTATCAGGATGGGTGGAATGCCAATAAAAATCTTTGTCTTGAACAATAACTACACTTGCTTGGTCTGCAAGTTCACGAGCAATGGATAGTCCTAGTTTTTCATCGTCCGTTTCCTGCACAATGGTAGAGATTTTAGCAGCTGTTTTAGTTAAACGGTTTTCTGCATCTACAACATGATAATTTTCAAAAAACTGAAGCAATAAAATAGTCAAAATAAATAAAACAAGCGTGACGAGCAATAGGATAGTAAACCATAGTTTACCAACTACACTTCTCCAAAACATCAGTTATTTTCAACCTCAAATTTATACCCTACTCCCCATACGGTTACAATCATTTTCGCCGCTTGTGACGATACACGATTTAACTTTTCACGCAAACGCTTGACGTGCGTATCTACCGTACGAAGATCTCCAAAGAAATCATAATGCCATACTTCACGCAGCAGCTGTTCTCTGTCATATACTTTATCTGGCGTTTTTGCAAGGTAGCATAATAATTCATATTCTTTTGGAGTTAAGTTAACTTCTTTTCCGTCTGCTGTAACGCGATGTGCATCATTATCAATCGTTAAGTGATCAAAGACGATAAGATTTTTCACGCTCGTTTCTGGTTGAATAAACGTTGCTTGAGAGGAACGTCGAAGCAGTGCTTTTACGCGAAGAACCACTTCTCTTGGGCTAAACGGCTTAACGATATAATCATCTGTACCTACTTCAAACCCTTGGACTCTGTTTACTTCTTCCCCTTTGGCTGTAAGCATGATAATAGGAGTTGCTTTTTTCTCCCGAATTTGTTTACAAACCTCAATACCATCTATGCCGGGCATCATTAAATCCAATACAATCAAATCATAGTCTATGTGTAACGCTTTTTCGATTGCTTCATGCCCATCTGCTGCTTCTTCAATGATGTATCCTTCTTTTTCTAAGTACATTTTTAACAATCGTCTAATGCGATCTTCATCGTCTACTAGCAGTAATCTTTGTTCGTTTTGCATGTATTTTCAACCTCCTAGTCTTAGTGTACAAAAAAAAACCAGCGAGTTCTACTTATGATACCCAAACAATGTGACAATTCGTGAACACCTTTACGAAAAACAGCTGTTTTTACCAAAAAGAGGTTGAGACGCAACGAAATCCATGCAATCTACAGCTGAATAAATAAAATAAAGAAGCTAGTAGGGATCGCTTGTTCCACGGCTATAAGCACCTACATACACGAACTTTGCGTTCACCATCTCAATGAAAAAATCCGAACGAATGAGATTCTCCATCAAGAAGCTCATTCGTTCGGATCTTTCTTCAACTAAAATATCTTCGTTTCAGGCTCTATGCTATTATTAAAGGTTACGCATATGAATGTAAACCTGCAATAATTAGGTTCACAGCCACTAAGTTGAACATAATGATGGCAAATCCGCCAACTGCCAGCCAAGCTGATTTTTCACCGTGCCACCCTTTCGACAGCCGAAGATGAAGAAAAGCGGCGTAAAATAAAAAGGTGATCAGCGCCCACACCTCTTTAGGGTCCCACCCCCAAAAACGCGTCCAGGCCATCTGAGCCCAAATCATAGCGAAAATAAGTGCTCCTAGTGTGAAAATAGGAAATCCAATCGCCACTGCTCTGTAGCTTACTTCATCAAGCAAGTCGCTGTTTACCTGTTTCACAAGCGGCTGCAGCGCAGCTCCAATTCGCTTCCGTAAAATAAGACGAATCAGCCAATATAAGACGAATCCACCAGCTAACGACCAAATGACCGTATTTAATTTTTTAGCATTGATAATAGCGGGCATATCAATAAGCGGCTGTATATCGTTCCCATCTGTCCATTCACTTTGATGCGGCCCCACTAGCGGAACCATATGATACACGGCTTGCTCTTGTTCTCCACTTTTATTAATCCAATTAAATGATGACTCGTAGTGTGCCGCATTAAAAGCCAGCGTCACCGCTACAAACCCAAGAGTACTAATAAGCGTATACAGGATGAATTCCAGCCAAAATGCTTTTTTATTTCGCTTGGATTGGTCAATCGTTTTGATTAAATAAATCAATCCTGCAACAAAGCTAATAGAAAGCACGGCTTCACCCGTAGCTGCGGTTGTAACGTGAATATGCAGCCAATTCGTTTGCAGAGCCGGTATCAGCGGCGTAATTTCAGTTGGAAACATGCTTGCATAAGCAATGATCAAAAGAGCCACCGGCAATGCAAAAAGTCCAAGCATGCTAAGACGATAAATAAAGTAAATAACAATAAATGCGCCAACAAGCATCATGCCAAAAAACGTCGTAAATTCAAATAAATTACTAACAGGAGCGTGGCCTGATGCAATCCATCTTGTAATGAAGTAGCCAATCTGTGCAATAAAGCCGATGATGGTAACCGCAATTCCAAACGTTGCCCACTTTGTTTTCTTTTGAGCTGCTCTCTTATCTCGAATAGCTCCTCCGAAAAAAAAGGTTGCAACTAAATAAGCAATAAACGCCACATACAGTAAATTACTACTTATACTCGCGTAATCCATGCTTTTTCCTCCTATTTTGTTTCTTTATCATTTTGGTCCTTCAGCTGTGTAAGGGATGTTGATTCTAATAAACCATTTAGTTCTTTTTTAAGCCCATACCAGTTTTTATTTGTATGTGCGGCCAACCATATCTCATTATTGACTTTTTGAATCCACATGCGGCGATGATTCCAATACATCCCTTGAATTACACCAATCATAAAGATGGCTCCGCCAACTCCTAAAAACCAAAGCGTATAGTCTCTGCGAACAGTTAATCCCGTTACATTTTTCGTTTCCACACCAGCAAAGGTCATTTTATAATCGTTATTTCCTAGGGGCTCCAAGTTCTCTCTAATTCCAACAAAAGCAACTTCACCTTTTTTATGCTGAGGGGTAATCATTTTAAATACAAAAGCCGGATTGTTAGGCACTCTGGTCTTTGTATTTGGATTTCCTTCATCATCAAAGAAAAAGTCTGGAAAGTAACTCATGAGCTTGACTTTATATCCGTTTTTTAGATCATATGTTTCTTTTGGATTATGTAAATCTACTGTAAGTGAACCAACGTTTCTATTTGCATTTTTATCTGTTAAATGGAAAGACATAGAGCTAAATTCATTTAACTTGAAATCCACTTGGTACATGGCATATCCTTCAAACTTAAGCGGCTGATTCACACGAATCTCTGAATCTTTTATTTTCTTTAACTTTGGATCTGCTCCCGGTATAAGCTTTCCTTCGCGCTTATACAGACTAACATCCGCTTCATATTTTTTGGCTACTTTATTATTCCCTGCACGATCAATTGCTTCTTGAAACACAGCGTTTTCGCTATCTTTATCATACATTTCAACAGTAAAACGATGGTTTTTCAAAAAATACTCTCCGTTCGTCCCAGGAATAACTTTTGTTTCACCTTCACGGATCCAAAGAACTTCATCTATATACATACCTGGTACAAACCTAAGCATAGCACCTAGTAAAAAGATAATGAGACCGATATGATTAACGTATGGACCCCATCTTGAGAAGCGTCCTTTTTCAACCAGCAGATTGCCGTTTTCTTCACGAATAGAGTATCTTCTTTTTTTAAGCATACTTTTTACATGTTCATAATCTTGATCCGTCCACGATGATGAAGTGGTATATAAACGCTGTCTTTTTAAGAAGTTTGGATGTTTTGTTACACTCTGCCTTTTTAGAGCTCGGTACAAAGGCACTACTCGATCTAAACTGCAAATGACTAACGACATTCCTAAAGCAGCAATTAAAAGCAAGTACCACCACGATTCGTAGAGATGATGAAAACCTAACTTATAATAAAGCTCTCCTGTCCATCCATATTCCTTTTGGTAATACTCATCTGCTGTCACATTAGGAGGTATGTAAGCTTCTTGAGGATAAATGGTTCCGACTGCAGACGCAACAAGCGTCACGATAATGATCCAAATACCTACTTTTACAGAAGAGAAAAAGTTCCATATTTTATCGATAACTGTTTTATTGTACGTTTGCGATCGCCTTGCGCTTCCTTCATAACGCATATCTACTAATTTATCAGTTGTTTCTTCTGCAATCGGCTTACCACAGGCTTCACACAAAATCGTACCATGCGGGTTAACGTGTCCACATTCACATTTTACGTGTTTCATTGTCAACACTCCCTATGGTTTAATTTCTTCCATATATTCTTTTATTTTAGATTCTTCCAATCCCCCAATAAAACTGTCTACAATCTTTCCGTTTTTATCAATTAAAAATGTAGTCGGCAGAGGATCTATTCCGTATGCACCCAACACTTGTGAATCTTTATCCATCAAAATCGGAAAAGATAGCTCATACTGTTTAGCAAATTGCTCTACTGCTATATTCGTTTCTGCAACGTTAACAGCTAGAATTTCGACACCTTGCTTTTTATATGATGCATACTGCTTTTCCATAGCCGGCATCTCTTGTTTACAGGGCTTGCACCATGTTCCCCAAAAATTCAAAAAAACTCCTTTGCCTTTGTAATCTGATAGCTGATGAGTTTCTCCATTAACATCTCTTAATATAAAGTCAGGTGCCTTATCTCCTACTGATACCTTTTGTTTATCAGCAAAAAATTGAGCATAAAGGGTATATCCAACCGCGCACAGCAAAACTGCCAATATAACTGTTCGAATAATCAAGCGCTTTTTTTTCATGGCATGAACTCCTTTTAACCGCTTTCAATACGCTTTTTTCTACCATTATATCATTTTTGTGGTAGTGGCTTTCCAATAATATTTCGACGTTTCTGTGAAGTCTTCCTCTCATTCTACAAGTTCGACATTTTTTCAAAAAACCTTGCTTGTTTTTCTAATTCACGACATTTTTCATAAAAAAAACAGGTAAGTGAAAATTACTTACCCGTTTGAGACATTGAATATAATTGTTTGACTTCATGCGCTGTAAGCTCACGAGCTTCTCCTGCATTTAATCCGCGTAAATCTAAAGGTCCGTAGCGTTCACGTTTTAATTTTAAGACAGAATGCCCAATTGCATCGAACATGCGACGTACTTGACGATTTTTCCCTTCATGAATCGTCAATTCCACAATCGCCGTCTGCTTGCTTTTATCAATAGAAAGAACTTTTGCACGAGCTGGTGCTGTTTTTCCGTCCTCTAGCATCACACCGCGCTGCAGCTGTCTGATTTTTTCACGACTTGGAATTCCTTTAATTTTAGCCACATACACTTTGTCCACTTCAAATTTAGGGTGCATTAGCTGATTAGCAAATTCACCGTCGTTTGTTAAAAGAAGTAAACCCGACGTATCATAGTCTAGACGTCCAATTGGATAAATTCTTTCTTCTACATGTGGAAAGAAGTCAACGACTGTTTTTCTTCCCTTGTCGTCGTTAGCAGCTGAAATTACGCCTCTTGGTTTGTATAACATAAAATAAACGGGCGCTTCGCTTTCTACAGGCACTTCGTCTACTTCAATTTTATCGTTAGGACCTACTTTCGTGCCCAATTCTCTTACAACTTTTCCATTTACTTTCACTCGGCCTTGGCCGATTAATTCTTCAGCTTTACGTCTTGATGCTACACCTGCGTGAGCAATCACTTTTTGTAATCGTTCCATTAACACTTCACCTCTTGTAACATCTTACTTGTTTACGAAGTAATACACAAGTGTATTTGCCACCCAGAGGTAGAATTTTCGATTTCTTACCGGCCAAACACAAGGATTACAATGACAACTGAGGCAATAATTCCTACCAAATCTGCCAGTAAACCAACCTTCAGCGCATCTCCCATTTTTTTAATGCCAACCGCTCCGAAATAAACCGTTAAAATATAAAATGTGGTATCTGTACTTCCCTGCATGGTCGATGCCAAACGACCGATAAAAGAATCAGGTCCGTATGTAGAAATTAGATCCGTCGTGATACCAAGAGCAGCCGTTCCAGATATTGGTTTGATAAGAGCTAAAGGTACAATTTCAGCCGGAACGCCGACTGCTTGCAGCATAGGTTTTAAAACAGATAAGAAAAAATCAAGCGCTCCTGAAGCCCGGAAAATAGAGATGCTCACTAACATGCCGACTAAGTAAGGAATGATGGAAAAAGCAATTTGTAATCCGTCTTTCCCTCCCTCTACAAACTTTTCATACGTAGGAATTTTTTTATAGGTTCCATAAAGTAAAATGCATCCTACGATAAGAGGAATAAACATCAATGATACTTGATTAAGCATAGTCATTTTCGTTTTCCTCCTTTTCGTGTACGTCGATAATAAAAGAAGCGATCAATGATGATAGCTCCTATCGTAGCTACAACAGTTGCTAAAAGCGTGGTACCGACAATTTCAGTAGGATTAGCCGAGTTATACGTAATCCGAATGGCAATAACTGTGGTTGGTATAAGTGTTAAACTGGTTGTGTTAAGTGCTAAAAGTGTGATCATAGAACGGCTTGCTTCGTCTCTATCGCCGTTTAGCTTTTTAAGCTGCTCCATCGCTTTAATGCCAAGAGGAGTTGCCGCATTCCCGAGCCCAAACATATTCGCCATCATATTGGACAATATATACCCTAAGGCCGGATGATCTTTTGGAACATCAGGAAAAAGTCTTGTAATGATGGGTCGAAACAGTTTCGCTAACTTGTCGAGAAGTCCTGCACTTTGAGCAATATTCATCATCCCTAACCAAAAGACCAGCACGCTGATTAACCCAATGCTGATGGTCACTGCTTCGCCTGCTCCTTGAAAAATTGCTTTGTTTACATCACCAATTTTTCCATTTATAATCGCAAAAACAATTCCGATAATGGTCAGCAGCATCCAAATAATATTAACCATCTGTTTTGGCTCCAGACTGAATAAACATTAATCGCTTCACTTTATCAAAAAAACCTTTTTGCTGCTCGGACTGCTTTTCGAAATAAATTGGAACACTGTCAATCGTCTCTCCACTTCTATAAATATCGAGCTTTCCTACCACATTTGGAACTTCCCCTGTTTCTTTCCACTGCTTTTTAGGCTGAATTAACGTTGTTTTTACTTCTACAGAGCTTTGTTCTTTCTTTGTGAGCGGATAGACGACATTTCGTTTAATATACAGCTGATCTTTATAGAAAGAATTTTTTATATCGGCCAATTCTCCTTTTGAAGCTAAACTGGTCATATCATATTTATCAAATGCATTTTCATACATGGAAATGTGATCGTTCCAATCATCTGGAGCATTAATCGTTACGGCAATTAAATCCATTCCATCTTTTGTAGCAGTTGTCACAAGCGTTCGTTTTGCTAATTTTGTATACCCTGTTTTTCCGCCAGTACAGTATGCATATAGTGTTGTCAGCAGTTTATTTTTGTTTTTCCACACTCGATCCCATTTCTCTTCAGGATGCTTCATTCGATAGACTTTTGTTCCTGAAATCTCTTTGAAAATTTTATTATTCATTGCATAGCGCATGAGCAGAGCCATATCGTGCGCGGTTGAGCGATGATTTTCATGATCGTCTAATCCGTGCGGATTTTGAAATGTTGTATTTGTCATGCCAATTTCTTCTGCTTTTTTATTCATCAAATAAACAAATCCATCTTCGCTTCCTCCAACGGATTCTGCGATAGCTACAGCAGCATCATTACCTGAACGAAGCATCAAGCCATATACTAAATCTTTTAATTTTATTTTTTCACCTTCAACTAAATACACAGAAGAACCTTCAACACCAACTGCGCTGTGGCTCACAGTAACTGTTTTATTTATTTTGCCAGATTCAATCGCCAGTATTGCTGTCATAATTTTTGTAATGCTAGCAATTCGGCTAACTTGATCTGCATTTTTAGCATATAACACTCTCCCTGATTTCTGTTCCATCAAAATAGCACTATGAGCACTTACGCTCCCCGCTGCAGATGATATGGAAGGCCAACCGCTGAGACATAGCAATACAATAAATAGATAGATGATACTTTTTTTGCTTCTTTTCATGTCATCCCCGTCCCTCTACCTGTTTGTACAAGTTTATGCTCGTCTTTTTTGGTTATGAATGAAAAGATTTGTCCATACAAAAAAGAACATAGAAAAAACTCTATGTTCTTTTACATTTTCACTTCATTTCTTGAAACGATTGAAAAAACAAATCTGCTTCTTGATCGGTTCCTTCTTGTAATAAATCTTCTGGAAGCGGCGGCAGCTCTTCGATACTTTTAAGGCCAAAATAGCCTAAAAATTCTTTTGTCGTTCCGTATAAGATGGCCCGCCCCGCGCCTTCCGCTCGTCCCACTTCCTTTAATAAAACTTTTCCAATTAAAGTTTGAAGAGGTCTTTCCGTTTTCACTCCGCGAATCTCTTCGATTTCAGCTCTTGTAATTGGCTGCTTATACGCTACAATAGCTAACGTTTCAAGCGCTGCTTGTGATAATGATTGATTAGCGGGAGCTTCTACGAGCTTCTCAATATATGGTGCATAGTCTTTTTTTGTGACAAGCTGATAGGCCCCTCCTATTTCAACAAGTGTAACTCCTCTGAACTTACACTCTTGCTTTAAGCTCTCCAAAGCACCTTGAATGTCTTCATGAGGCTTTTCTATAATCTCAGCTAGCCGGCTAATAGATAGACCTTCATCACCAGAAACAAAAAGCAAGCTCTCAATAATAGCCTGTAGATTATTCGTTGTCATTCCTCTTCATTCCTTTCTCGATACGATACATAAAGCTCGTCTAGATTGTGCTGCTGTTCCACAACGATTTCATTTTCTTTCATTAATTCCAGCACAGCTAAAAACGTTACAACAATATGATCACGCTCTTGATAAGGAAACAGCTGATAAAAACTTTTTTTCCCTTTAAAGGCTTTTAATTCATTCACAATTTCACTCATGCGCTTGTCAATTGGAATGTCTTGCCTTGCTATTTTCGTCTGCATAGGCTTTTTATTTTGCTTTCGTTTCATCAACTTTTGAAAAGCACTTAGCATATCATACAGTGATATATCCAATCCTTCATCCTGAGGCTGCGTACGTTCTTCTGCATTTATTTGCACATTACTTGGAGGTTTTGTATACACATGACTTTGGTCTTCTTCCAGCTTTTGAAGCTCTACAGCCGCTTCTTTAAACTTTCGATATTCAATTAAGCGCTGCATCAATTCTTCACGCGGATCTTCTTCATCGACCATTTCAATTTCATCCATATCTTCTTCATACGTAGGCAGAAGCATTTTACTTTTAATTTGAAGCAAAGTTGCTGCCATGACTAGATATTCACTGGCAACGTCTAGCTGAAGCTCATTCATTGTATGTATAAACATCATATATTGCTCAGTAATTGTCGCTACTGGGATATCGTAAATATCAATTTCAAATCGGTTAATCAAATGCAGAAGAAGATCTAAAGGTCCTTCAAACGCATCTACTTTTACACTATACTCCACTTTTATCTCACCAACACTTTTCAATTGCTTATCATTTCTGCTGCTTTATATAACGTTACTATCATTAGTATAGAGGATTATAGACACATGTCCAATACAAATTAACGTAAAAATAGGTCATTTGCCCATACAAAAAATTCAAACATACATATGATGTCAAGGTAATAAGATTTTGAAATGGCTGAAGGAGGAACTCGCATGGGTGAAAAATCTTGTGGATACGGTAGCGGTTTCGCTTTAATTGTTGTACTGTTTATTTTATTAATTATTGTTGGTTGTTCTTGCTTACGCTTCTAACCACACATATTGAATAAAAACAAACGTGTTCACCATACCTTGAGCACGTTTGTCTCTTTAAAGGCACCGCGCTGATGAATAGCTAATTTTTGTGATACACTACATATAGAGCCTTACCAGGAGGGAACAAGATTGTATTCACAAGCCTATATTGATTATTTAGTTCATTTTCATGGCGACCGGGATTACTTTGAATGTCATGAACTGCTAGAAGAACACTGGAAAAAAGACGAAAGAGGACACCGCAATATTATTTGGGTTGGCCTTATTCAAATTGCTGTTTCACTCTATCATCATCGACGCCAAAATTTCACTGGAGCCAAAAGAACGATGCAAAAGGCGCTGGCAATTTTAACGAAGGAAGAAGAAAATATTACGCAGCTTGGACTTAATTATCCTTCACTGCTTAAACTTCTTCGCAAACAATTAGCTTTAATCGATACCTATCAGCCATATAAAAGTATTAACTTGCCCATTGAAGATCCAGCATTATTACGAGCTTGCAAACAAAGAAGCACTGATAAACAGCTTGTCTGGTTATCAGCTTCTAATCTGCAAAATGATGCGATTGTTCATCGTCACAGCACGCGAGATCGGTCAGATGTGATTGCGGAAAGACAAGCGAACTTATTGGCAAAACAAAACAACAGGTAGCTTCTAGCTACCTGTTGTTTTATGATGACTAAGATGTGAAAGAAGCTTTCACACCTCACCTAATCATGCTTTTTTTTATTCATCCGCCTGACACTTTTCATAAAACGGAGCGATGATTTCACTCGGCTTAATTTGTGCAGTCGTGTACATTTCTTTAAGAGCTTTAATCATTTTTTTGCCAATACCCTGTTGGCGGTGTGAAGGGTTTACACTGACGTGTTGAACCTCAATCAAACTTTTATCGAGCATGGAAATGCCAACAATCCCAATAATATCTTCTTCTTGCTTCCAAAGATACAGCTGCCAATGTTCGTTTTGCTCATATTCTTTCATCGTTTGTTGAAGTTTTTTTAAATCTTTTTCCGTAGGTACAAACGATAGAAGACCCATGGCAATTTTTTCATAGTTTCGTTTATAGCGAATAAGCATACGATTCTCCCTCGTCCTCAAACTTTCCTACAAATTAATGCGCTGCGTTTTTTACTGCTTTTATCATACAAAATTTATAAGTAAATAGCAATATTACACAAAAGCTTGTCCTATGTCATGCGTGTATGAGAAACCTAATCTATTACGCTTTTTGAGCTGTTGCGCGAAGAAAAAACGCCGTAACCCCCTATAAAAGGTTGTTATGACGTTTTATCAGCTAATATCCATTTATAGCAGTATGCTCTTATTCTTCCCAGACTTTTACTTCTTTCATTACGTCGCCATTTTTCATTTTTAACACTGTATCAAGTCCTTCTGTTACTTTTCCAAATACAGTGTGAACACCGTTCAAATGAGGCTGTGGCTCATGAACAAGAAAGAACTGACTGCCGCCTGTGTCTTTACCAGCATGTGCCATTGATAGAGAACCCGCTTCATGTTTGTGAGGGTTTCCTTCTGTTTCACATTTAATTGAGTAGCCAGGGCCGCCAGCACCTGTACCAGTTGGGTCTCCTCCTTGAGAAACAAATCCAGGGATAACGCGGTGGAACGTTACGCCGTTGTAGAATCCTTCATTAGCTAACTTTTCAAAGTTTTCTACTGTTCCTGGTGCTTCGTTAGGAAATAAATCGATTAGAATTTTTTCGCCATTTTCCATTAGAATACTTGCTTTTTTCATATAAATGACCTCCAATATATGTATTAGTACCGCTATAGGCTCTGTTTCCCCTATCAAAGCGGCAAAACGTAAAAGTTGTAAGTGCCACCTAGAGTAGAACACTTACATTTATAAACTCACTCTATTCTACTACAAACAAGCTCATGAATTCAATGAATGCACTTCTTCACTTTCTTCTCGTAGGGCTCTAAATAAAAAATAGTAGTTGTGAGATGAAACTTTTTATAGTATCATCCGTCTAATACAGTGATAGAGATACATAGATTTCATTTCATATAGAAATCTACGCCTCTAGACTGATTTATCGGAAAATGATGAATTGACTCTGTTACTTCAGACCTGCCCGTATTATAATAGGGCAAGTATGGGATTAAAGGAGGAAAAAGGTTTGAAATTAACGATAAAAGCAATGATGGTGACATTAGGTCTTCTTCTATTCCTAACCGCACCCTTAAAAAGTTTTGCAGATGCTGCTCCGGGCGATGTTATTATTACATTAGGTCAGGACTTAACCAGCTCTCAGAAGCAACAAGTATTAAATGACCTTGATGCACCAAGCAATGCTCAAACAGTAACCGTGACAAACCAAGAAGAGCATGAATATTTAGGTGACTTTATTCCAAAGGCTACTATTGGTTCTCGTGCTATTTCATCTTCTAGTATTACCCTTGGTTCAAAAGATTCAGGTTTAAGCGTATCAACTCAAAATATTAATGGTATTACAGACGACATGTATATTAATGCTTTGATGACCGCCGGTGTTAAAGATGCAAAAATCCAGATTACCGCTCCATTTGAAGTATCTGGTACAGCTGCTTTAACAGGTATTATGAAAGCATATGAAGTTCAAACAGATCAAAAAATCCCAGAAGAAGTAAAAAAAGCAGCCAATGAAGAGATGGTCCAGACCTCTGAGCTTGGTGAAAAAATCGGTAAAGAAAAAGCAGCGCAGTTTATGGCAACGATTAAAGAAGAAATTGCCAAAGAAAATCCTCAAACAAAGGACGATTTACGCACGTTAATTCAGCGAGTGGCTGATGATTTAGGTATTAAATTAACAGATTCAGAGCTTAATACACTTGTTGATTTTTTCAATCGTTTAAAAGATATGAACATCGATTGGAATCAAGTAAAAGACCAACTTTCCGCGACAAAGGAAAAAGTAACAACATTTCTTCAGTCAGAAGAAGGCCAATCATTTCTTGATAAATTAAAGCAATTCTTTGTTGATATTATTAATGCTATTAAATCGTTATTCTCATAAAAAAAAGAGCCTCTTGAACAAGAGGCTCTTTTTTACGTTAATCACTCGTTACTTTTTTACCGTCACTTTGTATTTCACATCATTTTTTACAAGGTCTTCATACGTTTCCCGTTTTACGACTAACTGTGCTTCTCCATCTTCTACGAACACGACAGCTGGCTTTGGCAAACGATTATAGTGACTTGCCATAGAATAACCGTATGCGCCCGTACAAAACATCGCTAATAAATCATCTGGGTTTGCTTTTGGGAGTTGTACATCCCACATCAGCATATCCCCCGATTCGCAGCACTTACCCGCGATGGACACGAGCTCATCACTTTCATCATTCATTCGATTGGCAATGACCGCTTCATATTTCGCTTGATACAGCGCAGGACGGATATTGTCGTTCATTCCTCCATCAATCGCTACATATTCACGTACATTAGGTACATGCTTACGAGAACCAATTGAATACAGGGTCGTTCCAGCATCTCCTACAAGAGATCGGCCGGGCTCAATCCAAATTTCAGGAATTTCTACCTCTAACTGTTTGGACTGCTTTTTGACCTCTTCTATAATAACTTCCACATACTGCGAAACAGGAATAGGCTGATCTTCTTCCGTATAACGAATGCCAAAGCCGCCGCCTAAATTTAGTACTTGCGGAACAAATTTTATACGTTGTTTCCACTCTTTCATTTTTGCAAAAAGCTTTTGAGTCGCCATAATAAATCCGGTTGTTTCAAAAATTTGAGATCCTATATGACAGTGAATACCTAAAAGTTCTAGCCCCTTGCTATTTTGTACAAGACGCACAGCTTCGTCTGCTTGACCGTTTTGAAGATCAAACCCAAACTTCGAGTCTTCCTGCCCTGTCAAGATATAATCATGTGTATGAGCTTCAATTCCGGGTGTTAACCTGAGAAGAACAGGCATCTTTTTTTGATACTGTTCCGTTATTTCCTGAAGCAATGCAATTTCATAGAAATTATCAACTACAATGCAACCTACATCTTCTTTGACGGCCATTTCTAGTTCTGCTCGGCTTTTATTGTTTCCATGAAAATGAATACGTTCTTTCGGAAAGTCACCTGCTAAAGCCGTATACAGTTCTCCTCCCGAAACAACGTCTAACGAAAGACCTTCTTCATGAACGACTTGGACCATGGCAATTGTAGAAAAAGCTTTGCTTGCATAAGCGACCTGTGCTTTTACCCCATGCTTTTCAAATGTTTCTTTAAATCCTCTAGCACGCTGCCGAATTAAAGCCACGTCATATACGTAAAGGGGTGTTCCAAAATTTGATGCTAATTCAACCGTATCAACTCCACCAATTTCAAGATGACCCTGCTTATTTATGCGACTTGTTCCGTGTAAAAACATGTTTAGACCCCGTTCCTGTGTATAGTGTAAAAAAGACAGTTAACGGCAATTCGCTGCTAACTGTCTAAATATTTATTATTTTCCATATTTAAAACAAATCTATCACATCTTCATACAGGTTTCAACCACATATTTTGTTTAAGGTTTTGCAGGCTGGCGGTCTTTGTCCTGCGGATGTACAATACTAGGACGCGGATTTGCTCCAGGAACCGGTGTACGAATGATAATCTGCCATAAAGCCTGCGGGTTGAATGGAAGAAACGGCCACAAATAAGGCGTATTCAATGATTTTAGACGCACCATATAGAGAATGATACACGTTGTTGCAATAAGAAACCCTGGAGTATGAAAGGCCGCCACAAAAATTAACAGAAATAATCGCAGCATTTTATTTGCCACTGCTAACTCGTAGCTTGGCGTTGAAAAAGAACCAATGGACGCAATAGCTACATAAAGAATCACTTCTGGAACAAACAATCCTACATCAATGGCAATCTGTCCAATGAGTGCTGCAGCAATCAAGCCCATCGCCGTGGCAAGCGGTGTCGGCGTATGAATGGCGGCCATCCTCAGGAACTCAACCCCTAGATCGGCTAAGAAAATCTGGATAACTGTCGGAATGTTTGTTGTTTCGTTTGGCCCAATAAATTGCAATTTTGCCGGCAGCAGATCTGGTTCAAGTACAAATAACAGCCATAACGGCAATAAGAAAAGAGATGCAAGAATTCCTAAAAATCGTATCCAGCGGATAAAGGTACCGACAGAAGGAGCCTGCCTGTATTCTTCTGCATGCTGCACGTGATGAAACAGCGTAGTTGGTGTAATAATAACGCTTGGTGACGTATCGGTAATAATAATCACATGCCCTTCTAGTACATGGGCTGCTGCTGTGTCAGGGCGTTCTGTATAGCGTACCATCGGAAAAGGATTAATTCCTTGTTTGACTAAAAACTCTTCAATGGATTTGTCAGCCATAGGCAAACCATCTACATCGATAGCTTCCAGTTCATCTTTTATCAGTTTAACCAGTCCTGGATCAGCTACCCCCTTTATGTACCCAATCGCTACGTCCAGTTTCGAACGTTCGCCTACCTTCATAATTTCAAAACGAAACCTTCCGTCACGGATTCGTCTTCTCGTTAACGCTGTATTGATAATGATATTTTCAGTGTATCCATCTCTTGCTCCGCGAATCACTTTCTCTGTATCCGCTTCCTCAGGCGATCTGCCGGGATACGTACGCACATCGACTTCAAAGCCAACTTCTTCACCGTCAATTAAAACGAATAGCAGTCCTGATAAAACCGACACCATTCCATCATCCAGCGTCTTTAAAGGCTTGACTTGCTGATGAATAAGACGGTTTTCAACAATATCCTTTAGCTTTGCTCGTTCAACTTCATTATCATTAATTTGAACGAGCACTTTTGTAATTTCAATAATAAATGAACTGTCGCATAATCCTGTTACATAGTAAACATGAACTTCTCGATCCAAAATAAGTAGTTTACGCACGCCCACATCAAAACTTGTGTTCATACTAGCGTTTTCTTTGAACCACTGATCGTTTTTTTGTACCTTCGAAAAAATAGCTGTTTTCTGCTCTGCTAGCTTACCCAAACGAACCGCTCCTTTCTAAAATAAGTCTTGCTGCTTTTTCTGTAATAGGACATCCCAGTTTAACATCATCCATCCTAGCCATTTTGCCGATATCCCCTATTCCTACAACTAAGGGAATATCGAGCTGATCCAAGCAGTAAACTGTATCTCCATTAATTCGTCCGACTTCTAACTCTTGAATTCCGCTTTTATCCACGCCGTAATGCGATATTTCCCCAAAACGATCAATGGTCACATCCACTCTTGTCCATTCGCTTTGATGAGTACGTGACGCAACAGCAATCACTCCAAGAACTTCTACTTGAGGATGCTTTGCTACATGGAGCAAAGCAATTTCCCCAGGTCCTTCCTCTAAGAAACCGCTATCGTCAAACATTACAAAGACGGGATCATATGGTGCTTGAAGGATTAAATTTACCGTTTGACTACCTGTTAACGTAGTAGGGTTTCCATATGATCTCGAAATGCATCTGCCACCAACCGATTTAGCTACATGCTCAATTGCTTTGCGTGCATATTCATCGCCATCGGTTACAATAATGATCCTTCTTTTTTTCATAATCTTTTATCCTTTCGGCTTAAAGATTAACGCGATAATAAAAGCAAATAAAATAGCTGCTGAAATTCCAGCCGAGGTAAGTTCAAAAATCCCAATCCCAATCCCGATAAATCCATGGTCATCCGCTTGCTTCATCGCTCCGTGCAGCAAAGAATGACCAAAGCTTGTAATTGGAACCGTTGCTCCGGCGCCAGCAAATTCAATTAACTTATCGTAAAGACCAAATCCATCTAAAATCGCTCCTGCAACTACAAACGAACTCATAACATGCGCTGGAGTAAGCTTAGCAAGATCAAGCAGCAGCTGCCCAATAACGCAAATGATTCCTCCTACAACAAAAGCTATTACATACTCCATTGATCATCCCCCTCCCCAATATGTTCTAAGACGACGCCATGAGCAATTGTTGGAATTGACTCTTTTTGCTGAATCATCGTTGGACTTAAAAGAGCTCCTGTTGCTACCATAAACACTTTCTTTAAGTTTCCTGATTTTAATTCATTTAAAATATGCCCATACGTGACAATAGCGGAGCAGCCGCAGCCGCTTCCTCCTGCAAATACATTTTGATCAGGACGGTATACCATTAATCCGCAATCATTATGGTTGGTTGATATATCGTAGCCTTCGTCCTTGAGCAGCTGTTTTAAGATTGGACTTCCTACACCAGATAAATCTCCTGTTAAAATAAGATCATACTCGCTTGGAGCAACGTTTAAGTCTTCCAAATGTCTTTGAATGGTATCTGCAGCAGCTGGTGCCATAGCAGAACCCATGTCGTTTGCATTTTTAATTCCATAATCCATTACCCGACCAATCGTTGCAGAAGTCAGACGCACAATACCTTTTTCTTTTGAGACCAGCGCTGCCCCTGCTCCCGTAATGGTTGCCGTTGCTGTATCTGGTTTTTGTCCTCCGTACTCGGTAGGATTTCTAAATTGGCGCTCAGCCGTTGCGTTATGACTGCTCGCTGATGCAATAACACGATTAGCAAACCCTGCATCTACAAGAGCTGCTCCTGTTGCGAGCGTTTCCATTGATGTGGAGCAAGCGCCAAACATGCATAGAAATGGAATTTGGTTATGCCGCGCTACAAAATTAGCCGTTACGTTTTGATTTAATAAATCTCCAGCCAAAAACAAATCAACGTCTTCATAGGATAAATTTATTTTTTGCAAGCAGGAATCAATGGACTCCGTCATCAGTCTTCTTTCAGCCAACTCCCAGTTGTCTTCTTCACAGTGCAAATCTTTATGTGTAATATCAAATGTTTCTCCTAACGGTCCATCTGCTTCTTTTGGCCCTACTGCTGTTCCTGTCGCATTAATATAAATAGGATTTTCATAAACCCACGTTTGTTTTCCAGTTTTTCTCATAATCCCCCTCTTTTCATAGCAAATAAGTTTTAAAAAGGTAGCGAATAATTCCTACAATGTAAGCCGAAACCGTTCCAAATACAATGACGTTTCCAGCCAGCTTGAACATGTTTGTCGCAACTCCAAGAACAATTCCTTCACTTCGATGTTCAAGCGCTGCACTCGTCATGGAATTGGCAAAACCCGTAACAGGAACGGCTGAACCTGCACCTGCAAATTGACCAATACGATCATATATCCCAAACCCGGTTAAGAGCGCAGATATTAAAATAAGGGTTGCAACGGTAGGATTACCTGCATTTTTTTCATTAAAGTCAAAAAATGCAATATAGAAATTTTGAATTGCCTGTCCTAATGTACAAATGATTCCCCCTACCAAAAAGGCTTTTAGGCAATTTGCCACATATGAAGGTTTAGGCTGAAATGGTTTAATGCTTTCTTGATAGTTATCTTTTAATTTTTGATTATTTGCCATGTTACATACATCCTTTTCTTATTGATTAACAAAATAAATCCAATGAAATAATGATCCGCATACTTTGCCTAGTACAATGGCCATTAACAATAAAATAAGCTTGCCTTCCATTCCTATTCGTTTCGTTAACGTCGGCAATACATTAAGCACTTCTGTTAACGCTGCTGCCAGCATCCCAATAAAAATACCGCTGGTTAAACCTATGATCATAATAAGCAACCCCGGAAACTGCCACGTGTATTGATGAAGACTGCACCATCCGCCTGTAACAGCACCACCTACGACTCCCCACTCATATGCTTGAATGTATTTCATGGTTTTAGTCAGCTGCATTAAACGCGGGATGATGCCCAGCACCGTTAAAAATGCTACAAACCCAGCACCTGCAGCCAGTCCTCCCGCAAGTCCAATTACAATGGTCATCACAATGTTAATGATCATCAATTTTTTTCATACTTTCTTTATTCTCGTGCATAATGACGTATTGATCTAAGTCTTGCTGGTAATTAAACATTTCGACTTCGAGAGGACTAGGCTCTTCATTAATTCGTTTTCTAAAGACATGGTTAAAAAACAGAATCATTCCCAGGCCTAAACCGATAGAGTAAGGCACTTGAATCAGCAAAGGCTGCTTATCTCTCAGACCGGTCAGCATGTAAAACAATTTTTGATGTACTTGTCTCATGCTCACATCTTCGTGAAAGTTCATAATTGCCAAAGCAGCTCCGATGAAGAGAAGAAACCAAACAGCTAGAAAAAACAAAAAGGAATATTGTTTCTTTTTATACATGACCTCTACAATCGTTTGAGCGGGTCCAATCGTCTGAATGTCTAAATGCGGATACCGAGAGGCAACTTTTTCAATTACCTTCATTAAATCAACAATGATAATATTTCGATCACTCATACTTACTTGATATACAACTAGCTTTTCAATTTGCTTTTGAACAGAATCTCCTGCTATAACCATTGCTAATTGTCCAATATTTACAGCTTCATCAGGTTTTACTTGAATACGATGTCTCATTTTAAGATAAAGAACGTTTTCCATTCATATCACACCTTACGATTCATTATCTCCCTGTACGTGTAGTATGGATTTTCTTAAATTTTCTAATTCACGTTTCTGAACAGACCATTAATTACCAAATAAAAAAGCAATCCGTTTCACTATTCTTCTTTGAATAGCAAAACGGATTGCTTCTTAAGTATTACGTATCATTCATATGCAGCTTCATTTGTTTTAAGATTTTCTTCTCAAGCCTCGATACCTGAACTTGAGAAATTCCCAGCCTTGCGGCCACTTCGGACTGAGTTTGATCTTTGTAATACCTCAAATAGACAATGAGCTTTTCACGCTCATCAAGTTCTTCAATTGCTTCTTTTAAGGCAATTTTATCAAACCACTTCGCTTCCGTATGATCAGCAATTTGGTCAAGAAGGGTAATTGGATCTCCATCATTTTCATAGACGGTCTCGTGAATAGACGAAGGAGCACGATTAGCTTCTTGAGCTAGCACTACTTCTTCAGGAGTGAGATCCAAATGTTCTGCAACCTCAGCGACTGTAGGGACGCGTCCAAGTAATTTGGAAAGCTCGTCTTTTGCCTTACGTATTTTATTGCTCATTTCTTTCAGAGAACGGCTAACCTTTACCGTGCCATCATCACGAATAAATCGCTGAATTTCACCAATAATCATTGGAACAGCATATGTTGAAAATTTAACATCATACGATAAGTCAAATTTATCAACGGACTTTAATAGCCCTATGCACCCAATTTGAAATAAATCATCGGGCTCATAACCACGGTTAATAAAACGTTGAACAACCGACCAAACGAGCCGCATATTTTTTTGGACGATTGTATCTCGTGCAATTTGATCACCTTGCTGACTGCGCTTGATGAGGTCTTTAACTTCATGATCCTTTAAATACGGTTCGTTTTTATTTTTTTTGACCTCCACATCCATTGGCAAGTCTCCTTAATTACATAGCGCTTTACTATTTGTTAAGTGCTTTTTTAAATATAAGGTCGTACCTTCTAATACAGTAGACTCCACTCGAATTTCGTCCATAAAGTTTTCCATTATGGTGAAACCCATTCCAGAACGTTCTAGATCTGGTTTGGTTGTGTATAAAGGCTGCTTGGCTTCATCCACGTTATCGATACCAATTCCTTCATCACGAATCATCAGCTCGACTACACCGTCTTCATGAAGCGTCACAGAAATATATACCACAC
Source organism: Priestia sp. JV24 (assembly GCF_025910025.1). Taxonomy (NCBI): domain Bacteria; kingdom Bacillati; phylum Bacillota; class Bacilli; order Caryophanales; family Bacillaceae; genus Priestia; species Priestia sp. JV24. The sequence continues at coordinate 326,813 of NZ_JAPCIN010000023.1, forward strand.
CATCCGGATTGCTTTCGTAGCCGTGAATAATAGCATTTGTTACTGCTTCAGATACGACTGTTTTAATTTCTGTTAACTCATCCATTGTTGGATCTAACTGCGTAATAAATGATGCTACCGTGACGCGGGCAAACGATTCATTTTGACTAAGCGCGGAAAATTGGAGGTTCATTTGATTTTTCATTATGCCACCCCCAATTTTTGAAGCGCGTTTTCTTCATTAGGTTCAAAACGAATAATTTTAAATAAGCCTGACATATTAAACAAACGTTCTACGGCGGGAGAAATAGCGCATACAACCATTTCCCCGCCGTTATTATGAACCTGTTTGTATCTCCCTAAAATAACCCCCAAGCCAGAGCTGTCCATAAAGGTTAAATGCTGTAAATTTAAAATCAAATGGCTGATAGATTCCTTCTCTATCGCTTCGGTGATCTTGCTTCTTAGCTCTTCTGCCGTATGATGATCTAATTCTCCTGTTAATCGAACCAACAAGACATCTTGTTTGAATTCCAATTCAATCGAAAGACTCACTATACAAACCTCCTCGGAAATCTTATAGTCAGTCTTTCGCTGCCGACAGAATAGAATCCTTCTCACCGACAAAACTAGTTCTATTTCGTCACATTTAGCTGTTTACGATGTTTGAGAGAAAATAGAGAATGTACGTTTGAATATCTTCCACCAAGAAGCAGCATCAATATCTTCTTTTGCAAGAAGCGGTGAAGAACTAACTACTTTGTTATCCTTCTTAATGGTCAACATTCCAATTTTGTCGCCTTTTTGAATAGGCGCATTTAGCTTCTCGTTCATTTTCACTTCTGTTTTAACGTCTTTGGCTGCATTTCCTTTTTTCAATAAAACCGAAATAGGCTCGGACGTAACAGCTGTTACCTGATCTTCGCTACCCTTGTTTACATCTATCTTGGTAATAACGTCTCCTTTTTTGTATAAAGGCTTCGTTGTATATTGACTGAATGCGTAGTCTAACATTTTGGTTACTTGATTATTGCGATCTTTTGGCGTGCTTGCACCGAATACAACCGCTAACACACGCATATTTCCCTTTTTAGCGGTAGCTGTCAGGCAATACTTAGCTTGACCTGTAAATCCGGTTTTGAGTCCATCAACGCCGGGATAAAACTTTACTAAGCGATTTGTATTTACTAACCAAAACTTCTTATCTGTATCCGTGCGCAAATAAGCTTCGTATTTACTTGTATAGTTAATAATTTTTTCATACTTTAGCAGCTCTCTGCCCATCATGGCCATATCATGAGCTGTACTATAGTGATTTTCTACGGGCAGGCCTGTCGGATTTTGAAATTTTGTATGAGTCAAACCAAGCTCTTTCGCTTTTTGGTTCATCTTTGCTACAAATTTTTCTTCTGATCCAGCTAAATATTCAGCCATTGCCATAGAAGCATCGTTACCGGAACCTATCGCAATCCCTTTCAGCAAATCATTTACCGTCATTTCTTCTCCGGGCTCTAAAAAGATTTGTGAGCCTCCCATTGAAGCGGCATATTCACTTGCCCGCACTTTATCTTTTAAGGTAATTTTCCCTTTATCCAAAGCCTCCATAATTAAAATCATTGTCATAATTTTAGTCATACTGGCAGGGGGAAGTTCTTGATTACTATTTTTTTCGTATAGAATTTTTCCTGTATCCCGTTCAATTAAAATAGCTGACCTAGCACTGTCAGCAAGCTCGGAATTCTTTTTTTCTGCGGCTAAAACAGGTTGCGTCATAAGTGGAAATAAAAATATGACAACGAGTAACTTTACAATAGTTCGCTTCATCTCCACAAACCTCCATTCTTTATACAACCTATTTTTTCCAAGGTATAATCGATTTATACTAAGGGAAATAAAAAAAGCATCGAGAAATTCTCGATGCTTGAAGTCATATTTTCTTCTTATTTTTGATAAGCTGGAAGCTGCTTTACTACTTCTTTTACAAGCGATAAAAACTGCTGTTTTACTTTTTCAGTCGTTTCAATTACTTCTTCATGATTTAACGGCTGATCTAAAATACCAGCTGCCATATTAGAAATACAAGAAATACCTAGCACTTTCATACCTGCATGGCGTGCCACAATAACTTCTGGCACTGTAGACATACCGACCGCGTCTCCCCCGATAATGCGAAGCATACGCACTTCAGCAGGCGTTTCATATGTTGGACCTGTATTTCCTACATATACACCTTCTTGTAAGGCGATATTTAAATCAGCTCCTACTTTCTTCACTAATTGACGAAGATCCTTGCAGTAAGCAGTTGACATATCCGGGAACCTTACTCCGAAATCAGAGTCATTAGGTCCAATCAAAGGATTGGTTCCAAAATTATTAATATGATCAGAAATAATCATTAAGTCTCCTGGATTAAAGGATTCGTTTACTCCGCCCGCTGCATTCGTTACAATCAACGTTTCTACACCGATTTCTTTCATTACGCGCACTGGAAATGTTACTTTATCAAGAGCGTACCCTTCATAAAAGTGAAAACGTCCTTGCATAGCTACAACTGGTACGTCATGAATAGTACCTATTACTAATTGGCCTGCGTGACCTTCAACTGTTGAAACCGGGAACTCAGGAATGTCGTTATACGGAATTTTTACCGCGCCTTCAATTTCGTCAGCTAATACCCCTAGTCCAGAACCTAAAATAAGCCCAATTGTTGGTGTAACAGCTGATTGATTTTTAATATATGCTGCTGCTTTTTCAATATATTCTTTTTTCATACTCCATTCCCCCTGCTTAATTCAACTCTTTTAAAAAACTTTTTCCATGTTTAGGCATTGCTACGCCAAAATTTTCTGCTACCGTTGCGCCAATATCCGCAAACGTTTGACGAATAGAAAGTTCTTTTCCTTCTTGCATGCCTTTATTGTACACAAGAAGCGGCACGTATTCACGCGTATGGTCTGTCCCATGATGAACAGGGTCATTTCCATGATCCGCTGTAATAATCAATAAATCATCTTCTTTTAATAAATCAAATACTTCTTCTAAGCGTGCATCATATTCTTCAAGTGCTTGCCCATATCCTTGTGGATCGCGGCGATGACCATAGAGAGCATCAAAATCAACTAAATTTAAGAAGCTTAAGCCTGTGAAGTCCATGTTTAATGTATCAACTAGCTTATCCATGCCGTCCATATTCGATTTGGTACGAAGAGATTTTGTTACCCCTTCTCCGTCGTAAATATCAGAAATTTTACCGATAGCAATAACATCGATGTCATTGTCTTTTAATTCATTCATTACAGTACGTCCAAAAGGCTTTAATGCATAATCATGACGATTGGATGTACGTGTAAAATTACCTGGTTCACCTAAAAACGGGCGAGCGATAACACGTCCAATCATATATGGATCATCAAGCGTTAATTCACGAGCAATCTCACAAATTTTGTACAATTCATCAATTGGAACAATTTCTTCATGAGCAGCAATTTGCAAAACAGAATCTGCTGATGTATAGACGATTAAGTCACCTGTTTCCATATGCTGTTTTCCTAGCTCATCCAAAATTTCTGTACCAGACGCTGGTTTGTTCCCAATGATTTTTCGACCTGTTTTTTCTTCTAATTGTGAAATCAGCTCTTCTGGAAATCCATCTGGAAATACATTAAAAGGCGTATCAATATTAAGGCCCATAATTTCCCAATGACCTGTCATTGTATCTTTTCCTGCAGAAGCTTCCTGCATTTTTGTATAGTAAGCCAACGGTTTTTCGGCTTTATCAATTCCTTTAATTTCACGGATATTGCTTAGGCCAAGCTTAGCCATATTAGGCATACGAAGACCGTTGCAGTGCTCTGCAATATGACCAAACGTATCAGCACCTTTATCATTGTATTTTTCAGCATCCGGTGATTCACCGATACCCACTGAATCCATGACAATTAAAAATACGCGTTTATATGTATGCGCCATTTTATTCCCTCCAAATATCAATTTATTTATTCTCTATAAAATTCCCGTTTGGAAATAATTTAACCATCTTCTCTTATTGGTCAGAAGTCTGACCTCTCTATTAGTATAGACGCTTTTTATTTTTTTGTACACATGAATGAAAGTGTTTTCAATCAAAAAAACCAATGTCTATGAACTCATTGGACATTGGAATCTTCCTACGCTCGCGGATGAAACTGATTGTATACATCTTTTAAACGTGCTTTTGTAACATGTGTATAAATTTGAGTGGTCGAAATATCCGCATGCCCGAGCATTTCTTGAACGGCCCTCAAGTCCGCGCCGTTCTCTAACAAATGAGTAGCAAACGAATGCCGTAACGTATGTGGAGTTAATTCTTTTTCAATTTTTGCTTCAGAAGCTAACTTTTTTAATATTTTCCAAAACCCCTGCCTTGTTAAACGCCTTCCGTGATGATTAACAAAGAGTGCTTTGTCCTGTTCCTTTTGCTTTGTTAAAACACTCCGGCTATGCTGTAAATACTCTTCGATAGCCTCCGTTGCCAACCTTCCGATGGGGACAATTCTTTCTTTATTTCCTTTTCCGATACAACGAATAAATCCCATCGTCAAATGTGCATCATCAATATTTAAGTTAACGAGTTCAGACACACGAATTCCAGTAGCATAAAGCAACTCAAACATCGCTTTGTCTCGTATGCCAAAAGGCGTCGAAGTATCAAACACATTTAACAGCGCCTCTACTTCTTCTGCATTTAGCACTTTTGGCAGCTTGCGCTCAAGCTGCGGGGTATCAATATGAACGGATGGATCTGTATCCGCTGCTTTTTCTCTTAGTAAGAATTGATGAAAAGATCTAGTTGAAGCCACATGTCTCGCAATCGTTTTAGATGACTTTTGCTGATCACTTAAATATTTCAGAAAATTAACGATGTGAAGTCTTGTTACTTCATTAAATGATTTCAGCTGCTCTACATGCTCTAAATATTGAGCATACTTTTTTAAATCTCTTTCATACGAATCAATTGTATTTTTCGCTAGTCCCCGCTCTACTACTAAATAATGAATAAAATCTTGAATTTGATCATTCAATAGCCTCTACTCCCCGTTTTGATAAAACATAAATAAACGCTCTAGCCACGTCTGATCTTTGTTCACACTTGCTTGCATGACCTTAACTGCTGAACCCGACGGCTCATCATAACGTTTATAATTTTGATACTCTTGAGATACCCATATCATTCCAAAATAAAACAAAAGAGTAAACCCGGTAAATAAGATAAATACTTTACATGTATTATATACCATTTCAGCCCATGATTTCATGAAACAATTCCTCCAATTTTTGATTCTATTAGAAGATATGCCAATTAGGACAGGTTTTATACATGTTTCTTGCCTTTATACACTGAGTTCTCTCCTGATGATTTCCTTTCTTTCTATAAAACCATGTAGCTTATAAACTCGTTATTTTTTATTTATGTACAACAAAAAACCTTCTCCATTAGGGAAAAGGCTTTTACTGCTTGTCTTCTTTATCCTGACAGCGATGGCAAATGCCATGAAATGTCAAGCGGTGATCTTTAATTTTAAAATTCCATTGCTTTTCCACAATTTCTTCAACGTCTTCAAGCAAATCTTCTTGAATTTCGTCCACAGATCCACATTCCATACACACAAGGTGATGATGAAAGTGTGCGGCTCCTTCTTGTCTTAAATCGTAGCGAGAAACGCCATCGCCAAAGTTTATTTTATCAACAATTTTAAGTTCAGTTAACAATTCTAACGTACGATAAACAGTTGCCAATCCAATTTCCGGAGACTTTTCCTTGACGAGGAGATATACATCTTCGGCACTTAAATGATCCTCTTCATGTTCAAGAAGTACTCTTACAGTCGCCTCACGTTGAGGTGTCAATTTATAGCTAGCTGAGTGCAACTGCTGCTTAATTCGCTCAATTCGACTTTCCATAATTATTCCCTCCCTCGCCATTCACTAATCCATTATATCAGATGTGTCGAGGGTGTCAAAATAAAGTTATTATTAATAAGAAAAAAGAATTCTTTTTACTTAATACTTATTCTTACTTATTTAATAGAGCCATTACACTTTTCATTAAAGTAGGTGATACGTAAGCTTCAATTGTAGCTGCACAGGCAACCAAACATATCATAGCAATCATGGTTCCGCTGTAGCGTAAAAATGAGGCGGAAATAGGCTCCGCTGCTTTTTTAAAAAACTGCTGCCGCACAAGCTTCAAAGAAAAGGCAACTGAAGCTGCAGACAAGATCAGAAATGCCGGTATGAGAAAGATATTTTGCGGCATAACAGATACAAAAGATAGCGCAAAACCAGAGAGTCCCATTTGATTGACTAAAAAGCCTACGGTAAAACCAATCACCATTCCTTTTAAAAACAGCAGAATTAACACTACAGGCAAACCAATAATGGCGATTCCTAATATCCAAATGAGCCCTAAGTATTTAACATTATGAAAAAAACTTTGCTGAAACATTTCAACGCTGCTTGCTACTTCTCCACTCTTTACCTGTCCGAAAAACCGGTTTAAATAGAAGTACAGGTCTTCTTTTTGATCAAGCGTCAAACTATTTACAACAATAGCCCCAAAAATGATTCCCATTAAAAACAGCACGGTCACAAACAAATAAATAGAACTGTTTTCTTGAAAATGTCTTGCATACGATAATGGCAATTGTTTTTTTCTCATCGTCTTCCTCCTATTAATCGCTTAATAGAGTGTATGATAGAGTACAAAAACTATGCCAAGAATCTTTTGAATCTATCAAATAAAAAAAGAGAATGAGACATAATAAAATCAACCCAATCTAAATAAGATCAAATGAGATAGTATGGATGGCTTGTGAAACGGCTGTCGATTTCCATGCAAGGCTTCGCTTTCCGCGGGCCGCCGGTGACCCTCTTCGTCGCGTACGCTTCTGCGGGGTCTCACCTATTCCGCTTTTCCCGCAGGAGTCTTCGCCTTGCCCTCCAATCAACCGCTAGAACCAACTATATAAATGAAATCTACATTCACCATCACCTTAAAAAAATCCGAACGAATTTGATTCTCCATCAAGAATCTCTATTCATCGTTCGGATTTTCCTTCAACTAAAATATGGTTGTCAAACATTTTTTTAGTTAGAGATACACGCATGCCTGTTTTTTCTCACATCAAATGACGTTTCAATGTAAACCTCTAAATTGCTAGATTGCCGTTCGTATGTAAAAGAAAAAACTCTCTTACTCTCCTAATCCGCTTTTTAACTGTAAGTACTGCACAGCATAGGCTGTTTTTGCATCATAAATTTCCTTGTTTTGAATAAGAGTAAGCGCCTCATCTACCGTAACTTCCATCACTTCAACAAATTCATCTTCGTCTAATTCCGCTTTGGTGGTCATCACTTTTAAATCTTCCGCTAAATAAAGGTGCACCAACTCATCCGCAAAACCTGGTGATGTATAAAAAGAAATAATATGGCTAAGCGAATCTGTTGTATAGCCTGTTTCTTCTTCTAACTCACGTTTTGCCGTCACAATCGGCTCTTCTCCTTTTTCTAGCTTGCCGGCTGGAATTTCGACTAAAATACGATCCATCGGCCTGCGATACTGTTTGACCATAACCATTTTATGGTCGCTTGTTAACGCAATGACAGCTACGGCTCCAGGGTGCTTAACTACTTCTCTTGTACTCGTTTTTCCGTTTGGAAGCTCTACTTCTTCTAAGTACAAATCAATCACTCTGCCTCCAAACAGCTTTTCAGAAGACAGCATTTTTTCTGTTAAATGATCCATTTTCTACACCTCGTTCTATTTTTTTGACTCTTACATATATTCTATCATACGAACCTTGGGAGGTAGAAAAAATGAAAGTTTATGTTCACGAGAAGCAAATAATTTTGGTCGGTAAAGCATGGGAAATCCAGCAAAAGTTAAAAGAATACGGCGAACAATTTCAGTATGTCGATGAATGGACGAACGCTATCTCTCAAAATTTTAATTCTTACAAACAAGCAGACTGCAGACACTAATTGTGCTGCAGTTTTCTAATCTTCTTATTTGAGTTTCCCTCTATCATAGCGCTACAATAGATAGAAACAAGTAAAAAATAAGGAGTGACATATATGGAAAAAAGACACTTAGGTACTTCAGACTTGCTTGTCAGTACATTAGGTTTAGGGTGCATGTCTCTTGGAACGGAACAAAAACACGCTGTCAATATGATTGATGAAGCTCTCGAATATGGCATTAATTATTTCGATACAGCAGATTTATATGATTTTGGCTTAAACGAGGAGTTTGTGGGACAAGCCCTAAAAAAACGCAGAAATGATATTATTTTAGCCACAAAAGTGGGGAATCGCTGGAATGATGCAAAAGACAGCTGGACATGGGATCCGTCTAAAGCTTATATAAAAGAAGAAGTAAAAGAAAGCCTGCGCCGTCTTCAAACAGATTACATCGATTTATATCAACTGCACGGAGGAACCGTTGAAGACAATATTGAGGAAACGATTGAAGCATTTGAAGAATTAAAACAAGAAGGCGTCATTCGCTACTATGGCATTTCATCTATCCGCCCAAATGTGATTCGAGAGTATGTGCAAAATTCTTCTATTGTTAGCGTCATGATGCAATACAGCTTGTTAGACAGACGCCCTGAAGAAAGTGCACTTCCTCTTTTACATGACAACGGCATTAGCGTTGTAGCCCGAGGTCCAGTAGCCAAAGGGCTGCTAACCGAAAAAGGAGAGCAAAAACTTGCTGCATTCGAGGACAAGGGCTATTTAGATTATAGCGGTACGGAATTAGCAAAAACGCTAGAAGAATTTCGTCACGTACGACCAACTCACTCTCTAAACTCAACTGCACTTCAATACTGTTTAGCTAATCCTGCGGTAGCCTCAGTTGTAGCAGGAGCAAGCTCTTCTTCACAGCTTCGCGAAAACGTCAAAGCTGTCGAGACCTCCCCGCTACAGCCTACTGAAGTTAACAAGCTGCAATCGATCTTTAAAACAAATCAATATGAAGCTCACCGTTAAAAAATAAAAGCGCCTTTACCGGCGCTTTTATTTTTTAAACTCGGACCAGTTCATATCACTTTCATTTAACAGTTCTTCAAACGATTTATTTTTTTCTTTTTCTTTTCGAATTCGAGCAGCTTCTTTACGCTCTGTTTCTTTCTGCTCTTCTTCTTTTAAAGAAAGCGCCTGTTTTTTAGCTTGAAGCTGTTTTAATAAGCTATCATTTAGCTGATCTTTGATACTAAGCTGATCACTTTGTTTTTGTGCTGATTGTTTTTGCTTTTTTTTAGCCATCACAATTCCCCCGCTACTTTAATTGAGAGATATTGTATCATATCCTTGCTTTTGTTACCAAAAATCAAAATGCATCTAGTTTTACATGTTCATCAATGATTAAAGTTGGCTCTGTAGATTGTTGAATATCTTCTACCGTATAACCTTTCGCTACTTCGACAAGTTTTAGGCCTTCTGCCGTAATATCAATGACCGCTCGATCTGTAATAATACGATCTACTACCTCTTTTCCTGTCAGAGGGAGAGTGCACTCATTTAAGATTTTAGGTTGGTCTTTTCTCGTCACATGTTCCATAATGACAATGATGCGCTGCGCTCCATGAACTAAATCCATTGCACCGCCCATTCCTTTAATCATTTTCCCAGGAATCATCCAGTTAGCCAAGTCACCAGTTTTTGAGACTTCCATGCCTCCTAAAATCGCAATATTAATATGCCCTCCGCGAATCATGCCAAACGATTCAGCACTGTCGAAGTAAGAAGCCCCTTTTGTCGCCGTGACGGTTTCTTTACCTGCATTAATTAAATCAGGATCTACTTCTCCTTCTTTCGGATATGGTCCAATGCCTAACAGACCGTTTTCGGACTGAAGCACCACCGTTTTATTATCTGAGATATGATTAGCCACAAGCGTTGGAATACCAATTCCAAGGTTTACATAAAATCCGTCCAAAATTTCTTTTTCAGCACGTTTTGCAATTCGCTCTCTCACGTTCACGCCGTTTTCAATCATGAAAAATCTCTCCCCTTTTGTTATTTTTGAACGGTTAAACGCTCAATACGTTTTTCTTGTTCACCAATAATTAACGATTGAACATATACACTAGGTGTGTGGATAATATTTGGATCAAGTGAGCCTGTTGAATGAAGTTCCTCCACTTCTGCTATCGTCACTTTTCCTGCTGCTGCAATCATTGGGCTGAAATTGCGCGCTGTCTTGTTATACACTAAGTTCCCCATATGATCGGCTTTCCAAGCTCTAACCAAACTAAAATCAGCTTTTAACGCCTCTTCTAGTAAATATTCTTTTCCATCAAACACGCGAACTTCTTTTCCTTCAGCAATGGGTGTTCCCACTCCCGCTGGTGTATAAAATGCAGGTATGCCCGCTCCGCCGGCGCGAATCTTTTCAGCTAGCGTGCCTTGAGGTAGCAATTCTACTTCAATTTCTCCTGACAATACTTGTCTTTCAAACTCTTTATTTTCTCCCACGTAAGAACCAATCATCTTTTTAATTTGTTTGTTTTTCAGAAGCAGTCCAAGTCCCCAGTCGTCTACGCCGCAGTTATTTGAAATTACGGTTAAATCTTTTACCCCTGTTTCAACTAACGCTAAAATCAAATTCTCCGGAATTCCACATAAACCAAAACCACCGACCATAATCGTAGCACCGTCGTGAATATCTTTCACCGCTTCTTTAAACGACGTATGTACTTGTTTCATACATAACCACCCCTTCGTTATTTTTGAAAACGCTTTCTAATCTATTATAAAAGATTTTTATTTCTTTTTAAATATATATATAACTGAAAATTATAATTTAATCATTTTTTTGTCAAAAAAGTTATATTACTAGACAAATTAAAGGAAAAACAAAAACGCCACGAGTTCCAAAGCTGTATGTTTGGAATCTGTGGCGTTGTGATATAGCTTTAATGTTTGTTAAAACTATATCAAATTAAGGACGTTCAACGATTGTTGCAACGCCTTGGCCTCCGCCAATACATAACGTTGCTAACCCAAGTTTTGCGTCGCGTTTTTGCATTTCATGAATAAGTGAAACTAGGACACGTGTACCACTTGCACCAATAGGATGTCCAAGCGCAATTGCTCCACCGTTTACATTTAAAATATCATGATTAAATTGAAGTTCACGATCCACAGCGATTGACTGTGCAGCGAATGCTTCGTTCGCTTCTACTAATTGAACATCTTCTAATGAAACAGCAGCTTTTTCCAGCGCCTTTTTCACTGCGCTTACAGGACCGATTCCCATAATGCTTGGGTCTACTCCGGCAGTTGCATTACTTTTAATTGACACTAATGGTGTTAGGCCTAACTCGTCTGCTTTTTTACGGCTCATTACCACTACTGCCGCTGCACCGTCATTGATACCAGATGCATTACCAGCTGTTACAGAACCGTCTTTTTTGAAGGCAGGACGTAGTTTCCCTAAGCTTTCAGCCGTTGTGCCTGCGCGCGGGAACTCATCTTGTTCAAAAATAGTTACTTGACCTTTTCTTCCAGGCACTTCTACTGGCACGATTTCATCTTTAAAACGACCAGATTGAATAGCTGCTTCTGCTTTTTGCTGACTTGAAGCTGCAAACGCATCTTGTTCGTCACGAGTAATTTCATATTTATCACACAGATTTTCAGCTGTAACGCCCATATGGTAGTCATTAAATGCACACCATAATCCATCTTGAATCATGCTGTCAACTACTTTTTGGTCGCCCATTTTAAACCCGTTGCGTGCATTTTTTAATAAGTATGGTGCTTGGCTCATGTTTTCCATTCCACCAGCAACAATCACATCAGCATCCCCAGCAAGAATCGCTTGTGTAGCGAGATGTACTGCTTTTAGTCCTGATCCGCATACTTTATTGATGGTTAATGCTGAAACAGTTTCAGGTAAACCTGCTGCTAAAGTTGCTTGTCGTGCTGGATTTTGTCCTAAACCTGCTTGTAAGACATTTCCCATAATAACTTCATCTACTTCGTTTGCTGATACCCCTGCTTTGTTTAAAGCTTCTTTAATTACAGTACCACCTAAAGTTGTTGCGGATACATTTTGTAAGCTTCCCCCAAAGCTGCCGATTGCTGTACGTACAGCGCTTACAATGACTACTTCTGTTTGACCCATGTCGAAAACCTCTCCTTACTGTTTGATTACTGTGATTAACTGTCACCTGTATTAATTTCGACATCGCTTGCGAAATTCCTCTTTTTTTGTAAAAATTTATAATTTTTATTGAATTTTAATTTTTTAGAATTAAAATAAATATTAGTAAGCGTTTACAATGTAGGAGGAGAGCGGTTTATGGGATTTCCTGAAAAAGTAACAATTATAGAAGTTGGTCCACGAGATGGCCTTCAAAATGAAAAAAATTTTGTTCCAACTGAAAAAAAAATTAATTTTATCAAAAAATTAAAAGAAGCTGGACTATCCGAAATCGAAATTACATCCTTTGTTTCTCCAAAATGGGTTCCTCAAATGAAAGATGCTTCTACTGTTGCAGATACATTTCAGCCTGATACATGTCGAAACATTGTGCTTGTGCCGAACCAAAAAGGCTTGGAAAAAGCACTGCAAGCTAATTGCCGCTCCGTTGCGCTGTTTATTGGCGTAAGCAATACCTTTAATCAAAAAAATATTAACAAAAACACCAAAGAAGCTGTACAAACGCTGCTTCCTCTCATTCAGCAGCTCAAGCAGCAAGAATGTTTTATTCGAACTTGCATTTCCACCGCCTTTTATTGCCCGTATGAAGGAAAAATACATGAACGCGACGTGCTGGCCCTTTGCGAAAGCTTTGTGAAGGCTGGAGTGAATGAGCTAAGCGTTGCTGATACAATTGGCATGGCAAACCCTAAAGATGTATTTTCACTTTTCTCGAAATTAAAACAAAACTTTCCCCACACGCTACTTGCTGCGCACTTTCACGATACGAGAGGATTAGCCATTGCAAATATCTATGCAGCTCTGCAAGCCGGTATTAACAGGTTCGATTCATCCGCTGGGGGGTTAGGTGGATGTCCATTCGCTAAGGGAGCAACGGGAAACGTAGCTACGGAAGATCTCGTCTTTATGCTTCATGAAATGGATATTTCCACTTCTATTAATGAAGAAAAGCTGCTCGAAGCGGTCGCTTTTATCGCTCCTCACATTTCAAGACCGATTGAAAGCAAGCAATACTCTTTATTTGCACAGCGTTAAAAATTAGGTTTTTATGAGAGCGATGCTATAATAAATAATAGCTATATTAACAAAAGGAGCCGCTAATCATGAAAAAATGGCTATTATTAATAGGAAGTGTTTTCGGAGCATTTGCCGCTCTTGGCATCTTTTTTACAAATCAAATGATGTACATCCGTAAAAAGACCGACAAAGTTATTATTGACCGCGATACGGAAGATGGCTTTTATGATGAGAAAGTCTATAGCACTCTTCCTAAAGAAGCATTTGTGCTTCCTTCTTCTCTAGGCTATAACATAGCTGGGACCGTTATTAAACAATACGAAAACAACCGATTTATGATTCTTTCGCACGGAGTTACAGTTCATTCACTGAACTCTATGAAATATGCTCGGCTTTTTCTAAAGCTTGGATGGAACGTCGTTCTTTATGATCATCGCCGCCACGGCAAGTCTGAAGGGAAAACAACGAGCTACGGCTATTATGAAAAACTGGACCTTCAATCCGTTGTTCACTGGGTAAAAGAACAATTCGGTTCAACTATTTCCCTCGGGATTCACGGGGAATCTATGGGAGCTGCGACCACTCTTTTGTATGCTGGAATGGAAGACGGAGCTGATTTTTATATTGTCGACTGCCCTTTTTCTGACTTAGAAGAACTTCTTGCCTATCGCTTAAAACAAGATTTCCACTTACCAAAACAGCTTGTGATGCCAGCAGCTAATATTATTTTAAAATGGCGAGAAGGCTACTCATTTAAAGACGTATCACCTATTTCAGTCGTAGATCAAATCAAACATCCTGTTCTGTTTATCCATAGTAAAGAAGATGACTATATTCTTCCTAAAATGACGGAGCAGCTGCATGCCAAAAAAATGGGAGCAAAACGGATGTATTTAGCACCTGTAGGCACTCATGCCCGCTCGTATGCTGATAATCCAGAGGAATATGAACAAGTTATTGAATCATTTTTAGAAAAAATACAAAAAGAAGCGCTTTAAAGCGCTTCTTTTGTTTTATCGATAAATGACATGCGCGGATTTAAAATTTGAGAAGGACATTTTAGCATAAACGCATAGGCACTTTCATTGTAGTCAATCGTCATATTATCATCTAAAAATACTTGCTTTGTTTTTTCGACAAGAACAGGAACAAAATTCGTCTCAATGATTACATCATCGCTCTCTTTTTCATCAACAATCCATAGCGTCGTTACACCGCTCACAACACAGCCGCATCCATCTGTATCGTATTTTAATTTTAAATATAGTGAAGAATCTTTCCCGTACTTTTCTTGTACTTTTGCTATCGCTTTATCAGTAAAGGTAATATTCATTTTCCTTTAACTCCTTTTAAACTAATTGTATAAACAAACGAAAATTGCTTATATAATGAGTATAATACACATCTCGCTTTCATTAAACTCTGGCGCTTCATATAGATGTGTACAAAAAGGAGGTTTTTTTATGTCAAAAGTACAAATTAAAGTAATGGATAACGGCTCTTTCCGTGTCACTGGAGACGTTGAATTAATTGATGCAGACGGCAACAAATTTGAAACAAAGCCGACATTTTCACTATGCCGATGTGGCCAGTCGCAAAAGATGCCCTTTTGCGACGGAAATCATAAAGGAAAATTTGACTCTTGTGTGCGCGCTGCAAAAATTTTAGACGAGCAGTAGATTCATAGAAATACAGCCTTACTGAACGAAACCATTAACGAAAAACATTGATAACCTGTGGTTAAAGCACAGGTTATTTTCTATTAAACGCATCCCCTGCCAATTTCTCTACGAGCCCCGGGGCAAGCTGATACATCTTCGAGCCTATATTCATCCACTTAGGCAAGTTGACTTCTCGTTTTGGCTTCCCAATAATATTGACCGTTTTTTCAGCTACGTATTGAGGGGTTAACATAAACTTTTCTACACTTTTTTCATAGTTTCCTGATTGATCTGCTATTGAAAAGAAGTTGGTTTGAATAGGACCTGGATTCACTGCCGTTACATAGATATCTGTTTTCGCTAATTCCATTCGCAGGCTGTTGGTAAACCCTAGCACGGCATGTTTAGAAGCTGAATAGCCACTGGATTTAGGTGTCGCAAGTTTGCCTGCTTGAGAAGCAATGTTAATAATATGTCCTTTGTTTTCTTTTAGCATATAAGCTAAAATTTCTTGTGTACATGCAATCAATCCAATAACATTGACTTGAAACATTGAGGCAATTGTCTTAATCGATGCTTCTTTCACTTCTTCAAATACACCAAAGCCTGCATTATTAATCAGGACATCAACACGCTTAATTTCACTCATCATTTTCTGAACGACTCTATTGACTTCCTCTACGTTCGCTACGTCAGCTTTGTATATGTAAGAGGTAATCCCATATTTTTGACTAATTTGCTCGGCTACTCGGTGCAGCTTTTCTTCTGTACGTGCAAGTAAAACGGGGACGCCCCCTCTTTTGGCCACTTCATAAGCTAAATGCTCTCCAAGACCTCCTGAAGCGCCTGTAATCACGACATGTTGGTTCTTTAACGAGGATTTCAAATATAACACACCTTTTTTATAAGTTAAGAGCACACAGAATAAATAAGCGTACTTTCTTTTTCATGTGTACTGATTTTATTGGCATCTTCTAAAAAATCGAGCTGACCAATTGTTTCAGAAAGAGTTAGCCCTAGTTCTTTTTCATAAATAGTAGGAAAGAGCTGTTTGCAAATATCAAACGCTGTTTGAGGACGTTCTTTTATCATGCCAAGCACTTTATCCGCTCGGTCGCTTTGCTTTTGTAACCGCTCTTGTACAAGTTCGCGAACATGTAACACTTCATCTCCATGACCTGTATAGATACAGTTTATCTCTAAATCAAGCAGACGTCTTAATGAATGATTATATTGAAGAAGCGTTTTAGGTCGCTCGCCGCTTGGTTTCATAGGAGGTTCAATGAGCGGATTAGATGAAATATGCTTTAACAGTAAATCTCCTCCAATCATAACCGCTGTTCTTTCATTGTATAATGCAATATGGCTTTGAGCATGACCTGGTACTTCAAGTACTTTCCAACTCTCTAGGTCCGGAATGTAATCTCCTTCCTGCACAGAAGTTGTAAGAGAACGATGACATGAATACTTCATTGATGCTTTTAAACGTTTTAAATAAGGGCGAAACCTTTCATCTACGCCGGCTTTCATAAAGTGGTCTTCAAAAAACGCATCGTACCACTCAAAAAAATCTGGATTTTGGGAGATCCAAGGCTGATTTTTTGCATGACCGACTATGGCGATATCTTTATGAAAAAAATCAAGCATTCCTACGTGATCAGGATGGTGATGAGTTAGGACAACTTGCTTAATATCATCTGGTTTTAATCCTATTTCATTAAGCTTTTCTTTAAATACAGACCACGCCGCCTCCGTTTTAATACCAGCATCGATTAACGTAACGGTCTGACCTTTTATAACAAAAACATTCACATCTCCTACCGCAAAAGGAGTAGGCAGCACAATTTTATATAATTGCTCATTCATCTGTATTTTTGCTCCTTTACCATCGCATTTTCTTTTAAGTTTACACGATTTTTCCTGTTATTTATACAATTGCATTCGTTTTCTGAAAATTACATTGACATCCTTCTCTTTTTCATTGCATAATGACAGAAATATAGTGAAGTTTTATTCATATCTTTAGATAACTATGCATTTTATAAAGAAGAGATACACAAACACAAACCTTTAACAGATACTGAAATCTCAGTATCTGTTTTCATTGGATAGCAAATGACTGGAGGAACTTTTAATGAAAACGGATTTAAACATCGCCTTTATTGGAGCTGGATCAATGGCTGAAGCTATGATCTCAGGGCTGCTGTCAGATAAAAAGCTTCGCCCCAATCAAATCACCGTAACAAATCATAGCAACGATAAAAGACTTCACGAACTTCGAAACGCCTATGAAATTAACATTACGCGTAATCATGCCTTGTTAATCGAAAAAAGCGATATCGTCGTGCTTGCTATTAAACCAAAAGACGTAGCGGAAAGCATTGATACGATTAAGTCCTATATTCGTCCGCACCACCTCGTTCTCTCTGTTTTAGCAGGTGTATCGACTGCCACAATTGTAAACTTGTTTGACCAAGAAGTAGCGGTTGTAAGAGCTATGCCAAATACATCGGCCTCTATTGGATTATCGGCTACAGCCATTGCACCCGGCAAGTTTGCTACAGCAGAGCATATGAACGTTACTACTGCTTTATTTGAAACGATTGGTACGGTTACAACTGTAGAGGAAGAGCAGCTTCACGCTGTAACAGGACTATCTGGAAGCGGCCCAGCGTATGTCTACTATCTAGTAGAAGCAATGGAAAAAGCAGCTGAAAAACAAGGCTTGGATACGTCAGTGTCAAATGAACTAATTCTTCAAACTCTTATCGGTGCTGCAGAAATGCTGAAACAGTCACCTAAAACGCCAGCCGTACTTCGAAAAGAAGTGATGAGTCCGGGCGGCACAACAGAAGCAGGAATCGAACAGCTTATTTCTCATAACTTCCAAGAAGCCATGATGCAGTGTATTGAACAAGCTACAATTCGCTCCAAATATTTAGGAGATACGATTGACGAAAAAATCTCGAGTAAACGTTCGTAAAGGTTCACCTCTTTCTAAAAAAAGAAAGAGGTTTTTTTATGATTAAAAATGGATAAGCAGATTATGTGAAAGAAAATTCAATGCGGTGATATAATAACTTTTGTTTAGAGTATCGAAATAATTGGAGGTTAAACCGAATGACAACAAAACTATTTTCACCTTATACAGTGAAAGATGTAACATTAAAAAACCGAATTGTGATGTCACCAATGTGTATGTATTCATGCGAAAAGGAAGACGGCGTAATAACTGACTTTCATATGGTTCACTACACAACTCGTGCGGTTGGACAAGTAGGTCTCATTATGGTTGAAGCCTCAGCTGTCGTGCCACAAGGTCGTATTTCAGCTCAAGACTTGGGAATTTGGAATGATGAGCAAAGAGATGGATTAACGAAACTTGTGACACAGCTAAAAGAAAACGGTGCAAAAACGGCCATTCAACTTGCACATGCAGGACGTAAAGCAACTGTTGAAGGCGATATTTATGCTCCTTCCGCTATTGCTTTTGATGATAAAAGTAAAAAACCTGTGGAAATGACCACAGAACAAATTCATGAAACGATTTCTGCCTTTAAAGAAAGCGCTCGACGCTCAAAAGAAGCTGGGTTTGATATTATCGAACTTCACGCTGCACACGGTTATTTAGTACATCAATTTCTATCGCCGCTAAGCAATAAACGCAGCGACGAATATGGCGGCAGCGCAGAAAATCGCTATCGTTTCTTAAAGGAAATTATTGAAGCTGTGAAAACAGAGTGGGACGGCCCTTTATTTGTCCGTGTTTCTGCTTCTGACTATACAGAAGGCGGATTAACAGTCGATGATCACGTTGCATTTGCAAAATGGATGAAAGAACAAGGCGTCGACTTAATTGATGTTAGTTCCGGTGCTCTTGTACACGCTCCAATCAACGTATACCCTGGCTATCAAGTGCCGTTTGCAGATAAAATTAAGCAGCAGGCAAATATTGATACAGGCGCAGTTGGATTAATTACAACAGGACGACAAGCAGAAGAGATTTTACAAAGCGAACGCGCTGATTTAATTTTTGTTGCGCGCGAACTTCTGCGTGATCCGTACTTCCCGCGCACGGCGGCAAAAGAACTAAATGAAACAATTTCAGCACCCGTGCAGTACGAACGCGGCTGGTAAAAAAAGACGAGGATACCCTCGTCTTTTTTTATGAAATCGTAAACCGTTTCAAGTCTTCTGCTATGTCGGTATTTGGAAAAATTTCTTTTGCTCCTTCTGCTAGCCGGCTGACTGCGTCTCCTTGGTAACGCGAACTAATATGAGATAAAATAAGACGCTCAGCCGATGCTGTTTTAGCGATTTCAGCGGCTTCTTTTGCAGTAGAATGAAAATAGTTGTAAGCAAGCTCCTCGTCTCCCGCTGAAAAAGTAGCTTCATGGACTAAAACACTTGCATGCATAGCAAGCTGAACACTTTGCATGCACTTTCTTGTATCTCCTAAAACCGTGATGACCTTCCCTTTTTTAGGCTCTCCTAAAAATTCTTGACCATTGATTATACGCCCATCTTTTAATACTACTTCTTTCCCTTCTTTTAACTGCTGATAATGAGGCCCCGGGGGAATATTCATCTCTTTTAAACGTTGAACGTCCAGTGATCCTGGCAAATCTTTTTCGACAACTCGATATCCATAAGATAAAATGCCATGTTCAAGTTTGCCAAACTCCACTGAAAAAGTTTCATCTTCAAAAATCGTTCCACTTTCACTTTCCTCTTCTATTTCAACAATCTCTAGAGGATATTGCAGATGAGTTTGACTTACAGCCAGCGTGACTTCAATAAATTCTTTAATTCCTTTTGGCCCGTATACAGTAAGCAGCGATTCTCCGCCTTGAAACGAACGGCTTCCAAGGAGTCCAGGCAATCCGTAAATATGATCACCGTGAAGGTGCGTAATAAAAATTTTCTCAATTCGCCTCGGTTTAACGGTTGTATGTAAAATTTGATGCTGAGTTGCTTCTCCACAATCAAAAAGCCACACCGCCCCTCTTTCTTGCAAAAGTTCGAGCGCAAGAGATGAAACATTCCGCTGTTTCGCCGGTACTCCTGCACCCGTTCCTAAAAATAACAATTCCATTTTCTACTTCCTCCTTCATACGCACAAAAAGCCTGTAAGTATATTATACAGGCTTTTTGCAAACTTACCTATTTGATGCTGTCAAGCGCATACGTAATAGTAGCTAATAACAGCTCAATATCACTTTCCTCAATGTTGAGAGGCGGCGAGAGCGTGAGAACATTATTATAGCCGGCCACCGTTGCTCCATTTTTCCCAATAATGACTCCTTTGCTTTTGCATTTAGCAACCACTTCATTTACAAGATTAACGTCTAACGGTTCTTTCGTTTGTTTATCAGCTACAAGTTCAATTCCAATTAAAAGCCCTTTACCTCTTACGTCTCCAACGTATGGGTGGCTATCGATAAGCGGCGTTAGCTCACTTAATACGTAAGCTCCGAGCTGTTTAGAACGATCAAAAAGATTTTCTCTCTCCATAATTTCTAAATTCTTTAATGCCAGTGCACATGCAGCCGGGCTTCCTCCAAATGTATTAACATGGCGAAAATACTCGTACTGATCGCTATCTTTGAACGCTTCATAAATTTCTTTTTTAACAGCAGTTGCAGAGAGCGGAAGATATGCGCTTGTAATTCCTTTTGCCATGGTAATGATATCTGGTTTTACATCGTAATTCATAAAACCAAAGGCTTCTCCTGTACGTCCAAAGCCGCAAATAACTTCATCTGCAATTAAAAGTGCACCGTGTTTTTCACACGTTTCTTTTACGCCTTTCATATAATTTTGAGGCGGTAAAAGAATTCCTCCTCCTGTAATAATTGGCTCCATAATAACAGCGGCAATCGTTTCACTTAGCTCCCACGTCATAACATTGTCAATATCTTTTACAGATTGAAGCTGTTCTTTGGGTGCATCGTAGTCATCTTGCCCTCGGTACGAATCAGGCGGGGCAACGTGAATAAAGCCAGGGGCAAGCGGTTCATATTTATATTTACGCTGAGCTTGGCCCGTTGCTGCTAGTGCGCCCATTGAATTTCCGTGATACCCTCGGTAACGCGAAATAAATTTGTAGCGAGAATGCTCTCCTTTTTGCTGATGGTACTGACGCACAATTTTAAAAGCCGTTTCATTTGCTTCAGATCCGCTATTTGAAAAGAAAATAACATAGTCATCACCTAACATTTCATTTAGCTTCTCTGCCAGTTTGATAGCAGGTACGTGAGATTGAGTGAGTGGAAAATAAGCCAGTTCTTTTAGCTGCTCATAGGCTGCGAGCGCTAATTCATCCCGTCCATACCCGGTATTTACACACCAAAGCCCTGCCATTGCATCTAAATAGCGATTTCCTTGTTCATCTGTAATCCAAGCACCTTTTGCTTTTGTAGCTACCATCGTTGCATCCGGACTGTATGGTTTCATTCCATGCCATACATACTGCTCATCTTTTGCACGTAGATCTTTTTCATTTTGACTGACCTGTACCATCTTATCCACTCCCAAATCGCTAGCGCGGTATTTTTTTCTGTATGAAAAGACTTCGACAAAATGCCGAAGCCACTTGCTATATTCATCTATATGTTAAAAGTCAAAGCGTGATGTAACCATCTTTTTACGTGTAAAGAAGTTCAAACCGTCTTTGCCGTTGACATGCAAATCTCCGTAAAAAGAGTCTTTCCAACCGGAGAATGGGAAGAAGGCCATTGTAGCAGGTACTCCTACGTTAATACCGAGCATACCCGCATCTGCTTCTTCTCTAAATTGACGTACCGCTTTTGCATCTTTTGTATAAATCGTTGCTCCATTTCCAAAACGAGATTTTTCCATATAGCGAAGTGCTTCATCTAATGTGTCAGCGCGAAGCAAGCTTAGTACAGGTGCAAAAATCTCTTCTTTAGCAATGGTCATATCAGGAGTTACGCGGTCAAAAATTGTTGCTCCTAAGAAATTGCCTTCCATATGTTCATCCATTTCTTTACGTCCGTCACGAATGAGTTCCGCCCCTTCTTTCATGCCCAGTTCAATATAATCCAGCACCTTATCACGGTGCTCTTTTCGAATCACAGGCGTTAGAAGCACTTCATCATCAAAGCCGCTTCCCATAATTAATTCATCTGCTTTTTGCTTTAATTTTGCGACGAATTCATCGCCTTTTTCACCAACCACGACCACGGCGCTGCACGCCATGCATCGCTGGCCGGCACTTCCATAAGCCGAGCTGATAATATGTGATACTGCTTTATCCATATCGCAGTCTGGCATCACAACATGATGATTTTTAGCTCCAGATAAAGCCTGAACTCGTTTCCCTTGAGCTGCAGCTTGTTCATAAACATATTTTGCTACCGGCTGCGATCCGACGAATGAAATCGCTTTAACTTTTTCATGCTCTATTAATCCGTTCACAACATCGTGTGCCCCGTGCACAATATTTAATAATCCATCCGGTGCTCCTGCTTCTGTAAAAAGTTCAGCAAGTCGCGTTGCTAAAAGCGGCGTTCGCTCAGACGGTTTTAATACAAACGCATTTCCACATACAATTGCAAGAGGGAACATCCAAAGCGGTACCATCATCGGAAAGTTAAAAGGTGTGATGCCGCCAACGACACCCAGTGGAAAACGGAACATCTCAGAATCAATTTCTTCCGCTATGTTATTTAATGATTCCCCCATTAATAAAGTAGGAGCACCCGCGGCAAACTCCACGCATTCAATACCGCGCTGTACTTCACCGTAAGCTTCTTTAAAAGCCTTGCCGTTTTCTTGTACCACTAATTTAGCTAACTCTTCATGATGCTTAACTAGTAAATGCTGAAACGCAAACATTAATCTTGCTCGTTTTGGAGCAGGCACGTTACGCCATGTTTCAAATGTTTTTTGAGCTGTTTCCACCGCATTGGCTACGTCTTCTTTTGTAGAAAGCGGTACTTTTGCAATGACTTCGCCCGTCGATGGATTAATTACCTCTCCAAATTTTTCCCCTGCCGTATCAACCCATTTTCCGCCCACGTAATTTTTTAAAACTTGCGTATCATTATTCACAACTGACATATCGCTTGGCCTCCTCAAAAAATAAGAAATGACAAATCTACCTTTATTATTGAATAAATAAATGGTGGTTGCATTAGACAAAATGTGAAACAACTCTAGATTCTCGTTTCACATTTTGCGCAGTGAACTCGGAGAAAGCATGAACTAAAATGAACATATAGTAAAATCAGCCTCGACATAAAAAAACAGCTGTTTCCAGCTGCTTACTTATCCGTTTATAAATTCCGCGCGCGACTTTTTCATCATAAACAAATATTCATATGCCATAATCATAAACTCAATTGCCAGTCGTTTTTCCGGCTCCATAAAGTCTTCACCCAGCAGCTTTTCTAGTTTTTCGATACGGTGATACAGTGTTTGCCGGACAATGTATAAACGCTTAGCCGTCTCTTGTTTAGATCCGTTGCATGCTAAATAAATTTTTAATGTTTCCATAAGTTTTGCATTATACGTTTCATCATATGTAATAACGGGCTGCAGATATTCAAACACCACTTCCTGTAAGTCTTCATGTTGATGTAAAAGCGAAATAATCCGGTACATATGCAAATCATCATAAAAATGAATAATGGTTTGTTTTTGTAGCATTTCTTGAATCGAAATCGTTTCTTTAGCCGTTTCATAGCTTTTATGCATGCAGTCAAGCTGTTCACAGTATTGGCCAATTCCGATAAAGCTAATGGCGTTCCTCTTTGAATTTTCATCCGATTCATATTGATTCATCCAGCGATGAAGGCTGTTTTCTAATCTCTCTCTCCACGTGCTAACCATTCGTTTGTTCAAAAGAATAAATAATACTTCGCGATTTCGCTCGGAGACTAATAAGTGAAAGCCTTCTTGTTCAAAAATGCTTCTCAAGATCAGCTTAAAATACGTTCGATCAAACTTCTCCCGCCTTTGCCACTTACAGCAAACAACGACACCTCCGCGAATAGGCGAATCTGAACACACTTCGTGCATAGAGTCTTTTATTTGTTCAAGAGTTAACTCTCCGTTCATCCATTTTGTCATCCATTCGGTTTCATCTACTCTTTTTTTCTCTTCGACATACAGGTCCTTCAAAAAATGCTGAGCAAGTGCAGTCGCCGTTCGGTCAACGGTGAGCACTTCAAGTTCTGTTAACGCTTCATTTATAGAAGCAACATATAGCTGAGCATAATCTTGTCCTAATAAATGAATAGGCTGCTCAGTAAAATGCAGACTTTCATTTTCCCTGCTTATATAATGAAGTAGGAGCTGCTGTTTAAGCAAGTCCATCTCAGGAGCAAAGGTAATCAATTCATTTGAAACTTTAAGGCCGACAAGAAGCCCCGTAGATTCATATAAACACTGCAAGATGAGGGCCGGATCATTAACTGTTAACAGCAGCTGATTTAGCCTATGAGAATACTGTTCTAAATCGGAAATCATTTGATAGTGCTGATTAATTAAAAGCGAGTGAACATCTTGCGTAATTTCAACGAACGGAACTTCCTCGTGAAATAAAATAATCGGAAAATCACATTCGTTCGCTTTATCAATTACAATTTGCGGAATCTTAGAAGTATAAGTGCCAAGTTCAATACACAGTCCTGATGCCTTGCAAGAAATTAATTGCTGAAGAAATGATAAACAAGATTGAGAATCTTCTCCCCAGCCTACCCCTGTTGATAAAATGAGCTCGTTTCCTTTTAGCAGCTCATTAATGCGCGTCACTTCCATCACGTGCACCCACTTAACAGAATTAGTAAGCCCTCTCTCTCCAGCTATTACTTCACAGTTTACAAAATGTTTCCTTGTTAAAATCTCTGTTACTGTTAAATATGATTTCAAGTCAACACCGCCCCTAGCGAATTTCACATCATGTCTCCTGGATCATTAACGCGTATTTCGCATATGTGTAGAACAAAAGCTATATCTTCTTACATTATATTAAATATTTAGAAGAAATAAAATATTTAATGAAAGAAACGAAAAAAGCTGTAACGATAATGGATCGTTACAGCTTCTGAGCTGTTTGCTGTAATTTATTAAAAAAACCTTGGCGTTTAACCGCTTGTTCTTTAATTCGGTGAATTTCTTTTTTATAAAAACGCAAATCTTGTAGTGACACTGCATTTAACATTTCCATTTTTAATTTATCAATAATTTTTGTTTCTTCCTGTGTCATACACTGCATAGCTTGATCCATCCGTGTCACACCCTTTTCGTATTTAATAGATTTAGTTTGAAAACGTTCTACTATAATATTTACTACAATTTACTAGATAACTAAACCTTTTCTCTTTCGATGTAAACGAAATGTAACAACTGTAATACAGTCAATGGATAATATCTAGTTATTTTGTTTCACATCCAAAACGAAAAAAACACAAAAACGGATCACTTTTGTCAGCCAATATAGTAAATAACTTATAGGGATTAGTAAACAAATAAAGAGATTGAAACATAATTAAAATTCCAATCAACAGCTAGAAGCACCTTCGTATATGAAACCTACGTTCACCCTGCCAATAAAAAAATCCGAACGATTCACCGTTCGGATCTTCCTTCAGCTAAATTAATTTTGTCCCAGCCTCCGTTTTTATACTTGTTGAATCAGTACGGATGAAAAATATTTTCTAGCATCCGCCGTCAATATATGAAGGGTTTCTTGTTCGGTTTGGTTATTTTCGGTGCGTTCAAACGTCACAAATGCCCCGCTTAGATTCTCCGTTACGGCTGTTATTTTAAATCCTTTTTGCAGCAAAAAATCAATCTTTTCTCGCTCTGCCATATATTCATGGTAACTTGACATTTCCCTGCCCCCGATCTATTTCTTCATCTGTTTTTATAACATTAATTTTTCAGCTTCGTTAGCCGTGTTTAACTCATTAAACTTTGCTCGTTTTGTAAATTGTCCGTAGCCTTTTTGACCGACAAACTGCTTATCTTTTACGACAAATTCCCCGCGGCAAAGTACTGAAACCGGCTCACCCGTGACTTTCATTCCCTCAAATGCGCTATAATCAACTGCCATATGATGCGTGTTTGCTGAAATCGTACGTTCAACAGAAGGGTCAAATATAAGCAGATCCGCGTCTGCGCCAACCGCTATTGTTCCTTTTTTCGGGTACAGTCCGAACAGCTTAGCAATTTTTGTTGATGTTATATCTACAAACTGATTGATATTAATTCGTTTCTTCACTACTCCTTCTGAAAATAAAATACTCATGCGATCCTCGATAATAGGGCCTCCGTTTGGAATTTTCGTAAAATCTCCTTTTCCCAGATCTTTTTGACCGTTAAAATCAAACGAACACTGATCTGATCCAATCGTTTGCAAGTCGCCATTACGCAGAGCATTCCACAAAACATCTTGGTTCCATTTTTCACGTAAAGGCGGCGACCATACGTATTTTGCTCCTTCAAAATTCGGTTTTTCTAAATAGGTTTGGTCAAGCATCAAATACTGCGGACACGTTTCGCCCCAGATATTTACGCCTTTTTCCCTTGCTTCAGCAATCTTTTTAACTGCTTCAGCGCACGACACGTGAACAACATAGAGCTGTGAGTCAGCCAGCTCCGTTAGCACCGCGGCTCTTCCCGTAGCTTCTCCTTCTATTTCTGGAGGGCGAGTCAGTGCATGATAGATAGGATCGGTTTGTCCTTGTTCTAGTGCTTTTGCCGTTAAATACTCAATAACATCTCCATTTTCAGCATGTACCATCACAAGCGCCCCTAATTTTTTAGCTTGCACTAGCGTTTGATAAAGGGTAGCATCGTCTGCTTGAAAAACATTTTTATAGGCCATGAATACTTTAAAAGAAGTAATTCCTTCTTTTTCAATAATCGTAGGAAGCTCATTTAATACATCTTCCGTGATTTCTCCAATCATTAGATGAAAGCTATAATCGATAGCCGCTTTTCCTTTTGATTTTTCATGCCATGTGCCGATCGCTTTTTGCAGCGGTTCGCCTTTATTGGTTAAGCAAAAATCAATAACAGTTGTCGTACCTCCAAAAGCTGCTGCTCTTGTACCTGTTTCAAAGTCATCTTTTGTAACGGTGCCTCCAAACGGCATATCTAAATGAGTATGAGGATCGATCCCTCCTGGAAATATATAGTTGCCTTTTGCATCAATCACTTCACAACCCTGCTCTTCAAATGCCGAGCCAATTGCCGAAATAACTCCATTTTCAATTAAAATATCGGCTTTATACGTATCTGTTGCTGTGACTACCACACCATTTTTAACGATTTTCTTCATTTCTTCATCCCCTTTGTATTTATACGTCTAATCGCTGTGCAGCCGTCGCTTGTAAAGCAGCTTGGCGTTCATTCCACGTCATTGGAGGCTGTTCATTCGGTAATTCAACCATGGATATAGCCCCATCCACCGGACATACAATCGAACATAAATTACAGCCTACACAATCTTCTTCTCTTACTTTTAAATAAGATTTTCCTGAAGGGTCTTTCAGCATATCAATACATTGGTGAGAAGTATCTTCACAAGAAATATGACATTTATTGCAGTTAATACACGTATCCGGATCGATGCGAGCCACTACTTTATAATTGAGATCTAAGTTGCCCCAGTCGGAATATTTTGAAACGGCTTTCCCTACAATATCACTTACTTTTTCAATTCCTCTTTCATCCAAATAATAATTGAGACCTTGAATCATATCCTCTACAATGCGGAACCCGTGATGCATTGCAGCTGTACATACTTGCACACCTGTAGCACCCATGAGCATAAATTCGACGGCTTCTTGCCAGTTCGAAACGCCTCCCATACCTGATATTGGAACGTTAATAAACGGACTTCTCGCACATTCAGCAACCATGTTTAATGCAATCGGCTTAACAGCCGGGCCGCAATAACCTCCGTGAGCGCCTTTTCCTGCTACGTGTGGAATCGTATTCCATGAATGAATGTCTACTCCTGCTAAACTATTAATAGTGTTAATCATGCTCACAGCGTCAGCACCGCCTCGAACCGCTGCTTCTGCTGTAACGGTGATATCTGTGATATTTGGAGTTAATTTAACAATGACCGGCGTTTGGGCAACTTCTTTAGCCCAATACGTTTGTTTTTCAACCAAATCAGGGACTTGCCCAGAGGCAGCACCCATCCCTCGTTCTGCCATTCCATGCGGACACCCAAAGTTCAGCTCTAATCCATCCACTCCTACGTCTTCTACTTTTTTGACAATTTCATGCCATTTTTCTTGCTGAGGCTCTACCATAAGAGAGGCAATAATTGCGTGGTTAGGAAACTTCTTTTTCGTTTCATAGATTTCCTTCAAATTAACTTCAAGAGGACGATCGGTGATTAACTCAATATTATTAAAGCCGGCTACGCGCTGACCGTTGAAGCCAACGGCAGCAAATCGTGAGGAAACATTTAAAATCGGATCACCAAGCGTTTTCCAAACTGCGCCTCCCCAGCCTGCTTCAAATGCACGCTGCACTTGATAACCTGAATTGGTTGGCGGTGCGGATGCCAGCCAAAACGGATTTGGTGATTGAATACCTGCTAAATTTGTTGTTAAATCTGCCATAGATTTCTCCTCCTCCTGATTTTAAGCTGTTTCCATTGTTTCTTTTGTTAACTGCATATGAATATTTAACGCCGTTTGTTTTCCTTGCTGAGCAGCGGTCACAACCATTGCTTCTCCTTGCCCTTTACCAAAAATAACGTCTCCGCAAGCAAATACTTTTGGATTTGATGTTTGAAACGTCTCTTGATTAATTAAGACAACTCCGTCTTCATGATGCAGCTGAAATTGTTGAATCAAAGACAGGTACCGTTCTTGACCAATTGCTTTAACAACAGCATCGACTGGAATGGTAAACGTTGAACCTTCAACAGGAACAGGCTTTCTTCGGCCGTCTGCATCTGGATCTGTTAGAGTCATTTTTACACATTCAATCCCGCTCACCTTACCATTTTCATCTCCAATAATTCGTATAGGAGCCGTTAACCAGCGGAATTCAACACCATCTTGTTTTGCAAATTCAAATTCAAAATCATAAGCCGTCATTTCTTCTCGTGTACGACGGTATAAAATTTGAACATTTTCAGCCCCCAAGCGCACGGAACATGTAGCACCATCAATCGCAGTATTTCCCGCACCAATGACGGCAACACGCTTACCCACAAATTCTGTTGATAACGCTTCTGACTTCGTTTTTTTCACAAAATCAATCGCATCATACACACCGTCTAGCTCTTCACCTTCAACATGTAGAGAAGGCACCTTGCTCATACCAATAGCTAATACAACCGCGTCATACGACTGCAGCAATTCGCTCGGAAGAATATCTTCTCCAATTCTTACGTTTGTTTTAATTTTTACATCTAATCTTTTTACTTGTTCAACTTCCCAGAATGAAATCGCTTGAGGAAGACGAAACGACACGATTCCATATGTATTTAACCCTCCTGCTTGTTTTTCCGCTTCAAAAATGGTTACATCATATCCAAATCGCGCCAGTTCTCTTGCTGCAGAGAGACCCGCCGGACCTCCACCAACAATTGCTACCTTTTTACCGTTTGCTCTTCCTTTCTCAAACAGCACCTGTTCATTTTGAATAGCCCAATCCGTTGCGTAGCGCTGCAAATTTCCAATCATAATTGGTTTGGTTGAGTGGTTAAGTACACACGCTCCTTCACATAGTTCATCGGTTGGACAAACTCTCGAACAGCTTGCTCCTACGGGATTAGAAGACATAATCGTTTCGGCAGACCCCTTTAAATTGCCCGATGCAATTTTTTTAATAAACGTCGGGATGTCAATTCCTGTAGGGCATGCCTGAATACAGGGTGCATCATAACAGTACAAACATCGATTAGATTCTTCGACTGCTTCTCTATCTGACAACCCTTTTTCTACTTCATTAAAGTTTTGAATGATGGACTGCAAACTTTCCTGTGATCGCATTGCATCAACCTCCCAAGGATATCTGTTGATAAAACTAAAATTGAAAGCGCTTACATATTTTTTATATACGTTATTTTCAACTTCTACTTTGGTAAAATGTATTACTAACTTTATTGTACAAAACGACCGTCTTTTCTTCATTATACATTATGTTAAAAAATTCAGACTATTTACTATTCACTATGTAAAAAGCCTTGCTTTTATATAAAAGCAAGGCTGCAACTATTATTTGGCTACTTCTTTAATAATCGACACTACTAGTTCAGATGTCTTCACCAGTTCTTCTACCGGAATTTTTTCATTTGTTGTATGAATATCTTCATAACCAACTGCTAAGTTGACTGTTGGGATATCAAAGCCTGCGATTACATTTGCATCGCTTCCGCCTCCGCTTTGAAGCAGGCGTGAAGGACGATCGATATTAACCACGGCTTTTTTAGCAACTTCGACAACATGATCTCCATCGCCAAATTTAAAGCCTGGATACATCACTTTAATATCAACTTCTGCACGTCCGCCCATTTCTTGTGCAGCTGTTTCAAACGCTTCTTTCATTTTCGCTACTTGCGCTTCCATTTTTTCTGGAATTAATGAACGAGCTTCTGCTAAAATATCGACGCGGTCACACACGATATTCGTTTGCGTTCCGCCTTCAAAGCGTCCAATATTCGCTGTAGTCTCTTCATCAATACGTCCAAGCGGCATTTTAGAAATGGCTCTTGAAGCGATCGTAATAGCAGAAACGCCTCGTTCAGGAGCTACACCTGCATGAGCTGTTTTTCCATAAATTGTTGCATTTACTTTTGCTTGCGTCGGCGCAGCAACGATAATGTCTCCCACTTTGCCATCGCTATCTAAAGCATAGCCGAATTTTGCCGTTACGAGGCTAGAATCAAGAGCTTTAGCGCCCACTAAGCCAGATTCTTCTCCTACTGTAATAATAAATTCAATTTTGCCGTGCGCGATGTTTTCTTCTTTTAATACGGTGATGGCTTCTAGCATTGCTGCTAAGCCTGCTTTATCATCCGCTCCAAGAATTGTCGTGCCGTCACTTTTAATATAGCCATCTTCAATAGATGGTTTAATACCGTTTCCAGGTACGACTGTATCCATATGAGAAGTAAAGTAGATTGTGTCTACACCTTCTTTTGTAGCTGGCAGTGTGCAGATTAAGTTGTTGGCTCCGTGGCCCGTTTTTTCTTTGGCATCATCTTCTACTACTTCGACGCCTAATGCGGTAAATTTTTCTTTTAGTACAACAGCAATTTTTTCTTCATGCTTTGTTTCTGAGTCTACTTGTACTAATTCAATAAATAAATCAACGATTCGTTGTTCATTAATCATAATATGTAATCCCTCCAAAAATAACCTACAATGGTATGTTACCATGTTTCTTTGCTGGACGCTCTTCCTTTTTATTGTGCAACATTTCAAGCGCTTGTATTAATTTTATTCGCGTTTCCCGAGGATCAATAACATCATCCACCATTCCAGCGCTTGCCGCTACGTAAGGATTAGCAAATTTCTCGCGATACTGTTCAATTTTTTCGTGTCTTGTTTCATCTGGGTTTTCGCTACCTCGAATGTCGTTTGCAAAGATAATATTTGCAGCACCTTGAGGACCCATAACAGCGATTTCGGCATTCGGCCACGAATACACAAGGTCCGCTCCAATCGATTTACTATTTAAAGCTACGTATGCACCTCCGTACGCCTTTCGCAAAATCACCGTGATTTTCGGAACGGTAGCTTCGGAGTATGCATATAAAATTTTAGCACCATGACGTATAATTCCGCCATGTTCCTGCTTGATACCTGGGAAAAAACCTGTAACATCTTCAAATGTAATAAGTGGGATATTAAATGAATCGCAAAATCGAATAAACCTTGCTGCTTTATCTGAGGAGTTAATATCTAAACTGCCTGCCATTACTTTAGGCTGGTTACACACAAGTCCGACAACTTTTCCATCTATGCGGGCAAAACCAATGACAATATTTCTTGCAAAGTCTTTTTGCACTTCAAAA
The DNA here is from genome assembly GCF_025910025.1 of Priestia sp. JV24. NCBI lineage: Bacteria > Bacillati > Bacillota > Bacilli > Caryophanales > Bacillaceae > Priestia > Priestia sp. JV24. Next base: position 358,704 of record NZ_JAPCIN010000023.1, read on the forward strand.
AATGAGTGTTCGTCCACCACTTGGTGAATGACTTGACGCACATCGTAAGGGCGCACGGCATCAAACGGGACAACGTCTAATAAATCCGGACGATAATGATCAGACTCTGCCTTTGAGGCTAAAGGAGGCTGCTCTTGGCTAGACTGAGGAAGATAGCTTAAGAGCGTTCGTACTTGTTCTAGCACCTCTTGTTCTGTTGCACCTCTAAAATGGGCATTACCGCTAATTTCGTTATGGACAGCTGCTCCTCCAAGATTTTCAGAGGAAATGCTTTCTCCCGTTACCGTTTCAATTACTTTTGGTCCTGTAATGAACATTTGACTTGTTTCTTCTACCATAAAAACAAAGTCCGTAATCGCCGGTGAGTACACGGCTCCGCCTGCACAAGGCCCCATAATAACAGATATTTGAGGCATGACACCCGAATAAATGGCATTTCGATAAAAAATATGACCGTATCCATCAAGAGACATGACGCCCTCTTGAATACGAGCCCCGCCTGAATCATTTAATCCAATAAACGGCACGCCTGTTTTAGCAGCTAAGTCCATTACGTGCGCAATTTTTTTAGCATGCATTTCACCTAACGCGCCTCCGAATACCGTAAAATCTTGCGAAAACAAATAGACTGAGCGACCGTTTATCTTGCCGTAACCTGTTACTACCCCGTCTCCTGGTCCTACTTGATTATTCATACTGAAATCCGCACACCGATGTTCAATAAATGGATTTAATTCAACAAATGTATGTTCATCCAAAAGAATTTCAATTCGTTCGCGTGCCGTTAGTTTCCCTTTATGGTGCTGTTTTTCAATTTTTTCGTCTCCACCGCCTAACTCGATCTTCCGGCGCTTATCGTACAATTCATTTAATTTATCATAAATGTCAACCATGTTTCTTCTCCTCCTCTAGTGTTTTTTCACAGAGCTCATAAAGAACACCGTTTGCTGACTTTGGATGCAAAAAAGCAATGGATGCTTCCCCTGCGCCTTTTCTCGGAACATCGTCAATCATTTGTACACCCTTTTCCTTTAACTCGTGAATCCGTTCTTCAATCGTTCGCACACCTAAAGCCACATGATGAAGACCTTCACCTCTCTTTTTGATGAACGCGCCGACAGCACTGTCTTCAAAGAGCGGCTCTAATAATTCAATTTTTACGTTGCCGCACTGAATAAAAGCAACTTTTACTCCTTGTTCTTCTACTTCTTCTACTTTTAATAGAGACAGTCCTAATACCTTTTCATAAAAAGGGAGGCTGCCTTCAATTGATTTTACAGCTATTCCTATGTGATCAATTCCTTTTATCACTTTCTCACCTCTTTTAAAAAAGCGTTTTCATTTACACATATTCTTGAAAACAAAAGAAATCTCCTGCTCGCGTGTCTACAGAAAGTTGCTTGTCTAAGCAGCGGAAGACATGTAAAATAAGAAAAAAACGTGTAGGAGGACTTTGGTTGTATGTCTAATAAGAAAATCCAAAAAACCGTTGTGTTTTTAATGCTTCTTGTCATGTTAATATCTACGCTTTTAGCGGGACTTGCCATGTGGTTTTAATCGAGACTGATGACTAAAAACATAGATGCACTGCTCCTTCTTTGTGCAATGCAAACATATAAAAAAGACTGGTGACTAGTCACCAGTCTTTTGCTGTATATTCACAATGCCTTTTTGAGCGGCTAACTCTTCAAAAGATTGATCTGTAGATACAATCCATACTTTTGTACCTAACGGGACTTGATCATATAAATGGCTTACTTCACGATTTTCTACGCGAATACAGCCATTCGATACATATTTACCGATGGAATCCGGCTGATTTGTACCGTGAATGCCGTAAATACGTCCGTCAGTCTCTCTTGCATCAAACCCAATCCACCTTACACCTAGAGGATTTTGAGGAGCGCCTCCTTCAATATTACTTCTCCGATAATAAGGATTAACAGCTTTTACTGTTACCGTGAACTCCCCTTCGGGCGTCAGATTAACTGCTTTCCCCGTTGCTACTTTAATAATTTGTTTAATTTCTTTATTTTGAATATAAGCAAGCTCATTGCTTTGTTTATTAATAATAATATAAGGATCATTTGGCAACGGATTTTCTCCTAATGGCCAAACCGGAGATAGTAGTAAAAGGATAAAAGCAAACACATGCACGTAATCCACCACCTTACGTTAGTCCTAAGTAAAAGATAAGAGAGGTATCTCTTGTCTTATTTAGTGTTCGTAAGCAAGATAAACAACATGCATACTGTTTAACTTATTTTTAAGGTTTGTTTAATAACCAAATATTGTTCAATTTCTTTGACTACGTGCAGTAAATCGGCACGCGCTTCAAACTCTTCCCGCGTTTTGGGAAGCGGCATCTCTGCAAACGCTTCTCGTAAATGCTGAAGTTTGGCTAAAAATAATTTTGCTGTATTACCCGGGTGGATGGATAGACTTAATTCTTCAATAAAATCGGCAATCATGTAGCGCTGTTCTACCACCAAATCAATAGCGGTAATGAGAGGAAGGGTACGCTCAATAATTTCAAGCTGTTTTTCACGAATTTTAAAATAGCGGTAATAATAATTTTCCCCACGCACAAAATGATTTTCTACATCACGAAACGCAAGGCTTTTTGCTTTTTCTAAAATTTTTACCGTATCTGCAATTTCCTTACCGTCCCAGCTGCTGTCATTGGTTCTGAGATACAGGGCAATTTCTTTTAACATCGACCGGAAATTTTCTTCAATTTCTTGCTGATACGTGCGAAGCTCTTGATCTAAACTTGGCATGTATAAATTCACAAGCAGGGCAACACCTATCCCAATTACAATTAAGCCAAGTTCATTAAAGACGATTCCCCATGTCATATTGCCTTTGGAGTAAATATGAAGCAAAATAACGGAGCTTGTAACAATGCCTGCATTAACTTTGAATATAACCGTAACCGGGATAAACAAAAGCAGCATCAGTCCTATAACAAGTGGATGATAAGCAATCCCTTCAAAGAATATAAACGAAAACAGAATGGATAAAGAACAAGCAATAAAACGATCGCTTGCACTTCGCAACGATTTTTTCTTTGAATTTTGAATGCACAAAATGGTGATAATTCCAGCTGATACAAAAAACTCGAGGTGAAAGAACTGAGCTATAATAATAGCCAGTGATGTACCGACGGCTGTTTTAATTGTCCGGTACCCAATTTTAAATTTCATTTTCTAGACTCCTACATGTTGGTTTCTTTTTAGTGTGATAAAATACTCTATTCTTTATTAACACGAATAGAAAAATAACACAACCTTAAATCTTGCTGTACTGTATAAATTCCAATAAAAAAAGTGCAGAAAAGATCGTACTCTTCCTGCACTTTTTTATTATAAAATCTTTTCTAAGAAATCTTTAGCACGCTTGCTTTTAGGAGCTGAGAAAAATTCAGCCGGAGGCGCATCTTCAACAAGGACACCGCCGTCTAAAAACAGCACACGATCCGCTACTTCTCGTGCAAATCCCATTTCATGCGTTACAATGACCATCGTCATTCCTGTTTCTGTTAGCGACTTCATTACATCTAGTACTTCTTTTACCATCTCTGGATCTAATGCTGAGGTTGGTTCGTCAAACAGCATCACTTTCGGCTCCATTGCCAGTGCTCTGGCAATAGCTACACGCTGCTTTTGACCGCCCGATAAGCGATTTGGAAACTCGTTGGCTTTTTGAGCAAGTCCCACTTTTTGGAGTAATTCTTTGCCTTTAGCAACAGCCGTTTCTCTTGACACGCCTTTTACCGTCATCGGAGCATACGTCAAATTTTCAAGCACTGTCATATGTGGAAACAAGTGAAAATGCTGAAATACCATTCCTACGTTTTCACGCACACGCATAATGTTTGTTTTTTTATCTGTAATCACTTGACCGTTAATTGAAACTACTCCGCTCGTCGGTTCTTCAAGCAGGTTCATACAGCGTAAAAAAGTAGATTTACCAGAACCAGAAGGGCCAATAACAGCTACGACTTCTTTTTCTTTAATCGTAGTTGAAATACCTTTTAAAACTTCATTTTTACCAAATGATTTGTGTAAATTTTCAACGTTAATCACCTTTTCTCATTCTCCTCTCGACTGCTTTACCAAGGAGCGTTAAGCCCATTACCATTACATAATAAATCAACCCTGCAAAAATTAACGGTTCAAGGTAGGCGAATTTTTCTCCACCTACAATGTAAGCACGGCGCATAATGTCGAGTGCTCCAATAACTGTAACGATAGCTGATTCCTTTGTTAATGTAATGAACTCATTCATTAAAGCAGGTAAAATATTTTTAAGTGCCTGTGGCAAAATAATTTGTCCCATCATGCGGCGATAAGGAATTCCTAACGCTAATGCCGCTTCACGCTGTCCTTTATCAACAGCTAAAATACCAGCGCGAATAATTTCAGATATATATGCTGCAGAGTTTAGCCCGAACGCAGCAACGGCCGCTGGAAACGGGGCAATATCAAACCCGAGCAGCTGAGGTAATCCAAAGTATATTAATAATAATTGCAATACTAGCGGTGTTCCGCGAAACACGGACGTATATGCATCCGCAAACCATTGAAGAGGTTTATTGCGGCTGATTTTACATAAAGATAAAATAACTCCCAGCACAAACCCTAAAATTGCTGAAGCTAGGACTATCTGTATCGTTACCCCTATCCCTTTTAAAATATAAGGCATAGAAGGCACGATTTGCGAAAAATCCAAATTCATGCCTAGTTCCATTCCTCTCTAACTATCATTCTTATTTTTGGTCGTCAAACCACTTAACGATTAATTTATCTAATTCACCGTTTTCTTTCATTTTCTTTAATTCACGGTTAAAGTCATTCGTTAGCTTGCTGTCTTTAGGAAATGCGATTGCTGATCCTTTACTTGAATCTGGACGTCCTGTATCAGACATTTGCAAGCTTTTGTCTTTGTTCACATACCCTTTAGCTACTGTATCTTCAATAATCGCTGCATCGATACGATTTGATTTCATTTCTTGAATTAGTTCTGGAATACGGTCACGCGTTGTTACATTTACTCCGTCAACTTCTTTTGCAATTTCTTTTGCTTCGTCTGCTTGGATAGAAGAAGTTTGTACACCGACTGTTTTCCCTTTTAGTTCTTCTGCATTTTTAATTGGCGCATCTTTCTTCGATACAATCATGTTTTTTGCTTCATAATATACGTCTGAGAAGTCCACGTTCTTTTTACGCTTTTCAGTTGGCGTCATACCAGCTAAAACTAAATCGACTTTATTAGATTGTAAAGCTGGAATTAATCCGCCAAATTCCATATCCTTCACCTGTACGTCATAGCCTAACTTTTTACCGATTGTTTTTGCTAAATCTACGTCAAATCCGATTGCTTCACTATCACCTTTTGCCGTATCAATATATTCAAATGGTGGGTAATCTGCTGATGTTCCCATTACTAGTACTTTTTTATCTTTGTCGTCGCTGCTTGCTCCGCCATTAGACGTTCCTTCTCCTGCTCCGCATGCAGCTAAAACGCCTGCTGTTAAAAGACCAATTGCCGTTACCGATAACCACTTCTTCAATTTCATCTTCGTTCCCCCTAGTTTATTCCTTACATTATTTTTTAAAAATTAATAATATTATGAAATAAGTTTTTTGCTATTGCAAGTAAATGTCGAAATTTAAATATATATTCATATAAATGTATTTTAACACAACATTATAAATATGCAATATCTTTTTTAAATATAAGTTTCACTATTTGAAAATACCTTTTCTCAACATTTTCCACTCGTTAGAAAGTCTGCATACAGATAGGTAAAAAAACGCATAAAAAAAGAAGCCGTTCAAAACGGCTTCTCTCTTACACTTCTTCACAGTGCTGTTCGAATGCTTCTTGTAGCTTCATCACAACTGACATTGGCTCGTGGCCTTCAATTTCGTGACGCTCTACCATTGTGATAATTTTTCCGTCTTTTAATAAGGCGAAAGATGGAGATGAAGGCGGATAACCTTCAAAGTATTCGCGTGCACGTGCAGTTGCTTCTTTATCTTGCCCAGCAAATACTGTAACCAAGTTTGTTGGACGTTTATCATAATGTACAGCGTGCGCTGCAGCAGGTCTTGCAATACCTCCTGCACAACCGCAAACTGAATTCACCATTACAAGCGTTGTACCAGGCTGTTTAAACGTTTCATCTACCGCTTCAGCCGTCGTTAATTCTGTATAACCAGCAGCTGTAATTTCTTTACGGGCTTGACGAACAACGTCGTTCATAAACAAGTTAAAATCGATATTCATTTTCATACCTCCCTTTTGCTATCTATTCTTTATCATAGCAAACGAAAACTAAAAAGGCGATTGCTTTGACTCATTTTTTGTTGGTAATCAAGATTAAACAAGAAAAAAAATGGTGATACTATTTTTACAGCTAGAAAACCATACTCTTAACTCCCTAGTGTAGAAGGATCCGCATAAAATGCAGGATCCTTTTTTACATTTCTTTCATCGCCTGCTGATAGATTTTAATCAAGTGTTCGAGAGCTTCAGCCATTGTGGCATCTCCCGTCATCATTTGTTTTTCAACATCCCCTAGTTTTTGCTTAACTAAAGGATGTTCATAAAATGATTCTTGTAAATATTCATTAACACTTGCTTGTAACCATGCCTTCATTTGCTTTTGCCTTACTGTATAAAACAGATCATTTTTATTCATCCATTCCTTATAGTCACAAATTTTCTTCCACAAGTCTTGAAATGATGCTTCTTCATAAGCAGAAGTTGTGATGACCTGTGGGTTCCATCCTCCAGAATGACCGTGAAGGAAGCCGATGATGCTTTCGTATTCTTTTGCAGTCACTTCTGCTTTTAGCCGGTTATCCCCGTCTGCTTTATTTACACAAATTAAATTAACCCATTCAAGCAGCCCTTTTTTAATTCCTTGCAAATCATCTCCTGCTCCGGTTAAAGCAAGCAAAACAAAGAAGTCTACCATCTCTTTTACAATCATTTCACCTTGGCCAACACCCATCGTTTCGACAAATATGATGTTATACCCAGCCGCTTCACAAAGAAAAATGGCTTCTCTCGTTTTAAGATGAACACCTCCAAGCGTTCCTTGAGAAGGTGAAGGACGGACAAAAGCATTCTCTTGTTTGGTAAGAAGCTCCATTCTCGTTTTATCTCCTAAAATACTTCCTCCAGACAAGGTACTGCTTGGATCAACTGCCAAAACTGCAACGGAATGGCCATTTTTGCATAGGTACGACCCAAATTTGTCAATCAGCGTACTTTTTCCCGCTCCGGGTACGCCTGTAAAACCAATGCGCACTGAATGCCCCGTATGAGGATAGATTTCTTTAATCAGCTGTTGTGCTATTACTTTATGCTTCGGCGCTTTACTTTCAATTAAAGTAATAGCTTGAGCTAACGCTGTTCTTTTTCCTTCAAGCAGCCCTTGTTTATAATCTTGTACCGTTTTTAATTTCATCAATTGTCTTCACCAACTATTCTTCTAACCGTTTCTTTATTTCATATAAAACAGAAACGGCCGCTTTTGGGATTACTGTTCCAGGTCCAAAGATTGCAGAAGCGCCGTGTTCTAAAAGAAATGAGTAGTCTTGTTTAGGAATAACACCTCCGACAATAACAACGATATCGTCGCGCTCTAATTTCTTTAACTCATCAACAAGCTGCGGCAGTAACGTTTTATGCCCGGCTGCCAAAGAGCTTATGCCAATCACATGTACGTCGTTTTCTACAGCTTGCCTTGCTGTTTCTTGAGGCGTTTGAAATAAAGGACCGATATCAACATCAAATCCAAGGTCAGCAAAGGCTGTTGAAATAACTTTCGATCCTCTGTCGTGACCGTCTTGCCCCATTTTTGCGACTAAAATTCTTGGGCGTCTTCCTTCTTCCTCTAAAAATTCAGCCGTGAGCTTTCGAACTTCTTCGATTTGATCTCGATGCACAAACTCCGCACTGTATACCCCGCTGACTGACTTAGAAGTAGCCTGGTGTCTTCCAGCCACTTTCTCAATAGCTTCTGAAATTTCACCTAGTGTAGCTCTAGCTCTCGCAGCTTCAACCGCAAAAGCAAGGAGATTCCCTTCACCTGTTTTGGCACAATTGGTAAGTCGATTAAGCGCTTCGATTACCGCTTGTTCGTCACGTTCACTGCGTATTTTCTTTAACTTTTCCAGCTGCTTCATTCGAACTGCTGTGTTATCAATATCAAGAATATCAAGCGGTTCTTCTTGCTCCGGCTGAAACTGATTCACACCTACAATAATTTCTGCCTGCGAGTCTATTCTTGCTTGTCTGCGCGCAGCGGCTTCTTCTATCTTCATTTTAGGTACGCCTGCTTCTATTGCTTTTGTCATTCCGCCGAGCTTCTCTATTTCCTCAAGGTGCTTCCACGCTTTTATCATTAATTCATTCGTTAATGATTCCACATAATAAGAGCCTCCCCAAGGATCAATAACGGAACAAATCTCCGTTTCATTTTGTAAATAAAGCTGCGTATTTCGGGCAATTCTAGCTGAAAAATCAGTTGGAAGAGCAATCGCTTCATCCAGTGCGTTTGTATGAAGCGACTGCGTATGTCCTGATACTGCAGCCAAAGCTTCGACGCATGTTCTAATAACATTATTAAATGGATCCTGCTCCGTTAAGCTCCAGCCGGACGTTTGAGAATGCGTTCTAAGAGCTAAAGATTTAGGATTATTCGGTTCAAACTGCTTCATTAGTTTTGCCCATAGCAGCCTCCCTGCTCTCATTTTCGCTACTTCCATAAAATAGTTCATTCCAATTGCCCAGAAAAAGGACAGCCTCGGAGCAAATGCGTCAATTGTAATTCCCGCTTTCAAGCCGGTTCGTACATATTCAAGTCCATCTGCAAGCGTATAAGCAAGCTCTAAGTCTGCTGGAGCACCTGCTTCTTGCATATGATAGCCTGATATACTGATACTGTTAAATTTCGGCATGTACTCCGCTGTATATTTAAAAATATCCGCAATGATTCGCATTGACATCTCAGGAGGATAAATATACGTATTGCGCACCATATATTCTTTTAAAATATCATTTTGAATCGTTCCAGCCAGCTTTTCTTTTTTTACGCCTTGTTCTTCAGCTGTTACGATGTAGAAAGCTAAAATAGGAAGCACCGCCCCGTTCATTGTCATCGACACGGACATTTGATCAAGCGGAATCCCTTCAAACAGCTGCTTCATATCTATCATTGAATCAATTGCCACACCTGCTTTCCCTACATCTCCAACAACTCTTGGATGATCAGAGTCGTAGCCGCGGTGGGTAGCAAGATCAAAAGCAACAGACAGCCCTTTCTGTCCAGCAGCTAGGTTTCGGCGGTAAAAGGCATTGCTTTCCTCCGCCGTTGAGTACCCTGCATACTGCCTAATAGTCCAAGGCCGATTCACATACATCGTTGCATACGGTCCTCTCACAAACGGTGGGACACCAGGTGCAAAGTGAATAAAATCGAGGCTATCTCTGTCTTTTTTTGTATATACTGATTTTAATTCAATTTGTTCATTTGTTTGAAAAGCAGTGAATGAACTTTGAGTCACGTCATCTTCCCTTTGCTGCTTTGAAAATGATAATGGAATATTAGAAAAAGAAGGCTTTTTATACATGAACTTCTACCTCCAAAGCACATAATAACTTCTTAACGCATTGAATAACATTCGTCTTAGGATGTATGACGCTCATTACACCTTTTTGCTGCCACTGCGTTTTGCGTGATACATGTTCTTCCCCTACTACGTACACATAAACGGAATCTTCCTCAAAATAAGTCATCGCTTTTGTTAAGAGCTTTTCCACGAGTTCATCACTTCCACAGATCACATATGCTTCGTGCTTTTGTTCATTCATCCAATCTGCTATCTCGACATAGGAATCTATGTTTTTAATTGTTTCACACGCAAAGCCTGCACTTTCAAATAAAGATCGGGCAATCTCAGCTTTTTTACGGCTGTTAGGATCGGTGAGCTCCATAATGCCAATGCTCATTCCCTTTGTATAAACCCGTATTTTTTCAAACTTCTCTGCTGCTCTCCACTTAGTGAGCGGCACAACACTGTCAGGCTGTGTCTGCTTCGCCATTTGTTTTAGCATCCACCCTGCTGTTACCCCTTTAGATGCTAGCTTTGTATAATCCTCTAGGGAAAGATTTGATGAAAATTCCGAAGCGTTCTGATCACTGTATTTATCCATTTTTATTTCTTCTTTTCTAAACGGCGTGCTTTGTATCTCTTGAGATACATCCTGTTGCTTAGAAGCATAGTGTGTGACTCCGATCAAGCGCTCAATTCGGCACTCTATATTCTCTTGTCTTTTTACTTTCATTTGTTCAACTTCATCTTGAATTCGCCCTTGTTTTAAAGCTTCTTCCATTCCGCCGTGGTCTTCAATGTTGCCAAATAACTCCCAAGCTTTTGTCATTAATTCATGTGTGTAGGCTTCAACGTACCAAGAGCCTCCGGCAGGATCCGTTACTTTTGATATATGTGTTTCGTGCTGCAAAATTAAGTGAGTGTTACGGGCAAGGCGATGAGCGAACTGAGAAGATGAAGACGTGACAGAATCATATGGCTCAATATGCAGACTATCCGCTCCTCCTACAATAGAAGCAAATGCTTGAACCGTGTTCCTTAATGCATTTGTATACATGTCTTCTTTAGACTGTGTAAGATGTGACGTTTCTGTATGGATAAACGGCACTGAAACGGCCGTGTCATCAAAAGCACGAACCACATTTGCCCAAAGCATGCGAAAAGCACGAAGTTTTGATATTTCCATAAATAAATGTGAGCTAACTGAAAAAGAAAAGGTCATATGAGGTAAAACTTGATGTAAGGACAAACCGCGTTTTATGCATTCATCAATATACTGCACACCTGTAGCAAGCATGTAAGCTAGTTCTTGAACAGCGTTTGCACCGCTGTTATGGTAAGGAATGCTTGATACAATGATCGTTTTGAGCTCTGGAACATTACTGTGAGCCAAACGCGTTGCGTAAGCTAAATGATCGTATAAATCTCGAGTAGAAAGTGGAACTCTTCCATATTCAGCAAGGGTGCCGAGCGGATCCATTCCAACCGTTCCTTTTAGCTGTCTCATATTAAAGTTATGATCAACACAGTATGCTTTTAGAAACGAAAGAAGCGGAACGGATGTACATCCCGTATTTAAAAATAAAGGCACCGCTTCAAGAGCTACATGCTGAAACAAATGAGCAACATCCTCTAAAGTAGAAATTGTAGTGCCTGAGGCTACTTCAGCTTCAGTTGCTTCATCAACGTCTTTCCCTTGCCTCATTGCTTCACTGCATGTAAAAGCGGCCGTATTTTGTCCATTTCTCAAACTGTGTAAAAGAAGTTTATTGCTTTCTTTAATAGAAGGTAAGTCGATTTTTTGGGTGATTTCCCATTCCCCTAGTATGTATGATTCTTTACCGGCTCCTCTTAAACAATCTATTCCCGCCGGACTCTGCTGTAAGTAGTCTAAATGTGCCGTATCACTTTCGAAATAAAGCGGTTTCAAAAAGATATTTTCCAACGTTTCTTTTGAAGAGATCGCGGTATTTTTGCTAACTTCCTGTGCCCAATCTTCTTTAGGTGTACGTGTAAATTCATGAAATGATAATGTATTTGTTTTCATTTCCATGCCCCTTTACAGTTAATAGCTGCCTGCTAAACCGAGATGATTACACTTTGAAGTTTGATGATTCTTCTTTTATTTTAATACATCTTTTACAAATTGTTCAATCATTGCTTCAAAATAAAAAGAGGCCGAGACATAATTAACCTACGTTTACCATCACCATAAAAAAATCCGAACGAGTTGGATTCTCTTTCAAGAATCTCAATTCATCGTTCGGATCTTCCTTCAGCTAAAATATTTTTGTGCCAGCCTCTGTTTTAATAGACGGACGTATTCTCTTTAGAAGTAGATTCTAAAATCTCTTTAACTCTTGCCAAGAATCTGCCGCACACCAAGCCGTCTAACACGCGGTGATCAAGTGATAAACATAAGTTAACCATATCTCGAACAGCAATCATGTTATCAATAATAACCGGACGTTTTACAATAGATTCTACTTGTAAAATAGCCGCTTGCGGGTAATTAATAATCCCCATTGATTGAACGGAACCAAATGATCCTGTGTTGTTAACAGTAAACGTTCCGCCCTGCATGTCTTCAGACTTCAATGAACCCGTACGAACTTTTTGCGCGAGCTCTGTAATTTCACGCGCAATACCTTTGATTGTCTTTTCATCGGCTTGTTTAATAACCGGCACAAATAAAGCATCGTCTGTTGCAACAGCAATGGATACATTAATGTCCTTTTTCTGAACAATACGGTCTCCTGCCCACATTGAATTCATTTGAGGGAATTCTTTTAAAGCTTGAGCCACTGCTTTTACGAAGAACGCAAAATACGTTAAGTTAAAACCTTCTTTTTGTTTGAACTCCGTCTTTAATGCATCACGATAAGAAACTAAGTTCGTTACATCAACTTCAACCATTGTCCATGCATGCGGAATTTCGTGCTTGCTGCGAAGCATATTTGCTGCAATAGCTTTACGCACGCCTGTAACAGGGATTTCTTGATCTCCTGCTGCAGACACAACCGGCGCGGGCTGCTGCGTTTTTGGAGCAGCTGCTGCTACAGGTGCTTCTGGCTGAACTGTTGATGGAGGTGTTTCTTTCACTTCAGCAGCTCCGCCTTTTTCAATAACAGCTAAAATATCTTTTCTCGTAATGCGGCCGCCCGCCCCTGTTCCTGTCACGGTATCTAAATTAATATTATGCTCTTGTGATAGACGCATAACAGCTGGAGAGTATCGACTTTTATTGGATTGACTGTCCGCTGTTTTTGACGCTGATTCTTCTACAGTCTTATCAGATGTTTTCTGTTCTTTTTGAGGTACAGTTCCTTCTACTTCAATTAAACAAATCACTTCTCCTACAGGCAAAGTATCATCTTCACCTGCAATTAACTCTTTAATTGTTCCACTAAAAGAAGAAGGCACTTCAGCATTTACTTTATCCGTCATGACTTCAGCTAACGGGTCGTACTTATTTACGTGATCTCCAACAGAAACGAGCCATTTGCTAATTGTACCTTCTGTTACACTTTCACCGAGCTGCGGCATCGTAATTTTTTCAATAGCCAATTGATACAACTCCTTTTAAAATTGAGCTAATTCTCTCATTGCTTTTTCTACTTTATCGGGATTCACCATAAAATATTTTTCCATTGTTGGTGCATACGGCATAGCTGGAACATCAGGGCCAGCAAGGCGCTGAATTGGCGCATCTAAATCGAATAAGCAGTGTTCAGCAATAATAGCTGCTACTTCGCTCATGATGCTGCCTTCTTTGTTGTCTTCCGTTAAAAGCAGTACTTTACCTGTTTTAGATGCTGCTTCAATAATAGCTTCTTTATCAAGCGGATAGACCGTTCTTAAATCTAAGATGTGTGCTGAAATACCGTCTGCTTCCAGTTTTTCAGCAGCTTGAAGAGCAAAGTGTACACAAAGACCATATGTAATAACCGTGATGTCGTCTCCTTCTCTCTTTACATCTGCTTTGCTAATCGGAAGTATATAATCATCTTCAGGGACTTCTCCTTTAATCAAACGGTACGCACGCTTATGCTCAAAGAAAAGAACTGGATCATCATCACGAATAGCTGCTTTTAATAATCCCTTTACGTCATAAGGCGTAGAAGGCATCACAATCTTTAACCCTGGCGTATTGGCAAATAGGGCTTCAACAGATTGAGAATGATAAAGAGCACCGTGAACTCCGCCGCCGTAAGGAGCTCGAATTGTAATTGGACAACTCCAATCATTATTAGAACGATAGCGAATTTTCGCTGCTTCTGACACAATTTGATTGACTGCAGGCATAATAAAATCAGCAAATTGCATTTCAGCAATCGGACGCATGCCGTACATTGCCGCTCCGATTCCTACGCCTGCAATAGCAGACTCTGCAAGAGGTGTGTCAATGACTCTTTCTTCCCCGAACTGTTCGTATAGTCCGTTGGTCGCTTTAAATACGCCGCCTTTTTTCCCTACGTCTTCTCCTAATACAAACACGCGGGAATCTCTTTCCATTTCTTCACGAATGGCCATTGTTACTGCATCAATATATGAAATAACGGGCATATGTTCTCCTCCTTACTCACCGTACACGTATTTTAAAGCCGATTCCGCTTCTGCATAAGGAGCGTTTTCAGCATAATCTGTTGCATCATTAACGATGTTCATAATATCATCAAGCATTTGTTTTTCTCGTTCATCGGTTAACACGTTAACCTCTTTTAAATAAGTCGCAAAATACGCCAGCGGATCGCTCTTTTTAGCTTCAGACAATTCTTCTGCTCCGCGATATGCACGATCATCGTCATCACTTGAATGGGCAGTCAAACGCTCTGAAACAGTTTCAATAAGAGTAGGCCCTTCTCCTCTGGATGCACGATCTCTTGCTTCTTTTACCACTCGGTATACTTCAAGGACATCGTTTCCATCAATTGTGTAGCCTGGCATACCATACCCAATTGCACGATCAGATACTTTTGCGCATCCTAGCTGCTTTTCAACCGGAACAGAAATCGCATACTTGTTATTTTCACACATAAAGATAACAGGAAGCTTATGAACACCTGCAAAGTTCGCGCCTTCGTGGAAATCTCCTTGGTTAGAAGATCCTTCTCCAAACGTCACAAACGTTACTAAGTCTTTTTTCTCCAATCGTCCTGCTAAAGCGATTCCTACAGCATGAGGCACCTGTGTTGTAACTGGAGAAGATCCTGTTACAATTCGCTTTTCCTTATGGCCAAAGTGACCTGGCATTTGACGACCTCCTGAGTTTGGATCTTCTGCTTTAGCAAACCCAGAAAGCATTAAATCGCGCGCAGTCATTCCAAATGCTAGCACAACACCCAAATCGCGGTAATAAGGTAATATGTAATCATTCTCTCTATTTAAGGCAAAAGCTGCGCCAACTTGAGCGGCTTCCTGACCTTGACATGAAATAACAAAAGGCACCTTCCCTGCACGATTTAATAGCCACATACGCTCATCAATTTTTCGTGCAAGCAGCATAGTGCGGTACATTTCAAGTACTTGTTCATCAGTTAATCCTAATGATTCATGACGGTTTTTTGTCATGTTTAAACCTCCTTTAATCATCAAAAATGAATCGCTTTTCCATCTACAGCTAATGAAGCTTCTCCCATCGCTTCTGAAAGGCTAGGGTGAGGATGAATGGTATGAGCAATTTCCCATGGTGTAGCATCCAATACCTTTGCAAGACCTGCTTCAGAGATCATATCCGTCACGTGAGGTCCAATCATATGCACACCAAGGACATCATTTGTGTCGGCATCAGCAATAATTTTAACAAATCCCTCTGCCTCTCCATATACAAGAGCTTTTCCAACGGCCTTAAACGGAAACTTTCCAACCTTCAGCTGAAACCCTTGCTGTTTTGCTTCTTGTTCTGTTAATCCTACACTTGCTGCCTCCGGGCTGCTGTATACGCATTTAGAGATTGTTGTGTAATCAATCTTCAAAGGCTTTTCACCATGTAAATGCTCCACAGCTACAATTCCTTCGTGAGAAGCTACATGTGCAAGCTGCAGTCCGCCAATCACATCTCCAATTGCGTAGATATGAGATTCTTTCGTTTGATAAAAATCATTTGTGGCAATCACACCGTTTTCTACTACAATATCGGTATTCTCGAGACCAATTCCTTCGACATTCGCTTGACGCCCTACAGATACAAGCAGCTTTTCTGCTTCATATTCTTGCATATCGTCTCCTACTTGAGCTGAAATTTTCACCTGACCATCAATAGACAGTGTATCAGCCATTACTATAGCAGAAGTAATAATGTTAACTCCTTTTGCTTTTAAAAGCTTCGTCATTTCACGGGAGATATCTTGATCTTCTGTTGGTAAAATTCGATCGCTGTATTCCACAACCGTTACATCAACATCAAAATCTGTGAGCATTGACGCCCATTCAATTCCAATGACGCCGCCTCCCACAATAATAATAGAAGCAGGAAGTGTTTCCATCTTTAATGCTTCATCTGAAGTGATTACTTTCTCTCCGTCAATCGTTAGACCAGGTAATGTTCTAGGACGAGACCCGGTTGCGACAATTACATTCTTTGGAATAAGCATTTCGTTTTCTTCACCGCTTTTTAATTCGACGGAGATAGTTCCTGGCATAGGAGAAAAAATAGAAGGTCCTAAAATACGTCCAATTCCTTCATATACGTCAATTTTACCTTTTTTCATTAGCTGTTTAACACCATTATGTAACTGTGAAACAATTTCTGACTTTCGTTCTTGTACACGTGCATAGTTCAATAGTACATTGGACGTTTCTACGCCAAATTCACTGCTTTTCTTAGCCGTTTGGTAGACTTCTGCACTTCTTAGTAAAGCTTTGCTTGGGATACACCCTGCGTGCAGGCATGTGCCGCCTAACTTATTTTTTTCTACAACCGCTACCGATAGACCTAACTGAGAGGCACGAATAGCTGCTACGTACCCTCCGGTTCCACCGCCGAGAATGACCAAATCATATTCTTTTGCCACACTGCTTCACACCTTTCTGCAAACGCTATTAAGCGCCTTTATATTCCTTCACTTCTTCTTCACCTGTAAGCACTCGGAGAGCCCCTTCAGCTAACGCTTGAAGCTCATTTTCTCCAGGATAAACAATGACATCTGCAATCCACTTTACATGATTAATAATCAGCTCAACAAACGCTTTTGAATAAGCAATGCCTCCTGTTAAAATAATGGCATCTACTTTTCCATGCAATACCGTACTGGCAGCTCCAATTTCCTTCGAAATTTGATAAGCCATTGCTTCATAGATAAGCTTAGCTTTTTCGTTTCCATTTTTCACTAGCGCTTCGACTTTCTGCACGTCAGATGTGCCCAAATAACCGACAAGCCCGCCTTTTCCTACAAGCATTTTCATAATCTCCTCGCGGTAATACTGACCTGAAAAGCAAAGACGAACTAATTCACCAACCGGTACACCACCAGCGCGCTCTGGACTAAAAGGACCGTCACCGTGCAGGCCATTGTTCACATCAATTACTTTTCCGCGTTGATGAACTCCGACTGTAATGCCTCCACCCATATGGGTAACAATAACGTTCATTTGTTCATATGTGCTATTCATTTCTTTAGCCACTTTTCGAGCAACCGATTTTTGATTCAGCGCGTGAAAGATGCTTTTCCTTTCCATAAAAGGAGTTCCTGAGATACGAGCGATGTCACTTAGCTCATCTACCACCACTGGATCAACAATGTACGCTGGTATATTTAATCCAGACGCAATCTCAAAAGCTAAAATCCCGCCTAAATTTGAAGCATGATGGCCGGCATAACCGTCTTTTAAATCTTTGAGCATGGCTTGATTTACTTCATATGTGCCGCCTTCAATCGGGCGTAAAAGCCCTCCTCTTCCACATACTGCACTTAATTTAGATAAATTAATCCCTTCTTCATCAAGTGCCTCTAAAATCGAGTTTTTACGGAACTCATACTGTGCATATATCGTCTCAAACTGATTCATTTGCTGTGAATCGTAGCGGATTGTTCGATCAAAAATTGGTTTATCGTTGTGAAACACGCCAATTTTTGTAGACGTTGAACCCGGATTTATTATCAGCATTCGATATTCGTGCATATCCAACACATGTCCTCCTACCTTATCATTCTCATAAACGAAGGCTAGGTCGAAAGGATTTCATTTATTCCTTTTGCCTAGCCTTCAGCTCAAACATTAGCGCGTATGACGTCTACTTAAAATATGCTGTCCATTTTGTAAAAATTGACTGCGTGAACGACGCAGCTTTTCAATTCTTTCTTCAGCTAAGCGATCTGCTGCTAGATAGGTTGGAATGCCATCTCGCTTTGAGATTTCAACTACCTTTTCAATATTATCATAAATACCTTCAACTTTTTTCAGCGCACGCTCACGGTTATATCCAACTAGCTCATCGGCTACGTTAATAACGCCTCCTGCGTTAATAACATAGTCCGGTGCATATACAATGCCTAATTCATGAATTAAATCACCATGACGCGTTTCTTTCAATTGATTATTAGCTGCCCCGGCAATAACTTTTGCTTTTATTTGAGGGATCGTTTCATCGTTAATCGTTGCTCCGAGTGCACAAGGAGCATAGATATCACATTCTACACCATAAATATCATTCGGGTCTACTGCTTGCGCATCAAATTCTTCTACCGCACGCTGAACAGCTTCTTTATTAATATCCGTTACAATAAGTTTCGCTCCTTCTTCGTGAAGGTGGCGGCATAAATTATATGCTACGTTTCCTACGCCTTGGACAGCTACTACTTTTCCTTCAAGCATATCTGTTCCAAATGCTTCTTTTGCTGCTGCTTTAATTCCTCGGTATACGCCGTAGGCTGTGACTGGTGATGGATTGCCTGATGAACCAAAAGCAGGAGATACACCCGTTACATAATCCGTTTCCTCATATACAATATCCATATCCTCTACCGTTGTGCCCACATCTTCTGCTGTAATATATCGACCATTTAACCCTTGAATAAAGCGACCAAATGCACGGAACATCGCTTCATTTTTGTCTTTGCGAGGATCTCCGATAATAACCGTTTTCCCTCCTCCTAAATTCAAGCCTGCTGCTGCATTTTTATAAGTCATTCCGCGTGATAGACGAAGCGCGTCTTCAATTGCAGCCTCTTCTGATTCATATGTCCACATTCTCGTACCGCCTAGAGCTGGTCCAATTGTTGTATCGTGAATGGCAATAATGGCTTTTAAGCCTGAATCTTTATCTTGGCAAAATAATAACTGCTCGTAATCGTATGTTTCCATATAGTCAAAAATTTTCATTGTTAGTGCCTCCTAAGAATTCTGTTGAGCGACGCTGATAGCAAGCGCCAGTGAGTATAATTTACTTTCTGATGAATCTGCTCTGGATGTTAAGACGACCGGAGCTTTTGCTCCTGCTAGAATAGCTCCAACTTTTGCTTTAGCAAAATAAATGAGGGATTTATATAAGACGTTCCCTGTTTCAATTGCTGGAACGAGTAATATATCTGCTTGACCGGCAACTTCACTTTGAATGCCTTTTTGCTTGGCTGCTTCTATGTTAATGGCATTGTCAAGTGCTAAAGGTCCATCAATAACGCAGCCTTTAATTTGTCCTCTGCGGTTCATCTGTGTAAGAAGTGCAGCCTCTACTGTTGCAGGCATCAAAGGGTTCACAACTTCAACCGCTGCAATAGGAGCTACCTTTGGCATCTCGATCCCAATCGAGTGGGCAACGTTCACCGCATTTTGAATGATTTGAACTTTCTCTTCCAGAGACGGCGTAATATTCATAGCTGCATCTGTTACAAGAATCGGACGATCATAGTGAGGAACGTCAAATACAGCTACATGTGATAAAACATTTCCCGTACGCAAACCATGCTCTTTATTTAACACAGCTTTTAAAATAAGCGATGTGGATAAATTCCCTTTCATTACGATATGAGCTTGACCTTGCTGAACTGAACGCACAGCCAATTGAGCCGCTTCTAAAACGGACTCCGTATGTACGACCATCACAGCCTTATGAGTGAGTAAGGATGGGCGGTACTGCCTGAATAATTCATTAATTGTCGTTTCGTTGCCAAACAAAATAAATTCAGAAACTTCCCTTGACACAGCTTCATACACTGCCTCAATTGTTTCTAAGTCTTCAGCTGCAGCAATGGCAACAGTCAAAGAAGACTGCTTAGCAACCCGAGATAAGATGGTAGCAAGAGTCATGGAATGTTCGACCTCTCCTTTTTCATTCTTTCTTTTGCTCCGTTTTAAAGAGCATACTGCGCGTTTATGCAGTCACCTAAAATACATGCAAGATTTGTGCCATCCACTGCATATATTACATAATATAGCTGCTTATATCCGTTCTTACGCACAAAAAAAATTTTTTATTGATTCTAACGACAAATAGAAAAAAAGAATACCTCTCTATTTATATGCAATAAATTGCACACCATGCATTTTATTGCATGCTGTTATTTGCAAGATTGTATTTTTCCAACTTATAATACAAAGAACGCAGGGAAATATTGAGCTGTTTTGCTGTTTTCGTTCGGTTATACTCGTTTGCAAGCAGCACTTTTTGAATAAGTTCCGCTTCGTAATTTTCCATCATGTGCGCTAAAGTCTTCCCATCGAACATTACCTCTTCATTCACCTGATTTTTTTCTTTTTTGCCCTTGCCTTCAAGTGAAGGGAGATGAACAGAATCAATCATTGTTTCTGTATAGTGCATATAAATAATCGCTCTACCTAATATATTTTCAAGCTCTCTAACGTTTCCTGGCCAGTCGTATGATCTTAATGAATGTAAAGCCCGCTCTGTTACTCCTTCAACATGCCGGCCGTAATCTTGATTAATTTTTGTAATTAAGTGTGTAACAAGCGCACCAATATCCTCTTTTCTCTTCCGAAGAGGAGGTATGTGAATCGGAATTTTGTTTAGCCGATAATACAAGTCCTGTCTGATGCTTCCATCAGCCATTCCTTTTTCTAAATTCACATTCGTAGCTGCAATAACGCGAACATTCACCGGAATAGGAGTCGTTCCTCCAACGCGAATAAGCTCTTTTTCTTGAAGCACCCGAAGCAGCTTAGCCTGCATATGAGCTGAGAGCTCCCCGATTTCATCTAAAAAGATGCTACCGTTATTGGCTTCTTCAAAAACGCCGCGCTTCCCGCCTCTTTTTGCCCCGGAAAAAGCTCCTTCTTCGTACCCAAAAAGTTCGCTTTCAAGCAAGGACTCAGAAAGCGCAGCACAGTTAATCCGGACAAATTTATTAAACTTTCGGCTGCTCGCATTATGAATCGCATGTGCGAACAGCTCTTTACCCGTCCCAGATTCACCTCTAAGCAAAACAGTAGCTGGTGTTTTGGCAGCAAGTCTAGCCTGCTCAATTGCTAACTGAAACTCTTCAGATTGACCAATGATATCAGCAAATGAATATTTCGCTTCAAGCGTTCTGATAATTTGACGCGCTCTTTTGAGTTCATTTGTAAGCTCTTGAATTTCAGACATATCATGAATAACACCAACGCTGCCTTTTAATTTTCCATCAACAATAACGGGGGCAACATTGACAACCACGTCTCTTTTACTCGGACCGAGCCTCATTCTTACACCTCGGACAGGACGCCTTGTTTGCAGTACCTTCATGTGCATACTGTCTCCTTCAGAGATATCGGCAGTCGCGGGCTGACCAATAATATCCGTCTTTTTTAAACCCGTAATTCTTGTATAAGCAGGATTAATTAAAATTCCTCTTCCTTCTTCATCGACAACCGAAATAGCTTCTTCAGAAGATTGAATAATAGCTTGAAGCATAGTTTGTACTTCTTTTAAGTTCGTAACTTCTTCTGCCAATCCGACAACGTCCGTAATATCTTTAAAAATCGAAAAGGCCCCAAACAGCTCTCCATTCTCGTCGAGTATTGGTATTCTAGTCGTAATTACCTTCCGTCCGCTATCTAACACAAATTCACTATTTTGATCAATCGTTTTTGTATGAAGAACATCAACAAGTTTACTATTTGGAATGACTTCATGAAGATGCTTACCAATTACATCTCTGTGTGAAAAGTTCGTCAAACGCTCGGCACTTTGATTAAATAGCGTAATATATCCATTCCTATCAATCACGACCATCGCATCATGAGCTGCGTTAAAAATAAGATCATATTTATACGATTCTTGCTTTAACCTCTGAATTAACTCTTCTTTTTCCTCCATCAGATTTGCCATAATTTCAGCAACCAATCCCGGCACTACCAGTGCATCAGCGGGTTTGCTTCTTTGCAATTGTTGAAAGACGCCTTGTTTACCTGTTGTTTCAACAATGACATCGAGCTGCTTTGTCATATAAGGCTCCCAATTCATTCCGGTTGAAATATCTTGTTCTTGCGCATGCAAAACAGCCGGCGCGTTAGCTCGTACGTCTACTACACCAATCACTTTCATAAATTCTGTTTCCAACAAGATTTTCAGAATAGCTAATCCGCCTTTTCCTCCTCCAACGATCAACACATTTTGCATATTTTTTCACCTTTTCTACTTAATATGTACATATCCCGTGCAAAATATTGCATATACCTATCATATAAAAAAAGAAACGCTCTTGACAATTTATTTAGTTCTTTTATGATTCAAGTATAACGGTTTCACAATGTAAACGCATTCATTTTAAAAAAAGAGAAGCGAAAGGAGCATTTATGGTTCGAATTATCGCACTGCTAATCTTACTTATTCCCGGTATACTCGCTGGCTATGGCATTAAACTTATGAGAGATATGATTTTTGGCATCCTGCAATCCCCGTTCCCTTCTTTATTTTTGCAATTTTCAGTCGGACTTCTATTATTTTTAATCGGCCTTGGATTTGTTGCTGGCTTTATTCTGCACAGAGACCGCAAGCGAAACAAAGTTCAAAACAGATTTCAAAAAGATAAAAAAACATCGCATTAATGCGATGTTTTTTTACGAAAAGCGTCCTCCAAATTGCTTCACCATTTTTTCTGGATAATCGGTAATAACGGATTCACATCCATATTTTCGAAGCTGCTCAGCTACTTTTACATCATTTACTGTGTAAGGTCGCACTGGAATTTGACAATCTTTTGAAGCCGCTACATTTACTTCATTAACGGTACGCTGATTAGGGTGAAGAGCTTTTGCGCCAAGATGCTGCGCATATACCCAAGGCTCATACATCGGATAAGAATATAAAATAGCTGTTTCAATCGTAGAATCCAGAGAACCAATTCGGGCTAAGCTGTTATGATTAAAAGATGAAATCATCGTTCGATCCTTCATCTTGTATAAATAAATTAAATCCAAGACTTTCATTTCCAAGTATGGATAGTCAAATATATTGTTTTTCAACTCAATATTTACGCTAATTCCTTCACTTGAAGCCCACTCCATTACTTCATTTAACGTGGGGATTTTACATACTCCATACTTTTTTTTGAACTTATAGCTCGCATCTAATTTTTTTAAATCTTGATACGTAAAATCTTTTACATACCCTTTTCCATTCGTCGTTCGATCTACTTTTTCATCATGAATTACAGCAAGTTCTCCATCCTTTGTCATATGCACATCAAGTTCAATTCCGTGTGCTCCAACTCTCGCTGCTTCTTTGAAGGAAATCATCGTATTTTCAGGAAACGTTCCAGCTGCGCCGCGATGACCTATTACAAACATACTTGCTCAACTCCTCTATTATCACTTATTATTAACTTTAGCATTACTTAATAGTGAAAGCACGAATTTACTGTTTATACTTTTTTACTTTCATTACTTTATATGCAAAAGGAGGTTGTTGTGTATGAGACCACTGCAAATTTCACCGGATACAGCCGTAAAATTAGCGGAACAATTAAATATCTCCCTCGAGCAATTAATGCATATGCCTCAGCATATTTTGCTGCAGAAACTTGCTGAATTAAATGCGAGCGAAGATAAAAAAGGATCTGAATAACAGATCCTTTTTTCTTTTGAATTTTCATTTCCAAAAATAGTATTACCTTCTCATTTCATTCCCCATAACATATATTAGAATATTTAATAATATAAATGTATTTTTAAAAATGCTTTTAAATAAGTAATTTAATACTTTTTTGTGTATATTTAATTATTTTTTGATTTTTCCATATAATTTCATTGACGAAATTATTGTTTTTCTACTAAAATAAAAAGACATTATATTTATTCCAGTACTTATATTCTGATTTTTTGATTAATTCAAACAAAAGAATTAAATAGTATGAGAAAAATTTAGGGGGACTTCATTATGCAAGCAGCTGTACAACACGAAAATCAGCAGCCAAATGGGTCTAGGAAAAAACACCCTCCTGGACTGTACTTATTATTCGCTACTGAGGCATGGGAAAGATTTAGTTATTATGGAATGAGAGCCATTCTGGTTCTTTATTTAACTGCTACTGCTGCTCAAGGTGGACTAGGGGTAGATAAAGCAACTGCACTGAGCTTATATGGAACATTCACTAGTGCTGTTTACATTACGCCGATGATTGGCGGATATTTAACAGACCGCTTCCTCGGAAGAAGGCTAGCCATCACTATCGGTGGTGTGATTATGGCACTCGGGAATTTTTCCATCTTCATTCATCAAAGTGTAGCCGCTTTGTATATCGGACTTGCTTTATTAATTATCGGAAACGGATTTTTCAAACCAAATATCTCCACATTGGTCGGAGATCTCTATGAAGAAAATGATCCTCGCCGTGACGGTGCTTTTACCATTTTTTATATGGGTATTAACTTTGGTGCATTTTTCGCACCGTTAGTTGTTGGATTAATGAGTTACAAATACGGATTTTTAACAGCAGCTATCGGAATGGTTGTTGGACAAATTTTATTTAACCTACTCGCTAATCGCTACTTAGGTGATATCGGGAAAGAGCCTACAGGAAAAGTTCACGCAGCGGCATCTCAAACATCAACTGCTCCGCTGTCAGCACGAGAAAAGAAAAGAACGGTTGCTATCGTTATTCTAGCCTTCGTTGTTATTGCTTTCTGGACAGCTTTTGAACAGGCCGGAAGTTCTTTAACGCTATATGCTCAAGATCAAATTAATCGTCAAATAGGTAGTTTCACGGTTCCAACAGAGTGGTTCCAATCATTGAATCCGCTGTTTATCATGATTTTAGCACCAATTATGTCACTAGTTTGGTACAAGCTCGGAAATTCAAAACGCGGTGATTTCAAAACGCCAACAAAAATGGGTATGGGACTTGTGACAGTGGGATTAGGATTCTTAATTTTAATTCCAGCCGTTATGTATACTGGTAATGACCCAGCTTTAAAAGTAAATATCCTGTTCATGATTTTCACTTACTTCCTGCACACGCTAGCTGAGCTTATGATTTCGCCAGTAGGGCTGTCTATGGTAAGTAGACTGGCTCCATTAAAGCTTGCTTCTCTTTTAATGGGCGTATGGATGGCAAGCTCTGCTGTCGCTAATAAGCTAGCGGGTGTTCTTGCATCTTATACACAGTCCTTAGGTTATTTCGATATCTTCAGCTTAATCGGAGCTGTAACAATTGTACTTGGAATTATTGTTCTGTTCCTTTCAAAACCGATTGCTAAATTAATGGATTAAAAAAAGCAGCCTTTTCTGAAGGCTGCTTTTTTATAATTTACTTATCTATATCCCATTTAAAATATGGAGATGAATTTTTCAATGCATCTTCTAAATCTTCTTTCAAACACAAAATCCTCATAACAATTAAATAAATTATTTCAATAAAATACTCCATTATGGATATGAAGAAAAACAAGATGCACGTTCCATTAACCTCAATATTTTCACCTCTTAAAACAAAATAAAAAGACCAATGAATGAGTAAAATTCATCGGCCCTGCAGTAAAAAGTTTATTGGTTTTCAGTTTACTATCTAGTGTAAATCCCAAAAATTTATCGGCATGTACTCTGTATTACAAAAGGTATCAGCTCACTCAAAACCCCGTAATTCCAGCAGTCCTATCCCTTTCAACTCGCTTTATGTTCAAGGCGTAATTTATCCGCAACCATGGCGATAAATTCACTGTTTGTTGGCTTCGCTTTTGACATGCTAATCGCAAAAACCGCCTTAAATCGAGTTTCTTCTATTATATATAGACAATATCATACGTCATTTTATAGCGTCTTTATTGGTTTACAAACTTAATCTTCATTGGTAAACCTTCATTAACAATATAGTAATATCCTACCAATAAAAATAGTATAACGTCAAGGAATTTTTATTCTAAATCTATTACGACTTATCGCTATCCCATTTTCAGAAAACTAGTTTCTTATTTCACTTTAAATGCTAAAATTAGATAAAAAAATAATGAATAAGGGATGGGATAATATGACTATAAGTTGCGATATACCTATCAGTACCTTTTTATCTAGAATTAATGAATTAGTGGATACCTCTGAAAATAATATTGCTTTTCAAGTTATTTTACCGATGTTATCTGAACACTTAGGCTATAAGATGGATTGGGTGCGGATGGAAGGTAAATTAGATGAATCTCTGAGAAAGCCAGACATAATAATAGATGACAAAATGGGCAAGAAATTGATTGTCGAGATAAAAAGGCCAAATAGAAAGTTAACTAATGATGACATCGCACAATTAGCAAACTATTTAAGTATCTCAAATGTAGAATGGGGTATTTTGACAAACGGGCTTGAATGGATATTAATGAACCATAGTACCCTTCGAGATGCAAGATTCAATGATAAAGTTGTAGCTAGAGTAAAACTTAATTTTAATAAACCACAAGGGGATGAACATCCTAATAATTTAAAATATTTTAGCTATACATATTTGTTCGAGAAAGAATTCACTAGATATCAACGTGATTTACAACAGTTTAAAATATATCAATACACTAAAGAAACAGATAGTAGTTGGAAGCAATATAAAAGTGCGGTAAAAAGATTAAGTGAATATATGGAAGAACGAAGAAATTATTATTTAGAGTTAGACAAATTACATTTGAATGATTTTCTTGATTATTTTAAGTGGCTAGCCGTTAATCCTAGTAAGAGTAATAGAAGTCTAAATAAAAATAACAATGAGAAAAGTAAACTTAAGGAAGGTACTGTCAAATCACAGTACAGATATTTACGTACTTTCTTTAGACGACTTAACGAGAATAAATTCTATAGTTCTAATCCTCTTGAATTCGTTACAGCCAACGACATAATTGATAGATTAGGTGACCTTGTTATTCCTAAAGAGAAAGAAACACTTGCCATAACCCCAGAAATCATTGAAAAAATTTATTGTCAATTCGATAAGGGTTATAACCCTTTAAGAGACAGGTTGATGTTTTCCCTAATTCTTCTCGGATTAGATAGAAAAGAAATCGCACATCTAAAAGAGAAAGATTTTGAAAAGGGAATACTTACAATTATAGATAAAACAAAAACTAGACAATTAAAATTGCCAGTAGGCTTATCTAAACTAATTAATGAATATCTTACCTTCAAGAAACAAAAACGTATTAAAAGTGACTTCTTAATTTGCAAAAGTTCAGGCGAACCATTAAAAGAAGGTAGTATTTCTTGGACTATAAATACAGCTGTTAAAGAAGTTTCTGACTTAAACCTTGAAAAAATTCAACAATATTTAATAAAACAGTATATTTTTGAAACTAAAGATATACTCTCTCTTGTTTACTTAACAGGATTTGATTTTAGTAAAATAAGTCACTTGTTAAGTTGGGACGATGTTTCAAAACTTGCCAACAACGGTTCAAAATTATTTAAGAAACATCCTTTCAATAGCTTTTTTGAGTAATAAAAAAGACGTAACTAATAGGTTACGTCTTTAAAATAGTTTTATTTTCTTCACTCGTTAGTATAGAAGACTATAACCCATTCATCAATATTCTTTATTTCTAATCCTTAACCATTTCTTTAGTTTCACTTGTTTTATACCACATTTCTACTTCTCTAGATAATTTACTCAAGTCACCTGAATAAAATGTACCTTCAACAAATGTAGAAGGCATGATTTGTTTAATAAGTTTATCTAAATACTTATAGAAAGAAATATCGAACTCCACTAGTTTTTCTTTCCATTCATCCACATCAATAGTTTCCCTTGTTATCATACGCAATTTTTTCCCATTGAAATCCATGGGAAAGCTTTCACTGTTATTTATTCCCAAACCTTCTATATGATATGTTCCACGATGTTTGATGTAATTATAGGCACTACGAATTTCCTTAGTTAAAGGTGTTTCTAAAAATGCCATTATATAATCGAATTTCTCTTGTTCCTTAGCTAACCCTACTAATCTATAACGTAAACTTTCTTTGTTACATTCTTTAGTTTCATTTTCATAACGCCGTCTATCCTGAATTATGCCATAATCATCGTAACCATAATATAGATATAAAAATTGCCAAGATAGGTCTATGCAATAATTGTAATTTGCTAATGCATCGAATAGAAACTTTGAACGTATGTAAACAAAATGAAGTTTGTCGTGTGTCACAAGTAACCTTCCATAATCGTCCACTTCCATACATAATAACGAAGCCCGTGCATTTCCATATTGCATACATATATCTTCAATTTTAAACCCTGCTAATATCTCATGTGGAGAAAATTTTGCATACTGTGGTTCGAAAGGTCGGTACTTCCTCCAATGATTTATATCATATCTATGAATTAATTGGTGTGCTTTCATGCGATACCTCCCTTTGAACTACTCTTATCTTTCATGCATCTATAATACTATAAAGGCGAAGTGAATTCCTATTTAAGTATTTACTTACAATATTTTATAATAAAAATAAAAAAAGAACACATTAGATTTGTGTTCTTCATAAAATAATTAAGATTTAATATTCTCTTAATGAATTCCTTCTATCCGCCAAAGCTTCCAGTACTACCTCGTGTGAGTCATTTAATAAATCTACATTAAGTTCAGTTTCAAAGGTCTTAAAATGTTGCCTTAGGATTTCGTTAATAAAAAGTGCCTCAAAATCATCACCTATAATTATACTGATAGCTTCTAATTTATCCCTGTTTTCTTCGGTTAGTAGTGTTTCAACGGTATAATACGTGGTATTATCATGTGCTTTTAGATAATCATCAAGTACTTTCATTCCAACTACCTTCCTTCCTCTAGAACTTTAATATAAAAGGCAACGTTACATTATTTCTACATTATAGATTCATTTCCTTCATTCAAAACAAAACATGTAAATAAATATATCCTACAGTTCTTCGTTTATCAAAAGTCGAAGTTTTCTTTTTTCCATAACTGTATTTATAAAAACTTCTCCAAAAGCCTTTAGGAAAAAATAATATTTATCCATTTTCTCTTGTCCTAAATCATCCTCTAACGCCGCCTCATGTATAATCCTATGTCTTTTTTCTATTAATTCCGTTAGAACAGATATAATTGTCGTCTCTTTATCATCATAAAGAAGTATGTTTCTCAATACATCTTTATATAAATCAATACCAAGATATTTTACATAAGCTTTGTTCGCAGATTTGAAACTTTGAAAAGAATACTTTTCTAATTCGACATCAATAATACTTTTTTCACCTTTTAATAGTTCTTGTACAACAGAATAATTCAACTGTTCTTTTTGTTTAAATATCTCATTCATTGCTTCTTCATTAGTTTGCAAATAACTTGTGAAGAATTGCCGTAGAAACGTCTCTAACACTGATAAGCAGAACGGAATAAGTGTATTATTTCTTAGAAGTGGTACGTTAAACATCAAAGTACCAAAATCACCGTCCCTCTTCACTTTTTTCATATCTACTTCTTCAATAAGCATTTTTACTTTATGTAAATTATTTAAGAAGTGAAGATAAGCTTTTCCACAAGCCATCTCTGTTTTCGAGAGTTTAGGTAGCCAATTCTCAAAAACTCCATATTCATCATTATCAGGGTTATGAATTATACCACCAAACTCACTTTTTAGTTTTCTTAGTACTTCTAATTGCATTTCTAAGTCATAGTAACTACGTCCCGCATAGGTAGAAGAACCGCACAACATCTTAATTGTTTTATATTGTTGTGCTTCTTCATTCACACAGTAAGAATCTTGATAATTAAAAGAAAACCAACAGCCTCTTGTTGAAAGAAATCCTTCATCATACCATAAATAAGAATTCTCATATTTATCATCTTTTTTAAATCCTAGTTCAAATATTACCTTTTCTATATCTTCCTTTTCTATGTATTCTTCTAGTAACAAATTTAGTTCAATACTCATTATTCCTCCCCCTTATATGGCTTAATAGTACTTCATTTTCAACATAAAAAATATACTTTTATTGGTATTTAAAAAGTAACAGTTATAGGTTAAAAACTAGTGAAAAATTTTTTATTTGCTTTTTTAATAAATGAATTTCGAAATTCAAGTAACAACCAAACCTTTATTTTCATCTTACATATATGCGGTAGCCATTAGCCAGCACAACTGCCCCTAGCCCACCCTCTATGGGGGTCTGACTCTCTTTTAAATAAAAAAACTCACTTATCACTGTGTTTTTACTCATTCATTAAAAGATTATTTTCTCTTTCAATTGAGTTTATTTAATTTTAATTTTTGAATCATTCGTTAATGTAACAAGAAGAAACAGATAAGATAGACAATAACATATGTAAACAATAAAGACGCTAAATGCCATTGGACTAAATGACATTGTTAATAGCTAAAAAGAATCTAATACTGTCTAGAACTTACAACTTTTAGACACTGTTCCATAGAGGTGAATATTGTTTAATATAATGTCTTGAAATTATCTAGAAGTTAGTCTAGAATATAATGTACAGAAGTTATTTAGACTTATAGACATTCGAGAGGACGAAGAACAAATGGCTAATATCGGATATGCACGTGTATCGACAAAAGAACAAGACTTGTCTTTACAAATAGAGAAGTTACAAGAACACGGAATTGACAAGATATTTATGGAGAAAGAAAGTGGTAGCAATAGTAAACGTAAGGAACTACATAAAGCGTTGGATTATCTTAGAGAAGGCGACAAGTTAATTGTTTACAAAATTGACCGTCTAGCCCGTTCGACATTTGATTTGCATAAGATTGCTAAAGAGTTAGAGGAACGTGGAATAGGTTTAGTATTCATTAAAGAACAAATAGACTTTACAACCTCTACAGGAAAGCTAATGTTCTCTTTGTTAGGTTCTATTGCTGAATTTGAACGTGACATAATTAATGAACGTACTGCCGAAGGAAGAGAACGTGCAAAAGCACAAGGTAAACATATGGGACGTAAAGGTCAAGATGAGAAACAAGTAAAGAAGGCTTTAAAGCTTTACGAAGAACGTGAGGAAAAAGGATTAAGCGTCAATGATATTGTGAAAATGACTGGTGTACCTCGTTCTACAATCTACGCAAAACGAAAAGAAGTTAATATTAATGAGGAGACAGGAAAGCACGGACTTACTTAATGAGTCGGTGTTTTTTTTATTTTGTCTTTTATTAGTGACTTACAATAAAGTTGATACCTCCTTTTAGAGTAACAGAAAAGTTTTTGTTACTCTAATTAAATACCTTCTACTCCTTGTGCCCCAGCGCTTCATTAAAGTAATGTAACAAAGATTACATTGAGATACCGTTACGTATATGGTGCATTTCTTGGGTTTTATATATGTCATGACCATTGTTCAAAAACTACACTACTTGTTAATACCTCACCTTTAAATAATTCAATTTAACAATTCACTGTCCTTTTGTGTATTGAAATTGCAAGTACACCTTTGAGGGAAGAATTTTTCATTTTTAAAGGAAGCTTACACACCGAAAATTTGCATCGAATGATTTAATACCTTACTTAGAAAAGTTAATTGCGTCGTAGGGCGTCTCTCTGCATAAAAAATTATGTTTTTTCTCATATTAGCGTCTGAAATACGAAAAATGGTTGTTGAAGGGTTATAGCAGATAAATTTTTGTGTTCACTAGGGAGTAAAAAATCAAATGAGTGCTTTTCTTATTATGAGGGGATAAAAAACAGATGTGCTTTTGAATGTTCTAAGTGTTTATATTCTTTGAAAAATATTCTTCAAGAAAAAGTAGCAAGAGAGGAGGAAACAAGATGGAAATAAATATTACTAAAAAAGAAAACCAAAACGAAAACTCGTTTAGCTTTAAAATTAGTCCATTCTTTTTAATCGTCATTAGCATGATTATAGAATCGATTATTTCAGCTATAGTTTTTCATTAATAATTACCCCCTCCCCTCAATTTTTAATGCCCTACCTTCATTTATAAGGTTCTGCTATCAAACACCAAAAAAAAAAGAGACGTAGGAACTATTATCCTACGTCTTCACCTTTGACCATTCCCGAATATTAAACTGTATCTATAGAAATATGAAATTGTTCGGTACCAAGCACTTTATCTCTTCTCTTTATTATCATTAGTTATAGCTATTTGAAATTTTATCGAATGGTGATTTAAACATTTCACCGAATGTTTTTGATTGGGTAGCTTCTTCAAACTTGGCTTGTGCCTTTTCTTGTGGATTATCTAATGAACGTCTATACTCACGACGTTGTTCCTTGTGTTGTGCTACTGCTTGTTCTCGCTGTGCAAAACCATAAGCCATTTTAGTAAACGCATTTGCTTTCATAACCTCTTCATGTGTTAATTCTCTAGGTGGACTAATAAATAAATTGTCTCCTCGCTTTTCTGCTTCTGCTTCATAGCCTGCACTCATCATTGACATTGTTTCTAATGATGATTTGAATTGAACATTAATACGAGGTGCGTCCCCTCGTTTCACATGTTCATTGTATAGTTCTAATGCTTGTTCATCCCCGTTAAATGCCTTTTCTTGTAGTTCTGCAATAATGATATTTTTATCCATGATTAATTTCCTCCATTTGACTTATTTTTTATATACTGCATGTAACAACTATCTACATAATCTTCAAATTCCTTTGTGGTCATCTGATTTCTTTCTGCAAGCATAGGTATCAAAACGTTGTAAAAATGTTTCTGAACATAACGTGACTGATACTTAATCCAATGAAAAGGATGATGATTTCCTTTTGATTTATTTAGCCATCTATCTATAAAAACAATATTTTCAAAGCTTGTCCCTAAGCCTACTCCCCATGAAATAGGAATAAAGTGTTCCATTGATAAATTATCTGGTTGATGATTGAACAAACACACTCCACCTTGTTCTTGTAATGCCTTATTGTATTCCTGTAAAGTTAAAGTTGCAGGTAGACCCTGTTGTTGGGCACGGTAATTGTGATAGTATACTGTTCGCTTTTCCTTATTTGCATAGTAGTGTCTCCTATTATTAGCAAGTGATTGACTTCTATTGTTTATGTGCCACTGCATACTTCTTTCGTTCAAACATTTCTTACAATCTGAACGCCTACCGTATTTTCCATTCACTTGTTTATAATAGCCATCTATTGGCTTTTTCTTTTTACACTTTGTACATGTCTTCATAATCACATCATTTTCAAATACATTAATTAACATAACCTTTACTAGTTCCCTTCTGTGTGCAAAATAATAGACGGTGCAACCGAACACACCGCCTTTCATACTCATTCTTTTATTTTTCAGTGTAATTCCTGTTGTTTTTTACCTGTATTCTCGTAGAATACATTAACCGAATTCTCAACATGTTGTTGTAAACTATCTTCTTTTTTCTCTTCTGACGTATCATCCTGTAAAAGT
Source organism: Priestia sp. JV24 (assembly GCF_025910025.1). Taxonomy (NCBI): domain Bacteria; kingdom Bacillati; phylum Bacillota; class Bacilli; order Caryophanales; family Bacillaceae; genus Priestia; species Priestia sp. JV24. The sequence continues at coordinate 392,076 of NZ_JAPCIN010000023.1, forward strand.
TTCTCTATTCGTGCAAGTTCATTTGCATCTAAACCTTTTTGAACAATTTCAGAACCTTTATTCTCAATAGTTAATTCTTGTTTGGTGTTAGGTAATAGTTCTCTAATTTTAGCGAATAACTCCATATGCTTATAACTTCCTGTATTTACTTTTTCAATTAATACTCTATTAAAAACAGGGATTGCTTCATCTAGTAGCTTTTCTTGGTGTTCACGCTGAATTTGTTTACCTGTATCAGTGTTCTTCCACTCCCAAAGGGTTTTACGCGAAATTCCAAATTCTTTGGCGATAGCTGTATCTGTTTCACCTTGGCTACTACGTTGTACATATTCTCTTAAAAATTCTCGCTGCTTTTCAGTTAAACTTCTCTGTATTGCCATTTTCAATTACCTCGCTTTCGCTATAATTTACAATCAAGGTCAACGCTACTAATTGACTATCGGTTACTCCAATTATTCGAAGCCCCCGCAAAATTTTAATTTCATTTCGTTTCGAAATAGTTCTCTCTTCTCTTTCCATTTTAGTTAAGAAATCTGAATCAATTTCAATCAACCTAGCTAATTCCATACACTTGGTATCTTGAATTTCTCTCGCTAACCGAACAACTTTTCCACGTAATTGAAACTCTTCTTTCAATTTGTTCATCTCCTTTTCAGTGTATCTGTATATATTAAGTAAATTTGTTACCTGCATTTGTAAAAAATAAGCAGATAAGACGGCTAACAACCGCCTTATCTTGAACAGGCATATATATGTAAAGGAATTATGTCAGCCAATGATTTGAACAATGACTTTAAGCTTGTGGAAACACCGTTAAGTATTTCCTATACCTATAGCTGGCTAAGAGTAGATTTTACAAGAAGAATGCGGAAAGTAATTCAAATTTTCAATCTTTAAATACAACAAAAAATCCATAATCAAGCAAACCAAAAGCCTACGGGTTTTCATTGAGTACAAGAAATTATGACAAGAGATAACAAAATGCAATCGCGAAACTTGGTCTTAATCTCTTCATCACTTATCTATATATTGTAATGATAAAAACAATACTTTTCTTTTTGTAATAAACAAGTTCGAGTTTACGAGAACCCGCCGTTAGGCGGAATATTATTTTGATTACTTTTTATAAAAGAATAGACTTGTCCTTAAATCCTAAAGGATTTGGCTAACGCCCCATTCTAAATAACTTTAACGTTTATCTTACTTCTTTCATACGTTTCTTAGTATATAAGCAAGCAAATAGCATTAAAAACAAGTAAGATTTTGTATCATTTTTCACCAAAACGTTGAATCCCTTGGGAGAGTAGGGATGAAGGGTTTGTTAAATTTATGTTACAGAGTATAAAATTACTTGTTGAATCTTTGCTTCAATTCTTATCTAAAAGTGTATTGTCACAAGATTAGTGACAAGTTAATTGACTTTACACATTTTTTGGGACAATTAGATATTGCTTAATGCACCAAATATGTGGATTCATTGTTCTTGGTATTGTGATGTAAGAACATTCAACAAGACACAATCAGTTAAGAAAGAATCAAACACGTAAAGAAACAGAAGGAATCTTATCAGTAGGAGTAGTAGATGAAATATTTTTATGATATGTTCTCAAAATAAATTTCATGTTTTTTGTCACAATTTTGTTTATCAACTTCCAATACAAGACACGAAGAACGGAACAATACCGTGAATCGAAAATAAATTACATGAAAGAGGGAATCTATCAATGAAAAAAGTAAACGTAGAAAACAATGTAATGACAACAGAAATCGAACAAGAATTAGCAAAAGAAGGGCTAGGTCTTGAACTGTATCTCAATTGGTTTACAAATGCGGAGATTTTAGAAGGAATCAAACCAACTAATTCACTTCCTAATTTAGAGTTAGTGACGATTGAAGGCGTTGCGGAATACTTTGAAGTGAGTGTAAAAACTATTGAAAATATCACTCAAAAATATTCATTAATACTAGACATCGGAGACTTTTCGTTTGTTAGAGTCCTTTCAAAAGATGTACTTATGGAACGGCTTCAAGAATCTATTACTGAAGTCGAAACACTGGAAGATAAATCGGTTATTACGTTAAAAGACGGTGATACCTTAGAAGTTCCAAAAGAAGGACTGGCACTTTACCATTATGCGTCAATGCTGCGTATAGCAATGTTTCTAAATGAATCAGACGTAGCAATCAACGTCCAAAAATATATGATTTGCCGACAAGCCATTTAAACCTACCTATTCCTAATCACTGGTACATCAGAAGCAGGTTTTTATTACAGATTATCCATGTAGTAAGAACCTGCCTTTTGGTTACCTTCAAATGCCTTCTAAGGCGTGCAATAAAGCCCCACCTTATCTTTATTTATTCTTTCCTTCCTCAGAAGCACACATGGATTCAACTATTTCAGAAGCAGGTGTACGGCATTCTAAACGGTCGTTGATACGGTTCAAAATCTCCATGATTTCAGCTTTTTGATTCATCTTCTTCAAAAAGCCCCTGTCCATACTATCTATTGTTTCTTCCAATCTTGATAGACCTTTACTAGTCTCATCCATCATAGCAAGAATTTTTTCAGCTTTTTCAGCATTACTTTCGACTAACTCAGCGATATTATCCAACCTAACATTGTCTTCTTTCATCATTTCAGATGTTTCTTTCACTGACGCCAGAATATCTCTTATTTCTTTCTCGTATGTTTCCATTTGTATCCCTCCATTATGAATCAATTGCTTAACAATTTATTTTAATTGATTACTCTCTTTTATCTTTATTTGCTTTACAAGAGTCTCATAAAATTCTTTAAAAAGTTCATTAACAGTATCTAGGAATTCAAAAGAAGCCTTATCCGTAAGAACAAGATATCCATATTCAAGATTCACTACCCCATCTCCCAAATAATCAATAGCTTTTTGAAGACCTTCTCTTCTTCCAGGGCTATCCATATATGAAAAGCCGTTAGTATTGCCAAGTTCATGCACAATACAGTTTCGTAGTTTGTTAAAGGCGTCTAATCTCTTCCATTTATCTGAAAAAGAAGTGATATCAATATTAGCACAATCTCTTAGATACCCTTTTGCTAAAAATATTCCTGTATCTCTACGCCCTGTTCTCCGTCTAACTCCTTCACGGTAATCAGTTAATGACATTAGATTCATTAGCACGCCACTTCTACTACACGCATTTAGAAGCCTTTCTTCTGCAAAGCTATAAATACTAGTGATTAGTGATTGCCTTAAAAGGTTTGGATATTGCACCTTATATTTGGTAATTTCATCTAGCTTATCAATATAAGTTAACCTTACGCTTTCTCCATTGTGGTTCTTTCCATAATAATACATTGATTCATCTTCGGATTTATTATGTAGTTCGTCTTCCATCGTTTCTGCATATTCCCTTAAGTTCTTTGTTACTCTCTGGATTAGAACTTCGTAATATACATCAGGTGTTAATTCCCTGTAGCCTCCTACTGTAACCCCATTGCTATCTTTTTCTTCATATCTATACTCTTCTTTAATAGTCATTAACATCACCTCATCCTAGAGTTTTATCAACTTCTGTAATTGTTCTTTTGTTAGCCATGGTCTTTTTCTATGCAACATTCTATGGCAATTCGAACAAACCATTGCTATATCTTCTACTTTTGTAGCATATTCTTCTTCAACTTCCGAAACAGGCATGGTATGATGTCCTTCTATAAAGTCTTGTCCAATCTCCCCATATGTTTTATAAAAGTCAAAACCACAAACTTCACAAAACAACTTTCCATCATGTTCTTTCTTGAACTTCTCTTTAGCTAATTGGATTACCCTTGGATTTCTTTCTCTGATAACATGTTGAACTAACTTTTTTCTTCCTTCCCTAAATCCTAGGTCATCGTCTGTTAAAGATACGGTATTTTCCTTAGGTTCAAATATTCTTAAACCCCAATAACCATTTCCTTTACCTCTCACTGCATAAAAAATATCCTTTTCACTACCGACTTCTCCTGTGTAAATATCACAGTCACTAGAGTAATGATATATCGTACTTCTTATCCTATCTCTCCAATGTTTATTTTGGCTAAAATCCATGAGATTTCTATCTTCTATCCTTTGTGCTATATCTGCTAAAGAAGCCTCTCCACCTAATTCCTCAAGGGCTTCAATTATTTCATCTATCCATCTTCTTGGCTGTGCCAACGCTTTGTCTACCTCCTCTTTATTTGATACTCAAAGTGGTTTCTATGTATAGTTAAACATACCAAACTTTAGCATTATTTTGTTAATAAATGTATTGATTTTTGGTTTCTTTTGCTACTGAATTAACTAGATTTCTCTAGGAAACATTGGACAAAAGAATGATTACCTTTATAGCACTTAAAAAAATTAAGTACTTTAAAAGCAGACATTCTTTAATACTGAATTGAACTGAGTTTTCTGAGGTTTTCATGTATCACCTTGTTTGAACGCTTGGATTTCTCCAACAACGAACTTTCTACATGCAAAGCTAGTCCTACATGCTTTTAAGTCTATTCGTCGCTACCTGCACCTTAATACACCTAGCTACCAAACCGAACCGTTTATGGGCGTTCTCCCCTAGACTAGTTGCGAGGTAAACAAGGAAATCACTCATAATGCAACTACGATTCCACTTTCCGACATTGGCTGAATCTCACCTGTTCAAGTTTAAATTACGTGTGTTAGGTCATTCCACGATGAATACCCACACTTCATTTCCTAAAAAAGACAATAGAAAACTAAACCCCTTGCATTATATTTTTTAAAATCCTATAATGAAGGTGCTAAATGTATGGGATATCCTGTATTTAGCTGTATATTGGTTTTGAGTCACGCGGTGCGAACGCGTGGCTTTCTCTTTTGTTATAACTTAAGATTATTTAAAGGAGAGTGCCTTTGATATTTTTCTCCTACTTCTTTATCAGCGAAATCTAAATACGCTTTCTGAGTTACCTCCACGCTTGAATGCCCTAGAATCCGTGACAAAGTTGCCCAATCACCCCCGTGAAGCAAGTAATACTTCGCAAAATTATTTCGTAATTGATGAGGGTGTATAGAAACATTAACTCGTTTACCTAGTTCTCTTAACGTTTTCTCAAAATTACGGACTTCTAACTGCGTTCCTCTTATCGTAGGAAACAAATAATCACTATTTGAATAACGGTCGCGATAAAGTAACCAACGCTTTAAGTCGCTGGACATTCTATGGGAGAAATACACATATCTTTGCTTGTTATTTTTAGGATTTTGAATCAATATAGATTTGTTTTTAAAGTCCAATACTTCCGGTACTAAAGACAAACATTCCGATATACGCATTCCTGTATCAAGAAGTAGCCTTATGATGACCCAATTTCTATATCCATAGAAAGTAGTTGTATCACATTGACGGAGTACCTTTATAAGTTCATCTTCTTCTAATAAAGTTTTTTGCTTTCTTAGGGGTTTAATATTCTCGATTGAACTCACAGGATTTTGTTTGATTTCCTTTTCTATATCGTATAAGTAATTAAAGAACACTTTTATGTTTCGTAAATAATTAGCAATCGTACTATCACTTATAGGTTTTGAAAAATCCGTTCTGTTCTGAGGAAAATTTATATCATTTGCCATTACATTACGAGAGACTGTATACTTACCTCTTTCTCGTAGATATTGAATGTACTTACGAATATGAACAGACTTTACCTTTTCTACGTCAGTAATTTTAAATACATCAGCTAAATATAAACCAAATAATCGTAATGATTGTTCATAGCTTTTTAACGTCTTCTGAGATAAATTTCTGCTTGAACAGTACAACATGAAATTTTCAACTTGTAATTCATAATTGTTCACAACAAAAAACCGCCTTTCATTGATTTTTAGTAAACCAATAAAAGACGGTATTATTTGTAAAGCAACTATGATATTTATAGGTCTAAATAGAAGTTTATCGGTCAATTTGCAATCACCTACAATCCTATAGAGGATACGCTGAAAGCAGTCACTTCAAGCGTCCTAACTCTTTCAGGATGCCCTGTGTTCTAACCTCAATTTATCCGCAACCATGGCGATAAATTCACTGTTTGTCGGCTTCGCTTTTGACATGCTGACAGTATATCCGAATAATGAAGAAATGGAATCAATATTTCCTCGGCTCCATGCTACTTCAATGGCATGACGAATGGCGCGCTCAACGCGGCTTGCCGTTGTATTATATTTTTTTGCAATATCAGGATACAGTACTTTTGTAATCGACCCAAGCAGCTCAATATCCTTATATACCATTGAAATGGCTTCTCTCAAATACAAATAGCCTTTGATATGAGCAGGTACACCAATTTCGTGAATGATGCTCGTAATGCTTGCATCTAAATTTGCTGGTTTGCTGTCGCGATGTGAACGCATGGAAGAAGATGAACGTTGCATAAATGAAGATGTTTGTCCGCTAACTTGACGAATATGATTCACTAAGTTTTCCATATCAAACGGCTTTAGAATAAAATAAGCAGCTCCTAAATCAACCGCTTTTTTCGTTACGTCTTCTTGCCCAAATGCTGTTAGCATAATGACATTTGGATAATTTTCTTTTTTCATTTCTTTTAACTGACCTAAAACTGCTAATCCATCTAGATGCGGCATAATAATGTCTAATACAAGAACATCCGGATCTTTATCTTTTAAAATGGATAAACACTCTTGTCCATTGTAAGCTACTCCGATTACTTCCATGTCTTCTTGCTCTGAAATATAATCTTCAAGCAAACCAATTAGTTCCCGATTATCATCAACCAAGCATACTTTAATTTTTTTCAATGCAGCTTCCTCCTCAGTCCTTTATGTTATACGTCGTTTCCTACGTGTCTCTATTCTTTATTCTAAAGGACAAATTCGACAATGCAACATTATTTCCTTTATTTTTTTAGAAAAAAGTCTTTTAAATGGAATTTATTCGATTTTCTCTTATTTTCTTTGTTTTTCGACGTTTTTCTCTTACATTTACGACAATAATTTTTATCAAAAAAAGCGAACTAATGACAACATTAGCTCGCTTTTTTTCGATTATTTTTATAAATATCGATTCCTGCTTCGTTAAGCATCCATTCAATATGGACACCGTAACCCGAGGTAGGATCATTTACAAAAACATGGGTAACCGCTCCAACGACTTTACCGTTTTGAATAATCGGGCTCCCGCTCATTCCTTGAACAATTCCACCTGTTTTCTTTAGCAATTTAGGATCTGTAATTTTAATAACCATTCCTTTAGTAGCCGGAAACTTTTGAGGTATAGTACTCATAATTTCAATATCAAATTCTTCCACTTGATCATCATCTACTACCGTTAGAATTTTAGCCGGTCCTTCTTTTACTTGATGAGATAGGGCAATTGGCATTGCTTTATCCATTATTCCGTTTTCCATCGTTGAAGACAATTTTCCAAAAATACCAAAAGGACTATTTCGTGTAATATTTCCAATGATTTGTCTATCTTCAGAAAACCTTGCTAGCTTTTCGCCGGGAACGCCGTTAGAACCTTTTTCAATTGATGTAACGGTCGAACGGACAATTTGTCCATCTTCTACTACGATTGGCTTTTTTGTATCCATATCCGAAATAACATGACCTAAAGCGCCGTATTTTTTAGATTTTGGATCATAAAAAGTCATTGTGCCAATTCCTGCAGCTGAATCACGGATATATAAACCGATTCTGTAAGCATAATCTTGCTTATCTTTTAACGGATATAGCTTAGTGTCAAACTGCTTTTTTTCTCTTAAAATATGCAGATTTAATGGTTCACCCGTTTTTCCTGCCTGCTGAATAAACGGTGTAATATCACTCATTTTTTCAATGGTTTTACCATTAATCTTCGTAATCATATCTCCAACTTGAATACCCGCAATTTCGCCAGGAGATCTTTTACCTTTTGCTGTATCTACTTGATGATAGCCTACAACAAGAACACCTTTTGAATTTAATTTCACACCGATTGATTGTCCACCTGGAATGACTTTAAAATCAGATAATACCTGCACGTCTACACGCTTTACAGGAATACCGGCCAAATGAAGCATCAACTCTTCTTTGCCTACTTGTTTGCCTGCTACGGTCAGCTTCGCCTTGTTACTTGTTACATCGTAAACAGGTGATGAAGCTTCTACGCTAAGCGGTAATGTCGTATTAATTTTTTCTTTTTGCTGTTCAAATAAGACGATTTGTTTTGGAATGTGTATATATTGTTGCACAACTGGAATAAATCCTACAAAAATGAACGAAACAAGGAGAATCGCACCAATTATATGTCTGTATCGATTTTGCATGTTTTCACTCTCCTCGCTTCCTCGCCTAAATGGCTACACATTTAATTTAGCCTTCTTAGAGCGCATTTATAACAGAAGTTCAGAGAAAAATGAAAAGAAGTGCAAGGAAACATTTTCAGTTCCTCCATTTTGTATAAAAAAACACCTTTAACACATACTGTTACGTGTTAAAAGGTGTTTTTTTAAATGGTGTGCTTCATCTTATCCGCTAAATCTAAAAGCTCTTTGGCATGTTCCTTCGTTAAGCTTGTAATTTCAGCTCCTGCAATCATTCGACCAATTTCTTTTACTTTTTCATCAACAGTTAACGGAAGAACAGACGTCGTTGTACGATCACCTTTTATCTCTTTAGCAATAAAGAGATGAGTATCTGCCATCGCAGCTACCTGAGGCAGATGAGATATACAGAGAACTTGTGAATCAACAGAAATAGCATGTATTTTTTCACCGATCGATTGAGCTACTCTTCCACTTACGCCTGTATCAACTTCATCAAAGATAATGGACGTCACGCCTTGATGCTTAGAGAAGATGCTTTTTAACGCCAGCATAATTCTTGACAGTTCTCCTCCTGATGCTACTTTTGCAAGAGGCTTTAAAGGTTCACCAGGATTAGTAGAAATATAAAATTCTACGTTGTCAATGCCGTCTTTGGTGAATTTTATTCTTTCTCCATTTACTTCAACGTCATTTTTACCTGCATTTACAACAGAGAATTTAATTTGAAATACGGTCTTAGCCATATACAGTTCTTGAAGCTCATGATGGATACTGTCCGTTAACTCCTGAGCAAGTTTTTTTCGAATAGCTGAAACGTTATTAGCTTCTACTAATAAATCCTGTGCTACACTGTTTAACTCTTCTTTGATCTTGCTCACATGCGTATCTCGATTTTCAATACGATCAATTTCATCTTCAATTTGCGCTGCATATTCTAGAATTTCATCTACACTTTGACCGTATTTACGCTTTAAATGATTAATTTCATTTAAACGCGCTTCAATAAAGTCTAAGCGTTTGGGATCAAATTCTAATAAATCAAGCTGCTGACGAATTTTATAAGATGCGTCTTCTAGCTGATAGAAGCTCGATGAAATGATCTCAGAAATTTCGGCATAGTTTTTTTCCAGTGACGAAATATCCTCCGTATGGTTCATTGCTACACCGACCCAATCTAAACCTTGGTGTTCACCGTGCAGGGCATTGTACGCATCGTTTAGCGACGTATAGATCTTTTCAAAGTTAGAAATCTTCAAACGCTCTTCATTTAGTTCCTCGTCTTCGTTCAGCTGCAAATTTGCCGCTTTGATTTCATCTAATTGAAATTGAATAAGATCGAGGCGATGTGCCATCTGCTGTTCATTTTCAGTTAATTGATCAAGCTGCTTTTTTAGCGATGTATACCTAGAAAATACCTCTCGATACTCCGTCAAAGCCTCTTCTACTTTTTCTCCTCCATATTGATCAAGAAGAGTTAAGTGACGATCTTGATTCATTAAATCTTGGTGCTCGTGCTGTCCATGTATATCAATTAACGTCTGTCCAACTTCACGTAGGATAGCTAACGTTACGAGCTTACCGTTGATGCGGCAAATACTTTTCCCATTTGTAGTGATATCTCGGCGAAGCACAATCATTCCATCTTCCACTTCCAAACCGACTTGTTTGGCTTTTTCGTGACTCGGATGCTGTTCTTCATCAAATAAGAAAAGTCCTTCAATTTCGGCTCTGTCTGTTCCGTGGCGTACAAACTCCGAAGAGCCTCTTCCACCTACTAACAATGAAATGGCATCAATAATAATCGATTTCCCCGCTCCTGTTTCGCCTGTTAATACCGTTAAGCCTTTTTCAAATGAAACAGAAAGTTCATCAATAATCGCAAAGTTTTTAATGGATAATTCAGCTAACAACCTGCTTCACTCACCTTTATAACATTTCTAAGAATCGGTCTGATATAATTTGCGTATCTTCAGGAGTACGGCAAATAATCAAACATGTATCGTCTCCACAAATTGTTCCTAATATTTCATCCCAATCCAAATGATCAATTAATGCGCCAATCGCATTTGCATTTCCCGGTAATGTTTTCATCACCAACATATGCCCCGCTGAATCAATTTTTACAAATGCGTCCATAAGAGAGCGCTTTAACTTTTGTAAGGGATTAAAACGCTGATCTGCAGGCAAGCTGTATTTGTATCGACCGTCCATCAAAGGCACTTTGACTAAGTGCAGTTCTTTAATATCACGAGAGATTGTTGCCTGTGTTACATTAAAACCTTGGTTTTTTAAAATATCTACCAATTCATCCTGTGTTTCAATATCATTATTCGTGATAATATCACGAATTTTAATATGTCTTTGCCCTTTATTCATGTTGGCACCTCACATTAATATGTAATCTTCTTTTTGTTTTGTTGTTTATAAGTCTTTCACTAATTAAGTATCATAATGTGTTCAACTTGATTATGCACCTTTTGTATAAAGAGTCATAATCAAATCGCCAATGCTAAGTCTTTGCTTAACATTGGCCATTATTACTTTTTCTCTTTTAACGTCTTATGTGCTTCTTCGACTACTTCGCTCACAGTAAGCGGAGCTTGATTTTCACCAAGTTCACGCTCGCCTTTCCAGCGCAAGTGGAGAAGAAATTCGATATTTCCATCTCCTCCCGTTATCGGTGAATACGACATGTTATATACATCGTATCCTTGACGAAGGGAGAAATCCACCATGCCTTGAAGAACTTCTTCATGCACTTTTGAATCACGCACGATTCCTTTTTTCCCAACTTGCTCTCTTCCAGCCTCAAACTGTGGCTTAACGAGCGCAACAACATCGCTGTGTGGAACAAGAAGTGTTTTTAACACAGGAAGAATGAGTCTTAAGGAAATAAATGATACATCAATAGAAGCGAATTCAGGCAAGCCTCTTGATAAATCAGCTGGCGTCACATAACGGAAATTGGTTCGTTCCATTACTTCTACTCGTTCATCTTGACGAAGCTTCCAAGCTAGCTGATTATAGCCTACGTCTAGCGCATAGGACATCTTCGCTCCATTTTGAAGCGCACAATCGGTAAAGCCTCCAGTAGAAGAACCAATATCAATCATGATTTTATCCGCTACATGGACATTAAATTCTTTAATCGCTTTTTCAAGCTTAAAGCCGCCTCTGCTGACGTAAGGCATCACTGCACCTTTAATTGTCAGCGGCGTATCGCGTTCAATTTTCTCTCCCGGCTTATCCAAACGGACTTCATTCGCATAAACGAGTCCTGCCATCACTGTACGCTTTGCTTTTTCTCTTGTTTCAATCAAACCTCGTTCTACTAATAATACATCTACTCGTTCTTTTTTTGTCACTTAACTTCAAGCCTCTTTTGTGTTGGTGTTACGAGTTTTTTAACTCGATTTATAATCTCTTCTTTGGTTAAGCCAATTTCTTCTAAAAGTTTTGTTACGCTGCCGTGCTCGATAAAGCGATCTGGAATCCCCATACGTTCAACGCGCGTATCATAATAGCCGTGCTCTGATGCAAACTCTAACACCGCGCTTCCAAAACCGCCTTGAAGTACCGCTTCTTCTACCGTAATCACAGGCTTACTAGTTTGGAAAATCTCATGAAGCATTTTTTCATCCAACGGTTTAATAAAACGAGCATTTACCACTTTGACGCTGATTCCTTGCTTCTCAAGTTCTGCTGCTGCATCCATCGCCATTGAAATCGTTGTACCAAACGTTAAAATGGTTGTATCTGAACCTTCTTTTAATACGTCCCATGTACCGATCGGAATGTTTTTCAATTCCGAATCTAGTTCAACACCTAATCCGTTTCCTCTAGCATAGCGCATAGCAATCGGACCTTCTTCATAAGTCAAAGCAGTGTGAACCATGTGCTGGCCTTCATTCTCGTCTTTTGGCATCATAATAACAAGGTTAGGCAAATGACGTAAGAATGCAATATCAAACACGCCTTGATGCGTTTCACCATCAGCACCTACTAGCCCAGCGCGATCAATCCCAATAAATACATTTAGCTTCTGACGGCAAATATCATGAACCACTTGATCGTATGCACGCTGTAAAAACGTAGAATAAATAGCTAAAAAGGGCTTCATATTTTGAGTTGCAAGACCCGCTGCCATTGTTGTTGCATGCTGCTCTGCAATCCCAACATCAAACATGCGATGCGGAAACTCTTTTTGAAATGCTTCGAGTTTTGAACCCACAGGCATTGCTGGCGTTACAGCTACAATGCGATCATCTTCCCTAGCCATCTTCAATACCGTATCACTTACTAGTTTACTCCAAGCAATCGGAACATTTTTGTCTTTAATAAAGTCACCGGATTCAATTTTGTAAGGGCCTGTACCATGCCATGCTCCGCTTTTATCGCTTTCCGCCGGCAAGTAGCCTTTCCCTTTTTTCGTAATAACGTGAATCAGCACCGGACCTTTTGTTTTCTTTGCATATTGTAACGTTTCCAATAAATCATCATAGCTATGGCCATCAACTGGGCCTAAATACGTAAAGCCAAGGTCTTCAAAGAACATGCCTGACACGACCATATACTTTAGACCATCTTTTACACGTTCTGCCGTTGCCGCAAGCTTACCGCCTACTGCAGGCACTTTTTTCAGCAAGACTTCAAGCTCATCTTTTACCCAGTTGTATTTGCCTGCCGTGCGCAACCGTCCTAGAATACTGTGTACAGCCCCCACGTTAGGAGCGATAGACATTTCATTGTCATTTAAAATAACGGTCATATCCGTTTGCTCGTGCCCGATGTGGTTAAGCGCTTCAAGAGCCATACCACCTGTTAAAGCTCCGTCACCAATGATGGGAACAATATGAGCTTTTGTTTTTTGCAAATCTCTTGCAGCAGCCATTCCCATTGCGGCTGAAAGAGATGTAGAACTATGTCCCGTTTCCCATACATCATGTTCACTTTCGTCACGCTTTGGAAAACCGCATAATCCTTTATATTGACGGATTGTATCAAACTCTCCCGCTCGTCCTGTTAAAATTTTATGGACATACGACTGATGCCCCACGTCCCATAAAAATTTATCTTTTGGGCTGTCGAACACTTTATGGAGTGCAAGCGTTAACTCAACAACCCCCAAATTCGGCCCTATATGACCACCAGTTGCAGAAAGCTTTGTAATTAAAAAACGACGAATCTCTTCACTTAGTTCTTCTAATTGTGTTACTGACATTTTCTTTAAAAACTCAGGATTTTTTATCGTTGTAAGATCCAAGGTGGATCACTCACTTTCGTACTTGTTATAAAGTTACCTTAATACATTGTCTATTGTTTTATACGTATAGTCAATTTTTAGTATTTCCTTATTACTTACAATACCTTTGATATTCTATCAGTAAACCAGTGATATTCAAAGGAAAACAGTGAAAAAATAGCCGCTAACACAAATGTGATAACGGCCACCAAGATATTGTATATGTCTTTCAAACCTATGCACTACGCTTTTATACAGTAGTAAAATCATTATAGCATAGCCCCTATTGGGACTCAATCTTATTTTACTGTATCACTCAAAAAACCTGACAGAGATCGTCATTAACTATCACGTTTTGCTATATATAAACAAATTTCTTCTAGTAATCCGTGCTTAATTTGAGCTTGACGTAACGAGAGAAGTGCTTGTTCAACATGATACTGTAACTTTTCTTTGGCCGCTTCCATACCTAACAAAGAAGGATATGTCGTTTTTTCATTTTCTGTATCACTGCCAATTGGCTTTCCTAATTTTTCTTCAGACCCTTCCACATCCAAGATATCATCTTGAATTTGAAACGCTAACCCTACATGCTTACTGAATTCTTCTAATAATTCTTGCTGTAGAGGCGTAGCTTTTGCAAGAATAGCTCCTGCTTTTACACAAAAACCTAGCAGCTTCCCCGTTTTGTGAAGGTGAATATATTCAAGCTCATCTAGCGTGAGCTGCTTTTTTTCGCCTTCCATATCCGCAACCTGTCCGCTGATCATACCTTCTGTTCCGCTTGCTTTTACCAGTTCTGTAATGAGCTGAAGCTTCATATGTGATGTAATCTCGGGATGTGCCGCTTCAGAAATGAGCTGAAAACTATTTGTTAAAAGAGCATCTCCAGCTAATATAGCCGTTGCTTCGCCGTACACCTTGTGATTCGTTGGTTTACCTCTTCTTAAGTCGTCATCATCCATGCTAGGTAAATCATCGTGAATGAGAGAATATGTATGAATCATTTCCACTGCACATGCTGTTTCTAATCCCATGCTCTCGTCTTTTCCAAACGCATGTAGCGTTGCAAACAACAGCACTGGGCGAAGTCGCTTTCCTCCTGCCGTAAGCGAGTAAAGCATGGATTCCTTTAAGTTAACCGGAGCATGTAATGCTTTTACCACTTCAGGCAAGCGTGTTTCTACTCGATCTTTTGTAAAAAAAATATACTCTTTTAAATTCATTTCATTCACCATCACTCTTCCTCCTGCACCGAGAATGGCTCAAGCGTTCCGTCTTCACGTAAAATAGTTTCCATTTGCTTTTCAATATGCTGAAGACGATCGTGACAGAATTTTGAAAGAGTCATTCCTTCTTGGAATTGTTGAATTGCTTCTTCTAAAGGCACGTCGCCTTCTTCTAGCTTGTTTACGATGGTTTCTAACTGCTCCATCGCCTCTTCAAACGTATACTCTTTATTTGTCGCCATTTTTCATCGCTCCTCTATTTTCGAAACTTCACACTGCAACTGTCCATCGGTCAAACGAACGTTTACCACATCGCCTTTGGATACTTGTTTGGTTGATTTAATTAACTCTTTTTCTTTATCGTATACTAAGCTGTAGCCTCTTTCCATTGTTTTTAATGGACTAAGCGTATGTAATTTTGACGTTGCCGTTGCAAATAAAAGCTGTTTTTGCTTTAGCAGCTGCTGCATCTCTTTTGTCAGCATTTTCGTCAGCTGCTGTTGACGCTCCGCCGCTTTCGTTAACTGATGCTCGGGGTGATTGCGCAACAAAGCGGCTGTTAGCTGCTCGTAGTTCGTCCGTTTATGTTCAATGTACCTTCTACCTTCACGATAAAAACGCTCCATCAACTGATCTAACTGCTGCTCTTTTTGCTCGACCAACTTTTGAGGATAACGAAAAGCATATGATTTCTGGGATCGTTCAAGCCTGCGGCTACTAGACTGAAGCATTTCTTTCATCGAACGAAGAAGACGGATGTTTCGCTGAGTCAATCTTTCTGTAATTTCACTGATATGAGGCACAGCTAATTCCGCAGCACCTGTTGGAGTAGGAGCGCGAAGATCTGCTACAAAATCTGCAATTGTAAAATCGGTTTCATGTCCAACCGCTGAAATAACAGGAATAGTAGAAGTGAAAATTGCACGAGCAACGCTTTCTTCGTTAAAAGCCCAAAGCTCTTCAATTGACCCACCACCGCGGCCAACAATTAATACGTCTGCTTCTTTACGACGGTTTGCTTCTTCAATTGCCTTAATGATAGACGGTGCCGCATTCACTCCTTGAACAAGAGCGGGCATAACAATAATGTTCGCATTATATCTGCGCTTTAATGTCGTAATAATATCACGTACGGCTGCTCCAGTTGGAGATGTAATAACACCTATTGTTGTTGGATACTTGGGCAGTTTTCGTTTCCTAGCAGGATCAAATAAGCCTTCTTTTTCCAGCTTTTTTTTCAGCTGTTCGTAGGCTAAGTATAAATTTCCAACGCCGTCAGGCTGCATTTCTTTTACGTACATTTGATAATTTCCGCTTGGTTCATAAACCGAAATTTCAGCTCGAATGAGTACATTCATTCCTTCTTCAGGCTGAAAATTAAGCAGCCGGTTATGCCCAGCAAACATAACGGCTGCGATACGAGCATTTTGATCTTTCAAGGTGAAATACATATGTCCCCGACTATGACGTTTAAAGTTGGAAATTTCTCCTTTAATCCATACATCTTGCATGTGAGGGTCTACATCAAACTTGCGCTTAATGTATCGTGTAAGAGCCGTAACGGTTAGATAACGCACTTCACTCATCGTTTTGCCTCCTTTGCAGTCACCCTCTCCCCTTTATATAAAGGAGAGAAGCATTTTGGTCACTTGATTTGGCAAGATGAACCTTTATTTAGATAAAGTTGTTAACACTTTAGACAATACGCCATTGATAAACTTGCTTGATTGATCATCGCCGAACGTTTTCGCTAATTCAATCGCTTCATTTAACGTAACGCTCGTAGGAATTTCTTCTTCATACTTCATTTCGTATACGGCAATACGTAGGATAACGCGGTCTACAGTAGCTACACGATCTAACGTCCATTTTTCTAAATGATTGCGTAAAAGTTCATCAATTTCTTGCTGATGTTCAACCACACCTAGCACGAGACTTTCTAAAAATTGATCAGACTTTTCATTTTGTACAACATTTCCGATTGCCTCCATTGGCTCGGTCTGCCCTAAATCATGCTGAAATAGTGCTTGTAATGCTTTTTGGCGTGCTGTATGTCTTTTCATTATTTTTGCTCCTTTATTTATCTTCTTCAACTAGTATACCTAGATAATAGCATAGTTTATGATACGATACTTCATTGTTCTTAGACGAAGTTTGTAGAACACGAAAAAGACCGTCTTTATGACGAGACAGTCTTTTTCACTTTACCATAGCTTGTGCTGAAAAGGAACAAGTAATCATACGTTATTCCATTTTAGCAACAGCCGTTAGGTAAACGTTTGTTTTATTCAACTTCTTCAATATCAGTTTTTTGCGTATCAAACTGAATCCCTACGATATGAATGTTTACTTCATCGAGATCAATAGCTGTCATATTTTTAAGGGCTTGACGAATGTTATCTTGTACTTGTTGCGCTACGTTTGGAATAGACACTCCAAACTTCATCATACAAAATACGTCTACTTTTATCCCGTTTTCTGTTAAGTCCACTTTTACACCTTTACCGTGGTTTTTCTTTCCTAGTTTCTCCACAACGCCAGCTGCAAAATTTCCTCTCATTGCAGAAACGCCTTCTACTTCAGAAGCAGCAATACCCGCAATGACTTCAATAACCTCAGGAGCAATTTCTACTTTGCCAAGAGAATTTGGGTGTTCTTCCATTTCTAATACATGATTTTCATTCATGTACAGCACCTCCTATAGTTTATATTATACTAAGAATTCATTACGTCATATAGCTCAAGAAACTTCGTGTTGAATTCACCGCTAACAAATTTTTCATGATTTAATAGTTTTTGGTGAAAAGGAATAGTGGTTGCAACGCCGTCGATAACAAATTCATCTAACGCCCGCTTCATTCGTTCAATAGCTTCCTCACGAGTTGGCGCATGAACAATCAATTTAGCCACCATTGAATCATAGTAAGGCGGGATTGCATAGCCCGGGTATGCAGCAGAGTCTACGCGCACTCCGTAGCCACCTGGCGGCAAGTACATTTGAATCGTACCTGGTGATGGCATAAAGTTTTTCTCTGGGTTTTCCGCGTTGATTCGGCACTCAATTGCCCATCCGTTAAATGTCACTTCTTCTTGCGTAAACGGTAAAGTTTCACCATTTGCCACTTTGATTTGTTCTTTAATTAAGTCAACTCCTGTCACCATCTCTGTAACAGGGTGTTCTACTTGGATACGCGTATTCATTTCCATGAAGTAAAATTTGTTTTCACGGTAATCATAAATGAATTCCACTGTTCCGGCTCCTGTGTAATTAACGGCTTGAGCAGCTTTAACAGCAGCGTCGCCCATTAATTCACGCGTTTTTTCGTCTAACGCTGGAGAAGGCGTTTCTTCAATTAACTTTTGAAGACGGCGTTGAATCGAGCAATCACGCTCTCCTAAATGTACAGTATTCCCATGAGAATCAGCCAACACTTGGATCTCAACGTGACGGAAATCCTCAATGAACTTTTCAATGTACACACCAGGGTTACCGAAAGCTGTAGCAGCTTCTTGCTGTGTAATTGTAATACCTTTAATAAGCTCTTGTTCATTTTTCGCAACGCGGATTCCTTTTCCTCCGCCTCCTGCCGTTGCTTTAATAATAACAGGATAGCCAATATCATTAGCGATTGACATACCGTCTTCCACTGACTCTACAATTCCAGTTGAACCAGGAACAATTGGAACACCCGCTTCACGCATCGTTTCTCTCGCTACGTCTTTTGTTCCCATTTTGTTAATGGCTTCAGGACTTGGTCCTACAAATGTAACGTTACACTCTCTGCATAGCTCTGCAAAATCAGCGTTTTCAGCTAAAAAGCCGTATCCAGGGTGAATAGCGTCACAGCCCGTTAGCATCGCAACACTCATAATGTTTGTAAAGTTTAAATAGCTGTCTTTAGATGACGTTGGTCCAATACAATACGCTTCGTCTGCTAATTGTACATGCAAAGAATCGCGATCAGCTTGAGAATGAACAGCTACTGATTCTACACCTAACTCTTTACACGCTCGAATAATTCGAACCGCAATTTCTCCTCGATTCGCAATTAATAGCTTTTTAATCATATTTACCGCTCCTTATTCAGGCTTTACTAAGAAAAGAGGTTGACCGTATTCTACAAGTTGTCCACTTTCAACTAATACGTCAACGATTTCACCTTTAACTTCTGCTTCGATTTCATTAAATAATTTCATTGCTTCTACGATACATACAACCGAATCTTTTTGTACTTTATCTCCAGGAGTCACGTATACATCTGATTCTGGCGATGATGACGCATAGAAAGTCCCTACCATCGGAGATGTAATTTTATGTAAGCTTTCATCAACCGCTGGGGCCGCTTGTTCTTCTTTTGGTTGAGCAGACTGTGCTGCTGGGGCTGGCGCTGGAGCCGCTGCTGCCTGCGGTGCAGGTGCTGCCACTTGTTCAGGTGCCGAAACCACTACTTGCTGCGCTTGTTTGGAAACAATTGCGTCTTTTTTCTTCATCTTAATTTTGGAGCCTTCGTGCTCATAGGTGAACTCCTCGATTGATGATTGATCAACTAGTTTAATGATCTCACGGATCTCTTGAATTTTTAACATATTGAACACTCCTACCTCATGAAAATAGAATTCTCTACAATGTTAATAATACGACAGATGGCTACAGCCATTCAATTCGTTTGGCAAACATTAAAAAGAAGTTCCACTTACTCTATAATAACTTTTTAGCGTTATCGTTTTATAAATGGAAACATAGCTTTACAGATGACAACACTTATGAAAACGTTTGTCACCTAGTACTAATATAAGATTATGAAACCTATTATAACCGAAGTAAAAAAAGAAAGCCATGTTAAAATTTTTACCGTCTCGCTTAAATTTTAGTCATTTCATAAAAAAAGAAGTGTAAACAACCCCAATTTACGGCTGTTTCACACTTCTTTTATTCCCTTTATTTAGTTGGTTGAAACTCTACCGCTACTTCTTTTGGACCCATTTCTTTTTTGACTAGCTGAATGATTTGATTTGCTTTTGTTTTTGAGTGTTTTTCTGTCTTAACCGTAATTTGTACTTGCTTTCCGTCTGCTCTTACTAGCGCGTCACTGTATCCTTTTGCTTTAATTAATGTTTCCAGCGTGGCTTCTTTTTCCCCAAGCTTTGATAATTCATCAATTTTATCCATCGCCTTGCTTACTTCCGCAGGCGTCACATTTTTTGATGCAGCTACTTCTTGATACTCTTCTTTTAATTGACTTCTTTCATCATTTAATTCCAAACGAAGAGCCGTAAATAGCTCGTCGCTGTCTGTGCTTGATACAACCGCTGATTCTTTTGCATTTTTAGCCGTTTCCTTCTTTACATTTCCTGCTGAACCTTCAGTTTTTGAATCTTCTTTTGTTCCTGATTTCTCATCTGTCTGTTGTTTTGTATCTTCTGCAGGAGCCTTGTCATCAGCCTGCTTTTCGCTCTGTTTTTCATTGTCTACTAGCGCAACATTACTCTGAGGATTTTCTGGCGTTGTCATATAATACACCGATAACACAACAACTAAACTTAACATTGTTAATAACCAAACCGTTTGCTTTTTTAATAACATATTCATTTCCCCCTCATCCTTTTTTCGCTAATACTGCTACTCTATGACTTGGTATATCGAGCGCTCTTGTCACGGCTTCAATAATAGATTTCTTTACCTCGATATTATCAGCTCCTTTAGCGACAACTAACACGCCTCTTACTTTTGGCTTTTCGGTTTTAACTACAACAGGCTTTTCTTGTTCTCCGCTTCTTACAATGACCAGCTGTTCGTCTGTTGAGGAATCTTCAACTTTACGAGTCCCTCCTTCACGGTCTGTTTCGTTGGTCGTTTGCGATTTTGTGACGCTGTTTTTTTCATATATTTTGGATTCTGTTGCATCTAGGTTCACAATTACTTTTACCTTACTTACGCCTCTAACTTGATCCAAAATATCTTTCAATTCTTCCTCATACCGCTCTTCATAGCCTGTCATTGTTGTTGTCTTTTTAGAGCTAAAAGCGGGAACATCCTGTGATACCGGTGGTGCGCTGGTTTCTTTGCTTGCACTCTTTAGTAATCCGCCTGAATTCATAGATGTTGTGAGTGAGTTGCTAAATACCATAAAGATAACGCCTGCAGCTAGTAAAATGCCTATATACATTAACTTTGAAGGTTTCTTCGTAGTTGATGACTGTTTAAGTGAAAAGAACCGCTGAAAAAATGATGGGTCACCTTTTTCTGGCTTTTGACTCATTTCGTGTCTCCCTCCTCCATATTCACAACAACTTGGCCTTGTTTTACATCCCATTTTGCTGCTAAATAGTTGGATAATTTCTTGGATTCTGTTGGTTTGTTTGTTTCGATCGGTGTGGAGGTATCAATAGAAATAACTTTCACAGCTGAAACAACCTCGGAATCATCCGATGCTTTTTTACTTACGGCAACTGAAATGGATTTAATATTATCAGCGGTAGGTTCGTCGTTCGGCTTTTTTGTTTCAATGTGAATTCGATCAATTGCTACACCATACTGATCCATCAACTCCTCTTTTACATCTGCCTCCATTTGGACAGCCATTTGTTCTAAAATATATGCACGTTGTGAAGCTTGTATTTCTTTTTTCTGATTTTCTATTGAATTTTCTACCTGCTGATCGGATCGAATAGATGATAAGCTAAGTGATTTCAGCATTTGATTAACATCCACTTTGAAAATTTGAAAAACGGGTGTAATAATAATCAACATTAAAAGAAGTCCAACCACCAGCTTTGTATATTTTTGAAAACTAGAATTGGGCAATAGTAAATTAATAATGGTAGCTAATAAGATAAAAAGAACGATATTAGTAATCCACGTCGTTAAGGCCTGCAATTTCTTCACCTCACCATCATTGTGACGTTGCTCGCTGTAATGATGACCGTTAAACATAAGAAAAACATAAGCGAGACAACCGCAAGCGCCGCAAAAATATAGATGACGCTTTTACTGATAATGCTCAAGCAGGAAATAACCGGTCCTCCTCCAATGGGTTGAAGAAGAGCTGCTGCTAGCTTATAGATAAAAGCAAGCGTTAACACTTTAATAGCCGGAAACGCGACGATTAACAGTAAGACTGCTACTCCAGCAATCCCTACTGAATTCTTTAATAGAAGCGAGGCACTGATGACTGTATCAGCCGCATCTGTGAACACACGCCCTACAACAGGTATAAAGTTCCCTGTGACAAACTTTGCCGTTCGAATTGTAATACCGTCGGCAACAGCTGAAGTAGCCCCTTGAACGGACAGCACTCCTAAAAAAACAGTTAGGAATATTCCGAGCACGCCAATGCTTATATTTCTCAACAGCTGCGCAAGCTGTGTAACCTTATGTTCATCTGAAATCGTACTCACAATGCTAAGCAGTGCTGAAAGAAAAAGCAGCGGCATCACTACGTATTGAATAAGCAAACCGCTTGTGTTCATTAAAAACAAAATCATCGGATGAAAAAAGGCTGCCGATACAACTCCTCCTGATGATGCCATTAAGGCAAGCAGCAGCGGCACCAGAGCTAAAATGAATTTGGTCATGGTCTCAATCGCTCCCGTTGCATAAGAGATAGCAATTTGAAAACTATTAAGAGCAATGATGATCAAAACCATATATACAAGCGCATACGCTACTTTACTTACGGTTTGCTGATTAAACGCACTTTGGAGTGTTTGTAAAAACACGCTAAAAACCGTTAGCATAATGAGTGTACCGAGGAGTTTTCCATTCGCTAATACTTCATGAAATAAAAACTTTACAAGACCTCCTAGCCATTCTTTAAGAGAGAACTCTTTTTCTCCTTTTAAAAAATCGACTAAACTTCCCTTCTGACTCTCCGGTAAAAAGCCGCCGTATTGGGTAATAATATCGTCCCAAAACTGTTTGACTTCATCGATACCGAGCTTATCAATTTGTTCATTGACAAGTTCTTGCTGCTTCGGGGGTTCGGAAGCTTGTACATTTTCTGGAAAGAAAAAAAAGAGGAACAAAAGAAGAGCGAGTATATTCACTTTAAACGTCCACCGCTTCATTTCGTCACCTCATATTAAGTAAAATTAATTGGGCAGCATTGAAATAATCGTTTCAATAATGACCGTTAAAATAGGAATTGCCATGGAGAGAATCAGCACTTTTCCACCTAATTCAATTTTAGAAGCAATGGCACCTTGCCCTGCATCTTTCGTAATTTGAGCACCAAATTCGGCGATATAGGCGATACCAATAATTTTCAAAATGGTTTCCACATAAATCATGTTAACGTGGGCATTAATCGACAGCCGCTCGACCATCTTAATAATTTCGTAGATTTGATCAATTAAAAACAGAAAGATCACGGATCCCACGAATACAACAAGTAAAAAAGCAATAGGTGATTTATGTTCTTTTAAAATAAGAGCCAAAAACGTAGCTACTAACCCTAAACCCACAATTTGAAGCATTTCAATGGCAACTCACCCCTCTACCCTTGAAATAAAAAAACCGATTTGATTTTTTGAAATAAGTCCTCTACAATCGAAGCAACCATAAATAAAATATAAATAAAACCGATGAGGGTAACCCAGTTCGCGTAATCTTTTTTTCCCATCTGTTCGAGTACGGTGACTAAAAAAGCTACGACGATACCAATCCCAGCAATCTGAAAAATGGTGTTCATATCAATTCCCACATTCAATCCTCCTCTATCGCTACATCAATAGAATGACCAGTAGCAATCCAGATAGAAAGCCTAAACTTTTAACCATTTTTTCATAGCGATTCTGCTTATCAACTGCATCTTGTTCTTCGCGTTCAAGATGATTCAGCGTCAGTAAGATATGCTTTTGCTGCGAATAACGATCATGCTGACCAAGCGTTTCACCAAATTGTTTTAAGATTTCTAGTTCTCCCGTTTTAAGTGCGGTTTGTTTCCAAAATTGGTCCAACGTCTTTTCCCAAGCTTCCTTGACACTTTCAGTACCTTCTTTTAATTTCATAGAAAACTCATTAAATAAAGAAGCCAAAGGATTAGGAAGCTGTAGAGATAACAAATGAGCAACTTCTTGAAGAGGCCGATTGCTGTACATAATTTCTGCTTCTAACGACCTCAGAGCCGTTTTTAATTGCCTGAGCTGCCTAGGTCTTGCACTAAGCTGCTTTGCAAACTCAAATCCTGTGTAAGTGGAAGCAAATAAGATAAAGATGGCACCAAACAGTTTCATACACCATCACCCTTTACTATTTTCAATAAGCGACTTTTCAGCGGACGTTTTCATGGAATTATAGTGCTCATCGTAGATAGCCTCAAGTGTTCCAGGACCTCGGCTGTTCGATAGCACAACATACCTTTTGAATACGTGAAGTTTCATTAAAGCTTGCAAAGTGGGACGCTTCATTAAATCGTCAATGTCATAGCCATGAACAGTCATAATGACACGAACGCCAGCATTAACCGCTTCAAGTACGGCCTTACAATCTTCTTCACTTCCCACTTCATCCACGATCAGCACATCGGGGCTCATGGAGCGAATCATCATCATCATGCCTTCAGCTTTCGGACAGCTGTCTAATAAATCCATTCTAGATCCGAATGTATGCTGAGGAACCCCTTTAACAGCCCCAGCAATTTCTGATCGTTCATCTACAATTCCGACTTTAAACGGAGGAATCTTAGAGCGCTCTATGCCTGTACTTATTACTCTGGCTAAATCGCGAATCATGGTTGTTTTTCCTGTTTGAGGAGGTCCTATAATGACCGTACTTTGCCAATAGCGATTGTATAAAAAAGGAATAAGCTGATTCGAAATACCAATCTTTTGTTTAGCAATCCGGATATTAAAGGATGATACATCTCGAATCACACGAACCTGTCCATTTTCCGTTACAACTTTTCCCGCTAGCCCAACCCGGTGCCCGCCTTCAATGGTGACATATCCTTTTTTCAATTCTTCTTCAATCATATAAATCGAAAACTGGCTTAATTTATTTAAGATAAATAAAGCATCTTCTGCACTTGGAAGATACGATTCGAAATATGGCTGATTGTTGATTGTAAATTCGACAGGTCTTCCTATGCGCACTCGAATTTCTTCTAGTAGATGAGAATGGTTTGTGACATAAAATTCAACAGTCTTTTTTAAATTAGGCGGAAAGATTGCAAGTATTTCGTTTAACATATTCATCCCCTCATATTTGAACTCACTTCAATGTATTATAAGCTTGACCATTTTATGCCTACCTTTTATTTAAAAACACCGATTAAAATGAAGAGCACTCCTACTACAATCATGATTAATTTCCCAAAAGATAATTGATCGGCTACGGACACTAAACCTATGGTAAAAGAACTCACCATTACAATCGGACCAACAAGCGCTAACATTCCATTAATCATTAACGCTTTTTTCACATCATTGTTTGTGACAATTAAAATAGCGGCAATAAACTCAATAAATGAAGAAATAAATCGAAGGCACGCCATCGTTAATACCGTACCGTTTAAATGATCCAACCACTGCTTCATAAGCCCCTCCTATACCTCTGCTTTGTTTAGTACAACCTATGCAAAATAAGGAAGAGTTAGCACAAAAAAACATACAAAAAAGGCAGAGAATGATTCTCTGCCTTTTTTGTATGTTTGCAGCTTGCTTACACGATCCAATTACGCGCGTGATACGTAGCTGCTGTCTGTTGTGTTGATAATTAATACGTCGCCTTCGTTTACAAAGAACGGAACGTTTACTGTTAAGCCAGTTTCCACAGTTGCCGGTTTTGTACCGCCAGAAGCTGTGTCACCTTTAATACCAGGTTCAGTTTCTGTTACTTTAAGCTCAACTGTGTTTGGAAGTTCAACACCTAATGTCTCACCTTGGTACATCATAATTGCTACTTCCATATTTTCTTTTAAGAATTTTAGCTCATATTCAATTGCACTTGCCGGAAGCTCTAATTGCTCATAAGACTGGTTGTCCATGAATACGTGCTGATCGCCGCTTGCATATAGATATTGCATTTTACGGTTATCAATTTGGGCTTTCCCTACTTTTTCACCTGCACGGAACGTTTTTTCTTGCACAGCTCCTGTACGAAGGTTACGTAGTTTTGAGCGAACGAATGCAGCGCCTTTACCAGGCTTTACGTGTTGGAAATCCATTACACGCCAAATACCTCCGTCTACTTCTACTGTCAAACCTGTACGAAAATCATTTACTGAAATCATGAAGAAATCCTCCTATATTTTATAAAATAATGAACTCTTTTGATGAGTGCGATAATGCCTCATTACCTTCTGCTGTGACGATCGTATCATCTTCAATACGCACGCCCCCTAAGTCTGGTATGTAAATACCTGGTTCAACGGTTACAATCATACCTGGCTGCAGTACATCTGTAGATTTCACAGAAAGTGATGGGCCTTCATGTACTTCTAACCCTACGCCGTGACCGGTCGAATGTCCAAAATACTGGCCGTATCCGTGTTCTGTAATATAATCACGCGTTAGCGCATCTGCTTCTTTACCCGTCATACCTGCTTTGATGCCGCTCATTCCGTTAAGCTGCGCTTGCAGTACGACATTATAAATTTCTTTTAGCTTATCACTTACTTCACCGACGGCAAATGTTCGTGTGATATCTGAACAGTAACCATTATAGTATGCGCCAAAATCAAGCGTTACAAGTTCGCCTTTTTCAATGACTTTGTCAGAAGCAACACCATGGGGTAAAGCCCCGCGATGCCCTGAAGCAACAATTGTATCAAAAGATGAAGATGTTGCGCCTTGTTTTCTCATAAAGAACTCCAATTCATTAGATACTTGAAGCTCTGTTAAACCAGGACGAACAAAGGTTAAAATATGTTCATATGCTGCATCTGCTATTTTTGCAGCTTCCTTTAATATCTTAATCTCTGAGTCACTCTTTATCAAGCGTAAGTTTTCGATTGCGTGCGAGATTGGAACAAGTTCCGCGCCGATATGCTTATCAAATAATTGATGCTGTCCATATGTAACATAATTCTGTTCAAAACCAAGCTTTTTAATTCCAAATTGTTTCACTACATTCGCTACTTCTTCTACAATAGGACCCTTGTGCTGAACGATATCAAAACCTTCTGTTTGACTAGTTGCTTGGTCAACATAACGAAAATCTGTTACAAATGCCGCTTTGTCTTCAGAAATAATAACGACACCAGCAGATCCTGTGAAATTGGTCATATAGCGCCTGTTATATTCACTTGTAATTACAACACCGTCCACATTCAACTTTGAAAACTGTTCGCGTAGTTTTTCGATTTTCATTTTATTTCCCCCTTAATTGTAAAAGTGCCTGCAGGGCAAGCTCATATCCATATAAACCTAACCCGACAATTTGACCATGTGTAACAGGTGCCGTCACCGAATGGTGGCGAAACTCTTCACGCTTATGTACGTTCGAAATATGCACTTCAATAACAGGAACAGATATACTAGCAATCGCATCTCGAATGGCATAACTGTAGTGAGTAAAAGCACCAGGATTGATCATAATCCCATCAAATTTCTCATCCGCTTCATGAATCCAGTCGATAATTACACCTTCGTGATTAGACTGTACGCACTCAACTTCTATCCCATGGTCTCTGCCTGCTCGCTGAAGTTTCTCTTCAAGATTTTGAAGATTATCTGTCCCATATACCGCTGGTTCGCGTACGCCTAAACGATTTAAATTAGGACCGTTTATTACTAAAATCTTATTCATCTTAATTCAACACTCTCCCCTACTACGAACCCTTTATGCAGCTCACTCATGTGAATTTGCACTTTATTTTTCTTTTTAAATCATTATATAGAATATATTAGCATACGTTGGAACATTCACACTACTTATTCGCCGTTTGAAAATCTGTAGATTCATCTTTTGTTTGAAGCTCTGCAGCTTCAAAAGAAATGGAATATCCGATGAATACACCATATAAAATATAAATACAGAGGGATGAAATAATCGTGTTAGCTGGAAGCTCTCCAATTGTTTTTAAGTTAGGAAAGAGCGGATTCAAAACAACGAATACAATTGCCCACCATAATAAGCCGTAAGCAAAACCTATCCAAATCGTTTTAAACTTCTTTAATAGGACGTAGTATAACAACCCGACAACAATAGATAATACCCCTATAAGAAAAATACTGACGATAACACCTATTCCTTTGTCCTTCCAATCACCTAATGCCCAAGGATCTAAAAGCATATTTGGATTGATAACACTAAAGCTGAACAAATAATTTAAATAGCCAATAAAGCTCCAGAAAATCCCTCCAAAAAAGGAAATAAAGATGGCTTTAAATAAAAAAGACATTTCCTGTTTATGCGTAGGGTGGTTATCCTGTTTTTTTTCATGCTGTTCTTTAGGTTCTGACATATTAATCACCTCTTGATGTAGTATGAACTTTTTTCTCATTTCCTACTGACTCATTTCTAAGTTTTTACGTTTATTACTCTTCCTATACGCAAGAAGGGAGCCTGATATCAAAGAGACATTTTAAAACTACTTCGCACAGAGTTTCATAAACAAATTTTATAAGTGAAAGGAAAAAAATTCATAACAAGGGTGTGGAGATGAAAAATATTGGCTAAACTAGATAACATGCATCCGCCTAGAGGTTTATTTGATTTTGCTGTAGAATATAAAATACTAAGAAGTCTAGTCTAGTTAAGTTAGGTTGGTGCCTGAAATGTCTAAATTACAAAAACCTGCGTATGGTGGTCAAGCCGTTATAGAAGGCGTCATGTTCGGCGGCAAACGTATGATGGTGACGGCTATTCGCCGCAAAGATCAATCTATTGATTATTTTCATTCAAAAAGAAAATCAAATTCCGTACTCGCTGCTTTTAAAAAAATTCCTTTTTTACGAGGAATTGCTGCTATTGTTGAAGCCAGTGCAAACGGTACGCAGCACTTGAACTTTTCCTCTGAACGCTATGACGTGAATCCAGAAGATGATGCTCAAGTAGCAGAAGAACAACAAAAAGAGAAAAAAGAATCAAAACTATCTTTAATATTTGGCGTTGCAACTATTGGTGTAATATCCTTTCTTTTCGGGAAAGTACTATTTACATTGATTCCTGTGTTTTTAGCACAATTGACACGTCCTGTTTTCACTTCAAGTGTAGCTCAGGTTTTTATTGAAGGAGTATTTAAACTATTATTGCTCCTTGGCTATATTTATGTGATTTCACAAACGCCACTTATTAAACGGGTGGTTCAATATCATGGAGCAGAACACAAGGTCATTAATGCATATGAAAACAATGCTGAACTTACGGTAGAAGCCGTGCAAGCACAATCTCGACTTCATTATCGCTGCGGAAGTAGCTTTATCCTCTTTACCGTAGTTGTAGGAATGTTTGTCTACCTACTCGTTCCAACGGATCCTCTTTGGTTACGAATTGTGGATCGCCTTGCATTAATCCCAGTTGTCCTTGGTTTATCATTTGAAGTGTTACAGTTAACCAATAAAGTTCGTCATGTCCCTCTTCTTCGCTTTTTAGGTTATCCCGGTTTATGGCTTCAGCTTTTAACAACCAAAGAACCAAAAGATGATCAAGTTGAAGTTGCGATTGCTTCATTTAAAGAACTTTTACGCGTTGAAAATGAACGTTCTTCTACCACTGACGAACAAGTTGTCTAATCCACACCGTTTTGCTTTCTTTTTTTACTATTTTAGGAGGTGAACAAAATGAGACGTCCATTCGTGAAACCACTTGTATATGGTCTAATCGGGTTAGGAGTCATTGGCTTTGCATTTACGTTGATTACAGATCCAGCTGTTTTATTACGTCAAGCAGGTTATATTTTTCTGTTTATCATTTTGTTTTACTTAGTTTATCGGTTTATTCTCCGCCCTTCTCAGACAAAAGGTCAAGATAGAGGCTATGTGCGCGCAGTAAAACAATCAAAACTGCGTCAAAAAGAAAAAGAGCGAGGAAGCAACAAAGTTGATATGCATACGTACCGAAGCTCAAATAAGCGCCCGGTATCCAAATCAACGAAACCGCTAAAGAAAAAGAAAAACAACTCACACTTGACCGTCATCGAAGGTAAAAAAGGAAAAAAGAAAAATAGAGCATTCTTTTAAAAAAACAAGGAGAAAAGCCTCCTTGTTTTTTTAATAGCACCATTTTTTCAAAAATGCCCTTGTACGCTTTTTTCCAAACGCAATCAGCTCTTCCTTCCGTTCTTCTGTGAGGGTAAATTCTGTCGCAAAAACTTGATTAACAGGTAAAAAGATAATATTTTTTTCGTGACGTTTTGAAATATGTCTTGCATCGTGCGCATCTTTCATCGTCTCAAAAAGCGCGCTGAATAAACCAACGGCATTTTTAATTTTATTCCGTTCCCTTTCTTCGTCCTTCGGGCTCAGCTTCACACCAATTACCGGTCGCTTCTTAAGACTTTTATCATCATCAAACAGAAAAATTGGAAAGTTGCTTAACACGCCCCCGTCGACTATTAAACTGCTTGGGGTAGATTTTAATTTAACCGGCTCAAAAAAATATGGAATGCTGCAGCTCATTCGAACGGCTCTTGCTACAGAAAAGCGATTCGGGTCGATTTGATATTTAGGCAAATCATCCGGAAGAACAAGCATCGTACTGTTGGTCAAATCTGACGCAATAATACGTAGCGACTGATCAGGCAAATCAGCAAATGTACGAATTCCTCTGCTCCGCAATTTCTCAGCAATCCACTTTTCAAGCCTTTCTCCTTTATACAATCCCATTTTCCAATATAAAAACAGCCACTTTGTCAAGCTTGATGGTAAAAAAGACATTCTTTGATCTAAAAAAGACGATAACTCAATTTCATTCATCATTTCAACAATTTCTTCACTTGTATAACCGGCTGCTACAAATGCACAAATAATGGAACCCGCACTCGTTCCGGCTAACCGCCGAAAGATCAAGCCTTTTTCTTCTAGAGCTTGTAACGCGCCAATCAGTGCAAGCCCTTTAATACCGCCACCTGAAAACACTCCGTCGACGTACACAGCCTCTCCTCCAAACTACCCACTCTACATTTGTAGTCGACTCAGCAACAAGTTATGATAAAAAGAAAAAAAGCAGTGACGCTATTGGCCGCTGCTTTTTTCTTATAATTTCTGCTCTTCTTCATTTTGTTTTTGTACATTGCGAAGATCTTGAATACGGTTATGATTTTCTTCAAAGTATTGAACCAAATCTCCAATTCGATCAATGGAATTCCAGCTTAAATGATGTTCAATTCCTTCTACGTCATCATAAATATTTTTCTCATCTACGCCAATGATGCGCAGCAGCTGCTCTAAAAGCTCGTGGCGATAAACAAGACGTTTTCCAATCTTCTGCCCCTTAGCTGTTAAAACAAGGCCTCGATATTTTTCATAAATTAAGTACTCATCTTTGTCTAGCTTTTGAACCATCTTCGTTACAGATGAGGGGTGAACCGCCAATGCATCAGCAATATCAGACACTCGAGCGTATCCTTTATCTTCAATTAGCATATATATTTGTTCAATATAATCTTCCATACTCGGTGTAGGCATGAAATCTCCCCCAATTAATATTATGTATTGCTAATAATAAGTCATAAATGTCTGTTTCTTATAGTGATATCGTGTTCATGTTTGATAATCTATGTGAAAAAAACGTGTAAATAAAGCGATGTCATAAGATAAAACTGGATAAAAGACATTCAATTAAAATCATACTACAATGCTTATTCAAATACAAGAACCGTTCGATCCCGCTTCTTATTTATGCCCCATTTTTATACATAATAAAAGCTGACTCGTTTGAGTCAGCTTTTACTAGTCAATCATGTTCAAAATTAAAGGCCGCATTTCAGCTGTGCACCACAGTTTGTACATGTGTTGCATCCGCCCATTTCTTCTACCGTTCCTTGACGGCAAACCGGACACGTATTACCTACTTCAGAACCGATTGTTACATCAGTTGAACGAATTTCATTAATTGTATCAACTAACACAACGTGCGGTTTCGTTTCTTCTTTTGGCGCTTCAATTTCTTCATCAAACGTATTTTCTTCTGCTTTTAGCGTTAAGACTTGTGCATCACGGCTGCCGTCTACATACACCGTACCGCCTTTTGCTCCGCCTTTATACAGACGCTCGTACACTTTTTGAACTTGCTCTACTGTGTAACCGCGAGGAGCGTTTACTGTTTTACTAATTGAACTGTCAATCCAGCGCTGAATCACACATTGCACATCCGCGTGAGCTTGTGGGGCAAGTTCCATAGCTGAAATGAACCATTCAGGAAGGTTGTTTGGATCTGCTTCTGGATGCTGATCTAAATACTCTTGAACGATATCAGCTTTTACTTCAATAAATTTACCTAAACGGCCGCTTCGGAAGTATGAGAATGAGAAATAAGGTTCAAGACCCGTTGATACTCCAACCATTGTTCCAGTACTGCCTGTTGGCGCTACTGTTAATAAATGAGAGTTTCGGATACCGTTCTCTTTAATGTTTTCACGAATATCTTCAGGCATTTTTTTCATGAAGCCTGTATTTGTGAATGCTTCACGTAAAGAAGCCGTTTCAGCATCTGTTTCGCCCACTAAGAACGGGAAGCTTCCTTTTTCTTTTCCAAGCTCTACAGACGCGCGGTAAGCCGTCGTTGCAATTGTTTCAAACACTTTATCTACTAACTCATTGCCTTTGTCAGAGCCGTACTCTGTTTCACAATAAATAAGAAGATCGTGAAGACCCATTACACCAAGGCCAACGCGGCGTTCGCCAAGCGCTTGCTTTTGGTTTTCTTCTAAGAAATAAGGAGTTGCATCAATAACGTTATCTTGCATTCTAACGCCTGTTTCAACCGTTTGACGTAACTTTTCAAAGTTAACAGTTTTCGTTTCTTTATCTGCCATTTGCGCTAGGTTAACAGCAGCTAAGTTGCAGACAGAGAATGGTGCAAGTGGTTGTTCACCACATGGATTTGTTGCAACAACGTGCTGACCATATGCTTGAGCATTTGTCATATCATTAGCATTGTCAAAGAAGAAAATGCCTGGTTCAGCTGAGTACGTTGCACAAATATTAATTAAGTTCCATAGCTCTTTTGCACGGATAGTACGATACGTACGAACTTTGTTTCCTTGTTTTGCCCATTCGCGCACATCGCCTACTTCGTGCCAGTTTTCATTGTAGTTAGCCATTTCTTCTTTTGAATAGCTTTCTACGTCTGGGAAGCGAAGTTCGTATTCTCCGTCGTTTTCAACAGCATCCATAAAATCTTTTGTTAAGCATACAGAAATGTTTGCTCCTGTTAAAAACTCTGAGTTATGAACGCTGTACGTTCCGCCTGTTTGCAGCTTTTCTTCTGCATCTTTGATGATTTTTTCACTGAACCCACCAAGACCAGGAATTTGTTTATAGTTAATGATTCCTTGGTACATCGCTTCTTCAGACTCTGTTAGCGGCGTGAACTTCAATTTATCTTGCGCATGTTTTTTAATCATTTCGTCATTTGTGTTTTCAATTAAGAAACGTAAAATGCGAGGGTTTTGCATTTTAGAAATAATAAATTCTACAATGTCAGGATGCCAGTCGGCAAGCATGATCATTTGGGCCCCCAATTTGTTACTCTTCGTTAAGAAGGGTACGGTCATTTCTGCCGTACTCTTACACTTTCATGTAAGATCAGACTATATCATCAAAGAAGAAAATTCCTTTGTCTCGTGCCCCATAGCGACGTTGCCGTTTGCTATGGTTTACTCCTTCCTTTGCTTCCATCATAACATCTACTTTATTCACTAAAGTTTTATTACATCAGAACTTTTAGGAAGTTTCAATAGTCGTTGAACCTTTATCTTCGTTTCCAAAGACACTTGGCTGCTGATTGCCCAATCTTTCCTCTTTTCTAACCATCACGCTCATCGTTGCCGATCACGTTGTGGTGAAGAAAGCTCTAAGGGTGTTCCAGCAATTCACGAGATTACGTCGCCGGTTTGTTAACGACGTGACCCACCTTGCTCAACAAGATGCGTCAATTTAGCAATATCATCTAACCATGAAACCGAACCAGATGATTTGCCGTTTACACCGCGAGCCAGCGTGTTGCGGGGGCGAAGAGTTGAACCATTCGTTCCAACACCGCCTCCACGGCTCATGATTTCCATTACTTGTTTGCGGTGTTCTGAAATACCTTCACGTGAATCTTTTACATAAGGCATTACATAACAGTTGAAGTACGTTACGTCCGTATCAGCACCTGCACCGTAAAGAACGCGGCCAGCTGGTACAAAGTTTAGCTGAACAAGCTCTTGATAGAACTTTTCAAACCACTCTTTGCGCTTTTCTTCTGTTTTTTCCACAGAAGCTAAACCTGTTGCATTACGTTTTGCAATTTGCTCGTAGAAGACTTCTAGAGGTTTTTCAATGACATCTAAAGAACGAGTGATTAATCCGTTTTCTGCTTCTTCAGGCGATAAAGCTCCTCTAAACTCATCTTCTACCTTGACAACAGCGGTTTTTTGCTCAAAATTAATGCTTTCCACATAGCCAAGTCCTCGTGCTGGAAATTTTGGATCTTCCTTTACAGTTAGAACAACAAAATCTCCTTCTGATAACGTTAATTTTCCCGTATCTTTAAACGCATAGCGGTCTAACATTACCAATCTTGAAACACCTTTATGAGTCAACTTCATATCCGGTGTAATCGGATGTACTTGCGGAAAGCGTTCAATATCTGAATTGAGCTTTTCAACATTCATATTCACTTTTTGATTTAACAAAACAGTCATTCTCACAACTCCTTACCTATCGAACATCTATAAATTTATTAACTCTATTTCCTTTTAAAGGAAATAGAGTTTTTCAATCAACTATCAATAACTTACCACACGGCTTGGACGAATTCAATATATAGTATTTGGCACTTCTCTAAACATCTACATATAGAAGGGTGTCAAGTGAAATATTTTTTTTTTCGTAAAAAAAGTGTTTGACTTTTCTTCCCTATGTATTCTATTAGCCAAGCATTGTTTCTAAAAATTCCAATAAAAAGTGCAACTTATAAGAAGTTGCACTTTTATCTATTTCCCATGGGCATCCGTTTAGCGCTTAAAGTTCCATTCATCCGATCCGTACTTTGTACGCGCTAGTTCTTCTACATATGCTTCCTCTTCTTCAGACAGTGTATACGGTTCTAAATCGATATCAAGAGCAGAAGCAAACCCTTTATAAAACGCTTCTTTTGCTTCTTCAATAGAGATTTTGCGGCCCGCAATTGCATTAATGGCTACCGCTTTAGAACGAAATGCGCGCTGCATTCTTTCTTTCACGCGATCATTTGGATAATTAAACACGCTGAATAATTTATCTTCGTCAATCTCTAACAGAATAGAGCCGTGCTGTAGAATAACTCCTTTTTGTCTAGTTTGGGCACTTCCAGCAATCTTGCGGCCCTCTACAACTAGTTCATACCAAGAAGGAGCATCAAAGCACACGGACGAACGAGGGTTTTTTAAGCTATTTTTTTCTTCTTCTGAACGAGGAATAGCAAAATAAGCCTCGAGCCCTAACGAACGAAATCCTTCCAGTAAACCTTCAGAGATTACGCGATATGCTTCTGTAACTGTCTTGGGCATGTTAGGATACTCTTCAGATACAATTACGCTGTAAGTAAGCTCTTCATCGTGAAGCACGCCCCTGCCGCCCGTTGGACGTCTTACAAAGCCTAATCCTAATTCTTTTACTTTATCAAAGTTAATTTCTTTTTCAGCTTTTTGAAAATAACCGATTGACAGCGTTGGAGGGTTCCATCCATAAAAACGAATCGTAGGTGGAATTTCTCCTTTACTATGCCATTCTAATAACGCTTCATCTAACGCCATATTGTAATAAGGCGAACGGTTGTTGGAATCAATAAATCTCCACTTTGCTTTCATCTACCTCATCCTCAGCTATATGTAATATAAAAAATAAATCCGTTTTTTAGTCTACCAAAAGATTGAGCTAAGGAAAAGCAAAGAGCAACATAAAACTGTGAATTCAAATGTGGTAGTTTTTTCATTTTCGGGAAGAAATCCGCTAGATTCAAGGCAAAATCGCTTTACTTCTAATTTCATTCACTTATATAATAAGAGTATGGATTTTGTCGAAGAAAGGAAGAATCAGCATGTCAGCAATTACAGCAGTACTCATTTTACTTGGAGTAATCATCATATACTCTGTCGTTATGTTCTTTGTCCAAC
This sequence comes from Priestia sp. JV24, assembly GCF_025910025.1. Taxonomy (NCBI): domain Bacteria; kingdom Bacillati; phylum Bacillota; class Bacilli; order Caryophanales; family Bacillaceae; genus Priestia; species Priestia sp. JV24. The sequence goes on from NZ_JAPCIN010000023.1 coordinate 428,091, forward strand.
GTCGCATTATGAAAACGTTAACTGAAGAAGAATTCCGCAGCGGCTACCGCAAGGCACAGCTAGTTGATATTCGTGAACCGAATGAATTCGAAAACGGACATATTTTAGGCGCACGAAATATTCCTCTTTCACAGTTCCGTATGCGCATTAAAGAATTTCGTCCAGATCAGCCTGTCTACATCTATTGTCAAAGCGGAATGCGCACAGGACGCGCAGCACAAATGCTTCGTCGCCACGGTGTTCAAGAAATCTATGATTTAAAAGGCGGCTTCAAAATGTGGAACGGTAAAGTGAAAAAGAAAAAATAATGGTATGTATATAGAAAAACCTCGCCTTTGGGCGAGGTTTTTTGTTAGACGTTTTGAACAGCCTGTTCTTTCTGGTAGCGAAGAACTGGCTTTCTCGCTGCCAGCGTTTCATCAAGGCGCTTCACAACCGTTGTATGCGGAGCTTCCTGTACGACTTCAGGCGTTTCTTCTGCTTCTTTTGCAATTTGAATCATCGCATCGATAAACGCATCTAGCGTTTCTTTCGACTCCGTTTCCGTTGGTTCGATCATCATGCACTCTTCTACGATAAGCGGGAAGTAGATAGTCGGCGGATGATAGCCAAAATCAAGCAGTCGTTTCGCAATATCCAATGTGCGCACGCCAAGCTTTTTCTGACGTTTTCCAGATAAAACAAATTCGTGCTTACAGTGACGGTCAAACGGAAGCTCATAGTGTTCTGCTAAACGACGCATCATATAGTTGGCATTTAGCACAGCGTTTTCCGTCACCGCTTTTAAGCCGTCTGGACCCATTGAACGAATATACGTATAAGCGCGAACGTTAATACCGAAGTTGCCGTAAAACGGCTTTACACGTCCAATTGACTGAGGACGGTTATAGTCAAAGTGATAGCCTTGTTCTGTTTTCACAAGCACTGGTTTAGGCAAATACGGAATTAAATCTGCTTTTACCCCTACCGGACCAGAGCCAGGACCGCCTCCTCCATGAGGGCCTGTAAACGTTTTATGAAGATTTAAATGAACAACGTCAAACCCCATATCTCCAGGACGGGCTTTACTTAATACTGCGTTTAAATTTGCACCATCATAATAAAGCTTTCCACCTGCTGCGTGAACAATTTCAGCCATTTCTAAAATATCTTCTTCAAATAATCCCAGCGTATTTGGGTTTGTTAACATTAAAGCGGCTGTATCTTCTCCTACTACGCGGCGTAAATCCTCTAAGTCCACTAAACCATGTTCGTTTGATTTTACCGTTACCGTTTCAAATCCCGCAACTGTTGCCGAAGCCGGGTTCGTTCCGTGAGCTGAGTCTGGAACAATGACTTTTGTTCGCTGCGTCTCACCATTTGCTTCATGATAGGCACGAATCATCATAAGCCCGGTCCACTCGCCGTGAGCACCTGCTGCTGGCTGAAGTGTTACTTCATCCATTCCTGTAATTTCTGTTAAATGCTCTTGTAAATCATATAAAAGTTCGAGAGCACCTTGAACCGTTTGCTCATCTTGAAGCGGATGAATATGCGCAAACCCAGCAATGCGTGCTGCTTGTTCATTCACTTTTGGATTATATTTCATCGTACATGAACCAAGCGGATAAAACCCTGAGTCTACCCCGTGATTTCGTTTTGAAAGCGCGGTGTAATGACGCATAATATCGAGTTCTGATACTTCAGGAAGCTCAGGAGCTTTGGTACGCACATACGCTTTCCCAAGCAGTTCTTCAGCATTTACTTGCGGCACATCTAACTCTGGCAATGAATAGCCGATTCGCCCTTCTTTACTGCTTTCAAAAATAAGTGATTGATTTTGATTAAGCATGAAGATCCCCCAATTCATTTACAAGTTGGTCAATTTCCTCTTTTGTACGGAGCTCTGTAAAAGCAAGCAGCATGTGATTTTCAAGCGCTTGGTTATCACGGCTAAGATCATAACCGCCAATTATTTTTGATGCTAATAAATGATTGTTTGCTTCTGTTACCGAAACCGGAAGCTTCACGACTAATTCGTTAAAAAACGGTCCTTCAAATGCTACATTTACCCCTTTTGCCTTTAACGCTTCATATGCATAATGCGTTTTTGATAAGTTTTGCAGCGCCATTTCTTTTACACCTTGCTTGCCTAAAGCTGTCATTGCAACTGATGCTGCTAAAGCATTTAACGCTTGATTTGAACAAATGTTAGACGTCGCTTTATCGCGGCGTATATGCTGTTCACGCGCTTGAAGGGTTAAAACAAACCCTCGCTTACCGTTTTCATCGACCGTTTGCCCTACTAATCGTCCTGGGATTTTTCGCATAAGCTTAGACGTAGTTGCAAAGTATCCGCAGTGCGGGCCTCCAAATTGACTTGGAATACCAAATGGCTGTGCATCTCCAATGACAATATCAGCTCCGAATTCTCCAGGAGGCGTAAGTAAACCTAATGATAAAGGATTGCTTGAAACCACAAACATGCATTTTTCTTGATGGGTAATTTCTTCAATTTCTTTTAACGGCTCGATTTGTCCGTAGAAATTTGGATACTGGACAATAACAGCTGCCACGTCACTCCCCATCTCTTTTTCTAATGCAATCATATCTGTTACGCCGTCTGCTGAAGGGATTTCTACCACTTCAATGTATTGACCCTTCGCATACGTTTTTAACACATCTTTTGACTCAGGGTGAACAGCCGCAGAGACAAGTACTTTTTTCTTTTTTGTTTGACCCGCACTGAGCATAGCGGCTTCTGCTAAAGCAGTTCCTCCGTCATACATAGAAGAATTAGCCACGTCCATCCCCGTTAACTCACAAATCATTGTTTGAAATTCAAAGATGGCCTGAAGTTCTCCTTGAGAAATTTCCGGTTGATACGGAGTATAGGCCGTATAAAATTCCGAACGAGAAATAACATGATCAACAATAACCGGCATGTAATGATCGTAAACTCCTGCTCCTAAAAAAGAAGCATAGTCTTTTAAATGAGCATTTTTAGCAGCCATACTATTTAATTCTTTTAACAGCTGAGGCTCTGAAGCCGCTTTTTTAATATTGTATTCTCCTTGAAAACGAACGCGCTGCGGAATATCTGAAAATAAATCATCAACAGATGAAACACCAATTGCTGCTAACATTTGCTGCTGATCTTGTTCTGTCATTGGTAAATAGCGATGTAACATGTTAAATTCCTCCCCAAAGCTTACTTTGAACGTTTATAAAAAGGTGTTGAAACCACTTTTGCTTTTAAGCGTTTTTTCCGAACCTGCACTTCCACTTCTTGACCAAGCTCTGTATACTCTGCTGACAATAGTGCTAGACCGATGTTTTTCCTTAATGTCGGTGACTGTGTACCTGTTGTCACAAATCCAATTTGTTCTTCATCTGCAAATACTTCGTAACCGTGTCTTGGTATACCTTTATCAATCATTTCAATTCCTACCAGCTTACGAGGTGCCCCGCTTTCACGCTGTTCTTTTAACACTTCTTTTCCAATAAAGCTGTCTTTGTTCGTTTTTACTGCAAATCCAATTCGAGCTTCAATGGGCGTAATATCTTTTGAAAGCTCTTGACCATATAAAGCCAAAGTAGCTTCAAAACGAAGCGTATCGCGAGCGCCTAATCCGCAAGGCAACACACCTTCATCACTGCCAGCTTCTAAAATAGCCGTCCACAAGTGAGAGGCGTCAGCTGAAGAACAATAAATTTCAAAGCCATCTTCTCCGGTGTACCCAGTACGTGAAACGAGAGCTTTTACATTCGCTACTTCTACATCATCAGCAAATGTAAATGGCTTTAACAAAGCTAAATTTTCGTTCGTTAACGTTTGTAAAACTTTTTCTGCTACAGGACCTTGCAAAGCTAGCTGCGCAGTTTCATCAGACTGATTAACGAGCGTTACATCTCCTTGTTTGTGAGATACCAGCCACTCATAGTCTTTTTGAATATTAGCAGCGTTTACGACTAGCAAATACTCTTGATCTGCTTTTTTATAAATCAGCAAATCATCTACCGTGCCTCCGTCTTCATAACACATAGCCGTATACTGCGCTTTTCCATCTACGAGGGCAGAAACGTCATTTGTCATCGTGTGCTGAAGAAAAGCTAAGCTATCAGCTCCTGTTACAAGAATTTCTCCCATATGAGAGACATCAAAAAGGCCTGCCTTTGTACGTACAGCTTCATGCTCTTCTTTAATAGAAGAAAATTGAACGGGAAGAGCCCATCCTCCAAAATCAATTGTTTTGGCACCATATTTTTGATAGGTATCATAAAGCGGCGTTTTGTGTAATTCTGTTGTCATTTTTATGTCCTCCTCTTTTTCACGTGAAACTTTTCATAACGGGGAGTTTTCAAATAGTGTGGGGATCACTATGTATCCAAACAAAAAAGGACAGAAAACCCCCTACTGTATTTAGTAGGAAGTCTCTGTCCTTTTCACCTGAAAGTTTACCTATAAACGAATAGGTTTGCCTCGTGGGTGGTCTATAAACGTATAGACACTCTCCAGAGCTGCGTCAAACAAGAGTCTTTTTGCCTGAGAGATTCACAATTTTATTGCTTGCTCCTTCGGCGCTACATTCAAGTAGTCTCTCCCCGTGTCGTCATTCGCTTCTATAAAATTGGTAAAGTTGGGCATACTACTGAAAGATGTATCTATCTTTATTCACACAATCATTTGTAAAGTGCTAATCTATTTTCTTTTTCAAATTTTCTAAATATATTTTTATCCTACCTGATTCTTATCATTTGTTCAATAAAAATTTTTTACAAAGGAGCATTTTTATCATGAAAGTGAAATTAAACATCGATGAAACATGGGAAGCAGCCTTCTCAACTAAATTGGAGCAAGACGGACCCTGGTCTGCATGGGATTTGTATAAACTTGCCTATGAAATAGAAGACCAAACGCTTATCTCAGAATTTGAAGGACTACAAAGCCCAAAACATCTAGCCGATTTAACGCCGCTTCCTCATCAGCTCGAAGTAGCCAAACAAGTAGTTGAAACAATGAATGGAAAAGCCATTTTAGCAGATGAAGTAGGACTGGGCAAAACGATTGAAGCAGGGTTAATTTTGAAGGAATATATGATTCGCGGACTTGTTAAAAAAGTTCTCATTTTAGTTCCAGCTTCGCTTGTTTCCCAGTGGGCTATGGAATTGAACCAAAAATTTTATATTCCCGCAGTCCCTCAAAGAAAATCATATGTGTGGGATCAGTGTGACATCGTTGTGTCTTCAATTGATACAGCAAAACGTTCTCCTCATCGAGAAATTGTGCTAGAACAAGACTACGACCTCATCATCATTGATGAAGCTCATAAACTTAAAAACAACAAAACAAAAAACTATGAATTTGTGCAAAGTCTAAAAAAGAAATTTTGTCTGTTGCTAACCGCAACACCGATTCAAAATCGAATTGAAGAAATTTTTAACTTAGTCTCTCTTTTAAAGCCTGGTCACCTCGGCAATAAAGACTATTTCGAAGAATTATTTTCCGCTAAAAAACGCTCTTTGCAAAACGATGAACACTTAAAAGAGCTTGTTAACAAAGTTATGATTCGAAATCGCCGCCACGATACGGGTATCGAATGGACGAAGCGAATTGTTCAAACCATTCCTGTTGAATTCTCGCCGAAAGAACGGGAGCTATACGATGCGATTACATCTTTTAAAGGAAACGGACTCCACCCTTCAAGCGCTTTTTCAATTTTAACCCTGCAGCGAGAGGCCTGCAGCAGCCGTGAAGCGGTGTATATGACATTAAAAAACATGCTGGAACGTCAGGAAGATCCAAACAGCGCATTAACGGAACATATGATTACTCCGTTAATGGAACTACTTCAGCAAGTGCCGCAAAATGCAAAAGCAGAAAAAGTTCTGGAGCTCGTTCAAAAAATTGATGACAAAGTCATTATTTTCACTGAGTACAGAGCAACTCAACTGTATTTACAGTGGTATTTAAAACAGCACGGAATTACCTCTGTACCGTTTAGAGGAGGATTTAAGCGAGGTAAAAAAGACTGGATGAAGCAGCTTTTTGAAAGCCACGCGCAAGTATTTATTGCCACTGAAGCGGGCGGAGAAGGAATCAATCTTCAGTTTTGTCATCATATTATTAACTATGATCTGCCGTGGAATCCAATGCGTCTAGAACAGCGAATTGGAAGGGTCCATCGTTTAGGTCAAAAACATGATGTTCACATTTACAATTTAGCCATTCAACATACGGTCGAAGAACATATTTTAAAATTGTTATACGAAAAAATAAATCTTTTTGAACGAGTTGTTGGAGAGTTAGATGATATTTTAACAAAGCTTGATTTAAAAAATATCGAAGAGCATATTCAAGATATTTTATTTCATTCACGGAGTGAAGGAGAAATAAAAATCAAAATGGAGAACTTGACGTCTATTATTCAATACGAAGACAGCGAGGAGGATCAGCATGCAGCAAACTGATATTCATCAATTTTTAAAGCGTTACTTTCTAGCTAATAATTGTTCTATTATCACAGAAACGCCATCTTATCTAACGGTTCAATTAACGATCGAACTTGACAAAGAGTTGATGAATCGTCCATTTTATTGGCATTATGTTGAAAAGACAGGCGGAGAAGCAAATCCTGCTTCACTCACTTTCATTACAGACCCAGCGTTTGAAGATGATTCTGTTCAAGGAGAACGAATTCATTTTGGTTCACCTAGGCTGCATCAAATTTTCGCTTCTACTCAAAAGCTAGGCGGATTTATTCATCTGTATGAACAAGTTGCATCAGCACAGCCAACAAATCAGCCTTTACACCCTTGGCTTGCGTTAAATATTAAAGTCTCGTACAAATGCGATCGTAAAAAAGATGAGCTCTTGTCGCTTGGCATTAATTTAATCAATGGACAAATTATTGAATCCTTTCATGAATTAATCATTCATCAAAATTTATCATCTAAAATCTCAGACTATTGCTTTACTCTTTCACCTTTTATTAGGCCGAAAAGTGCGATTGCACGACTCACATCATATGTGACTGACTATGTTAAAGCTCAGCCGACTGAATGGGCAGAAAAAGCGCAGGAAAGATGGTATGAAGACTTAGCGCTTCTTGATCATTTTTACGAAACAGCAGAAGAGCTGCCAGAAATATATGTGACCGAAAAAACAGCGCTTCAAGAGCTGTACGAACCGACTATATTATTTAAGTTTATAAACGGTGGCTTATTTTACATATCGCCTGAAACGATGTCTCGTCAATTTAACAAAACACAAGCCGGTTAAAAAAAAGATGAGCATATGATATGCTCATCTTTCTTTTTTCTTTCGATACCACAGCATAAACGACAGCGGAATCATTCCAAACCATCTGTTTGCAAAAGGTGCTCGTTCTTCTTTTTTTTGAATTTTTTTCGTTTTCCTCTCTTCTTTTGGCTGATCCATATATTGTACAAATTGCTGAGTCATATATTTTACATAATCATTCGTTTTCATATAATCATCTCCTCAGCACTATTATATCCGGAGAGAAAGAGACTTAATCCGTCCACTTCACAATGTGCTGATCCTTTTTTTGAATATATGCGGTTTCTGTCAATGCTCTTCCTTGCAATGTTTGACATTTTATTTTTAGGATGATCATCTGTTCATCTTCACTTACTACTTCGTATGAAACCGTACCAGTTTCTAATACTAAAGAGGCAGATGGAGATTTACTATGTTCTTTTATTTCTTTTTTTACATGTACAACCGCGTTTTCTAAAAGATGCTGCAGACGATTTTTCTGCTCTACTTCTTGATAAAATGAACTTTTCGTCACAAAATAAGTGGTTTGCTGAGCTACTAACAGAAGAAAAAGCGCACAAAATGCCAAAACAACGGGGAGAATAAATCCTTGCTCATTATGTTTCATGAGCAAGGATCAAAAACGTCGTAATGGTTTCTTCTCTAACTTTGTTAACACCGTCTGTTGAACGAATTAACAGCCTTTCTTTTTGCTGTTCATACATAATATTCTTAATATGCTGCAGCACAACTTCATGACCGCTTTCATCCACTCGTCTTCTTATCTTGTCTTCGTAGCGTTCATAAGTGATGATCTGATTATTTTCCATTTTAAACGTAAGCGTAGTCGCATGAATTCTCACTTCTTTTGCTTCTCGATATTCCATAGCAAGTTGATTCACAAAAATTTCCCACTCCATTTCATTCATACTAAAGTCTGGATTATATGTTTGCTTAGCTAGCGGAATAATAATGGGGAAAAATGAAACAATGAGCAAAAAAAGAGTAAAACTGACTAACATCTCTACAAGCGTAAAGCCTTTTTCACTTTTCACTTCAACATCACATCACACTTCTTTTTCATTTTATCAGCGGAATCTGTCCATTCTACACAAAGCTTTTGAGCACTTTCTCCGTTCCATTTCAGATAAAATGCAACGTTTTCCTTTACGATTTTTTCTCGCCGTTTATATCCTGTTTCATATTTATATTTCAATAGCTCTTCGTGCAAGATAGCATCGGCTTGATACGAGACATATTGCTTCTTTTCTGCTTCCTTCATCTGAACATACAAAGGAATAATTGTACCGGTTAGGAGTAAAAGCATGCTAAATGACACAAGCATTTCTAACAAGGTGTAGCCCTGCTGGCCCTTACATCTTGTCCACATAAAAACGTCCTCTACCTATTTGAAAAGTAACTTTGTATTTAAATTTTTGGCTGCTGATAAAAATGGTCTTTGCTTGAGAAATATTGCCGTTTTTGTTGTATTGTATCGTGGAATTACCGCTTCCAAACGTGATATGAATGGTGGAGTCATAGGCACGCTTATAAAGAACGGCACGAGAATCAGAAACAATATATTCTGTTCCCTTTGGTGCGAAGTTAATTTTAATTGGAGATTCGCGGTTCATGGCTGTCTGCTGCACATAAAACGTGTCACTTTGCAGCTGTCGCAAGAATAATGTGATTTTGTAATATTCCACAAGCGGCCGAATGGTTACGATAATGGAAAACATCATCACTTGCACAATAAATAAAACCATCAGCATCTCAATGAGGGTAAATCCTTTTTGCTTAAGAAGAACCATTAGCCGTAACCTTTCCGGTACCGTCAATTTGAATAGCTTGACCATTTGGACACACGGTGCCTTCTTTTAAGTAGCCTCCTGCTTCAAGCTCTTCTAGACTTGGTTTTTCGCCGTTTTCAAGTTCATATACTTGTACCTCAGCCTCTACGGTTTTGACAAGAGCTGAGCAGCCTTTGTTGTTAATAACCGTATTATGCTTTAATACATTTGGAATCATAATGAGCAAAAGCACGGTAATAACGAGCATAACAATGAGCATTTCAATAAGGGTAAATCCTTTATTACCTTTTAGAATCATATTCTTTCCCCTTTCTACAAGCTCGACATCACTTCTAACATCGGAAGCATAACGGACATATACATAAGCAGAATGACAATTCCGATGAATAAGAATGTAAGCGGCTGTACATATTTTAAAATACGAAAAATAAACTGTTCTATTCTTTCCATCATAAATAGACTGTAATCATACAGTTCTTGAGAAAGCTCACCGTTCTGCTGACCATGCACAATAACATGAGCCAAGTCTTTTTCATAATGAGATTTACCTGAAACGATATGATCTAATCGCATTCCTGAGGAAAGTTGATCTGTAAAAGCAAAAGCTTCCACTTGAAAAAACGGATGATGCTCTTGCTTTTGAAAAAGAGCAAAGCATTCATAAATAGATAAACCACCATTTAGTAAATTGCTCATATGAACAGAAAAAAAGTACGAGTTAAATAGCCGTGTGAACGTTCGGATAACGGGAACTCTCATAAAAAGCTGCATTTGAACTACTGGAGGCAATTTTTTAATGTACATCACATAAAACAAATACAGGATGATTGGCATACTGATGACTGCAGGCAACACAAAAGGAAAGAAAGACATCGCCTGCATAAATAAGAGGATAAACGAAGACTGCTTGTTTCCAAAGGATAAGTACAGAGCTTCAAACTGTGGAAGTAAAACCGTACTTAAAACAAATAAAATGGAAAGAATAAACAGCAGTAGCAATACGGGATATTGAACAAGCTTTTGAAATTTTTTACGATGCCTTACTTTTTCTTCAATCATTGAGCTACTTTCTTTTAAAGCAAATTGAAGGTTTCCATGTTGCTCCGCAAAATATAAATAGCTTAAAATATCACGGTGAAACTGAAGTTTAACAAAAGCATCGTGCAAAGATTCTCCTCGTTTTAACTGCTCAAGACATTTTTCAATATCCGTTTTTTCTTTGTTAGATACTTGAAACGTCAAAAACGAAAGAGCTTGAGAAAGAGTGTAGCCTTTTTCTAAGAGCTTAGAGACCTGCTTAAGAATTTTCGCTTGTTGAGCAAGAGACCACCTTTTTTGTCTATTTGTCTTTACCCCCATCCGTCTAGCGAATGCGGATATAAATAGCCTAGCGCGATTCCTTTTAGAATAACATCTCGGAGCGTCTTATAATCATAATCCGCATTTTCTCCTTTCACTTCTCTCATCACTGCGCTAAGCTCCTTGCCATAAAGCAATTCGTATATGCTGGACTGACGATGTTTTCTCATTTTTTTACAAGCGGGGTGGCATTTTCCGGAACACAGTGGACAGCGAATTTCTACAAGGCGCTGTGCAGCTACTGCTACAAGGGTCTGTTCCATTTCTTGAAAGCTAACGCCAAATTCAAGCAGCCTGTACAAAGATCCTTTTGTATCTTTAGTATGCATCGTTGTCAAAACCAAGTGTCCGGTAAGCGCTGCTCTCACAGCAATTTTGGCAGTCTCACTATCTCTTATTTCTCCCACCATGATAATGTCTGGGTCATGGCGCAATATAGCTTTTAAACCAGTCGTGTACGTAATCCCTGCCCGTTCATTTACCTGTACTTGAAGGACGGTTTCGCTCGGTTTTTCAATAGGATCTTCTAATGTAATAACATTTCGATTAAAAAGGTGCTTTACTTCGTGTAAAAGAGTATATAGAGTAGTGGTTTTACCTGATCCTGTTTGAAGGGAGTTTAGAGATAACTAATTAAAAAAATAAAACCCTAAGCTTAGTCACTTAAGGTTTTATTTAAACTTGTTTTGCAAAAATCCCAATGGATTTTCAGAAAATGTACATCATCACCATTAAGAATACTACCAGTTAGAAATCAGTTATTTTTTAAAATATTTTACATTATCAAAAATACTACCAGTAAGACGTTTAGCTGTTTCCCCATAAACCTTAAAGTCAACAATAATCTCGTCCTTCTTTTTTTCAAGAACAGAGGCCATCTCTTCTCCCCTTTGTTCAATCAATTTATAACCTTCATCTTTGAACTTTAAAAATTTCTCATCCATGAACTTAAAGATTATGTCTTCAGCTTCGCTAACCGTTTTCCGAGAAAGGGTCTGTTTACTCTTTTTCTCGTCCAATAGGTCATTCATAGAATTAGTCAACTCACTTATTAAATCTTTTACTTCTTTCCTTACTAACTCTACGAACTGTTCGATTAATATTAGTGTTACTGCATCTACATTCGCAGCTAACTTTATAATTTCTATTCCCTCTGTCTCTATCTCCTCCAATATATCTTTAGGACCTTTATACATTTCTGCCTGTAAAAGCTTTTTCATCTCTTCTAATTCAGATGTAATATTTTTTCCAGGTGGAGCGTCATAAACAATATATAAAAATTTTTTATGAAACAACATGGTATCTTCTTTCACTTTTTCGGGATGGGTACTTTCTTTATAATTCTCTACTTTCATTTTCAAAGTCTTAACAGCTCCTATTTTATCTGGAACAGCTGAAGCGAGATCCTTTCTGCTATTATATGAAAGATTTTCTCTCAAACTAATAAAAGTGATAAGACTAGCAGTCGTACTACCAATAATAGTAGCGATTATGGGGACAGGAACATTTTTACTCATTAAGAGATAAACTAGGATACCAAATACACTTGAAAAAAAAGCTAAAACGAAGTACTTTAGTCTCACAATACAACACTCCATAAATACAATATAGTTTAAAAACATACATTTTATTTTAATCTAACTTATATAAACTTCATAGAATTATTTCAATTTCTACCATTTTTATCAATATCATTCTATGGGAATTTAGGACAACTTTTGACCAATAAAAAAATAGCCGTGGTTAGGCTATTTTGGTTAAGTATTCTGCAAGATTTTTCATATTTTCAAGTGACGGTTGATTTGTCACTGTTACTTTAATTTTCGGTAGTCTTTTTGGCATATTGATTCCCCATTTTTCGATTTCTACTATTATACTGAGAAAAATTCCGATGTAAAGAAAGATCGGTAAAAAATTTAAAAACCTCTTGCCCCACTGGTGAATGTGCGTTTAATGTAGAATAAAATGTGGATTTTATTAGAATGAAAAATTAGTGTAAATATCTTGTAGTTGGGGAAGTTTAGGGTAATATGCAAGAAATGAATATGGAATACAGAAATGAGTTCCGATAACATATTCTATGTAAACAGTGGATTTTGAGCAACGTTGACTCTATAACGTTTGCAGAAGTGCGTTATTTATTGCGATATGCAGAATTTATACATTGTTGATTTATCAACGTTTCTGCGTGTCTTTGTAATTTATTTACATATTATTTTTGCATAAAATGTGTGCATGAAGCCCCCCCATCATTTCAGAAAAAAACGTTAAGGGAGTGAATGGACAGGAGGGTGGTAAACACCAAAAAAATTTTTCCCCGAAAAACGAAAAAAAGTAGGAAGTGCTGTTTTTTTTGTTTTCGGGAAAACTTCCGAGTTAGGGAAAATATCAAACTTCGGCAAAATGGTTCATGCAAAATTTTTGTTTTGGGAGAATCTCAAAAAATTCTGAGTTTCGGGGAAAAATTTTTTTTGTACTGACCACCCCTTAGTCCTTTCGTTCCCCGTTGTTTTTTTCTTTTGGACATAGGGGGCTATTCCTGAAAATTTCTGAATAAAGGGGAAACGTTTTTTTTGGCGTTGACCACCCCTTAGTCCTTCCCTGCCTACCCGAAAATAAAAACGCCCTCCCTAAGGGGGTGTCATAATGTTGGCACTCCTAATTCTGGAGTTTCCCATTTGAAATCAAGCTTATTACTGGTTCCTAGTTCTAAGTTACAATCACGACATACCGTTATCAGGTTTGATTCATCATAAGCTAACTCAGGGAAGTCCCTCCATGATTTGATATGGTGAGCTTGCAGGTTATCGAATCTCATCCAATCGTATTTGATACGACAGCGCACACAATGACCACCGTCACGTTTAATGATTTTCTTCCGTAGCTTTTGAAACTTCCTCGTACTACTTGGATGTCTTGTTTGTTCCCCTTGTTTATATGCTGTCCCTGTTCCCTTACATGAACATTCATCCCCTCGTATCACTAAATGACAATAATCACAAAATACAACTGCTGCCATAAAATCCACTCCTTTAAGTATGTATATATAATTTATACGTAATGAAAATGGAAATCAGCTACACCATAAAAATGGACAGACCAATTATGGCCTGCCCTACATTACCAATTCATTTCCGATAATCCGTTTCTTACAGATTCTACAAGATCCGCTTGATACTCCTGTTTTGCGTCATCCATTAAATCTGCATACAATTTATTAAATACCACATCATCATGGTCTCCGAACATTAAATCAAGTACTTCATCAGCAAATTTCAACATAATGTCTTTGTTAAGGAAATCTCCAGACACGCCCCGTTTGATGAGCAAGTCAATATGTTTAACGGACGTTTCTTTACGATGAGCCGTAAACTTCATCATAAATTCATCGGTCAGTTGCTCGATTAAGTCGGTTGTATTTTCACCGCAGTACTCGTAGCTTTCATCATCATAAATATACATATCTGGCAGTTCGATTGTTCCCTCGATTGCGTACTTGTAATAAAAATACGCAATGTCGTTATCTTTCAGAAGCTGATATCTTGCGTCAGAGCTAATCAATTCTTCGTATTCATAACCAATGTATTGCATTCGGGTTGCAAAAAACATTGATGTACCGTATTCGGCTTCAACGTTCAGCTTCGCCTCAGCTCTCGCCTGTTTATACAATGAATACAATACTTGAGGTTCGTTCAATATCTCGTCAGCATTGTGATGGCTTTCATCACTAAGCGCAACAAATAACTGTTCGTGTAGTGTTACACCTGGGAACGTTCCTTTACGAATTAAATCAAGAGCTTCATTCATTAATCGATTCAATGACAGCTGTGTGTTTTGTACCTGCTTAAATACGTACTTGTCAGCGGTGTCTAAGTCATGGTATTTCATATCATCAAATACGTTTCCCATATGCTTTATGTTTCTACCCGTTATGCTCAATATTTGCATGTAACTGTTTTTGGTTTGATAATCCAATAGATTGTTTGCTCCGAACGTTAGACCGAGCAACTCCGCTAATTGATATTTCAAAGAGCTTTTATCAATCTTCCCTTTGTTATGCGGTGTCTTCCCTGTGTTGCCATGTATCGTTTGTTTTGGTTCATCATAAACTTCAAGAATGTTATAACGGATACCACGGTTCTTGCCCGTTTTTTCATATCTACACAATAGCTGCGCTTTCTTTTCTTGTTTTTTCCATTTACTACCGTTCAATGAGCCATCTAAGTCCCATTTATCAGCAAACTGTTTCTTAGTGAGTGTTTCCATGTGAGTCTTGCTCCCTTAGTCATATTAAGCATGTGAGTTGGTTTTATAACTCATTAATGCTTCAGAAAGCTTCACATCATTTTTGAACAAAAATGTCTGACGCTCTGGGCGGTTTTGCACCTCCCCTGTTCGGATTTCAACTAATTCAGCTCCATTGGATATTAAAAAATTTGCGACCTTTATATTAAAAATGCGTTTGTTTGTCATTTAAAATTCCTCCTACACTACTATTATATTGTAAAGAAACGGAGGTGTAAGGATGAGTTCATAGAAAAAGTTATCTACTCAAATCGCAAGTGTATATAAGTTATTTATATATGAGGACGCGATTTTGGGAGATAACTTTGTTTGTTCATAACAATTTCAGGCTCCCTATTGACCCACTCAGAAAATAAATCTTATGATTATTTGGTATTTAATACCAAATAGGAGGGGTAAAAAGATGAATAAAACACTCGTTAGACTTGCTAGAACATACTCAACTGATTTAATGACACAAATCTACTTCATGGAATTAATCAAAGAAACCGTTGCGGAACTGGGAGGTAATTATAATGAATAAACAGCTCATGACAAACTTAGTAAACACGTTAACCAAATATAAAGATGGAACTGGAGAGCATGACCGAGCCGTATTTGAAACCTTTCTGCACGGTGTTTTTCATGAAAAGAATAGAAGATACACAGTAATACAACATTTACCGTTGCTTGCGGAAGTGCTTGCGGAGAAAAAACGTGTAGATTTAGTTGACGATATAACTTGTGCAAATCATAACGCAGCTTATGAACTTGATGTTCACTTACGAGAATTGAAGCATTAGAAGGCTATCGCGCTGCGATAGGTCCTTGCATATTGAACATCGTAATTTTCCGAGGTTAAAAAGATGTCTTCAATTTTGAAGAGATATCCTCGATTTTGAGGAGATGTCCCCACTTTTGGGGAGATGTGCCGAAAATTCGGCAGATGTATCCGATTTTGGATAGATGTATCGAAAATTCGATAGATGTCTCCGGTTTTGGAGATATCTTAGAGAGGAGCTAACACCGCCATTGAAAGAATTTGAACATATCAAACGAGAAGAAAAAAGAAAATTTATATATGAGTCTGTTTTGACTACTCCAGAGGCAATCGAGTTATTAGAGATCTCTAGAGCAAGAATAAGTAGGATGATACGCGATGGTAAACTACATCCTGTTAAGAAATCTGGAGCAATAAGTCTTTTTTTAAAAGATGATTTAGTGGACAAAAAGGAAGAGTTGATATTGCTACGGAAGAAATACCGTCCTTTTGAGTATTAGAAATAATAAAAAGCAGGATGCTTTTTGCACCCTGCTTTTATCATATTTGTTCAACTGAAGCTTCAGAAACCTCTTCAACTTGTTCTTGCTCTCTTAATAATTTAATAACATCTGATATCGGAATAACTTCATTTGGTGATACACCTCTTAATGTTGCACCTTTTACTGCAACCGCTATGACTTCATTATTTTCATTAACTACTGGGCCTCCACTGTTACCACCGTATATTGTCGTTGTTATCTCGTGACGTCTATACTTTCGAGTTCTATCTTCGTTTTCATGCATCCTAATCCCTTGTATAATACCATCTTGAACTCTAATTTCCTGTCCTTCTCTATAATCAGGAAAACCTACAAGCTCAACTTTCTGACCTTGTGTTATAGATTCATTAAGCTCATACCCTACTTTAGAAATATCAATATCTTTTGGACTTAGAATAGCAATATCTTTTTCAATATCGTGGTAAAGAACTTTAGCCCAGTGTTTAGTGTGATAGTCCGCTCCTCTAAAAAACGATACGTAATACTCTTGAGCGAAATCTCCTTTATTCTCTTTTATAACATCTATAACATCACTAATGACATGAGCATTTGTAACCAAGCCAATATTTTTCAAAAGAAAGCCCGTTCCTTGACCATATCCAACCTCATTGAACCCATCATCGGTAAAATAAATTGCATTTCTCTCAGCATCAACAACGTATGTATGATTTTCATGAAATGCTTTTCTAGTCATTGGCAACTTAAGAGGTTTTAAATCGCTCAACTCTAACTCTATGAGATTATTAAATCGATTCGCAAGTTTTAGATATACAGGATCTTTTTTCCCTTTTACGTTTCCTACATGCGATATCATCCCCTTCAATATTTGAAACATATCGGGGTTTTTATTTTCTCTCTTTTGACGATAAGGATATTTTGATTTGAATATTTCTTCAGCGCGCTCTACAGCGTCAATGTTCTTTTCAATACAATCTAAAATTGAACGTATTCTCCTGATGTATTTTCTATTTACATTCAATATTTGATTCACGGTTATCCCCGTAACTGTTTGGTTTTCTTTATTGCTTTGAAGTCTTGTTTTTGCATCATTGATTTTAAACCCATGCTTTTCTACGGTATTTAATATAGTTTCGCTGAGTACTACGTGTCCATCTAAAACTTGGGCAATTTCTTTAGGAAATTTCATACTGTTACTTGAAAGTGTAATGTCATCTACATAACGAGTATATTTACACCAATTAGCGTTTTTAGCAATTCTCATTAAATCTTTATCCAAGCCATTAGTAATGATATTAGAAACGATAGGAGATGTCGCTGCTCCCTGTGGTAGAAAACCTTTAGGGTGACAACAAATATTTGCGAAAGTGGTAGCCACCTTCTCATTTAATCCGAAATAAGATATAAACATATTTCTTACTCTAGGAAATTCAATACTTTCAAAGAAATTTTCCAAGTCAAAATTAAGGACATATCTTTTATTTAAATGTTCGGATGCATTTGTTACGATGCTTCGTCTTTTAGCAAAGCCATGAGCCCTTTGATGGACATTGTATTTTAAAGATAGGATATAAGCTAGCTTTTTTTGAAGGATTGCTAAATTCGATGTAGGAGAATAAATAGTGCGTTCGCCACCATTTTTTTTACGTAGTTTGAAGGTTCGATAATTAGTGGGCATATCTCGAAATAAAATTTTCCATAAAAACTCTACCGGTATTTCTAACAAAGATGCTATATCATCAAAATTTTCTAACTTTTTAAATTTTTCTTTTATCTGAGAAGCGTCGCTTTTTAGTTCAACATATGTACGATTAGATATAGCAATCTACCCCTTACAACTTAAAATGCGACAAGCAAAGAAATTCTACCTTTTTAATTCATCGGAAGATCCGGTAAACACGCTAACCATATTAACACATGACACAGCGCGCAGAATAAATGATACCTTTCAAAAAACAGGCAGCGATTTCACCGCCATCAAGTCAATGTACCTTTGCTTGTCTGCACCTATTATACTATAATTCTTTAAATTATAAAACAAATATGCATCAAAGATAATTTATAAAATCATTTTGTTTTATATATAATTTCTAACTTAGGTTCTACATCTTTTCCTTTCGGATATGTCCACTTAATACACTCAACTATAAAGTGTAAGCTTCGATTCACTTGTTCATCGGTCAACCCTTCCCCATCAATACACTCCCAATTATTTAACAGGTATTCAATACGCTTCTTCATTTCCTGCAAATCCGCTATTTTATCTTTAGGGTCTGTTTGTATAACCTGTTGAAGTTCGTACTTTAATTCCTTAATTTCCTGCTCACGGTGAGCTTTACGCTCCTTGAATTGTTTTAAATCAATAATATCTTCCTCATATAAGGGTAACAGCTTGCCCAATGCTACCGTGGCTTTTTGAATACGTTCTCCAATTTGTTGTTTCTTGTACTCCACTTCAGAAGTGTTACTTTTCTGCTGAATATCATTAATTTGAGCCGAAACTTCAGGAGTCCGTTCAACTATTTTCTTTTTAATTTCTCGCAATATCGGCTCATAAAGGAATGAACGATTTTTACATTTTGAACATATCTTTAGATACAACTTACCTGTATGAGCTAGCTGTGCTCCTTGAACTTTTCCGCAGTTCCCACAAACGATTAACTTTGATGTCGGATAAATTTTATTCTTACTTCGTAGAGCTGAAAAAGAGTATGTATTAACAATTTTGTTCGCCCTATCCCACGTTTGCTTGTCCACTATCGGCTCGTGTGCGTTATCAATGTAAATCCATTCGCTTTTAGGTTTCTGTTTGTCCTTCGCAATGTAGCGATTGCTAACGATAGTCCCTTTATATGCTTCATTTGTTACAATACGCATAATTGAGTTGAAAGCGAATTTGCTGTTGGTCCTTGTTTTAACGCCCATTTTGTTTAAAGCATGATAAACATCTGATACTGTTTTGCCGTCAACAATGGAGTTAAAAATAAATTGGACATGCTTTGCTTCATCATTCGGAAACAGTTTACGAGTTTTGAGATTTTTATCATACCCAAGTGGCGGTGTGCCGTGAACCCAGTAGCCCTTTTCTGTAGCAAATTGTTTACCACGTTGCATACGCTTTTTGATTTGTTTGTATTCTTGAGCAGCTACAATCGATTGGATCTTCAAGAGCAGGTTGTCTCCATCATTATCCCAATTATATATTTTATCTGGCGTTACAATAGCTGTATTGGAATCCGAGAGTGTTTTAAATATTA
Source organism: Priestia sp. JV24 (assembly GCF_025910025.1). Classification (NCBI taxonomy): domain Bacteria; kingdom Bacillati; phylum Bacillota; class Bacilli; order Caryophanales; family Bacillaceae; genus Priestia; species Priestia sp. JV24. The sequence continues at coordinate 447,344 of NZ_JAPCIN010000023.1, forward strand.
CTGAAGCATCATAGTCGTTCCGAGATAATCTATCTACGTCCATAACTACTACCGCGTCATATTCGTCTTGCTTTACTTTCTCAAGCATTTCAGTCAATTTTTCACGTACCATGTCATAACTGGATGCTATCTCTTGGTATACAGTATATTTCCATTTATTTTGATTACAAAAATTTATTAATGTCTTCCGATGATTAGCCAGCACTGTATCAATGCCCTGATTTTCTTCATCTCGTGATAATCGCAAATACATCGCCACGTTTTTAATTTCTCTCACAACCAAAACTCTCCAATCATTCAAATGTATCCAGCTGTATTATATTGAGAAAAATCCCAATGTAAAGCACCGAATCAAAAAAAGTTGAATCATTTTTAATTGTAAGAGAAGTTATCCCTAAATTCAGGTCCTGTAGGACCGGTAAAAATAATTAATCCATGAGAGAATTTCAAGAGAGAAATAAGCTTTTTAGTATGTTCAGGAAAAAGAGATAAATGTTTGAGAGATGTAGATTGTTGATGAGGCAAAAGCCGAATAACAAGACTTTCATCATGAGAAGTAGGAAGAGTTGATAAACGCAAATTTACTTGATAGTGATCAATGGAAGTGGTCAATGCACCATTTTGAGGTTTTCTGCGCTCGCCAATATCCATTCCTCCTAAAAATTTAAAATGCGAAATGAGCCGTTCAGACATTTCCTTTGAAATAACCCTCTTTAAAATAAGCTCTTGGTCAATTCGCAGCTGAATCACAGCATCTTTCTTTCGGGGCACAATATGCACATCAGAACTTCGGCACTCATATGCATCTCGTATAACGTAAGTAGCAAACTGTTCAATTTCGGTCAAACGATCATCACTCCTTTATTTGTAATCAAGATGATTGGTAAAACATCTAGAAACAGTAATTTCGACCTTTTTCGAGATTTTCCTCCTTCTTTTTTCATTTTTTATAATTTTTTAGTATACGCTTCTTTTCTTCGCTTCAGTCCTTGTACACGATGTACAACTTCTGTACATCTCTAAACGACTACATAAAAAAAGACAACGTGATGTAAAACTCGACGCTGTCGTTTTATTCATTATTTACTGAATTGAGCTTCTTCATCATGTACGCTTACACAACTAGAGAAGCAAGACTTGTTTTTTTCTTGACTAAATTTTTAAGAGCAGATTCGTTATAGCCTACTACAAGCTTTTTACCATCTGTTAAAATTGGTCGGCGAAGCAAACGAGGATGTTCAATTAATAGATTGACCACTTCTGATAGCGTCATGCTATCCACATCAACATTTAACTTTTTATATTCTTGACTTCTTTTAGCAAGAAGTTCATCCATCCCTTCTGTTGTCATAGAAAGAAGTTCAAGCATTTCTTTATGAGTAGGTGTTTCTCTAAATAAATGACGCTCTTTAAAATTTACATCTTCCTTCACTAGCCACTTTTTCGTTTTACGACAAGATGTACAGCTCGGGTACGTATAAAATTTAATTTCTTCCATATGAAACCCTCCCGTTTTTTTAGTTATAGATTGTTTATATACATTGTACACGTTTTGTATAACTTTTGTATATTATTTTGCACATGTTTTGTATAACTTTTTTTCTTCTGTCGTATTTCAAGGAAAAGATAGCGTTTTCAGGAAAGAAAGGATGTATTATAATGGAAAAGTATCGATATAGTTTCATAAGTGCTTTCTAGTGCTTACACAGCGATGACATTCATCATGACACTAACTAAGTTTGATAAAGGAGGAAATGGACGTGGAACGAATGTACCGTGTAATGGGGTTCTGGACAGCAATTTTCACTGTAATGTTTTACCTCGGTCACATGCATAAGACTTCTTTACTCTTTTTAGCTCAAACAGGCTTTTTTGTAATTCTTAGTTATTTAAAGCTGTCTGAAAGAATGTACATTTACGTTTTCGGAGCATATTTGACCGTCTTTTTTGTGGGGTTCACGTACTGGTCAACTTTTATGATGACACCAGGACAGTAAAGAGAAAAGCGATGGGCTTCCATCGCTTTTTGTATTCTTAAAAACCATTTAGGAAAGGATTTTGATCCATTTCGTGTCCCACAGTTGTTTCAGGTCCGTGACCGCTTAGTACAAGCGTATCTTCTGGAAGGGACAGCAATTTCGATTCGATGCTTTCTAACAGCTGAGCTTGATTGCCTCCAGGTAAATCTGTGCGTCCAATGCCGCCTGCAAAAAGCGCGTCACCAGATACTACAAAGTTACCCGGTTTAAAATAATATGAAACGCTACCCGGAGAATGGCCAGGCGTTTCGTACACCTCAAATTGGAATGAGCCAATTGTTAAATTGCCTTCGATTGAAATAATATCAGTTGCATCTGGAGCCGTAATTTCTCCTAAATCAAAAAATTTCGAACCGTTTAAATCACTATTATGAAGCCATTCTTTTTCATTTTTATGTACATAAAGCGGGATAGAGTAGTGATTCATCACTTCATCTACTCCTCCAATGTGATCAAAATGAGCGTGTGTCAACAAAATAGCCAACGGTTTATACGTTTGTTTTTCTAGAAATTCAACGAGCTGTTTCCCCTGAGCTCCCGGGTCAAAAACTAAACACTCTTTTTTTTCGTTAGCAACGACATAACAATTCGTTTGAATAGGTCCTAGCGGTATACGATGATAGTTCATAATGTATCCTCCTTGTAAAATTTATTTCCGTTATATGCATTATCATACACACATCATCTTATAAATGAAAGTAAGGACCTTTCTAAGCTAATAAGACGAAAGAAAGATTGGTTTTCATCTCGACAAACGGTTAGAAAAGTTTTACAATTGAAGGGATAAGCTAATGATAGCGCTTTAATTTTAAGTTACCTAAAGGAGGTTTCTTCGAGTGGGTCTTATGATTATTTTTGCACTAACAACATTGCTAGGCGTATTTGCAGCTATTTCATCTTTTAGAAATAAAAACATATTAGGCATTGGTTTTTCGGTACTAACATTCGGTGTGTTCGGATGGTTTACCGTGATGACCATTATACATCACGGTTATCCGGCGGTACATCATTAAAAAAGCCACGCAAAGCATATGCTTTGCGTGGCTTTTCAAATAGATAGATATTCCATTGCCGCAACTAAAATAGCTTTAGTCGGATTATATACGCGCGATATTTGAGATAGAGGCAGCGGATTAATTCCTTTCCCCAGTTCTAAAGTGAACCCTAGCTTTTTCTTTTCTAAAATAAACCAATCCTTAAATCCAGCGTGACTATCAATCGTTTTGACTGCTTTATAACCGCTTACCCTTTCAAAATAATTGGCTATTTCCTCCGCTTCCTTCGGCTCTTCATTCATATACCCCCAGTAAAATTCTTCTCCTTGGGTATGTAAAGCTATCACACAATCAAAATCATGACGCTCAACGAGTTTTACCATTGCCTGCGCTTCAGGTTCAGACAGAGATTCATAGCCTGGAAAGTCCCGATAATGTGGAGCTTTAGGTTCTTTGCGCTTTTTTTCAATTTCCCAATAAGCCGGAAACTGATTGTTTAAGTCTACCCCTCGGATATTTGCTTTCCAGCTTTGAAAATCAGGAAAATCTCTTCCTATTTTAGAAAGAAAAGACGCATAAGGTTCACTTACAGCAGGACCTTTTAAGACCAAATCTACTCCGTCTGGATTAACAATCGGAACCGCAGAAAGCGTAATTTGATTAAAAAGAGCTCTTGCTTCCTGCCCGTTCAACGCCTTGTCGTAATGAAGAGCAGCTAAATAATCTTCAACAAACTGTAGAAGAACATTTGTCGTAATCCATTCATTGGCATGAAAAGACGCATTAATATGAACCTTTCTTTCTCCGTTTCCAATTAAAATATGAGGAATCGGCTTTCCAAGCACGCTGCACCCTATCCATTCAAGAGAACCATAGGGGTAGTACGTCAAAAGTGTTTGGATATCTTGTATTGTTCGCATGTAATCGTAGGGCTTTTGAATATCTACAATTTGCATAATCTTCACTCCTTTACACTATGTATATGTAAAGATTGAAAAGATGCATGATAAAAAAGCGCTTTGACTAAATGTCAAAGCGCTTTTTTATCTCAGTTAGATTCTTGCTTATTATTCAAAATAAGATTTAACTAACCAAGCTCCTCCAATAATTCCCGCATCGTTTCCTAAAGTAGCGATTGCTAGTTCAGCACCTTGCGCTACGCGAGGAAATGCAAAACGTTTGAAATAATCTCTTACCGGTGCAAGTAATACCTCGCCTGCACGAGACACACCGCCGCCTAGAACGATCTTCTCAGGATTTAATGCATTAGCAGAGTTTGCTAGTGCTAGACCTAAATGAAAAGCAACTTTATCTACAACATGCATAGCTAACTCGTCTTTTGAACGAGCTGCATCAAATACATCTTTAGATGTAACTTGTCCATTTTGTTCTAACACTTTGCGAAGCTCACTTGGTTTGTCCGTTTCCGTTAATTCTTCCATTGTTAAACGTACAATTCCAGTTGCTGAAGCAATTGTTTCTAAACAGCCGGTTTTGCCGCAGTTACACGGTGCCCCGCCTTCAGGAATAGAAGTAATGTGCCCGATCTCACCAGCGGCTCCATTTACGCCTTGTACAATTTCACCGTTTGCAATGACGCCACCGCCAACGCCTGTGCCAAGCGTAACGCACAGTAAATCTTTTGCTCCGTCTCCAGCACCCTTCCACATTTCTCCAATCGCTGCAATGTTTGCATCATTGTCTACTACAACAGGAAGAGAAGTTTCTACTTCCAAGATATCTTTGATAGGGAATTTTTCCCAACCTAAATTGACAGCTACTTCAATCGAACCGTTTGCAAAGTTAACAGGCCCCGGTGCACCAATACCAATTCCTACTAACCTTGATTTTACTTCTCCAAGATCGTTTAACTTTTTATCAATTGCTTTTGCAATATCCGTTGGAATTTTACGGCCTTGCTCGCTCACATCCGTATTAATTTCCCACTTGTGAATGATTTCTCCATAATGATTAATAAAGGCCATTTTTATTGTTGTACCGCCTAAATCAACTCCAACTAACCATTTGTCATCCATGTTCATTCATCCTTTTTCTCTTTTTGTTGTTTTAACTCTCGACGAAGCAAAAGAATTGCCATTTGGTAATCACGTACATCAATCAAGTTAGACTGATATAACTCTTTTACTTCCGCTTCCATCAGCTCTAAATCAGCAATACGATCGCCCACGTATATAAAAATGCCGAAGGACTTTAATAATTGTTGTACATCATATAACGTATTCATTCTGTCACCTTTATCCTATTTTTTAGGTGATATGATTCATTTATTTTGAGATAACTCAACAGTCATTCAGTCATAAACAGCGGCCGTATTTAACGCCCACTGCTAGGTCTACATATTAATATTCTAGTAAACGTTCTCACAATAGTAAAGTATAAAATATTAAATTCGTCATTCAACAGTTTTAATTTCCTATCTCTTGCTTCAGCTTTTCGTATTTTTCATTTTGCGGTTCAAGCGCAATTGCTTTATCGATATTTTGTGTGGCCGCTGGAATATCATTCAGTTTCATATTCACCAGAGCTAAATTGTAATACGCCTCATGAAAAGTTGAATCATACTTTACAGCTTGATTCAATTGCTGTTTAGCTTCTTTATAATTTTCAAGATAAAATTCTGCGTTAGCACTGACGAAATAAACGTTACTATTTCCTGTTCCTTTTTCAACAAAAAGCTTAATGGCATCTTTTGCTTCTTCATACTGCTTCTGCTGAAGATACGTGGCCGCTACGCTAAGTGCATAGGGCTCATCTTGATAAACAGAACGCTCATGATATCCATAAAAAAGCAGACTTCCTACTAATAAAAGCGTGCAAATGAAAGCCGGAATCTGAACATACAGCTTTTTTTGTTTCGGTAAACTGACGATGCTCGCAGCTAAAAATCCGCCAACCAAACCGCCAATATGCCCTGCATTATCGACGTTCGGCGCAACAAATCCAAAAATCAAGTTAATCACAATGATGACAATGAAACTCGATCCCATTGTTCGAAAAAAGAAGCGTGGATTTGTTCTTGCTAAAAACAGTAAAGCTCCAAAGCAACCGAAAATGGCCCCTGAGGCTCCTGCGGAAATGGACGTATTCCATATAAAACTTCCTAGAGATCCTGCAAACCCGGCAAATATATAAATAAAGACAAAACGCCCGCTGCCATATATCCTCTCTACAACCGTTCCTAAATAATACAGGGCTACACTATTCATAAGCAAATGCAGAAGTCCTATATGCAAAATTATAGGTGTAAAAAAACGCCACCATTCGCCTTCCATAATTAAGGGGTTGTATTTAGCTCCGTATTGAATCAGAGTGAGCGTATTTTGTGTACTGCTCTTCCATTCCAGAAATAGAAACATTAAGATTTGCAGCGCTAAAAATATATATGTAAAAATAGGCTTCCCGTATCCAGCTATTTGCTGTTCTTCGCTTTGCTTTTTCTGTACAAAAAGCACAATTTTATGTTTCCACTGCTCTATTCGCTGTGCTTCTTCTTCGGAAGAGAAATTGTCTGCGCTTTCTAATATAAGACCCAGCCGTTCGAATAGAGGTTCATAAGCGCTTGCTTTCTCTGCCGTTAATTGTTCAACGTAACTATTCACCTTAGAGGGACTTGGCGTACTTTCTAAGGACTGCTCTGTATAAAAAGGATCAAAATCAGCAAAGTAAATCGTGTTAAGAGTAAGCGTTGATTTACCTCTTTGCTTTCGCAAATTCTCAGCTCTTTGTAATGCATACAATACATCTTTTTGCTGCTCAACGGCTGATTTAAAATTTCGGCGGACTATGCGGACAATTGACTTATCTTTGCGATGCGAAGATTGAAACCATAGCTCTGAAGCATCAGCTTTCATCGAAATCAACTCATATGAAGAATGGCCAAGCAATTGCTGTGCCAGCTGCAAATAATAAAAATCTTGCCTAGACAAATAGTCACCTCCTCATACTCTCTATATGTAAAGATGGCAGAAAGCCAGGAAAAAAGCAACGATTTTCCCTTTTTCTTTTTCTACAAAAAAACACCTTACAGGTCTGTAAGGTGTTTTTTTATGTATCTTTCGCTCTTAGCGGAAGACCTGCTTCATTAAACGATCCCGAACAAACGGCAAATTAAAAAATGAACGAACAGCTAGACTGCGGATAAATGAATTTCCAAACAGCGAATTTAAAACACGGTATCTCATTTGATAGCCCAGCGTTCCAACAACTAAAAGCGTAAGTACTAATATAATATGTCTCATTTTCAAGCCTCCTTACGTTTACTTTGCTCCTATGATGAACATTTTATGCTCTTATATAGGTAAAAGCAGGATAAGGATTCCGCCTGTAAAAGAAGCAAGCAAAATAGCGGCAAGATTTACAACATCATTGTTAAAGAAAGTTATTCCTTTCTCTTTTATCGTTGGCTTACGGCAATGATCTTTCCGTTCCGTTTCAATACCGCAGCTTTGACAGTGAAAGCGAACTTGCACACTTGCTCCAAGAAGAGTGTCTATAGCGTTTCCAATAAAACCAAAGCACCCGACTAGCAATATACTACTTAGCGATACGGATGGAAAAGCAAAATAACAAGCGGCAGCAATAAGAAAAGCTCCGGCTGCTCCGGCTGCTGTACCTAAAAGTGAAACGGCTCCTGAGGTACCCGCTTCTACTCTCTTTAACGTCCAAAGGTAAAATGGCGGCTTTTTACTAAGAGACCCTATTTCAGATGCCCACGTATCCGCATTAGCAGCTGAGATGCTGATCATAAACATCCACATGTAAACAGGAAAAGCTGTTGCAGCATATAACACACCGCAAGCAGCAGCTACACCTCCATTAGCAAGGACTTGAATATAATCTCGCCTGTCGTGCTTCTCTAACTTTTCTTCTAATGCACGTTTTTTTTCTTTTTTGTACTTACTACACAACGTAGAAGTGCTAAAAAATAAGAGTAAGAGTAAAAAACCTTGAAGCGAAAAACCGATATAAACGCTCGCTCCTACGATAAAAGACATGCAGGCTCCCGATACTGTCAGTGCTTTTGCTATGTAGCCTGCTCCTGCCATGAGTAATATTACAATTATCATGACAGCATCAAACGGATTCACAGCAAATAAGCTCCTTCTCTGTCAAAATATATTCAACGGGAATATCATGAGATTCATATGGGACCTCTGAAACGACTTGACAATCAAACGCAAGGCTTAGCTTCTGTCCGCTATAATCTGTTAGATAACGATCGTAATAGCCGCCTCCATAGCCGATACGATATCCATTTTTGCTATATACCACGCCAGGCACAAGGAGTAAATCAATTGAAGATTTTGAAACGGGAACAGTTTCTTCAACAATTGGCTCCGCTAACCCGTAGTACACTGTTTCAAGCTGTGAAAAATTCGTAATCTCGTAGAAAACCATTTGAGATGTTGTGGGGTTGCATTTTGGAACAGCTACTTTCTTTCCATCTTTCCAAGCACGTTCAATGATGGCTTTCGTATTAACTTCTTTATTTCTTGAAACCGTAGCTGCAATGACTCTAGCTTCTTTCCATAAACAAGTTTCATACAGTGCATTTGCTATGCTTGTTGAATGTGCCTCGTGCTGCTCTTCAGAAATTAAATTAAGAACCCGCTTCATCTCTTTGCGCAGATGAGATTTCATTTTAATCCCCCCTATAAAAAAAACAGCAGGATTGTACTCCTACTGCTTACTTTGTTTCACGATGAAGTGTAACTTTTTTAAGTCTTGGGCTGTATTTTTTTAACTCAAGACGATCTGGGTTATTACGCTTGTTTTTAGTTGTAATGTAATTACGGTCACCAGTTTCAGTGCAAGCTAATGTAACGTTTACGCGCATCTATTTTCCCTCCAAACATTATAAACATAAATCAGACTTTAATATAATATCATTTTTCGAAAGGAAATGCCAGTCTGTTTTTTTGAAGAAAGTCATTTAATTTCATTTCTTCACTTTTTCTTTCCTCTTAGATCCCTGAGCCCCTTCTCTGCTACGCCTTATATATAGATGAAGTTTCTTGAAATAAGCGGAACTCTTTTTATGAGAGGCGTACTTCCTTTCTTTTAAATAAAAGCCATTATTTACACTCTTTGATACTCTTGTATTTTTTCTACAAAATATGCCGACAGCTTCTTGGCAGTCTGAGTGTTCAACGCCTCTGAATAAATATTTAATACAGGCAAGTGACCATCGGGCAAAATAAGCGTCCATTCATGGGGATCATGGTAAATCTTTAAGCCATCAATGACATACACTTGTTTACCAATTGCTTCTTCTAATAGTTTCTTCATCACTTGTTCTTGAATTTCTAGCGGACATGAAATGTACCGCCAGTTCATATAAGCGTGCGGGACATATTGAATCATTTCAGAAATTTTCCGCTGTTGCACCATAATTAATTCGATCAGCTGACATAAAGCGTACATGGCATCCAACTGAAATTGAACGGGCCCCAAAAGACTAAGCAAATCACGTTTTTTTGCTTTTGTCCTCATAAATGATTGATTGAGAGATTGAGCAAATGTTTCTAGTGTGGATGAATAGTGTATAGGAATAGGAACGAATGCTGCTTTTTTTGTCATGTATACGCTATAAATATAGAGCGACATAATTTCTGAGTCATTTACGCTGCAGCCTTTTTCATCATATAGAGCAAATGTTTCTCCATCTTCTTTAATCTGAATACAAAAAGACAGCTTATTTCGTTTAATTATTCGTTTGATTTCTTCTGTTTTCTCCCATTTGTTTAAAAATAAAACATGGACACGAAGACGCTTACATAATAGTTCGACAACTTTCTGTATAAACGGCGAACAAATCACGCCAATCCGCGTACTGTCTTCTAACAAAACATGCTGATTAATTGATTTTACTAAAGCATCACAATATTCTTCCCTGATATTTCTTATGCTTGTTTTTTTAAGTGAAACAGAAGTTGTTGTGTTTGCTTGTTTAGCTTGAAGGTACATCCGCTCAATCTTTTTTTCAATAAGCTGATTAACTAATTGCCCTTTCTTGTCATATATTTCTAAAAAGAGGCCGCTGTTTTTGCTATCCACACCAATATAAATACCAATGCTCGCTTGTGAAGTCATCATGTAATATCGAAATACCGGAAGAGCTTCTTTTTTAATATCATACACAGCTGAATGATTACTCCGTAAAAAAGAAAAGCATTCTTTGCGAAGTTGAATGGCTTCTCCTTCATCATCGCTTGCTAGACAGAACGCCCCTTGGTGTTTGCATACAAGTAATAACGCATTGTACAGTCTTTCTCGATCAACAGATGAATGTACATACAGGCGACCGTTTTTGAAGATAGAAACATCTGGTTTTACAGAAAGTTGAGGTAGTACTTGATTTTCAGCTACTGTATCTTGGACATACGTAGTCATTGCTTGAACATTTACATAGGGACCTATCGTAGCATTGTATAAAAACGATTCTGCCCCCACCGTTACGTTTTGAAGCAAAATTGTTTTATCGATTGCAGCATGTGCTTCTATGATACTATTGGTTCCGATAATCGTGTAAGGACCAATTGAAGCACCTTTTCTAATCACCACATTTTCTCCTACGTAAACCGGATCGTAAATAGTCACCCCTTCTTCTATAAGGGCGTCATCTGAGACAACACTTTCCTGTCTATTGCCAAACCACTTCCTCCACAAATCATAGTGTGCTTGACGATAATGGTGGATTTGCCCAATATCAATCCAATAATCTTCCGTTACAAAACTGCACACAGTATGATTATATTCCAAAAGAAGCGGGATAATGTCAAAGCTAAAATCTGTAGGACCATAAGAATTCACGTAATCAAGAACGGATTTTTTGATCACATACACTCCCGTATTAATCAATCGGCTATTGGCCTGTTCGTAGGTCGGTTTCTCTACAAATTCCGTGACTCGATGCCCTTCATCTATCGTCACCACTCCATAACCCCGCACGTCGTTTACTTCTTTTGTAACAATGGTCATTTCGCTTTTTTGTTCATAATGAAAATGAATAACGTCTTGAAGATTAATTTCTGTTAAGGCATCTCCACTAATAATAATACAGTCTTCCTCAATAAAGGCCTCTGCTCGCTTAATTCCGCCCGCTGTTCCAAGAGGCTCTTTTTCGATAAAATAAGTAAGCGTCACTCCCCACTGAGAGCCATCCCCGAAGTATTCAATAATTTGTTCATGCCTATACTGCAGCGTAATCCCAATCTCTGTAATTCCATGTTTCTTAAGCAGTTCAATGCTATATTCCATCACAGGTTTATCGTAAAGCGGCAGCATAGGCTTTGGAATCGTATAGGTCAAGGGCTGCAGTCTTGTTCCTTTACCGCCAGCAAGTATAATGGCTTTCAATTTTTTGCCTCCCTTCTTTTTTTATCCTGGCAAATCTGATGTTGAAACAGCTTACTTGTATCAATAGCGATTTTTTCCCAGCTAAACATAGTTGTTGCTTTTCTATACCCATTTTCGCTGATTTTTGCAGCCGTTTTTTCATTTTTTAACAAAAATTCAATACAGTTGATTAATTCGAGCGTATCTCCTCGGGCAAACGTCAGACCCGTGTCGAAATGTGAAACAATATCGCTTAGACCTCCTGTATCGGCAACGATAGTTGGCTTCTTGGCTACCATCCCCTCTAAAGCCACAATTCCAAAAGGTTCATATAAACTTGGAAAAACAACCATTTTGCAAGCTTGAAGAAGCTGATTTCGTTCGTTATCGGTAATGTATCCAATAAAATACACGTATTTGTCTAGTTGCTTTTCACTTACCTGTGTTCGAAACTCATGAAGTAAAGGCCCTTTTCCTGCTACAACGAATTGAACATCTATTTGTTTTTTCTTAAATAGTTCCGCTGCTTCAATAAATAGCTGAAATCCTTTTTCATATACAATTCGTCCAATTGAAAAAATAATAGGGGCCTTTCTAAAATTATATTTCTTTTGTAAACTTTCTTTTAACCGCTCATTTACTGCGTCGACTACCAGCTGCTTGTCAATTCCATTTGGAAATATAGCAATTTTATCTTGCTCTACGTGAAATAAAGTGATTAATTCCTTCTTCATATAGTCGCTGCAGACAATGATTGAGCTTGATTGTCGAATCAGCTCCTCTTCTTGCAAGTGAATTTTTTGCTGCATGTCATTATGAATACCATTATTGCGCCCATGTTCTGTCGCATGAATGGTCGTAATTAGCGGTCTATCCGTTTTATCTGCTAAACATTTTGCAGCGGAGGCAACAAGCCAGTCATGAGCATGAATAACGTCAAAAGACAGCTTGTAGCCTAACTGCAGTCCTCTAAGAGCCATAGCCACGTTCAAACTGTTTACCCATGTCAAAAAATCCGGATGATGAGGCTGCAGGCTTTTAACTCGGTAAACGTGAACACCGTATAAACGCTCATATTCCGGCAGCCCCTCTACATACGTTGTTAATACACTAACGTGATGGCCCGCCTTTGCTAACGCTCTGGATAAATCAAATACATGTCGTGCAAGTCCTCCGATAACTAGAGGAGGGAATTCCCATGCAAGCATTAAAATGGAGAGACCGCCTTTATATTGATTTACTGATAAAGCCGCCGGCTCTATCTCTTTTGCAGGGTATAAAAAAGAACTTCCTGAAAGAAAACTGTTTTCGCTATCCATCCTTGGATTCTCTTCGTGACAAAGAAAATCAAATAGTTTTACTTGCCTTTCGTATTCATCTTTGACTTTTTCAAAATTATAAAGCCAATCGCTGCTACTTAAAAGGAGCCACTGTCGGTAGATAGCATTCACCACGCTAGGATGTTTAGAATCGATAACATCTAGCATCGCCTCTGACTTCTGTACGGTTGAAATAAACAATTGATTGTTCTCACTGACAAATTCGGCGCTTTTTGTTGCACCGTAGAGTGCAAGAGTTTCGTTTTGATGAAACTCTATATCCCTCGCGTAATCTAAAGGATATTGAAATATACCGCTTGCTGCTTGCATTCGCTGAAAGCCAAGCGTGTCCTTAGCCTTCAAATCCAAAAAAACGCTCGCTTTATTGATTGTTCCTTCCTCAACTTGGTTTCCTTGCTTAGGATATGGAAACAAGATAATGCCAGCAGGCGACTTTTTTAGTTCATCTGTTGATGACTTCACAAAGGTATAGCGCATTTCATGAGATTTTAGGAGCATATCTACTTGATGGGTATACTCTCCTTGCTGTATAAAAAAACCGACGGGCTTTTTTTCAAAAAACTGTTGAAAAACACGTATTGCTTCTGTAGTTTGGAGATTTAATGTTTGTTCGGTTTTAAGGGTGGAAACGAACGCGTTCGTTACGGTAGTAGGAATACACTCCATCATGTCATGCTGAAAAAAATATTTGCAGGCTGAGAACAAGCTCCCGTTCCACTTTTTTAAAAAGGTGAGTGCTCTCTGATGCTGCCGGCTTGAAAACTGGTGTAAATATTGAGCGTAACGAGTATTAAACTCCTCGTCGTTTAATGTGTTCAAAAACACACAAGACATCACAACTGTTGCACCTATCAATTTCTTAGACTCAATTTGATCTAAAAAAGGGATGAACTCATTCGTTACTTGTTCAAACAGCAGATACTTATTCTCTGTTTGAAGTACATGTAGCAACGGACAATGCATATAAGTTAAAAGAATACAGTCATCACTATTCATATTGCTTCTTCACCTGCTCCAAGTCATTTGAATATAAGGAATATGTGCTAAATTCATTTTGAACACCCTGGTGAACTTTTACAGGTTCGTACATCCAGCCTAACGAAGTTACATTCACTTGTTCATATTTTTCTTTCATCAAATAAACTGGATTCGAACGAAGAAGGGAAAAAAAACTTCCTTCTTTATCTTGAATACCAATATCTATTACATACGTGCGCTCACTTTCCAAGCTGTTCATAAACATGAAGTCTTGCTTAGGAGTAAGACCCTTCATATAATAGCGGTTTGATTCATGGCCGTTAAAATGAAGACCTGTTATATCATACGTACACATAGCTAGGTTCAATTCTTCCCACCGTGTCGAAAACATACTTTCTACCATCTCTCGAATATGCTCAGAAAACGACCAGTGAACATAAATACGAGATGAGTCAAGCTGAGTAGCTATACACACATTTAAGTTTTGAATAAGGTTAGCAGCCACTGTTTTATCACTTCGTTTCTTAGAATGTTTTTTCTACATATAAATGCCGTATAAACTTATTAACATCTTACCATTCAGAAAAAGTTGCCACAATAAACGCAATTTGTCGATTTGTGTTAAAAATTCAGGTAACATAGTAATTATAATTTACTAACAAAAAAACCTCTTCGCTTATTAGAAGAGGTTTTTCTACTATTCGTTTAAGTCGTAGCGTTTGCCTTTTACAAGGTAAAATACGCTTTCTGCTACGTTAGTGGTATGATCAGCCATACGCTCTAAATAGCGGGCTACAAATAAAAGCTGCGTAATTTGGTTCATAGCCTCCTGCTTTTCTTTAGCAAGACTTAAAAGTTCTTTTATTGTTATTCCGTAGAGCTCATCCACTTGATCGTCCATTTCCGCTACTTTTTTAGCCAGCACAAGATCTTCCTCGTGATAAGCTTTTAACGAAAGGCTCAACATTTCAATCGAAATATCGTGCATTTTCTTTACGTGTTCTAACGGCTTAATTAATTCTTCGTTTCCAATTCGTATAGCTGATTTTGCTACGTTAACCGCAAAATCTGCCATACGCTCAACATCCGAAGCAATTTTAATTGCCACAATGATACGTCTTAAATCGATAGCCACCGGCTGCTGCTTTGCGATCAGTAAGATAGCTAGGTCATTAATTTCTTCTTCTAAGTCATCCACGTATGAATCGCCGTCGATAATTTCTAGCGCCAGCTCAACGTTGCTTGTTTGCAACGCTTCAATTGATTTTGATAGCGCCTCATGCGTTAAGCGCCCTATTTCTAATAATTTTTCACGTAATATCTTTAAATCACCATGAAACTTTTCGCGTACAACCACTCATCCCATCTCCTTGTATGTCTTAACCAAAACGACCTGTAATATAATCTTCTGTGCGTTTATCAGATGGCATTGAGAAGATTTTATCTGTTTCTGCGTACTCTACCACTTCTCCATTTAAGAAAAATGCTGTTTTATCTGAAATACGTGCCGCTTGCTGCATATTATGGGTAACAATAATAATG
Source organism: Priestia sp. JV24 (assembly GCF_025910025.1). Classification (NCBI taxonomy): domain Bacteria; kingdom Bacillati; phylum Bacillota; class Bacilli; order Caryophanales; family Bacillaceae; genus Priestia; species Priestia sp. JV24. Next base: position 462,596 of record NZ_JAPCIN010000023.1, read on the forward strand.
CTGAAGTCTTTCTTTAATTCTTGTACTAACTCTTCTACTTTTAATGTTGAAATTGGATCGAGCGCAGAAGTAGGCTCATCCATTAAAATAACGTCAGGTTCAATTGCCAAGCATCGCGCAATACAGATACGCTGCTGTTGTCCACCTGACAACCCATTTGCATTTTGATTCAAACGATCTTTAACTTCGTCCCAAATAGCTGCTCCTCGTAAACTTTTTTCAACAATTTCATCTAGTTTTTTCTTGTTGCGAACACCATGAATTCTTGGACCGTACGCAATATTATCATAAATAGATTTCGGGAACGGATTTGGCTTTTGGAAAACCATTCCTACTTGCGTGCGCAGCTCTTCCACGTGGTACGATTTATCAAAAATATTTTTCCCTCTATACTCAATCTCACCTGATGTACGGACAATTGGAGTCATTTCTACCATACGATTTAACGTTTTAATATATGTTGATTTTCCGCAGCCTGATGGACCGATGATCGCGGTAACTTCGTTAGCATGAATGTCTAAATCAATATTTTTTAAGGCATGTGTGTTGCCATACCATAAATTTAAACCTTTTGTTTTATATACAATTTCTTTTGTTTGTGGAGTATTTACTTTTTCTTTGTTAGTCAATTCCATTGTTATTGCCATTGGATAATCCTCCTTCATCGTCTTTAACCGTTTTGAGCACATTAAAAGTCTCTCTATGTCTATTTAATATCTATTGTTTACTATCACTGTAAATAAATACGAGAAGCAGAAACGCTTCCCCTTATTTTGATCATTTCTATTAACCCTTACACTTACAGAATAATAGCCGACTATTAATTGTGTTTTAACTCAATGTAAAGCTTTTGTAAACAAAGGTCTATCTGCGTGTTTTTCAGGTAAAAAACTAGTTCTTACGACCCATAAATTCAATAAAAAACCATATATGTAAAGATTTCTAACAAAAAGAAGAGGTAGAGACATTACTAAATTAATTCAATCTAAAAATGGATGTATTGGATAAATAATCCAGTATGAATCACTTCCGATACCGCTGTTGATTTTCGTTCCACGGGCGGCCGGTGAGTCTCCTCGTCGCTTCGCTTTTCCTGCAGAAGTCTTCACCTTGCCCTCCAATCAACCGCTAAAAGCACCTACATACACGAAATCTACTTTCATCCTATAAATAAAAGATCCGAACAAAGTTGATTCTTAATCAACTTTGTTCGGATCTTACTTCAACTAATATGCTTTTGTCCCAGCCTCTTTAATTGGCGTCGTTTGCAATGACAGCCTGTTGGTTCTCTTCTTGATCTTTTACTTCTTGTTCACCTTTTTTCTTTAAATCAAAATACGTATCGAGCGCAGAACGAGCAAGCTCTTTTGTAATGGTATTTGGTGCACTTGGCACAAATGCCGATGGTACCACCACAGCTACTGCAATTTCAGGATTATTTGCCGGAGCAAAGGCCACAAAGTTTGAATTATTAACTTTAATAGGGTCCCCTCCCCTAGGATTTTTCTCATAGGCTTGTGCCGTTCCTGATTTACCAGCAGGATTATAGTTCGCTGTATGGAAAGCTGCATATCCTGTACCGCCTTGTTCTTGCGTAACGCGCTTAAAACCACTTTGAACATCTTTAATGTATTGTTCTTTCATCGTAATACGATTTAACACATCAGGTTCAAATGAATGCTGCGTACCGCCAATTTCATCGGTTTTAATCGTTGGTTTTCGGATTTCTTTTACTAGCTGCGGCTTAATACGATACCCTCCATTAGCTATTGCAGAAGTATATTGAACAAGCTGCAGCGGCGTGTACGTATCATACTGACCAATTCCTAAATCAAGCGCCGTACCTGGAACATCGCTTCCACCTTGGACACCTGTTGATTCGTTATCAAGGTCTATGCCTGTTGATACGCCTAAGCCGAACTGACTGTAGTAAGAACGCAGTTCGCTGAATGTATCAGGTTTAATCGGTAAAGTCATGTTTTTATGATACTGTAACCCAGCCATAGCCATTACCGTTTTAAACATAAATACGTTGGATGAATATTTTAACGCAGATGAATACGTTAAGGGTCCTAACCCTTCGGCCTCAGCTGATTTTTTAACCGGTGTTCCTTTAATTTTTAACGGTTCATCAACGAACACTGTGTTTGGCTTAATAGCTCCTGAATCTAAGCCGGCTAAAACCGTTGCTCCTTTTACAACAGAGCCCATTGTATAAGATGTTGAAATATTTCCTAATGCAAAATCTTCTATTTTAGGCGCTCCAGTCTTCTTATCAATGGTGTATTTTTTACCTGCCATTGTTAAAATTTCTCCTGTGTGAGGATCCATCATAATAACAAAAGCACGGTCTAAAAATTGCGTTCCTTTCATTTGCTTTTTGGCTAAAAGCTGGTCCGTAATTTGCTTTTCTACCGCTTTTTGAAGCTCCATATCAATAGTTAAAACCAAATCACTGCCGCGTTCACCTTTAGACACTTGAATTGTATCAAGGAGATTTCCTTTTTTATCTGTTACATATTGGACTTTTTCTTTTTGACCGCTGAGCTGAGCTTCGTATTGCTTCTCTAAATAGCTCGTCCCAACTTGGTCATTTCGGCTATAGCCTCTTGACAAGTAATACTGTACTTTATCTTTAGGCAGTCCTTCGTTGGCAGATGATACATTTCCAAGCAAAGTACGAAGAGTACTGTTTTCTGGGTATGAGCGATCCCAATACGTTGTTGTATCAACACCTGGAAGTTCATCTAAGTGTTCACTTACAACGGCATACTCTTCATTTGTCACACCGCTCTTAACAATTTGCGGGGTGTTAGAGTAACCTGCCTCCATTTGGCGCTTAATAGCGAGAACTTCTAAATCACTCTTTAGACTTTCTAAATCTTTTTTAGAGATGCGGTCTAACTGACGTTGATACAGTTCGTCATCAGTCATTTCACCATCTTGAACTTTTTTGCGATCAGCTTGCGTAATTTTCTGTTCCGCTTCTTTAGGGTGAATCATAATCCAATAATCCTTCATATCGCGTTCTGTAATTTTTACCACATTTTTAGCATCTTTATTCTTTTTATTTTCCGGAATATCAATCACATTTGTGGTGTAAGGAACATCGATCATAGTGGCTAACTTTTTAGCGATGCGCAGCCTTTCTTCAGCTGTATTTCCTTGAAAACGAGTATATGTAATCGTATTTAAAGAGGTATTATCTACAATTACGCGGTTATAACGATCGTACATTTTCCCTCGAGGAACAGGCGTACTGACCGTAACGTCCTGTGTTTTTTCCACTTCTCGTTCGTAATTCTCACCGTATACAATTTGAACAAGTCCCAACCGCAAAATTAATACGGAAAATAGGGCAAATACGGTCAAGAAAAGTAAGTTCACACGAAAAGGCACGTGACTTTTTCTTCTTTTTTTCTTTTTCATACCAACACCTACACTTTATAAAACATATATACCATAACACCATAAAATCAGCCATTTAGCAAATAAATAGACACCTGGCAGGTGCCTATTTACACAACGTATTTATTCTAAAAGAAAAGCGAAGCATTTTCCATAGTACAAATGAAGGAGCTGACAACACTCTAAGCTGGAGACTCTCCGTCTCCTTCATTTAATACCGGAGGAGTAACAGTCGTTTCTTTTTTGTGCAGAGGCTGTGAGATATGTCTCACACAAAAATAAATGATCGTATGCCCTGCTCCAACAATAGCTAATAAAATGGGAATACTTTTTGCTTCATCAAAAAATAGTACAGCTATTAAAAATAAAGATATAGAAACGACGCGCCCGATATTCAGAAATACTTCTCTGACAACAATGTATTCAATTCTTTTTGAAACAACGTCTTTTGCTCGTCCAATCACATCGTACGTTAGAGAAATGAATGGAACCAATAAAATAGGATAGGCAATGGCAATACAAACAGCATATATAATTAACTTTGGATACGATAAGTTAAAGATAAGCAAAAAGACTGCTCCATAGAGAAGGAGGCCCCCTGTGAAGATAAACCGAAGGCGATTTTTTTGCTTAATAAACCTTGAGGCAACATAGTATCCCACAAATGCAACCGCTGAATTTACCAGTCCATATGTTCCTAAAGCTAATTCACTTCCCGTCGTAATAAATACCATGACGGATACAACAAAAATGAACGTACCTTCACGCAACCCTTGAAAGAAATGAGCCTGCAATATTCGATTCCAGTCTTTATTGACTTTTCGTTCAGCCCATACCTCTTTAAATTTGTATACTCCTTCCGCTGCGCGTCTTGTAATAAAAAAACTAAGCACAACGGCACCGATAAACAATAGCAGCGATACACCAAACACAATTTTATACCCAAGTGATTCATACAAAGCGGAAATAACAAAGCCCGCTCCTAAAGGACCAATCATCCCTGCAAAAGAGTTTAAGATCCCTAAAAATCCGTTAAAAAAGTCTCTTGTATCCGGTTCTGTAATTTCAAAAGTTAGCACATTAAAAGCTAGCCAATAAAAGCCGTATCCTATACCCAGCAGCCCACCAAGCAATACTAAATACTCGGCTGCGTTAGCTCCACTGACTAATACAGCGATATAAAAAACAGCTAAAAAAGATACACCTAACCTTAAAACCACAACCCGGTCAATTCGTTTGGCCCATTTACCTGCTAAAATAAACGTAAGCGGCTGAAGCACCACTACCGCTAAATTATAAATAGCGAGATCCGAAAATTCGCCTGATTGTTTCCACAGATAAATGTTAACAAACGAATTGGAAATTGAAATAGCCAAGGCATAAAGACCGCCTATAATTAAAAGCAAAAGTAAATCTTTACTAACTTCTACATCTCCAACTACTTTTTTTAATAAAGGCATATCAAAAAACTCCTTTTCTCTTCTACACCTAGTGTGTGAAAAAGAAAAGGAGATATGTAAAAGAATTGGAAAACAAAAAAGCCAGTAAAGGTAATAATTACTTTACTGGCTCTTAAATACGTCTTTAGCTTATTTTGCAGCGTCGTAACGCTTAGCAACTTCGTCCCATTTTACAACATTAAAGAATGCTGAAATGTAATCTGGACGGCGGTTTTGGTAATTTAAGTAGTAAGCGTGCTCCCAAACGTCTAGACCAAGAATTGGCGTTTTACCTTCCATTAATGGGCTATCTTGGTTTGGTGTGCTTGTTACTTCTAAATCGCCGTTGTTTACAACTAACCAAGCCCAGCCAGAACCGAAGCGAGTTTTAGCTGCATTTGCAAATTCTTCTTTGAATTGATCAAAGCTGCCGAATTTGCTAGCGATAGCGTCTGCTAATTCACCAGTTGGAGCACCGCCGCCGTTAGGGCAAAGGATTGTCCAAAATAATGAGTGGTTCGCATGACCGCCACCGTTATTGCGTACTGCTGTACGGATATCTTCAGGAACAGCATCTAAGTTTGAAATTAACTCTTCAATACTTTTGCTTTCTAAATCCCCTTTGCCTTCAACAGCAGCGTTTAGATTTGTAACATATGTGTTGTGATGTTTTGTGTGGTGAATATTCATTGTTTCTTTGTCGATATGTGGTTCCAGTGCATCGTATGCATAAGGTAGTTCTGGTAATTTGTAAGCCATGAATAATTCCTCCTTCAAAATATGTAAGCATTTTGGCGCGAAAGCACCATATACGTTTAGATTAGCAAATTTACCCTACTGTTTCAAATAAAAAGTTCCTAATCCATGATTTATATTTACCTAATTCCCATTCGCTATTCTTTTAAACATAAAAAAAGCTTCTTTTTCTCAAAAGAAGCTTTGAATAGACGATAGTATGGCGGAGGAAGAGGGATTCGAACCCCCGCGGGCTTTAACACCCCTGTCGGTTTTCAAGACCGATCCCTTCAGCCGGACTTGGGTATTCCTCCAACCTTATAAATGGTGGACCCTGCAGGACTCGAACCTGCGACCGGACGGTTATGAGCCGTCTGCTCTAACCAGCTGAGCTAAGGGTCCACATGGCTCCACAGGTAGGACTCGAACCTACGACCGATCGGTTAACAGCCGATAGCTCTACCACTGAGCTACTGTGGAACAATATGAATTATGTAAGTCACAAACGTAAATTGGAAAATAGCGGCGGAGGGGATCGAACCCCCGACCTCACGGGTATGAACCGTACGCTCTAGCCAGCTGAGCTACACCGCCATGGCTCCACAGGTAGGACTCGAACCTACGACCGATCGGTTAACAGCCGATAGCTCTACCACTGAGCTACTGTGGAACAATATAACATTTACTAGCGACATTAAAAATTTAACATGTTTCTAGTCTAAAGTCAATATATTATTTTAAAACAGCGTATAAAAAATAGGCAATCATCAGCAGTTGAATAAATCCTTTTGAAATAGCACCACTAAAAAAGCCAATAACCGAACCTACTCCAATTTTTACTGCGTTGCTAATTGTAGTCCGATGAACAATCAGTTCTCCTACAATCGCTCCGATAAACGGCCCTAAAATAATTCCAAATCCCGGAATGACAAACGGACCTACAAGCAGCCCAACTGTACTTCCCCAAACACCTGCTTTAGTGCCTCCGAATTTTTTCACACCAATAATATTAGCTATATAGTCTGCTAAAAAAAGTGCGACAACTAACAATCCTTGTACCACCCAAAATAACCAGCTATAGGAGCTAAAATCATAAAATAAACCGTATATAACAAATCCTAGAGCTACAAATAGCACGCTCGGGATAATGGGATAAACCAACCCAACAAACGATACAACAAAGCTAACGATAATTAATACCCAACATAAAATAGCCATGCCCGCACCTATCCTTTTTATTATTACTATTTATCATACAATAACCACTCCTATAAAGAAAGACCTTGCACGACGAGTACTTCCTTTATTTCACTTTCGAATACCTCTTCAAATAATAATTTTCGAGTGTACCTCTGCAATATTAACAGCACGGTCCTCAAGGCGCCCGTAATATCAAAAAAAACAATGACGGCAAAACCTGTACATATACGCATAAAATGTGCTTGTAACATAACGCTCCACCGCATCATTGTAATTGGTAACGGTTTCTAAAATCTATTGTAAACCTTAAATTTTCGCTATAAAATAAGGTATAATAAGAATCTTCAATAAGAGGAGGCTTTACAATGAGCATGCTGAAAAAGATGGCATGGAGTTTTATTTCCTTCAAAAAAATAAGGTCGCTTCGCTTTGAGCATACGAATAAAACAATTGGTTTTGTGCTGTTTCTAACATTTATTTCTTTGCTGCCTACATTTTTCTTTATGACTTTGACGATTGTAAACGGCTATCATATCGCTACTACAGATCTTCCGAAATCTGTTTCTTCTTTTTCTATTTCAAACTCACAGCTTACGTCAAGTCAACCTTTCACAAAAAAAGTAAACGGTACCGCTTTTATCTTAAACCCCTCACAGTCTATTGAACGATTTCATTCCCCTGCTCATGCCATTGGTTTTTTAAAGGATGGAATTTACATCACGACTAATTCACAAACACAAACGTATTCATATGAGTTGCTAAACTGGCATCATAAAGATAAAAATGAACTGTTAAACTTGCTGCACGAACAAAAATTTTCTTTATACATACTTGTCCCTATCGCTATGCTTTTACTGTACGTATTAACATCTGGACTAAACTTCCTTTCTATTACCTGCCTTGCTTATCTTGGAAAGCTGATTGCACTCATTGCTAAAAAGCAGCTTCCTTTCAAGCAGCTATGGGCACTGAGCGCTTATAGTACGGTAGCCTTCACACTGCTTTATACGCTTTTTGAAGCTTTTTCTTTGTCTCTAGCACTACATAGCTCTCTTTACTGGATAGGAACATTCTTCATTTACTTGTTGCTCGTCACAAGGGTTCCTATAAGAAGAAAGGTAAAACCTAATAAAGATGCTGGGACAAACGTATTTTAGTTGAAGGAGAATCCAAACGAGGAATCTAGATTCTTGATAGAGAATCCACCTCTTTTGGATTTTTTTATTGATATGGTGAACGCAGGTTTCATGTATGCGGCTGCTTCTAGCTGGTGATTGGAGTGATTTAGTTAAGTCTCAGCCTCTTTATTTCGGTACAACTTTTTTTCTTCCCATTGCACAAGGAAGAATTTTCAACTGATACAAAACCCACAAACCTCCTGCTGTGAGCAGAATAAAGCTGTAAACAAACATCAGCCTTTCAGCATGCATCCACACTTCAAAAACAACAGGTCCCAACGCTACTCCTAAAAATCTCACCGTTCCATAAATGGATACAATAAACCCTCTTTCTTCGTCTGAAGCCGCTGAAGTAATCATCATATTAATACACGGAAGAACAAATCCTAAGCCGCCAAAGGCGACTGTCAAACAAAACATCAGAACAGGAAGCGTATAAATAATCGTTAATACTCCAAACATCAGGAATAAAAGAGTTATCCCTACTATCATTAATTTTTTCATGAGCTCTACATCTGTTTTGATGCGTTGACCGGTCCAATAAGAAACGAGCGTCATCGCACCAAGAGGAAATAAAAAAGCGGTTCCTTTAAAAAAACCGTCTATATGATACGTTTCCTCTATTAGAAAAGATAAATAATATAAAATACCAAATAATAAAAACAACCCCAATCCCCCGACAAAGAATAAAGGAAAAAGCGATTTTCTTTTATTATAGACAATCCCATTGGCTCTCTTTAAATATTCTTGAACAGATACTGAATCCGAACCTGTTTTCCCTTCTCTCACATACAGCACTATACCTACTAAAGCAGCACCTGCAGCTAAAGGATAGACAAAAAACGCGGCATACCATACGACGAGTGCTACCGATGCTCCAATTATCGGCGCAACCACTTTTCCAACTCCGTTATACACTTCTAAAATCCCGAGGACTTTTGCTCTTTTTTCCCCTGTAAATACATCTCCAGTTAATGCCATTGCCAACGTTGTAGTACCTGCAGCTCCAATCCCTTGAATGACTCTGCCTGCCATCAACACAGCAAAGCTTCCAGAAGAGAATGAAGCACTACTAGCAGCGATGACACTACCTATTATCATCATGACGAGTGAATATATGATTAACTTTTTACGCCCATACCGGTCTGATAAAATCCCTACGGCAGGGATACACAATGCAGCTGGAATCGAAAATGCACTCAGTATCAAACTGGTTTGAACTCCGCTTAAGTGAAGTGACTTTTGAATGCTTGGCAGCAGAGGAATGAGCATGGAATTTCCCAGCACCATGATTAAAGGCAATAAGCCTAATGAAACAATCATTAATTTTTCTTTCAATTTTCGTTCTCCAATCATATTTAAGTAAGACAAGCATAGGCTTTACACATAAGCAAAAGAATGAAGGAGGAGCATAATGAAAAAGCTATGTGCATTAGCCGCTTTCGCTTTTATCGGATATATTTGTCACTACGACATTAAATACGGGACCATTCCCACTGCTACTGAAGCAGTTCAAGTCAGCAAAGCGCAGCCTGCAGAAACAAAAGCCGCCAGCTCTTCTTCCACCTATACAAAAATAAAAATTAAGCCAGGCGATACAGTTTTGTCCATCATTGAGGAGCTTACAAAAAAATCGATACCGGTTTCTATGAACCAAATGATTACAGACTTCAAAAAGTTAAATAACGGTACAGCGCCTGAGGATATTCAAATTGGAAAAACGTATAAGTTCCCTATTTACAAGTAATGACAGCATTCTTCTTGTCAAGATGGGATAGTCATTGTTAAAATAGCTAAGGTAGCACTTTCTACTAGTTATTTTGTTCATAAAGAGTTATTCTATTAATGAATTCAAATTCTTGATTTCATTTTGAAGGAGAGATTATCACGTGAGTGAAATTATACATCGTACAAAAACACGCCCCGTTAAAGTTGGAGATTTAACAATCGGAGGCAGCAACGAGTTAGTTATTCAAAGTATGACAACCACTAAGACACATGATGTTGAAGCAACGGTTGCAGAAATTAAACGTTTAGAAGAAGCAGGATGCCAAGTTGTTCGTGTTGCTTGTCCAGACGAGCGCGCAGCAGATGCAATCCCTGAAATTAAAAAACGCATTAACATTCCATTAGTTGTGGATATTCATTTTGACTACCGCTTAGCATTAAAAGCAATTGAAGGCGGAGCGGATAAAATCCGTATCAACCCTGGTAATATCGGTCGCCGTGAAAAAGTGGAAGCTGTTGTAAATGCTGCAAAAGCTAAAAATATTCCAATTCGTATTGGAGTTAACGCTGGTTCACTTGAAAAACGTATTTTAGATAAATACGGCTATCCGACAGCAGATGGCATGGTAGAAAGTGCACTTCATCACATTAAAATTTTAGAAGACCTTGATTTCCATGACATCATCGTTTCAATGAAAGCATCGGATGTTAACTTGGCAATTGAAGCTTATGAAAAAGCTGCTCAAGCATTTGACTACCCTCTTCACTTAGGAATTACAGAATCGGGTACATTATTTGCAGGAACTGTAAAAAGTGCAGCAGGGCTTGGCGCTATTTTATCTAAAGGAATCGGAAATACATTACGTATTTCTTTAAGTGCGGATCCTGTAGAAGAAGTAAAAGTTGCGCGCGAATTACTAAAATCATTTGGTTTAGCTTCCAATGCCGCAACGCTTATTTCTTGCCCAACTTGCGGACGTATTGAAATTGATTTAATTAGCATTGCTAATGAAGTTGAAGAGTATATTTCAACTGTAAAAGCACCGATTAAAGTAGCGGTACTTGGCTGCGCTGTAAACGGTCCTGGTGAAGCTCGTGAAGCTGATATCGGGATTGCGGGAGCACGCGGTGAAGGTCTACTATTCCGCAAAGGCGAAATCGTACGCAAAGTTCCTGAAGAAACAATGGTTGAGGAACTAAAAAAAGAAATTGATAAAATTGCTGCTGAATATCACGCAAAGCAAGAAGCTGAAAAAGCTGCAGCTAAATCATAACTAAAAAAAGCGAGGCGCATATGCGCCTCGCTTTTTTTTATGAAAAGAACGGTAATATAAACGTACCGACAATAATCGATACAACTCCGATCCCTATTGCCCATGCTCCTAGCGTAAGTGCTCCTTTTCTGCGTGCGATAAACCCTAGAATAATCCCAGCGGCACCAAGAATAATTGGTAAAAAGAATAGTGAAAGAATCGAAAGCACGAGTGCGAAACGACCGTATCCCGTTCCTTCTCCTCGCCCAGCGACTTCATGATTGCGATTGCGATCAATATCTATAACTTCACGCTCTGCATGAGGCTCTCCTACTCGGTAAGGAACGCCCACTTCAGCTGCAGTTTCTTCCATGAAATCAGCTTCATATACATCTTTTCTACGCCTTTGTTCTTCATTCTCCATGCTTAATCCCTCGCTTTCGTAAATAAGGAGCATTTATAGTATCTGAATGCGAGAAAAAATTATAAGTGTCAATCTTATACAGCCGCTCACTCTCTTACAAGAAATAGGTACAGACGCAATATCACCAGGCTATGCAGTGATCATTACGCTTTGCCAAAGGCGTATAAAAAGTATTACTGTTTCTCTTTGGGCTTTATGTTACACTAGACAAGAATAGTCAAGCACCTAAGTAGAATAAACGTATTAAAGGAGTGCACGTAGTTGACGAAAAAGTTTGGAATTGACATTGATGGAACTGTTACTTCTCCTGAAACTTTTGTTCCTCATTTAAATAAAGCCTTTAACTTAAATTTAACACTTGAAGACATTACAGAATATGATTTCAGCCCTTTTGTAAATGTATCACCTGCAGAACTCGGGAAATGGTTTAAAGCAAATGAACGCTCTATTTACGAAACCTCTCCACTTGCAGACGATGCAAAAGCTGTTTTGCAAAAATGGCATCAAAAGCACGAATTATTCTTTATTAGTGCAAGGCACGATAAGCTATTGGACGTCACGGAAGAATGGTTTCAAAAAAATGAACTATCGTTTCATCACATTGAGTTAGTCGGTTCTCATTTTAAAGTTGAAACAGCAAAACGATATGATGTTGATATCTTTTTTGAAGACAAACATGATAATGCTTGTGAAATCAGTGAAGAATGCAATATCCCCGTTATCTTATTTGATACTCCTTATAATCGCTTACCTGTTCCAAAAGGAGTGGTTCGCGTATACAATTGGCTAGAAGCAGATCAGTGGGTAGCCAGCTGGTTAAAAGAACAGCAAAAATAAAAAAGAGAGGTGCATAACGCCCTCTCTTTTTTATTGATTACATTCTATACATTGACCGTAAATTTCAAATTTATGGCCTGTAATATTGTATCCTCGCAAATCCTCGTCTACATGCTCCATCGGACAAGCTTCAATTTCTTTTGTTTTTCCACAATCTAAACAAATGAAGTGGTGATGATGATGGGCGGTTGCACATTTAAATCGAAAGTGCTTTTCGCTCGAAAGCTCCGTCATTTCAAGTACGCCTAACTCCACAAACAATGATAAATTACGGTAAATTGTATCAAAACTCAGACCGGGATAATCAGGCTTCATATATTCCAATACATCTTTTGCCGTTAAGTACTTATTTGATTTTGAAAACAAGGCAAGCATTTCTTCACGCTTTCCTGTATGTTTATATCCTTGATCTTTTAATAAATGAATGGCTTCAGTTAAATTCATTTTTGTTTCCCCTTCCGTCCTTTATTAATCATAATAGATATGATTAAAATAACAACAGCAATGACAACAATTGTACCGCCTGGTGCTAAATCCAAGTAGTACGCTGAAAATAATCCGCCTAAAACAGATATTTCACCAAAAATCACCGAAAGCAGAATCGTTTGTTTAAAGCCCCTAGCTAAGCGAATGCTTGCTGCTACAGGAAGAGTCATAAGAGATGACACTAATAAAATACCGACGATACGCATCGATACAGCAATGACAAGAGCAACCATCACAATAAATAAAAAGTGCATCCACTTCGATTTAATCCCAGAAGCAGAAGCGTGCTCTTCGTCAAAAGATAAAATAAACAATTCTTTATATAAGAAAAAGACAATAGCTATAACAAATACGGCTATGACAATAACTGTCCAAAGATCCGAACGACTCACCGCACTTACGCTTCCAAACAAATAGTTCATTAAATCATTATTAAAACCGTCCGCCAGCGAGATACAAATTGCACTAATACCAATTCCGCCCGATAAAATAATCGGAATGGCCAGCTCTTGATAATGCTTGTAGACGCTTCGAAGTTTTTCAATAAAAAGAGCGCCTGTAACGGAAGATACCATCCCTAAATAGACGGGGTTCACTCCTTGCATAAACCCTATTTTCTGACTAAGAAGCAAGCTCGCAGAAATCCCCGCTAGCGTCACGTGACTTAACGCGTCTGCAATTAAAGAAAGACGTCTTACTACGATGAACGTGCCCAATAAAGGAGCTAAGACGCCAATAATCATACCGGTTAAAAATGCATTTCGTAAAAACTCAAATTGAAATAAACTGCTTATCATACGTGCTGCCCTCCATGATGATGATCATGGGTTAACACATGAACATTATGACCATAAAACATAGATACGTCATGTTCACAAAGCTGTTCGAATTCTTTGGCATTCCCATGAAAGTGTAGAAATTTATTTAAACAAGCAACGTGGGTTACTTTTTCTGAGACAGTGCCAATATCGTGAGTAACAAGCACAAGCGTAATTCCTTTTTCTTTATTTAACTTTTCAAGAAGCTCATAAAAAGTGTACACATTTTGTGCATCCACTCCGACTGTTGGCTCATCTAAAATTAACAGCTCGGGTTCGCTGACAAGCGCGCGCGCAATAAAAATTCGCTGCTGCTGGCCACCGGATAGTTCTCCTATGTTTCGATTTAAAAATTCGCTCATCCCCACTGCTTCTACCGCTTCTTTCACTTTTTGTTTATGAGAAGCATTCATAAAGCGAAACAAACCTAATTTTGAAGTAAGACCCGTGGAAACCACTTCAAAAACGGTAGCAGGAAAGCCGCTGTTGAAACTATTCGCTTTTTGCGATACATATCCAATTTTACTTCGTTCTTTAAACCTTCTCTGATCTTTTCCAAATAAACGAATTGCACCTTGAGATGGTTTTTGCAAACCAAGCAAACATTTGATTAGCGTTGATTTCCCAGACCCATTTGGCCCAACGAGACCCAAAAAAGCTCCTTTTGGAATTGAAAAACTTATATCTTCTAATACATTTACTCCATCATATTGAAATGATAAATGATCGATTTCAATGATATCAGGTGTATTCATATGCGCCTCACCATTCTTTTTTTATATTTCTCCATACAAAAGAGGGCACGGTTTCTATCGTATACTCCGTTACCCATTTACTTTCTCAGAATCATTACGATTTAGTCATTAATGTAGTATACAGGATTGTCTTTTATTTGTAAACTAAGCCGTTTCACTCCTTCGCTTTCTTGCCTCCGTAAGTTCATCCGGCTCGAAATGTTGTTTTATTACACAATATAGTCACATCTTTCTTTTTTATTCATAAACTGTATATGACGAGGAGGTAATCATATGAAAATTGTACAGCAGATTGTCAATAAGAAAGTAAACAACATTACCCCGAAAGAGCTTTTAAAGTATAGCAAACAATACAACATCCCCATTACAGATCAGCAGGCACACACACTTGTATCCGTCATTAGACAGCAGCCCGTAAATATTTATAACCTTGAAGAGCGCCGAAATTTAATCAAACAAATTGCTCAAGTAACAGATCGTGAAACTGCCAGACGAGTGAACGAATTATTTCAGCAGTTAATGTAAAAGAAGAGGTCATGTCTATAGACATGACCTCTTTCAATCACATATGAAATTACATAAGCTTTTGTTTTAGCTCTGAATCAAAGCTTTGTGCACGAATCATATCAATTTCCAACTGATATGGCGCTTTTTTATTTTTCTTATCTTCTCCTACATAAGGAGTTTCTAGAATTTTAGGAACTTCTTTAAACGCTGGGTGATGAACAATATAATTCAGTGCACCAAATCCGATTTCACCAAATCCAATGTTTTCATGGCGGTCTTTTCGAGCACCGCGTACATTTTTACTATCATTGATGTGAAGCACTTTAATTCGCTGTATTCCTACGGTTTTGTCAAATTCATTTAATACACCGTCAAAGTCTTGAACGATATCATAACCAGCGTCATGAACGTGACATGTGTCAAAACAAACAGAGAGCTTTTCATTGTGCGTCACGCCATCAATAATCTGGGCAATTTCTTCAAAGCTTCTTCCACACTCTGTTCCTTTTCCAGCCATTGTCTCAAGCGCAATTTGAACTTCTTGATCAGCTGTCAACACTTCGTTTAGACCTTTGATAATTTGCTGAATACCGGCATCTGCTCCAGCGCCGACATGAGCTCCTGGGTGAAGAACAATTTGCTTTGCGCCAAGAGCATGGGTGCGCTGAATTTCAGACGTTAAGAAATCTACTCCAAGCTCAAATGTTTCGGGCTTTGTTGTATTTCCTAGATTAATGATATAGGGAGCATGTACAACAATATCTGTCATTCCATACTCTTTCATATGCAAAAGACCAGCTTCAATATTAAGCTCTTCAATCTTTTTGCGACGAGTATTTTGTGGAGCGCCTGTATAGATCATAAACGTATTTGCTCCGTAAGAAGCTGCCTCTTCACTTGCTCCTAAAAGCATCTTTTTGCCGCTCATTGATACATGAGAACCAATTTTCAACATTCCTTTTTACACCTCTAACCTATTGCGATTAACGATTGTTGCGTCTTTCACTACGCTTTTTCTTTTGCACATACTTTGTAATTTCACGAGCACGTTTTTTCTTGTAGCCAGGCTTTACTTTCTTCGGCTTTTGAATAAAGCGATGTGCCTCTTCTCCCACTTCATCCGCTTTCTTCACACGCTTTTTACGGCGGTTACGGTCATCGATGGAAACCCATTCTTGCTTTTGAAGATCTTTGTTTACAAACTCGATTCCCATTTTCTCTAGCTTATTTACTGCATCTTCATCTTCCACATCGAAGATTGTAGCAGCAATTCCAGAATGACCGGCACGAGCTGTACGTCCTACGCGGTGAATGTAGAAATCTAGATCTGAAGGAAGCTCAAAGTTAATGACGTGTGAAATTCCTTCAATATCAATACCGCGAGCTGCTAAATCTGTCGCTACTACGTATTGAAATTCTAAATTATTAATTTGCTTCATCATTTTCTTACGGTCACGAGGAGATAAGTCTCCGTGAATTCTTCCTACTTTTAATCCTTTAGACAGTAGGTCATCTGCTACTTCGTCCGCCATTTTCTTTGTATTTGTAAAGACGATAGCTAAATAAGGATTATAAGAAATAAGCATATCATGCAGTAGCTTAAACTTGTTACGATGACGCAGTGGAACTAATACATGCTCTAATTTAGCTGCTGCTGCTTGCTTCGGCGAAACATGCGTAAATTTTGGATTTTCCATGTATTTTTTTAAGAATGGCTTTAATTTTTCAGGAATAGTTGCTGAAAAAACAAGCATCTGTAATTTTTCAGGCATATTGCTTGCCAAACGGTCCACATCTTCTAAAAATCCCATATCAAGCATTAAATCAGCTTCGTCTACTACTAACGCCTTTGTTGTATACACAACTAACGCTTTTTCATTTACTAAATCAAACAAACGAGCCGGTGTTCCTACAACAACTTGAGGCTGCTTCTTTAATTTATCGATTGTACGCTGCTTATCTGTACCGCCGATAAAACATTTTGCTGAAATTTCTTCTCCTTCAGCACTGTGTTTTGTTAGCTTTAATACTTCTTGATAAATTTGAGAAGCAAGCTCACGAGTTGGAGCGGTGATTACAACTTGTACTTCTTCTTTTTTAGGGTCTACCTTTTCAAGTAAAGGTAATAAATAAGCGTGTGTTTTGCCGGTCCCTGTTTGCGACTGACCAATTACACTTTCCCCTTTTAAAACGGAAGGAATTAAGCGCTCCTGAATCTCTGTAGGCTGATAAAAACCTAATTGTTTAATTGCTTCTATTAAAAATGGTTGAAACTCAAAACGTTCAAAGTTTGTTTTTTCCATAATAGTCTCCTTTTTTACATTCACGTTCATCTTTTAAGGCACAATATATGATTATAATCGATTTTTCCTTCTGTGACTACTTCTCATTCATATTACTAAAACTTATTACCTGTTTCAAAAACATTTTATCGCGAGTTGCATACGATAGTAAAAGAAAATCTACTTTACTAAAGGAGGTGCGTCCTTTGCTACAGCGAAGACCACCATTTCCACCCGGTATGCAAAGAAGAATGATGCCAGGAATGCCACCACAAAACGGCTTTGGGCAACACCCTGGTAACTTTAGCCAATTTAATCCATTACAGCAGTTTCGTAACTTTGCCCAGCAAACAAATGCTCAACAATCATTTTACCCGAATCAGCAAGGCCTGAACCGTGGAGGAGGTAACTTCTTAACTCGCCTATTCCGAAGAGGCGGAAATAGAAACATACCATTTCAACAAGCGGCTGCAGCTGCTCCTCGAGGTTCTTTGTTTTCTGGCCTTTCAGGAGCCCAAGGTGCTGCAGGAGCGACTAACTCTTCTTCCCTGCTTGGAGGTTTGCAAGGATTAACGAACCCTGCTAACTTGAGCTCCATGATGGGAAATGTTCAGCGAGTACTAAAAGCAGCGGAAACGATGGGACCTATGATTCAACAATACGGACCTCTTGTCAAAAATGCTCCTTCTCTGTGGAAAATCTATCAGGCCTTGCGCTCAAGTGATAACACAGATGAAGTACTCGAAGCAGAAGGAACAGAGGTTTCTGAAACTGATGAAAGTAAAGATAGTAAGGTTTTATCAGCAGGCGCAGAAAGCACGGATTCATCCGATGATGAGCTGGATTTCTTTGAAGAAGAAATTGAACATTCATCCAGAGATCGGGTGTCTAAACCAAAACTTTATATTTGATAAATCTGCTGATTCCTTAAGGAAATACAGTGAGCAAAAAAAGAATATCTTTGTATTCTTCCTTCCTCTTTTATATAATAGAAGCGAGTTGAATTGCTCGTCAGGATTATGATGAGGAGGAAAGTGAAATGAAAGTTATTAAAATTGCACCGCGCGGCTATTGTTATGGTGTAGTAGACGCAATGGTCATTGCACGAAACGCCGCTTTAGATAAATCATTGCCTCGACCAATCTATATCTTAGGAATGATTGTTCATAATAAACACGTTACAGATGCGTTTGAAGAGGACGGCATTATCACACTGGACGGTGCTAATCGCCTGGAAATCTTAGACCAAATAAATGAAGGAACCGTTATTTTTACTGCGCACGGAGTATCTCCAGAAGTAAAAGAACGAGCAAAAGAAAAAGGCTTAACAACAATCGATGCTACATGTCCGGATGTTACAAAAACCCATGACCTTATTCGCCAAAAAGAAAAAGAAGGTTATGACGTTATTTATATCGGAAAACGAAATCATCCTGAGCCAGAAGGTGCACTTGGTATCGCGCCAGATATCGTTCATTTAATTGAAAAAGCAGAAGACGTAGCCCATTTAAATATTCAACGTGAGAAAATCATTGTAACAAATCAGACAACAATGAGTCAGTGGGACGTTGCAGAAGTAATGGAAAAGGTAAAAGAAAAATATCCGCACGCTGAAGTTCACAAGGAAATTTGTTTAGCTACACAAGTTCGCCAAGAAGCTGTAGCCGAGCAAGCAGGTGAAGCAGATGTTACAATTGTTGTAGGAGATCCTAAAAGTAACAATTCAAACCGTTTAGCTCAAGTATCAATGGAGATTGCCGGCACTGAGGCATATCGTATCGGTGACATCTCAGAGCTGCAGGTTGAATGGTTGATGAATGCGAAAACGGTAGCTGTTACGGCAGGCGCATCTACCCCTACTCCAATTACAAAAGAGGTCATCAATTTTCTAGATCAGTTCGATCCAGAAGATGAAACAACGTGGACACGTGAAAAAAGCGTGCCTCTTTCAAAGATTTTACCAAAAGTTCGAACAAAAAAATCGTCTTAATAGACACAAAAGAAGGTGTTGACATTTGTCAACACCTTCTTTCTTTGTTACATAAACGTAAATGGGTTTGTGTCTACTTTTGAATCAAATACTTCACACTCAAAGTTTTTCGCATCAAAAAGACTTGTTAATACACGCGTTACACCTTGTCTCATGACTTTTTCAACATGATGACCAGGATCTACAACGTTTAATCCCATTGCCATTGCATCATGAGCAACGTGGAAATACAAATCGCCTGTTACATAGGCATCTGCTCCGCTAAATTTTGCGTTTGTAATATATTTGTTTCCATCTCCGCCAAGAACAGCTACTTTTTTCACCGCGGCATCCATAGACCCTACTACTCTAACACCATCCACGTCCAATGCTTGTTTAACATGAGCGGCAAACTGTTTTAGCGTCATCTCTTCTTTTAACTTGCCAATTCGTCCAAGTCCAAGCGTCTCGCCCGTTTGCTCCACTGGATAAATGTCATAGGCTACTTCTTCGTAAGGATGAGCACTGAGCATGGCACGAATAATTTTATTTTGCTGACCCGCTTCAAAAATAGTTTCAACTTTTGTTTCATTTACACGTTCTAACTCTCCTTTCAAGCCAATGTATGGATTGGCTTCTGAAGAAGGTTTAAACGTGCCTTCCCCTTCAGTTGAAAACGTACAGTCGCTGTAAAGACCCACATGTCCAGCTCCCGCATCACAAATAGCTGTGCGCACTGCTTCAGTATGATTTGAAGGAACAAATACAGCAAGCTTTTTCAGCTGAATAGACGTTGTTGGAACCAGCACTTTTGTCTCTTGTAGCCCCAATGCTTCGGCCAACAAGTCATTTACTCCGCCTTTAGCTATATCTAAGTTTGTATGAGCAGCATATACAGCAATATCATGTTTGATGCATTTCTCTAAAATACGACCGTCAGGACGATCTGTAACCACTTGTTTTAGAGGTCTAAAAATAGGAGGATGATGAGCAATAATCAAATCCACTTGTTTTTCAATCGCTTCGTCTACGACCGTTTCAAGAACATCTAATGTTACCATTACTTTTTTTACAGGCTTGTTTAACGTTCCAATCTGTAAACCAATTTTATCTCCTTCAACCGCTAAATGCTTGGGAGAAAATGATTCAAATGCTTCAATTACTTGAAATCCGTTAGGGATTTTACTCATTTTAACGCCTCCTCAATTAATGAGATGTCTTGGGTAAGTTTTTGAAGTTTTGCTTTACTTTCCTCGGACTGAGCCTGCTCCATTTGGCTGACAATTTGTTTAAGATGATTTAGTTCATGCGTCCACTTTGTCATAAAAGCAGAAGAGCGCTTTTCTTTTAAAATAGGGCCCATTAACACACCGGCTTCCACTTCACCGTTATAAGGAGCTAAGGCGTTTCCAGGTTCAGCGACGATGACTTCATACATACGACCGTCTTCTTCGATGATTTTTTCATCAATGATTTCCCAGTTGTGTTCAATCAGCCAGCTGCGAATATGATGTGAACCAATATTCGGCTGAAGTACAAGCCTTTTTACTCCTTCTAACTTTGCTTTTCCTTCTTCTAAAATCATCGTAATAAGCGTTCCGCCCATTCCGCAGATTGTAATACAGTCTACTTCATTCGGTGATATTACTTCTAGGCCGTTTCCTTTTCGAACGTCAATAACGTCCGTTAAGCTTGTTTTTTCCACCTGCTGAATAGCAGATTGAAGAGGCCCTTCTGTAATTTCTCCTGCTACGGCACCGCTAATATATCCATTTAAATAAGCAAAACACGGCAAGTATGCATGATCTGAGCCAATGTCTGCTATCTTTGCTCCCAAAGGAATCGACTTTACTACTTCTTCAAGTCTTGTTGATAAGTTTAATTCATTCATTTTGTCACCTATTCTCTATGTGATTACTGTTCATTATTTTAACATAGATAGATGCATGATTCCTATTTCTCTTCATGTTTTCCTTCTAGCTGAATGCTTATAAAAAATCACACAAAAAAAAAGCCTGCTTTATAAATGAGCGGCTTTCCAGAAAATCATGTTTCTGAACTCTATTTAATTTCTGATACCCATTTAGCCATTTCCTTCGCTTTTTCCGGAGGAACCAGCCCAGGCGGCATGTTTCCTTTACCGTTTACAACAATATGTGCAATTTCGTCTTGAGAAACTTTTTTCCCAATTCCTTTTAACGAGGGACCTACTCCACCTTGATACTGATCACCGTGACAACCAATACAAGTTTTTTGATAAATTTCTTCTGGTTTAGCTGAAGCCTGCTGTTCCGCGCCACCGCCTTCTTTTTCAGCCGCGATTTCTTTTGCATTATTCAATCCGTTGAACGAAAGCGTTAACATTAAAGCAATCCCAATTACCGCAATTAATAAAAATGGTATTAGCGGATTTCGCTTCACTCACTATACCCCCTTTATGTATTCCCATCCCTAGAAATAACAAAATAGTATAAGCACTTTTATTTTACTTGAAAATGCTCATAAGTGAAAGGGTTTTATTTACATAATTAACTAATTTCTTATTGCGTATCTTAACAGCCAATTTGCCTTGCAATAACCGAGCGCTGAATTTCTGAAGTTCCTTCTCCAATTTCTAAAAGCTTGGCATCTCGTAAATACCGCTCCACGTGATACTCTTTCATGTAGCCATATCCTCCATGAATTTGAACAGCTTGACTGGCTACTTCCATACAAATTTCAGAAGCATACAGTTTACACATAGCAGCTTCTTTCGTAAATGGCTTTCCTTGGTCTTTTAACCACGCTGCTTTATACACCATATTTCTTGCTAACTCAATTTTCATCGCCATATCAGCTAATTTAAACTGAATCGCTTGAAACGATGAAATAGCTTTTCCAAATTGCTTTCTTTCCTGCGCATATGACAGTGCTTTTTCATAAGCCGCTTGAGCGATTCCAACGGCCATTGCGCCAATTCCAATTCTTCCCCCGTCAAGCGTCATTAGAAATTGTTTAAAGCCTTCTCCTCTTACACCGAGTAAATTCTCTTCAGGCACTTCAACATCCTCTAAAACGAGTTCAGTTGTATTTGAAGCATGTAGGCCCATTTTCTCGTAATTGTCTATTACAGTAAAACCTCGAGCTTCTGTAGGCACGATAATAGCTGAAATTTCTTTTTTACCTTCTGTACGATTTGTAACAGCTGTTAAAGCTAAAAACTTTGCATAGCTGGCATTCGTAATATAGCATTTACTTCCATTAATCCTAAATGTTCCATCCTTCAACACTGCTTCTGTCTCTGTTCCACCCGCGTCACTTCCTGCGTTCGGTTCGGTTAAACCAAACGCTCCAAAAGATTCCCCAGAGCATAAAGCAGGTAGGTACTGTTCTTTTTGCTCCTTTGTTCCGAATAAATAAATAGGTGCGCCCCCGAGCGATACATGAGCTGAGTATGTAATTCCTGTAGAGCCACAAGCTTTACTTAATTCCTCTACGACGATAGCAAAACTAACCGTATCTGCTCCTCCGCCTCCATACTCTTCAGGAAAAGGAAGACCCATTACCCCAAGCTCACCTAACTTTTTAAAAACATCAAGCGGAAATTGCTTACTTCGATCGCGCTCTAATGCATTCAGTGCTACTTCCGCCTCTGAAAACTCTCTCAGCGTCCGTTGAATCATCTTTTGTTCATTGGTTAATTCAAAATTCATTTTTATTCCCCCTAAAAAAATGTATACGCTTACATTATTTAATTATAATTCATTTTTGTAAATTTTCTCAACTTTTAAAACGTTTTAATTTTTTCATGTTATAATAGAGAAGTATCAATCAAAGCAAGAATAAAATGATAGCGATTCCATTTTTCAGATATTTAAAAGGAATTTGAACAGCTTATGCTCTGTAACAAAAGAATATAAAGGAGCATTTGCAAAACGAAGGACAATTCAGTAAAATATATGCAAGAAGAAAAGTTGGTAAAAAAATCAATATACTTCTTCAAAATGCGTTTTTATGAAATTTATTCCACAAAAAAAAATAGATAGCCCCTTTCCTCTAGGAAAGAAGCTATCTCATAAGCGTTATTTACGCTTTTATCTATTCTAAGAAATCTTTTAAACGTTTGCTTCGGCTAGGGTGACGAAGCTTACGAAGCGCTTTAGCTTCAATTTGACGAATACGCTCACGCGTTACGCCAAATACTTTTCCTACTTCTTCAAGCGTACGCGTACGTCCATCGTCCAGACCAAAGCGGAGTCTAAGAACATTTTCTTCGCGATCTGTTAACGTATCAAGGACGTCTTCTAACTGCTCTTTTAATAATTCATATGCAGCATGTTCAGAAGGTGATGTTGCATCCTGGTCTTCAATGAAGTCACCTAAATGCGAATCATCTTCCTCACCAATTGGTGTTTCAAGGGAAACCGGTTCTTGAGCAATTTTTAAGATTTCACGAACCTTTTCAGGTGTTAAGTCCATATCTTCTGCAATTTCTTCAGGAGATGGTTCGCGACCTAAATCTTGTAGAAGCTGACGTTGAACACGAATTAGCTTGTTAATTGTTTCAACCATATGAACGGGAATACGAATCGTTCTTGCTTGGTCAGCAATTGCACGAGTAATAGCTTGACGAATCCACCATGTCGCATACGTACTGAATTTATAACCTTTGCGATAATCAAATTTTTCTACCGCTTTAATAAGACCCATGTTTCCTTCTTGAATTAAATCAAGAAACAGCATACCGCGCCCGACATAGCGTTTAGCGATACTTACAACAAGACGTAAGTTTGCTTCAGCAAGACGACGTTTCGCTTCTTCATCGCCTTCTTCAATACGTTTTGCTAAATTGATTTCTTCCTCTGCCGACAATAGGTCAACGCGTCCGATTTCTTTTAAGTACATACGAACTGGATCATTAATTTTCACACCAGGAGGTACACTTAAATCATTTAAATCAAACTCTTCTTCTTTTGACAGTTCTTGAATATCGGGATCGGCATCGTCATCATTTGCTTCAGATTCACTCATTACTTCAACACCTTGTTCTCCAAGGTATTCATAATATTCATCCATTTGATCGGATTCAATTTCGAAGTTCGCCATACGCTCTGCAATTTCTTCGTATGTGAGCACACCACGTTTTTTTCCGATTTCGGTCAATTGATCTTTTACTTGTTCAATTGTTAAATCTGAATCAAGTTGTTTTGATTGAGCTGATTTTTCAGCCATCAGATCCCCTCCTTCCAAAATTTTAAGGAAAACCTTCTAAAAGTGGGACTAATACGCAATATCGTTTATTTTAACGTTTTTTTTAACTGTAAAATTTCCATTGCTATTGTCGCAGCTTTTAAATAATCTTTTTGACGCTCTGCTTCTTGCTTTTCTGCTTCTTTTTTTTCTATCGCTACCCTTTGTGGGTAAATCAATATCGTTTGGATATAATCATTTAAAGCTTGCTCCGACAATTCATCATTGATTGACATCATCGCCAATTCTGAAGCTAGACTAGACAACGAAGACTCGGGCAACCGTTCGATAAATCCGCTCGGATTAGGCTCGTGTCCTTCCTCGTAATAAGCATACAAATATAGAACAAGCGCACGATGTTCCTCAACATTGAACTGACCTTGAAGTCGGTCTTGAATTCTAAATGCTACATCCTTATCTTTCAACATATGAGCGATCAAAAAACGTTCTGCATTTTGATAAGCCGGTAATAAGCTTCTCTTTACGACTGGTTGTCTATTTATATTATTTCGATTTGGAGAATCATTATCCTTTTTCTTTTTTTCAGTTCGATACACTTGATACTGCTGTTCTTTAAGCGCATCTAATGAAATGGAAAACTCTTGTGCCAATTGGCGTAAATAATGATCTCGCTCTACAGCTTTCGTAAGGAGGCTTATTTCTTTCAAAACGTCTTCAATGTATTGCATACGTTCAGATTCATTTTGTAGATTTCGTTTTCGGCGGAGATACCTCATTTGAAATGCCATAAAGGTCAAGCTGCTATTAATAACATCATTTTGAAACTTCTCTGCCCCGTATTCTTTAATATAATCATCCGGGTCATAACCATCCGGCATCACAGCAATCTTAACGGTACAACCTACATTTGTTAAGATAGCAGTTGCTTTGTGCGCTGCTTCAATTCCGGCAGAATCTGCATCATAGCAAATGATAACGGACTCTACATTTCGGCGAATAATCTTGGCTTGTTCTTCTGTTAAGGTAGTTCCCATTGTTGCAATTGCGTTCGGGCACCCAGCTTTAACAGCCGAAATAACATCTGCAAATCCTTCAAATAAAATAACCTGCTGATTTTTGCGTATATGTTTTTTAGCGCGGTGAAAGTTGTAGAGTGTGCGACTTTTGTTAAAAATAGAAGTTTCGGGACTGTTTAAATATTTAGGCTGCCCTTTTATCTCTTTTAGCAGGCGACCTGAAAATGCAATTGTTTTGCCTTGCAAGTCAGCAATAGGAAACATAATTCGATCACGAAAACGATCAAAGTACGTTTCATCTTGGTTGCGTTTAATGATTAAACCTGCATGTTCCATCTCTTGCGGATTAAACCCACGTTTTGTTAAGAACTTACTTACAAATTCCCACGAATCTAAAGCAAAACCTATCTCAAATTCATCGATAATTTCTCGTGAAAACCCTCGATTTATTAAATAATCATAAGCATCTTGGCCTTCTTTTGTATTTACCAATAAATGATGGTAAAATTTCTTTAAAAGCTCGTGTGCTTCAATCATTTTATTGCTAGGCTTTTGATTATCTTCTTCATGAGGATGTATCTCATGTTCGAAAGGAATATCTCCTTTTTCAGCAAGCTGCTGAGCTGCTTCTGTGAAGGACAGTCCTTCTAATTCCATTATGAATGAAAATGAATTCCCCCCTGCACCACATCCAAAGCAATGATAAATTTGTTTATCAGGCGATACTGAAAAAGACGGTGTGCTTTCCCCATGAAACGGACAGAGTCCAAAATAATTGCGCCCTTGTTTTTTTAGTTGTACATAATCGCTTATGACGTCGACAATATCTACTGAATGCCGAATACGGTCGATTACTTCATCAGGAATTCGATTTGCCATAGTAACAGCTCCGTATTTCATATAATATTCTTCACTAAGTGCTAAATTCCTGCAAGTTTCGACAACATTTTTTCAAAAGCTTGAATGAAATGCTGGCGATCTTCTTCACTAAATGCCTTTGGGCCTTTAGTATGACGGCCTGACCGTCGCTCTTTTGCAGAAACATAACGAAAGA
Source organism: Priestia sp. JV24 (assembly GCF_025910025.1). Taxonomy (NCBI): domain Bacteria; kingdom Bacillati; phylum Bacillota; class Bacilli; order Caryophanales; family Bacillaceae; genus Priestia; species Priestia sp. JV24. The sequence goes on from NZ_JAPCIN010000023.1 coordinate 488,875, forward strand.
AAAGCACCGTATTCATTTCGTCGTCATTATAGTACTTTCCACGAGGAGACAGTGCGTAAACCCCTCGACTTACTAACATGCTTGCTAAGCCAGTATCTTGAGTTACCACAATATCCTGCTTGACTGCGTGATTTAAAATATATAAATCTGCGGCTTCCTTTTCTGCATCCACATAGACCCATTTTCCTGGTGTAGGATTTGTTTGCATGTGAGCATAGGAAGCAACAAACACAAGATCGATGTCATATGTATGTGTAAGTTCAACGATTTCTGCTTTAACAGGGCATGCATCAGCATCGACAAAAACTTTACTTTTTCTTTTGCTATAACTCTGTATTCTACATCCCTCCAGAGATTCCTTCTAACAATTTGTTATTTCCTGTAGATGGCATTTGTCGAATACTTTTTTCGATTTTGACTTGACTTTTATATAAATAGTTTATTCGTTCTTAACAAAGTCTAAACCTAAAACTATTCTTTTTTATCACAATTTTTTATTATAATATAAACAACCTATATTTTCTATACTAAAGTCACTTGTTTTTAAAAGTTCTGTCATATTCATCTTTGGGATATTTTCTTAGGCTTACAGCATACAAACATAAGAAAGCAATCTCCTTTATGTCACGCACAGAGGAGATCTATCGTTTATTTCTTTTTGATGGTATTAAGAATGATACCAGCTGTTTCTTCTACGGCTCTGTTAGATACGTCCACCACTTCACAGCCAATCTTATCTACAATCCCTTGGAAAAATTCAAGTTCTTCTTTAATACGACCAATATTAGCATAAATTGCTTTATCGTTTAGCCCAAGAGACTTTAAACGTTCTTTACGAATATCGTTTAACTTTTCAGGACTAATAGTAAGTCCTATACATTTCTCAGGTGATACATGAAACAGCTCTTCTGGTGGATCTACCTCAGGTACAATCGGAACATTGGCTACTTTCAAACGCTTGTGTGCTAAAAATTGAGAAAGAGGTGTTTTAGATGTTCTTGATACACCGATTAATACAATATCCGCTCTAAGAATGCCTCTCGGGTCACGACCATCATCATATTTCACTGCAAATTCAATTGCTTCTACTTTCTTAAAATAATCTTCGTCTAATTTTCTAGCCATTCCAGGCTCATAGCGAGGAGAAAGTTGATAAGAAGATTGAATTTTATCAATTAAAGGTCCAATAATATCAAATACCTCTACCCCGTTCTTGGACGCTTCTTGAATTAAAAATTCTCTCATTTCGGGCTTTACTAGCGTAAAGCCAATAATAGCATTGTTCATCTTCGCTACTGAAACCACTTCTGAAAGTGTTGCGATGTCCTCTACGTAAGGCACTCTTTTAATTACAAAGTCCGTCATATTGAACTGACTTGATGCAGCCTTTACAACTAGTTCAGCTGTCTCACCTACAGAATCCGAAATGACATAAAGACATGGGTTGTTCATATTTTGTGCATCCCCTTTTTAATCCTTTTTCACTTATAATACTTCATCATTTGCTAATGCTACTAGTAATTTTGTAATATTTGTTTTGGTAATGCGTCCCACCACTTCAAAATTGCCGTCTCCCTCTTTAATAACGGGCATAGCATCAATCTGTTTTTCAATTAAGATCTTAGCAATATCAATTAACAAATCTTCGCGATAGCAATATGTAATGTTGGGCATTCTCGTCATAATAATATGAACAGGAATAGATGTGAGCTCTTGCTTTCCGATACTCGCGCGCAATAAATCTTTACGCGACAGTACTCCCACTAGCTGGGATTTCTCATCCACTACAAAAAGGGTCCCCACGTCTTCTAGAAACATTGTACAAATAGCATCATATACTGACACATTTTCGTTCACAACCACCGGGATAGACTGATATTCTTGCACCTGTATTTTTTTTATTTTATCTGTAAGAAGCTGTGCTCCTGTTTTACCTGTGTAAAAGTAACCTACGCGCGGTCGCGCTTCTAAATAACCAGCCATTGTTAAAATAGCCAAGTCCGGTCTTAGTGTTGCCCGCGTAAGGCTAAGCTGATCTGCAATATGCTCGCCTGTAATAGGGCCTTCGTCTTTGACAATTTGCAAAATTTGTTCTTGTCGTTTGTTCAGTTCGATTGTACTCACCACCTAATCATTAAATGTGACATACTATTTATAAAACATTATATACTTTTTAAGCAAAAGTAAAAGCTATAACTGATTAATTTTAGCATTTTATCTTTTTAGAATGCCGTTTATTTTACCACGGCTTCTCAAAAAAAGCAGGCATTACGCTTACAATAAGCGAAGCTACCCCTTCGCTCCACAGTAAAAAGGGTGTCCCCTACACACTACGAGGCACCCTAGCGACAGCAATTCCTTGCATATCACTGATTATCTTTTCTATTTCTCATCAGACAGCGATTGTTTTAAAGACTCCATCTGATTCAAAAACCGCTTTGTTTTTAAAAACAATCCTGAATATTCTTCGTAATATTGATCAATTACGAACTTTAATTGTTTTTTTGTTTCGGGCTTAACAGAAATAGAACCTAATCGCTTTAAATCAATGTAATAAAATAGCCTTAATAGTTTAACCGTCATCGGACTAATTTTCAAATGATAAGGATCTTTTTCTAAGCACCGATGACAAATAAACCCGCCTTCTCGAATGGAAAAATGAAATGTTCCTTCACCTCGATGGCAGACTGCACATTCATTTAATGTAGGATGAAGACCTAGAACGTTTAACATTTTCATTTCATAAATAAATGTTAAGATCTCTGCATCATACTCTTCGTTCATATAATGAATGGTTTGGTGCAGCAGTTCAAATAGAAATGGATTTGGTTTATTGTTCTCAGTAGCTTTATCCGTTAATTCAAGAATATAAGAAGCATACGCTGTTGTGAAGATATCTTCGCGTATGCTTCTCATAGATGAGATAACTTCTCCTTGATGGAGAGTGCCCATTCCTGAACCTGCTTGTATAAAAAAGTATCCATACGTAAATAATTGTGTGACGGAAGCTAAGCGACTACTGGGCTTTTTTGCCCCTCTTGCCATGAGACCCACTTTTCCGAGTTCACGTGAATAAATGGTGACAATTTTATTTGATTCACCGTAATCATTCGTTCGAATGACAATTCCTTCACACTTTTTAAACAATCATCATCACCGCCATCTTACAGAAGGCTAAGACAAGGGAGAATTGAGACTTTCGCTGTTGTCCTCATATGTTTCGGGTCTTTCTTTCACTTCATTTTCAAGTTCCTTAAAAATGAGATAAGTATCAATGCTACCTGTTTGTGAAAAAATGTTCCAAGTAAAATTCAACATAGAACTCCCACCTTTCTAACCATAAAGATCAGATACATATTTCAATTCCTTATGTTTAGAATAGCCTTCCGACGTAAAATCATGTAACACAATTTTTTACAAATTACCTTCTTTTATGAAGGGATATAAATCGACGCAAACAAGAACACAAATGATTAATATTCGTCTTCTCTAAATCCAAAGTCACGGAGATGCGACGCTCGGTTTCGCCAATCTTTTTGAACTTTTACCCATAGTTCTAAAAATACTTTTGAACCTAAGAGGGCTTCAATGTCTGCTCTTGCTTTTCTTCCTACCTCTTTTAACATCTTTCCTTGCTTTCCAATTACGATGCCTTTTTGTGAATCTCTTTCGACGATAATTGTAGCGCCCACGTAAACAGCACCATTATCTCGTCTTTGCATAGAATCCATCACAACGGCAATAGAATGAGGTATTTCTTCCCTCGTTGCATGCAGTACTTTTTCACGAATTAATTCCGTAATAATAAAGCGCTCTGGGTGATCAGTTACTTGATCTGCCGGATAATATTGCGGACCTTCCGGCAATCGCTGCTTAATTTGATCAAGCAAACGCCCCACGTTATTTCCTTGTAAAGCTGAAATTGGCACAATTTCAGCAAAAGGATATAAGTCTTTATAATTCGTGATAATTGAAAACAATTCGTCTGGGTGAATTTCATCAATTTTATTAATCACAAGGAAAACAGGCGTTTTTGTGTCCTTTAAACGCTCGATAATAAATTCATCGCCTCGACCTAAGCCTTCTGTTGCGTTAATCATAAATAAAATTAAATCTACTTCTTTAAGCGTATTTTGCGCTACCTTCATCATAAAGTCGCCTAATTTATGCTTTGGTTTATGAATTCCTGGTGTATCAATAAACACAATCTGCGCCTGATCTTCCGTGTACACACCCTGAATTTTATTTCTAGTTGTTTGCGGTTTGTCACTCATAATCGCAATCTTTTGACCAATTACTCGGTTCAAAAAAGTTGATTTCCCTACGTTTGGTCTTCCAATAATTGAAACAAAACCTGACTTAAATTCATTATTACTCATGTAAATCCTCCGATGAAAATGCTCCTGGAAGTAATTCTTCCACAGTTAATTCTTGTATGTCATTTTTTAAATTAGTTAATATAACTTTCATTTCTTTTGGACAAAGCTCAGAGATTACTTGTCTGCATGCTCCACACGGAGAAACAGGACGATCAGTATCAGCTACTACAGCAAGTGCTGCATACTCTTTATCTCCTTCTGAATAGGCTTTAAATAAAGCCGTACGCTCAGCACAATTGCACATGCTATAAGCTGCATTTTCAATATTGCAGCCGCGATAAACCTTTCCATCTTTCGTCAATAAAGCTGCACCAACTTTAAATTTTGAATAAGGTACATAAGCCATTTCACGAGCTTTTTTCGCTTCATCAATCAGTCCGGTCTTATCCATTTATCCGCTCTCCTTTTTGCGCTTCTACATGTCTTTTAACTTGTCCTTTTTTATTATACCACGGGGGTGTAAAGAACCAAAAAGAATCCTTCTTAAAACAAATACTTTAAGAAAATAATTCCTCCTATAAGGACAGCAAAACACGCATAGACCAACACCGCGGCTGCGGCTGCATCTTTTGCGTGTTTTGCTAGTATGTGATATTCAGGAGAAACTAGATCGACAACTTTTTCAACTGCTGTATTCATTAACTCCAAGCTGAACATGCCTGCAATCAGAAGCAGCACAACCGTCCATTCACCAGCTGTAATTGACAGCACGGCGCCTAAGAGAAGGACGATGAAAGAAGCTGCTACGTGAATTTGCATATTTCTCTGTGTTTTACAAACATAGAGAAACCCTTCTATTGCATAACCAAAGCTACTGACAACTTTAGCTATCCCTTTTTTATCGCGAGAGTCCATATTGTTCTAAAATATCTTTTTGACGTGTAAACATCTCTTTTTCATCTTCTGATGTTTCATGGTCATATCCAAGCAAGTGCAAGAAACCGTGAACCGTTAAGAATCCTAGCTCCCTCATAAACGAGTGATTGTATTCTTCTGCTTGCTCATGAGCTTTTGGAATCGAAATGACAATGTCCCCTAGGACTCTTGGCATCTCATCTCCGATAATTTGCATTTCATCTTCGCCCATTTCTTCTAGCGCAAACGATATTACATCCGTTGGCTGATTTTTATGGCGGTATTGATGATTGATTTCTTGAATTCGATCATTATCCACAAATGTAACGGATACTTCTGCATCCTCTTGCAGATTTTCATATATAGCAGCAGCTTCAAGCAGCTGCTCAAGCTCTTTTTGCTGTTCTTCACTTACTTCGTTTGTTTCATCAATAAAATCAATAACTAAACTCATACCTTCACCTTCTCTTTTTTTATCTCTGGATATTCGATTCGGGAATGAAAAATCCCATTTAAAGTTTCACATAGTGCTTGGCGAATTAACTCTAGCTCTTTAAGCGTTACGTTACACTCGCTAAGCTGCTCATCCTGCAAGCGATCTTTAATAATATTTCGCACCAAGTTCTCAATTTTTTCCGGAGTCGGATTGGACATTGACCTTACGGCTGCTTCTACACTATCAGCTATGCAAATAACCGCTGCTTCTTTCGACTGAGGCTTTGGTCCAGGATAGCGATATTCTTTTTCATCAATTTTTTCTTCTGTTTGTTCAAGTGCCTTATGATAAAAAAACTTGAGCAAAGTCGTTCCGTGATGCTGCTCTGCAATATCTACAATCTCTTTTGGAAACTTGTGATTTCGCAAAATGGTAGCTCCATCTGTAGCATGTGCGATTATAATATTTTTACTAGTCTTAGGACTTAGTTTATCATGCGGATTAGTAATATTCATTTGATTTTCAATAAAATACTGCGGTCGCTTCGTTTTACCAATATCGTGGTAATAAGCCCCGACTCTCGCTAATAAACCGTTAGCTCCTATCGTTTCGCACGCCGCTTCAGATAAGTTTGCCACCATTACGCTGTGATGGTATGTTCCGGGTGTTTCGGTTAAGATTTTGCGTAATAGCGGATGATTAGGACTCGATAATTCAATCAGCTTCATCGTAGATAAAATGCCAAATCCACTTTCAAAAAACGGAAGCAAACCTATAGTTAAAACGGAAGCAATAACACCAGATGCAATTGACATCATGCTGTAATAGCCAAGCTCTACAGTGCCGATTTGGCCATTTTTAATGAAAATAATAGCAAAGCTGATAATTACGTTTACCATAGCCACAAATAGACCTGCCTGCAAAATCCGTGAACGTCTGTGCTGCCTGCTTAAAAATAAAATAGCAGCAATATTGCTAATTAAAAAGTAGATCCCAATGTTCATATTAAACGAGGTTGTCAATTCACCATTAAAAATAATGCTTCCACAAATAGCAAATACAACGCTTGATAAAATAGCAATACGTTCATCCATTAAAATTCGAATCAGCAAACCTCCCACCGCAACAGGAGCTAAGAAACCAATTTCTGATAAATCAATTTGCTGAAACAAGCTTAAGATTTTCATGAGGCCAATCGTAATGGTTGCTACCAATACATACAACAGCAAGGGCTGATATGTCTTGGTGTGAAATTCACGCAAATAGTAAATGAGGCCCGCTATCATCATTACAATCAGCAAAGCTAACCCTGCAAAAGGCTGAATAGAGCCTTTATTATTCAACAATCCCGCGAGCTGGAGCTGACGATATATATCAGGATTAATAAGCTGATTTTCTTCTACAATAATCTGGCCTTGTTTGATTCGGACAGGCTCCACTTTTTCCACAGCTGCTTGACGGTTTTCAGCTGTTTTTTGTGGATCATAAATCACATTTGGAATGATAGCGAATTTAGCAATTGCATTCATTGAATCCTTTAGAGAATTGCTGACATTGGTGTAAACAAGCTGACTTTCTACTTGATCTTTTTTCTCTTCTACATCGCTAATCTTCACTTGATCTTTCATCACATGATGAACGGCCGTGACTACAGCATCTTTCGCAATCGATAAATCACTGTTAGAAGACTGAAGCAGCTGCTTAATGGTATCTTTTGGCAAGTTTTTTTGAATGTCTTCAGGAAGCTTGTCCTCTAGCATTTTTTGTTTGGTTTTTAATACGGCATCGATACTGTCATCTTCATGATCTTCTTTTTCATATTCTGTATTAACTTCCATCATCGCATCAAAAATAGATGCAACAAGATCGACTTGGTTCTGTGCGTATTCTGTTTTTTGTGTATACACATCTTCAACGGCTTGTTCTGCCTCTGCCCGTTTTTTCTCTGTGCTTTCTTTATCTTCAATGGTAACGGGTGAGTAAATGGTTTGCGGGGAAATAGATAGTAATCTGAGATCTAATTCCTGCGGCTTTACATTGCTATACATAGACGCAAACATCATTACACCTAACAAGGCATATAACCCAATTTGAATTAACCGTAATCGCTCGATCTGTGCCATTGTTTGCTTGATTATCCGAAACGTTGACACAAACGTACCCCCTTTTACAAAAAATAGACCCTATTAAGAAAGGGTCTTTTGGTCAGCTTGTTCGTACGCTTGAATGATGCGTCCCACAAGTGGATGGCGCACAACATCTGACTGTTCTAGATGAACAAATGAAATACCTTTAACATTGGTCAGGATTTTCGAGACAGCCGCTAGACCAGACTGAGCTCCTTTTGGTAAATCAATTTGTGAAATATCTCCTGTAATCACCATTTTAGACCCAAATCCTAGTCGTGTTAAAAACATCTTCATTTGCGCCATCGTGGTGTTTTGCGCTTCGTCTAAGATAACAAACGCATCATCTAGTGTACGACCTCGCATATAAGCAAGGGGTGCTATTTCAATAACTCCGCGTTCGATTAGGCGTTGCGTATGTTCTGTTCCTAATACATCATGTAATGCATCGTACAGAGGCCGCAAGTACGGATCTACTTTTTCTTTCAAATCTCCTGGCAAGAAGCCAAGACTTTCACCTGCTTCAACAGCAGGACGTGTTAAAATAATACGCTGTACGTGACCATTTTTAAGAGCATTAACGGCCATGACAACGGCTAAATACGTTTTACCGGTACCAGCAGGCCCAATTCCAAATACCAAATCATTTTTCTTAATAGACGAAATGTATTGACTTTGTCCTAATGTCTTAACACGAATAGTCTTACCTTTTACATTTTTACCAATCTCTTCTTCATATACATCTTCAAAAAACTCAAGAGAATTTTTCTTAGCTAATTGAATCGCATACACAACATCTCGTTCAGATATGGAAATATTTTTTCGGATAATGTTCAGTAACTTTTTAAGCATTTCTTCCACTAGCTGAACATTTTCTGTACTTCCGGAGACTACAACAGTCTCACCTCTTGAAATGATAGAGACCTGCATTTCTTCTTCAATTCGCTTTAAATTCGAATCTTGTACGCCAAATAATGAAATGGCTTCGTTTGAATCATCAAGTTGTACGTTAATTGTTACTAGCTGTTCTGACATTCATCAATCTCCTTGAATAATTGGTTGAGTGTTCGCAATATTTTCTATAACTTGGTAATGTATTGATAATCTAACTTTACCATTGTCCTGTTCTTGGTGCAAAACTTTTTCACCTTTTATTTTAGCATCCTCACCTAAAGTTGATAGTAATTTTTTTCGACCGATTTCCAAAGCTTTTTCCACCGCCTCTTGTTTAGAATAGACGCGCTGCGAGTTTTGTTCTTCTCGTACAGCAACTTTCTCATACGACAGAGGTAATTTCCATTTAAAAAAATAGAGTGGATGCTCCACTTTTTCTGTCACCTTTGAGGCGTATTTTTCTTTGTTAAAAGCCCAAAGAGGCATTTTAAAAGCTTGAAAATCTAAATAGTGCTTCGTATATCCATTACCCGTTAATACCTGAAAATTAGTTTTTAAAGGCACTTCCACCTCAGACTTATACCATGTTTCACCGTAGACTTTCCCTTTAGCAGCTACTACCTTTTTATTTTTTTCGTTTCCAATAATACCGGAAACTAGGACCTCGCCTTCATTGACAAAATCATTAACCTTGACTAAAGGTTGTCCTTTTTCGACAAACAAATTCGTAATAATGGCTTTCTTTTTAGCAATCAAATGTTGGTAAGGTGTTTTTTGCTGAGGCTTGGGCTCATTTTTTTCAACCACTTGGAAGTGATAAGAAGTGCCGCGCACTTCTACTCCCACCCAGGTAATATTGTTCATATTATCCGTTAAATAGCGCTGAATTTTTTCAGGACTTTCTAACAGAAATTGAAACTCTCCTCTTTTTACACCTATTTTGGCAAGCTGCTTAGTCATTTGATGTTCTGTTTGTGGTTCTGCACCGCTAATTTCCACTTTCCACACCATGTTGGAAAGCAAACCAAGAATAATAAAAAAAGAAAGAAAACCTAAAGCAAATCCACTATTTTTGATCACTCGTTTTGTTAAAAAAGGAAAACCTCTGCCTCTTATAAAATAAATTTTACAATCTGCGTTGCGAATTAGTATACGAATTTTCTTTACATCTTTCAATAATATCGTTGCTGTTGCTAGTTGACCGTCAACTTTATGGACATTCGAAATCATAATCTGTTGTCTCACACAATTATTTAAAAAACGTTCAATTCCTTTTCCAACAATTCGAATACGTACGGTACCAATAACAAAGTTTGTCCATCCATTCTTCATTTTTTTCCTCCTTGTGTTATTGTTCTAAATAAAGAACTTGATTGATTTTACCTTCTAAAACCAGTTCTTCTGGCAGTATTACTTTAATGACCAGTCCTTCACCTCGAATTAACATTTGTCCCTGTTTTAGTAACACGCGTATTTCAGTATCAGAAAAGGCTAATAAACCTTTATGGTTTTCAATATAAATGTGTATTTGTCCAACTAACGTAATACGGGGAAGATCCATTAATACATCAGCGGGTAGTTCCATTGTTTTTGTCATCCATCTTTTCATTTGGTGTCTCCACTTTTTGCTCATAAAAAGAACCCCCTTTCATCTCATGTTTATGAGAAAGGAGGTTAATGTATCACATCTATTTATCGTTTATATTTACGTTGTTTCGATTTTGGAGGCCCTAGAATTTCGGACCATACCACTCCTTGAACAGCTTCTTTACGAGAAATGGGCTTGAAAACGTTTTTCTCACCCGTGATTTTTGGTTTGTCAACTGTGATTTTCTTTTGAATAGACGGTTCATGATACGAACGATTTTTTAGCTCTTCCAATTTTTCTTGCAAAGGATTTGTTTCTGCTGAAAGAACAGTTTCCGGCTCCCTACGAGCTGTTTTTGGCTCTTCTTTGACAGGTCGATATCTAGGTCTTTCCCGCCTTGAAGGATTGTTTACAGGAGGCATAGGAGCTCTTTTAGAACGCTGCTGTTCTTCCTCTTTCGACTGAGCTATAAAACGCTGCACAACGTTAAAAATAATCCCTCCAACGATGACAAAAATGAAAGCATTATTAATAATTAGTTTAATAAGCGTTTCAACGATATTCATTAGGAGAAAACCTCCTTGTTAAGCTGATTCATTATTTCTCATCGTCTTCTTTAGACATTTTTCCAATTGAATCACGCATATCCGTATCAGCAGTCAAGTTTTGAATATTCATATAATCCATGACGCCAATATTGCCAGAGCGCAGTGCTTCTGCCATCGCTAACGGTACTTCTGCTTCTGCCTCTACTACTTTTGCACGCATTTCCTCTACTTTTGCACGCATTTCTTGTTCTTGAGCAACGGCCATAGCACGACGTTCTTCGGCTTTTGCTTGTGCAATATTTTTATCTGCTTCCGCTTGGTCTGTTTGAAGAACTGCCCCAATATTTTTCCCAATATCGATGTCAGCAATATCAATGGATAAGATTTCAAACGCTGTTCCTGAATCCAGTCCTTTTCCTAACACCGTTTGAGAAATCATATCGGGATTTTCCAATACTTTTTTGTGATCTTTTTGCGAACCGATTGTAGAAACAATCCCCTCGCCAACACGGGCAATAATCGTTTCTTCTCCGGCTCCCCCTACTAGTCGATCAATGTTTGCACGAACGGTAATTCGAGCTTTTGCTTTGACTTCGATTCCATCCATAGCCACCCCTGCAATAAAAGGTGTTTCAATAACTTTTGGATTAACGCTCATTTGTACAGCTTCTAGCACATCACGGCCCGCTAAGTCGATAGCTGCTCCGCGCTCAAATGTCAACTCAATATTTGCTCGGTGCGCTGCAATCAACGCATTTACCACACGGTCAACGTTACCGCCTGCTAAATAGTGGCTTTCTAATTGATTAATGGTAATACCTAAACCTGCTTTACTTGCTTTAATTAACGGGTTCACAACGCGAGATGGTATCACTCGACGAAGTCTCATTCCGACCAGTGTGAAAATACTAATACGAACGCCTGCTGCTAATGCTGAAATCCATAGCATAATCGGTACAAAAGTAAAAAAAACAGCTAAAGCAATAATTGCTAGACCAATAACTACAAAAAACAATACGCTACCTACTTCCATTAATTAAGGTCCTCCTTTTTCAAAGGCTCTGTAAGCTTCCGCACCACAACCCTTGATCCCTCTACTTTTATAATATTTACTAACACACCTTTGTCTAAATATCCGCCTTCAGTGACTACATCCACATACTCTTCATCGATGAGCACGGTACCTGAAGGACGAAGCGGTGTCGTTGTTTTACCTTGTTTTCCTATTAATTCATAACGATTTTGATTCGACACGTAGCCAGATTCAGTATTAAGTGAATCATTAAGCACCATTTTTTTGAAAGGTGTAAGCTTTCTTTTAAAAAATTTCATCATCACAAACGCACCTCCCAGTGCCACCACTATTGCAATTACAAGAGAAATTCCCATTTCGATATTATTATCTGTTGACATAAAAAAACTTAAAATGATAGCTCCAAGCCCTAGCAGTCCTAAAACTCCGCCTGGTACTACAATCTCTAACAAAAGCAGTATAATTCCTGCTATAAATAAAACGAGGGCTTCCATTCCTGCTAATCCTGCTACCATATGACCATAGAAAAATAAAAGAAGTGAAGCTATTCCAATAGAGCCCGCAATACCAAATGAAGGCGTGAACAATTCAATTACAATTCCTAAAGCACCAATGGATAATAAAATGGGAACAACAAGCGGATGGGTAAGAAAACGAGCAATTTGTTCACTTACACTCATTTTTGCATACGTCAGTTTAGCATCTTCATAGCCAAGTACGCTCAGAAGATCATCTAAATTTTTTACAGTTCCTTCTGAATAACCAACTTGCTCGGCTTGCTTCGGAGTGAGCGTCAGCAATTCGTTTCCTTTTAAGTTGAGCTCAGGTATTACCATCTTCGTGTTTGCCATCGCTTCTGCATATTTAGGGTTTCGGTTATTTTGTTCTGCTGCGCTCTTCATAGCCGATAACCAATAAGACTGAGCTTTTTTTCCTGCTGCATTTCCCTGTTGGTCAATCACAGCTGCCGATCCCATTGTAGAACCGGGTGTCATATAAATTTGATCGGCGTTAAGTGCAATATACGCTCCGGCTGATAATGCTTTTTTATCGACAAAAGCAGCGGTAGGAATAGGTGTTGAGGTTAAGCTTTTAGCTATTTCAGAAGCTGCATCTACAGCTCCTCCAGGAGTATCTATGTCCAATATAATCAAATCTGCACCGTCATTTTCCGCATCTTCAATGGATCTGTTTAAAAAAGAAAGCAATCCATTTTCTACCGTTTTATTGACAGGAATAACGTGTACGCGCTTCACGTCAGCGGTGCTAATAGTGGGGAATAACCCAGTGGCTAAAATAAGAAAGCACGCGAAAGAAAATAAGGTTTTCACCGAATACACTTCCCTCCTTCCATAGATAGTATGAGTATGTACCTGTATATACGTATAACTTTAACAATAGTTTCAAATTTTTTAAAATTTATCTATTTTCTTCTTTACACTCGAAAAACAAAACATAAGTTCGATTATTATCCATATAAAAAACACCTTACACAAGGTAAGGTGTTTTTTATGATAAGTGTTGAAGGACAAGCTTATTAACAAGAGAGCCATCCGCTTTGCCTTTTACTTTCGGCATAAGCGCTCCCATAACTTTCCCCATATCAGCTTTAGAGGAAGACTGCGTTTCTTCAATCGTCGTTTTAATAATTTCAGATAACTCTTCTTCGGTTAGCTGTTTAGGAGCGTAAACTTCTAAAACCGCTAATTCAGAATGAATTTTATCAACAAGATCTTGACGACCTGCTTTCTCAAATTCATGGAGGGAGTCTTTACGTTGTTTGAATTCGCGAGAAATAACCGTCAACTCGTCTGCTTCAGTTAGGTCAGTCCCTAACTTAATGGCTTCGTTTTGAAGAGATGCTTTGACCATACGAATGACCCCAAGCTTCTCTTTCTCTTTGTTTTTCATCGCTTGTTTCATATCACTATTTAAACGCTCGAGAAGACTCATAAATCCACCCTCTTATTAGAACTTGCGTTTTCTAGCAGCTTCAGATTTCTTCTTACGCTTTACGCTAGGCTTTTCATAGAATTCGCGCTTTCTTGCTTCTTGTAACGTACCAGTTTTTGAAACTGAACGTTTGAAGCGACGAAGAGCATCTTCAAGCGATTCGTTTTTACGAACAACTGTTCTTGACATTCTAATTCCCTCCCTCCGAACAAAACCACTAACATCATAATGAAATGACATGTTAGACATGTCTTTTGCAATTATAATATAATGATTCCTTAAGGTCAACCGCTTTACATAAAGTAATGCAGTTATTCCCCCTTTATTTTATGAACTTTCTTGATAAAACATTACTCACTCAGCTGTTTTATACGTATGAAAAAAGCTGCGTAAACACGCAGCTTTCCAATAAGTGTTATGAGCTCATTTTTACCTGATCTTGAAGATGAACCTCATCTAGCACGCGAACAAACTCACCTTCATTGTACGGATATCCAGCTTTTGTAATTTTAACTTTTACAAGCTTTCCAACCATTTCTTCAGACGCTTTAAACACAACCTTTAAGTAGTTATCGGTATATCCTACGTATAAACCACTTTCAGGGTCTTCTTTATATTTTTCTTCCGGAATTACTTCTAGTACTTCTCCTTCAAACGTTGAAGCATATTCTTTTGCCAATTGATTTGAAAGTTCGATTAAACGATGCACACGTTGATTTTTTACTTCTTCATCAATTTGGTCGGTCATACGAGCCGCTGGCGTACCTGTACGTTTAGAATACGGGAATACATGAAGCTCTGAAAAACCGTGCTCTTTAATAAAGTTATACGTCTCCATAAACTCTTCTTCTGTTTCACCTGGGAAGCCAACAATAACATCGGATGTAATCGCTAATCCAGGAAGAGCTTCTTTCAGACGGTTTAAGCGCTCACCAAAGAACTCCATTGTATACTTACGACGCATGCGCTTCAATACCGTATTTGAACCTGATTGAAGAGGAATATGCAAATGACGTACAACCATTTCTGATTGATCTAGTACCTCAATCACTTCGTCCGTAATTTGACTTGCTTCAATTGACGAAATACGAATGCGTTTTAATCCTTTTACTTGAGACTCTAAATCACGAAGAAGCTGGGCAAGATTGTAATCTTTCATGTCTTCTCCGTATCCGCCAGTGTGAATACCTGTTAACACGATTTCTTTATAGCCCGCATCCACTAGCTGCTGCGCTTGTGCTACTACTTCTTTAGGATCACGAGATCGCATTAAACCGCGCGCCCATGGAATAATACAGAATGTACAGAAGTTGTTACAGCCTTCTTGAATCTTTAATGAAGCACGCGTACGGTCTGTAAAAGCCGGTACATCTAGCTCTTCATATACGCGTGTTTTCATAATGTTTCCTACGCCGTTAATCGGCTGACGCTCTTTTTTAAATTGTTCAATATAATCAAGCATCTTAACGCGATCTTGTGTACCTACTACGATATCAACACCAGGAATGGCCATAATTTCAGCTGGCGAAGTTTGAGCATAACACCCAGTTACACAAATAACCGCATCTGGATTTTTCCGCACAGCTCTGCGAATAACTTGACGGCTTTTTTTATCTCCTGTATTTGTTACCGTACATGTATTAATTACATATACATCGGCAGCTTGTTCATATTCAACACGCTCATAGCCTTGGCCTTTGAACAATTGCCAAATTGCTTCTGTTTCATAGTGATTTACTTTACACCCTAGCGTGTGAAAAGCAACTGTTGACATAATCGTCACCTCATTAACTCAGTTTGATAAGATATAGCAGACAGCGCATATAAAGGAGCTGTTTCTGCTCGTAAAATTCGCGGACCAAATCCGCTTATTGTAAATTTATTTTCTTCTAATACTCCTACTTCCTGCTCGGTCAAACCACCCTCGGGGCCTACAACCACAAGCACGGAATGGCCGGGTTTTAAAGCCGAAAGAACAGCGTGCAGATGAGATGTTTCTCCTTGCTTTGCTCTTTCTTCATAGGCTACAACTTTATGAGTATAGTCACCGCTAATTTCTACTAGTTTTTTAAAAGAAATTGGGGCTTCTACTGCTGGTACAATCGTACGATGAGATTGTTCTGCAGCCTCTTTAGCAATCTTGTTCCAGCGATCTACTTTTTTTTGACTCTTTTTATCATCCCATTTAACAACTGAACGAGCCGCAATAAAAGGGATAAACTTATACGCCCCAAGTTCTGTCCCTTTTTGGATAATAAGCTCGAGCTTATCCCCTTTAGGCAGACCGTTCACAATTGTAACATGGACTGGAAGCTCTTTTTCTTCGCTTATCCATTCTATAATAGATGCTTTCACTTCGTTAGCGGAAATATTTTCAATTTCACACAAAGCAGCTTGCCCCTGTTCATTACAGGCAATAAACTGTGATCCTTCATTCATTCTCATGACGCGTGAGATATGATGGGCATCATCCTGTGTCACTATGACACTTTGCTCTTGAAATTGATCATTTGGCAGAAAATAACGTTGCATCTTGACACCTTCTCACTTGTTAAGCTTGTTTTTGCGCAATAATTGCTACCCAGTCTTCCATAAGCGTTACTTCTTGAATAACAAAGCCCGCTCCCGTTAACGCTTTTTTGACATCTTCTTTTTTCGCACTAATAATACCTGATGTAATGAACATGCCTCCTGGCTTTAATACCTTTGCAGCATCGTCTACAAAACGAACGATTACTTCAGCTAGAATATTCGCCACAACAATGTCAACCGGTCCTTCTATACCTTGCAATAAGTTGTTTTGACCTACTGTTACGACGTTCCCAACTTGATTTAGTTCAATATTTTCGCGAGCAGAACGTACCGCTACTTCATCAAGGTCTAGAGCTTGTACATTACTTGCTCCTAACAGAGCTGCGCCAATGCTTAGCACTCCTGAACCTGTACCCACGTCAATAACGGTATCTCCTGCTTTCACTGTTCTTTCCAATGCTTGAAGAGACATAACCGTTGTTGGATGCGTACCTGTCCCAAAAGCCATTCCGGGATCAAGCTCGATAATCAATTCATCTGTGCTTACTTTTTCATAGTTTTCCCAAGTTGGTACAATCGTAAAACGCTCTGAAATTTTCACGGGATGGTAATATTTTTTCCAAGCAGTGGCCCACTCTTCCTCGTTCACTTCACTGATCGTAACTTTGTTAGCTCCTAAATCAAAGTCGTAAACAAGCAGTCCATTAATTTCTTTTTTGATACCATCCACAGTTTCTGCTAAAAAACTGTTAACTGGAAGATATGCTTTAATCACTACACCTTCTTCTGGGTAGTCTTCTACGTTTAAATCGTAGATTTCACCAAAAGTTGTATGTCTGTCTTTCACTAAATCAGCAGGATCTTCAATGACTACCCCGCTAGCTCCTGATTCATGTAAAATATGAGAGATGGGTTCAATTGCTTCTTGCGCTGTATGAATACAAATTTCAGACCATTTCATTGCTACCAACTTCATCCTTTCTGCCTTCAGTAATATAGGATTTTAAATATGAACATGACAGATGACAGGTTGGCAAAGTACCTTTACCAACCTGTCTCTGTTTACTATGAAAGACAATTATTCTCCTTTAATTGCTCGTTTTACTTTTGCAAAAAAGGAATCATGCTGCTCATCAACGGCTTCTTGACCGCTCAGTTCAGCGAACTCACGCAATAATTGTTTTTGTTTTTCTGATATTTTTGTTGGAGTTACAACTCGAACGTGAATATGCTGATCTCCTTGACCATATCCTCGTACGTTTGCCACACCTTTTCCTTTTAAACGGAATTTCGTTCCCGTTTGTGTACCAGCAGGAATCTTCAACTTCACCTTGCCGTGTAGAGTTGGTACTTCTACTTCATCACCTAGCGCTGCCTGAGCAAACGTCAAAGGCATTTCGCAGTAGATATCGTCTCCATCACGTTCAAAGAATTCATGAGTGCGCACGTGGAACACTACGTATAAATCTCCCGGAGGACCACCATTTACCCCTGGTTCTCCTTGAGCACTTACGCGCAGCTGTTGACCATCATCTACACCAGCTGGAATTTTAACATTAATTTTACGTCGTTTTGTTACTTTACCGTCACCGTGGCACGTTGCACATTTGTCTTTAATGATTTTTCCCGTACCATTACAATGATGACACGCACGTCGATTTACCACGCGGCCAAACGGCGTGTTTTGTTCAACGTTTAACTGACCTGAACCATTACAGTGCGAACATGTATCGACTTTTGTTCCAGGTTTTGCACCTGAACCGTGACATGTTTCACACGTTTCTTCACGTGGAATTTCAATTGTTGTTTCTTTTCCGAAAACAGCTTCTTCAAAAGAAAGTGTCATCGTGTATTGTAAATCGGCACCTTGTCTCGGAGCATTAGGGTCACGTCTGCGACCACCACCACCAAAGATCGAGCTGAAAATATCTTCAAAGCCGAAGCCGCCAAAGTCTGAGCCGCCTCCACCAAAGCCGCCAAAGCCTTGATTTGGATCAGTATGACCAAATTGATCGTATTGTGCTTTTTTTTGGTCATCACTCAATACTTCATATGCTTCTTTTACTTCTTTAAATTTGTCAGCAGCATCTTCCGCTTTGTTAATATCTGGATGATATTGTTTGGAAAGCTTGCGGTATGCTTTTTTTATTTCATCTTTTGTAGCGCTCTTACTGATACCGAGTACTTCATAGTAATCTCGCTTACTCATCAATACTCACTCCCGAATCGTTTCACATAAACGTAATTGTATCATTATTAATAATTCCATAGCAACATAAAAGTTACTTTCTATTGCTCCCGTGCACGCAGAGAGCCAAGTGAAAAACTTTCCCTTTCGCTTTTCCACGTTAAAAAAGTCAAAGCCAAGAAATAAGCTTGACTTTGACTTTTTAAAAAGATGTGAATCGCACCATGGCGTCATTCACGTTAGTCGTCAAGATGCATTATTTTTTGTCGTCGTTTACTTCTTCAAACTCTGCATCTACAACATCATCATTTTGAGCGCCTTGTTCACCTGCTTGCTGAGCTTGTTGAGCTTGCTCATACAATTTTACAGTTAACGCTTGAACGATTTCTTGAAGTTCATCTTTTTTCGCTTTGATTTCTTCAAGGTCATTCTTTTCAATCGCTGCTTTTAAAGCATCTTTTGCTTCGTTAGCTTTTGTTACTTCAGCTTCTTCTACTTTTCCTTCAAGATCTTTTAATGTTTTTTCAGTTGTAAACACTAATTGATCTGCTTCATTGCGTAGTTCCACTTCTTCTTTACGTTGCTTATCAGCATCTGCGTTTTCTTCCGCTTCTTTTACCATACGGTCGATTTCATCATCTGATAAACCTGTTGAAGATTTAATTGTAATAGCTTGCTCCTTGTTTGTACCTAAATCTTTTGCACGAACGTTTACGATACCGTTTTTGTCAATATCGAATGATACTTCGATTTGAGGTACTCCGCGTGGTGCAGGTGGAATATCAGTTAACTGGAAACGACCTAGCGTTTTGTTGTCTGCAGACATTGGACGCTCACCTTGAAGAACATGAATATCTACAGCCGTTTGGCTATCTGCAGCCGTTGAGAATACTTGTGATTTACTTGTTGGAATCGTCGTATTACGCTCAATTAGCTTTGTAAATACGCCACCCATTGTTTCGATACCTAGTGATAAAGGGGTTACGTCTAGTAATACAACGTCTTTTACATCACCAGTTAATACGCCACCTTGAATTGCTGCACCAAGTGCAACTACTTCATCAGGATTTACACCTTTATGAGGATCTTGACCAGTTTCTTTTTTGATTGCATCTTGTACCGCTGGGATACGAGTTGAACCACCAACTAAGATTACTTTATCAAGTTCGCTTGCAGAAAGACCTGCATCTTTTAAAGCTTGACGCACAGGAGCCATTGTACGCTCTACAAGACCTGCTGATAACTCGTCAAATTTAGCACGTGATAAAGATACCTCTAAGTGAAGAGGACCAGCTTCTCCAGCAGTGATAAATGGTAAAGAAATTTGTGTAGATGTTACACCTGATAAATCTTTTTTCGCTTTTTCAGCCGCATCTTTTAAACGTTGAAGCGCCATTTTATCTTTGCTTAAATCAACGCCGTTTTCTTTTTTGAATTCAGCTACTAAATAGTCGATGATTACTTGGTCAAAGTCGTCACCACCAAGGCGGTTGTCACCTGCAGTTGCGCGAACTTCAAATACGCCGTCGCCAAGTTCTAGAATAGATACGTCAAACGTACCGCCACCAAGATCATAAACTAAAACTGTTTGATCTTCATCTGTTTTTTCTAATCCGTATGCAAGTGCTGCTGCAGTAGGCTCGTTAATAATACGCTCTACTTCTAAACCAGCAATTTTACCAGCATCTTTTGTTGCTTGACGCTCAGCATCATTAAAGTAAGCAGGAACTGTGATAACAGCTTTTGTTACAGGCTCACCTAAATACTCTTCAGCATAACCTTTTAAATGTTGAAGAATGATAGCTGACATTTCTTGAGGGGTGTATTGCTTGCCTTCAGCTTCCACCTTATGGTCTGTACCCATATGACGTTTAACTGAAATAATTGTGTTAGGGTTTGTAATAGCTTGACGTTTCGCTACTTCCCCAACTTGACGCTCACCGTTTTTGAATGCCACAACTGATGGCGTTGTACGGTTTCCTTCTGGATTTGGAATTACTTTTGGTTCGCCGCCTTCTAATACAGCGACACAAGAGTTAGTTGTACCTAAATCGATACCAATGATCTTACTCATTGACAATGACCTCCTTCATAATATGTAGTGTTATTGATTCACTTTAACCATCGCAGGGCGGATGATTTTATCTTTTAATTTGTAACCTTTTTGAAGCTCTTCTACTACCGTGTTCGGTTCGTATTCATCGTCTTCTACTTGCATCACTGCTTGATGCTCGTATGGATCGAATGTTTTCCCGACTGATTCAATTGCTTCAACACCTTCTTTTTGAAGTGCCTCTACTAATTGACGGTATACCATTTCTACACCTTGCAGCACAGATTTAGTTTGTTCGTCCGCTGTGTTAACTTGTAATGCACGTTCGAAGTTATCAAGTGCTGGTAAAATATCCGAAACTAATGATTGAGCACGGTATTTTTGAGCAGCTTCTGCATCGAGACGTGAACGACGACGGAAATTATCGAAATCAGCTTGTAGACGTAAGTAGCGATTCTCTTCTTCTTCAAGCTGTTGCTTTAATTGATCATTTTCTTGTTGAAGAGGGTTTACTTCCTCAGACACTTCAGCTTCAGTTGCTTCAGCAGCGTCTGTTTGAACTTCTTCAACCACTTCTTCGTTTTGTTCTTCTACTTGCTTTTCGTTTGACAATTCATTCACCTCCCTTAAATGTTTACACACATTTTCACATTTTAAACAACGTTTTTTATTTTATCACAGGGAAAGGATGGAAGTAATATATTCCACCCGATTCCTTTATTCTTTATACAAGTTTGTTAATACTTGAGACATATCTGATGACAGCAGTGTAAGCAAACTAATCACACGCGCATATTCCATGCGGGTCGGTCCCAGTATAGCAATTGTGCCAAGCTGTTCGTGACCAAAGGAATAACTAGCTGTAATTAAGCTGCACCCTACCATTTCATTCAATTTATTTTCATGACCAATTTTCACATGTATGCCAGCCTCATTTGGGCTTAACAGCTTATAAAACTGCTGTTCATGTTCAATAATGTTAAACAGCCCGCGAATTTTATTAAGATCATGAAATTCCGGCTGAGCAAACATATTCGTTTTGCCGCCAACTACTAATTTGCCATTCATGTTGAGCTTTAATGCATCATTGAGTATATCCATCGTCTGCTCATACCCTTGAATGTGGCTTTTTAAGAGCGTCGCTACTTCTTTGTACATTTTATCATGTAAATCAGTAATGCGAACGCCGATGAGCTTTTCGTTTAAAATGTTAACCATTTTTTCAATATCGGAAGGTTGAATACTGCTCGGCAGTGTAATCGTCCGACTTTCAACGTGTCCTGTATCGGTCACAATAATGGCAACAGCTGACTGAGCCGTTAAAGGTAAAATCTGCAGCTGTTTTAACTTATGGCTGACCGCTTTTGGTCCTAGCACAATAGACGTTAAACTCGTTAAATCAGATAAAATTTGCGCTGACTTTTGAACGAGCTGCTCCAGTTCTACAATGCGTTCAGCGAATACCGAACGCACCGTGGAAACGTCGCTTGCTTTCAAGTGCTGCGGGGACACTAGATGATCAACATAATAACGATAACCTTTCTCAGACGGAACGCGCCCTGAAGAAGTATGAGTTTTTTCAATAAATCCAAGTTCTTCTAGGTCTGACATCTCATTACGAATCGTAGCCGAACTAAAATTAAACTCTTCTTTCTTAGATAATGTTCGAGAGCCTACCGGCTGCGCAGATCGAATGAAATCATCAATAATGACTTGTAAAATTAATAACTGTCGATCAGTAAGCACGCTTCATCACCTCTGTTAGCACTCTAAAACTCTGAGTGCTAAATCTAATAATAAATTACCAAATCACTATAGCGATGTCAACGATTTGATATTAGATTATCCCAATAAAGGCTTGAAAAACTTCATTCCCCAAAAATCGACCATTGTGTGTTAAAAAGACTGAGCTATTGTCTTCACCCAGAAGTCCTTTCTCTTTGTATTCTTGAATAGGTTCTCCAAATACATCTTTTAATTCTCGATTGAATTTTTTCTTAAACTCCTCTTTTGAGACTCCTTTCGTTTTACGAAGGCCCAAAAACATTTCTTCTTCCATTTTTTCAGCCTCGGTCACGCTCACTTCATTGAGATATGCATTTCCGTTTTGCTCGACCGAATCAATGTACTTTTTTAATGGTCCAATATTTGCTCGTCTTATTCCGTCTATATAGCTATGTGCGCCTGCGCCAATTCCGTAATAATCGTCGTTGTTCCAATATGTTAAATTATGAATACTCTCGTAGCCTGGCTTTGCGAAATTACTGATTTCGTATTGATGAAAACCTTGTTTGTCCATTTCTTTCATAAGCAGCTCATACATCGCTGCTTCTTCTTCTTGAGCAGGCAGCGGCAGCTTCCCCTTGTTCATTAGATTATAAAATACCGTTTTAGGTTCAATAATCAACGAATAGGCAGACATATGCTCTACCTCTAATGAAAAAGCCGTTTGAAGCGTCGAAGAGAAATCAGCTACCGTTTGTTCTGGCAGGCTATAAATTAAGTCTAAGCTTATATTCGACATTCCAATCTTTCTCGCTTGCTCAACACATTCAAATACCTGTCTGTTTGAATGCACACGTCCAATTTTCTCCAATAATCTTTCATTAAACGTTTGTACACCAATGCTTAAACGATTCACGCCATAATCATGGAGAAGCTGAAGCTTTTCTTTTGTCAATTCATTCGGATTGGCTTCAAATGTAAACTCACCTTTTTCGTCATAAGGGAGGTACATACGAATCGATTCTAAAAAATACTCCAGCTGCTGTTCATCTAAGGCTGTGGGCGTTCCACCCCCAACGAATATCGTGTTTAAATTGGTTGTTGGATAGCGTTCGACTGTCTGTTTCATTTCTTCTCGCATGCTTTCCAAATACGGCATAACGGGCTGATTTTTGAAAAACACTTTATTAAAGTCACAATAGTGACAAATATGATGACAAAACGGGATATGCAGATATGCTGCCTTCACCATGGACTTCCACCTCAATCACATTTATAAATGATAAAAATACCGCAGAGTCTCTCTGCGGTATTTTTATCTATGTTCGTTCACACTTATTTACAGCGCTCAAAACTCTTTACTATCGTATCAGATTAGCTTGATTTTCAAAACTAATTTGACATGTTAAATAATAGAATTTCAGCTATTAATCTTCGTCCATGCGAAGCACAGCCATGAATGCTTCCTGCGGTACTTCAACAGAACCAACCTGCTTCATACGTTTTTTACCTTCTTTTTGTTTTTCAAGAAGTTTACGTTTACGAGAGATATCTCCTCCGTAACATTTTGCTAAAACGTTTTTACGAATGGCTTTAATTGTTGAACGCGCGACGATTTTTTGACCGATTGCCGCTTGAATCGGCACTTCGAACTGTTGACGTGGAATAAGCTCTTTAAGCTTTTCTACAATGACTTTACCACGATCGTACGCCGAATCTCTGTGTACGATAAAGGACAGTGCATCGACCGTTTCGCCGTTTAAGAGAATATCCATCTTCACAAGCTTCGAAGGCTGATATCCAATAAGCTCGTAATCAAACGAAGCATAGCCTTTTGTATTTGATTTTAATTGATCAAAGAAATCATATACAATTTCAGCTAGTGGAATTTCATATACAATACTCACACGATTAGCATCCAAGTACTGCATATCAATAAAGTTGCCTCGCTTCTTCTGACAAAGCTCCATCACAGCACCTACATAATCGTTTGGTACCATCATCGTTGCCTTTACATACGGTTCTTCCACACGTTCAATCTTTTGTGGGTCCGGCATATTAGACGGATTATCTACAGACAGATGAGTCTCGTCTGTTAAATACACGTCATAAATAACGCTTGGAGCTGTTGTAATTAAATCAATTTTAAATTCGCGTTCAATACGTTCTTGGATAATTTCCATGTGAAGCAACCCTAAGAATCCACATCGGAAACCAAACCCTAAGGCCTGAGACGTCTCTGGTTCAAACTGAAGTGCAGAGTCATTTAGCTCTAACTTTTCTAGTGCTTCACGGAGATCGTTATACTTTGCTGTATCAATTGGATACAGTCCGCAGTATACCATTGGATTCAGACGACGATAACCAGGAAGAGGTTCACTTGCTCCATTTTTAGCAAGTGTAATCGTGTCCCCTACTCGCGTATCTCCAACGTTTTTAATAGCTGCTGTTAAAAACCCTACGTCGCCAACAGAAAGTTCATCTTTAGCAACGGCTTTTGGCGTTAACACACCTAGCTCCGTTACCTCAAACTCTTTTCCTGTTGCCATCATTTTAATTTTGTCGCCTACTTTTACTCGTCCCTGTACGATACGAATAGATGCAACTACACCTCGGTATGCATCATAAAATGAATCAAAGATTAGTGCTTGAAGCGGTGCATCTGGATCCCCTTCAGGAGCAGGAACTTTTTCAACAATTTGTTCTAAAATTTCTTCGATTCCAATTCCTGCTTTAGCTGAAGCTAATACAGCTTCCGACGCATCTAATCCAATTACGTCTTCAACTTCTTGACGCACTCGCTCTGGCTCTGCACTCGGCAGGTCAATCTTATTAATGACAGGTAAAATTTCAAGGTTGTTATCAAGCGCTAAATATACGTTTGCTAGTGTTTGAGCTTCAATACCTTGAGCTGCATCTACTACTAGAATTGCACCTTCACACGCGGCTAAACTTCGCGACACTTCATATGTAAAATCGACGTGTCCCGGTGTATCAATTAGATGAAAAGTATACTCTTCTCCATCTTTTGCTTTGTATTGAAGCTGCACAGCATTTAATTTAATGGTAATTCCACGTTCACGTTCCAAATCCATCGAATCTAAAAGCTGAGCTTTCATTTCTCGCTGTGTTAACGCATTTGTTTTTTCTAAAATACGGTCTGCTAATGTTGACTTACCGTGGTCTATATGAGCAATAATCGAAAAGTTTCTGATTTTCGATTGTCGTTTCAATCTTGCTTCTCTATCCATATTTTTTTCACTCCTACTGAAAATCGGCAAAATACACTAAACTAAATTATAACAACACATTCGTCAACATTCAATAAGCATTCCATTGGGGATTTTTCCATACAAAAAAGCAGAAAGAGATTCTGCTTTTAATTAAGAAGATGATGGATAGCCTTAAAAGCTTTTCCTATTGTACTTTTTACGCCTTCCGCTAAACTTTGACCTAGCGAGGAGAAAAAGTTAAAAGCCTTTCGTTTTTCTAGAAACTGCTGTTTTTCATCAATATTCACGACTTTTTTTGAACCTAAAACAGCAGCTTCCACCTGACCATCTGACGTTTTAGAAACATTAATAACATGTTCAATCGAAGGGTCATTATATCCCTTCATTTTAATCAACCCTTGCTGAGCCGTCTGCATCCCTAAAAATACAATGCACAGTAAAAAAATGGTTAGCACTACTGATTTTAAAGTAAATTTAATCATATTATTAGGCCCCTTACTTCTTTATCTTCTGTAGTACTAACCATTATGACTATATTGTGAAGAACTCATTCATCTAAAAGCGTATTAATGAGTATATGCCCCAAAGTTCTCTTGATCCACTTCATGATGCAAAGCAGCGTTAAGTCCGCCTGCAACTACATTAGCCATATCTTCAATAAACATATCCACTTCTTTTGGCGTAACCATCAAATTATGGCCTAAAGGTGCAAGCACTTCATGAATAAGACGTCTTTTTTCTTCATCGTGAAGGGTGCCAATCATACCGAGATACGTTTGACGCTGCTCTTCATTAGGTAAATCATCCTCCGTGAGCTTCTTTTTTTCTCCAAACGTCATACCAGACGGAAGCAGCGACTTAGACGGCTTTCCCTGCTCTTTCATTTCTCGGCCAAAATGTTTTAAGATAAAGTCAATTGTATCGCTTGTAATGGAAACAGCATCCACCACCGTTGGAATACCTATTGCAATAACTGGAATGCCAAGTGTTTCATAACTGATTTCTTTGCGTTTGTTTCCAACCCCAGACCCCGGATGAATACCTGAATCTGAAATTTGAATGGTAGCATTTACCCGTTCAATCGAACGAGCGGCCAGCGCGTCGATTGCAATGATAAAATCTGGATTCACTTTCTTTACAACGCCAAAGATAATATCACTTGTCTCAATACCCGTCATTCCCATTACTCCCGGAACAATGGCGCTAACGGGTCTAAAGCCATCTTGCACGCTTTCAGGCTGTAGCTCAAACAAATGTCTTGTAATCAACAAATTATCTACTGCCTTTGGTCCAAGCGCATCTGGTGTAACACTTAAGTTTCCAAGACCCACTACAAGACAGCTAGCATCATCTGGAATGTTGAGGCTTTTAATAAAAAAATTCAGCTCTTTAGCAAATACTTCTTCCATGGCCTCTTGCTTTTCAGTATCCTGTTCGCGAATGCCTACCGATTCAAGGGTTACATATCGGCCTTTTTTCTTACCGATTGCTTCTGCGCCTTCTTCCGTAATTTCTACCATTGAAATTTTGACACCTTGTTCTTCTTTTTCTTTTACAATTACGCCTTTGATTTCTGACTGATTATTCGGTTTAGGCTGATTTTCTAACGCTATGTCTTTTGCTTCGACGGCTAAATCCGTGCGCACGCTATATTGACTTAAATTAAGTTCTTTTTCCATTTCTTAACCTCCTAGACAATCTTTGTTGAAATTATTGTCACCGAGGACTGGCAGATTCATGCATTTAAGAAATGAAAAGTGGAAGGAAGGGCGCAATATCAGCTACAAGCTTTTAAAGAGAGCTCTGTCATATAAAATTCCTTTTCAAGGCTATTGCATTCTGTCCTTGTGTTTGATAAAATATCTTTTGTTCTTATTGTGAAGAATGTCGAGTTCTATATAATCTCGATTGTTATCATTTCGGGAGGTGAAACGGATGCCAAACATTAAATCAGCTATCAAACGTGTAAAAACTACTGAAGCTCGCCGTGCTCATAACATTCAAGCTAAATCAGCTATGCGTACTGCAATCAAAAACTTTGAAGCTTTAGTTGAAAACAACGATGTAGATAACGCAAAAGCAGCATTTGCTGTTGCTTCTAAAAAATTAGACAAAGCTGCACAATCTGGTATTATCCACAAAAATGCTGCAGCTCGTCAAAAATCTCGCTTAGCAGTAAAACTTAACGGTTTATCTGCATAATTGAGACAAAAACGATCCCATTAGGATCGTTTTTTTATTGCGCTCTTTTTAATAAAAACAGCTGTAAAATAAGCGCTTTATCCATTTTCCCCGTCTTCATTTCATAATCTGCCTCTGCTAAATCCTTTAAAATTTCTTTAAGCTGCTGTTCCTCAAAACTTCTGCTCTGCTGCAAAGCAATTTTCACACGAAACGGATGAACCTTAATCGTTTGAGCAATTTGCTGCTGACCGTACCCTTGACTAGACAGCTGCTTCGTATGATAAATCAAACGAAACTGCGTCGCTAACAAAGATAAAATTTTAATAGGCTCTTCGTTATTACGCAGTAAATCCTGATACATATTTAAAGCAGTAGAAACCTTTCGCTGAATAACAGCGTCAATAAGCGTAAATACATT
Source organism: Priestia sp. JV24 (assembly GCF_025910025.1). NCBI lineage: Bacteria > Bacillati > Bacillota > Bacilli > Caryophanales > Bacillaceae > Priestia > Priestia sp. JV24. Next base: position 517,020 of record NZ_JAPCIN010000023.1, read on the forward strand.
TTGTTCAAGCGTTTTTGCCACAAGCTTAAGCACAACTTCTTTTGTAATGACTCCGTCTTGTCCAACGTATAATACCATTTTTTCAATTTCATTTGTTACAAGCGTTACATTAAGACCCACAAGCTGAATAAGCAGCGTCACAGCATCTTCATCCATATTCACTCCATCTTTTGAAAGTAAATTATGAATCCACTGCTTCATTTCTTTTTCACCAAATTCGTTCGCTTCAATGTAAGCTGCTTGTTTTTTTAATAATTTTGTTATTTTTTTTCTTTCATCCAGCTTTTCATAAGGGGCTAGTAGAATTAACGTTGAAAAAGACGGGGGCTGCTCCACATATTGCTGCAGTTTTGCTAGATCATGCTCGACTTTATCTTTCGATTTTTCAGCCGTTAAAAATGCTGCATTTTTCGCAACCACTACACGCTTGTCTCCTAAAAAAGGAAGCGTTTCAGCATCTTCTAGAACTTGATCAATCGATGTTTCTTCTAAATCGTATAGTGACAAGTTAAATTCTTTATCTTCTTCATTTAACGTATAGTCGACGATTTTATCTCTAATCTTTTTACTCATAAATGCATTGACCCCGTGTATTAAATAAACGGGGGCTATATTATTTTTGGTAATACTTTTTAAGCTATCAACTGCCAACGTATATACGCTCCTCTTTTTTATTCATCTATATTGATTATGTATAGTTACTGATAAACAAAATACAATTTCTATCGTAAAGGTGTTATGAGTTTTTGGCAACAATACAAAAGGAATTGCCTTAAAACGACAATTCCTCAGTTTATGATAAACATTAACAATATAAGCCCTAGGTTACTTATTTGTTAATGATTAAACCCTTATCTCTATTTTCTCCTCATGCTCGTAAAGTATAGTTGTTAACTGTTGTCAGTTTGTGAAAACGCTTTTAAATTGTCTAGATTTTTAAAAAAAGTTAGATTATACTGTAAACAGGAGGGGTGTTAATGAACCAATTTGAAGAAAGTGTCCAAAGTAAACGCAACGACGCTGTCGATTCCGCCGTAGGATTTGGTGTTTCATTTGGCTTTTTCACTGCCTTATTTGTTATTGCAACTGTGATTCACTACTTGGGTTCGTAAAATTGCTTCAAGGCTGCTTCTTAGCAGTCTTTTTTAGTTCGTTTTTCTTACTATAGACTATGGAAGTTGCTGCGAAAACGTTCCTGACTTTTTTGTAAATTCATACATTACCCCACCATCTTCATCCGTTCGATAAATATACACTCCGTAGCTTTTCAGAAGCTCTAATATTTCTTGATGAGGATGACCATAACGATTTTTTTGCCCCGCTGAAACAAGCGCTACTTTAGGATTTAAATGTTGAACAAACTCTTCTGAAGTTGAAGTTTTACTGCCATGATGCCCAACTTTTAATACATCTGCTTTAAGGTTTGGAAAGTCTTTCAATATTCTTTGTTCTCCTTCCTTTTCTAAATCTCCGGTGAATAGCCATCTTAAATTTCCTAACTTAGCGTCTATTACAATTGAGCCATTGTTGCTCGTTTCTTCGAAACCTGTCGGAGAAATAATCTGAAATAACACACCTCCTTCTTGCCAGCTATCTCCTTGTTGAACAATTTGAACAGGCACGCTTTGTTTTTGAGCAGCGATCACCAAGCCATTCTCTACATCATTTAATTCAGCTTTTTTCCCAAGCACCAGCTCTCCGACAGCCACTTGTGAAAATAAATGCTGTGCCGCCCCTGCGTGATCATAATCGCCGTGTGTAATAATCATTTTATCTACCCTTGTTATTCCTTTTGAATGCAAAAAGGGAACAAGTACATCTTCTCCCACGTCAAAAGAAGAACGACGTTTTTGCCATGGTTCTTTTGGAAATGAAACGGTTCCTCCGGTATCGATCATATACACACCTTTTCGATAAGGAAGCTCAATGATAAAGCAGTCTCCTTGTCCTACATCGACCATTGTGACCGTTCCTTTTGGATTCAAATAAGGATACATACATTGTGCGGCTAACAATGCCACGAGAAGAAACATATAGCGAACGAAAAATTCTCCTTCTTCGAGCGCCACAAATAAAGCATAAATGCATAAGTACATGCCCAAAAACAGCACAATGTGGGGTTTTCCCGTTACAAAACCAGCGGGAATCCACTCAAAAGAGCCAAGCAATTTTTCACAAAAAAGTAAAAGAACATGAAGAATCTGCTCCAGCAGTTCACTCACTCCCGGCAAGAGGATACGAACAAAAAGAATGAGCAAACAAAGAGGTAATATAACAAGAGAAAACAGCGGTACAAAAACCATATTTAATGGCAAACTGAGGAGAGATACTCCATAAAAATAGTACAACAATAAAGGAAGTGAACTGACTTGTGCAATCGCTGAAACAACCATGAGCTGGCTGAAAGAAGAATGAAAACGAGGTAAAATCGTCTGACTCGATAAAATCAATGCAAAACTAACGGCAAAAGAAAGCTGAAACCCTACATCAAATAAATAGTACGGCTTAAAAAGCAGCATGGCTATAAAAGCAAGGCTGATGCTATCAACCAAAAGAATTTTTCTTTGTATTTTTATCGATATAAGCATCAGCATACTCATAAAAACAGCTCGGACAACTGAAGCGCTGCCACCGGCCAAAACCATGTATACAGGAAGAAGCAAAAGTAAAAGCGTAATGGCTCGCTCGCGCGTTATTCCAATCCGAATGAGCAAATAAAAACACATTGCTGTCAGCAGTCCAACATGAAGACCTGATATGGCAAGCAAGTGTATTAAACCAAATTGCTGATAGCGCTTGATACTCTCTTCTGCGATGCCGGTGCGCTCGCCGTAAATTAGTGCCTGCATAAACCCAGCGCCTGGATCCGACATATTTTGTTGAATATAATTAATTCCTTTTTGACGAATAAAGGTAAGGTACGTAAGTGGAGTTAGAGTGGGGAGCTGGCATTTTACCAAATCAAGTCTCTTGACGTTAAGCTGCCAATGAATAGACTGATGGTACAAATATTGCTGATAATCAAATGCATGAAGGTTGCGAGCAGGTGAAGGAGAAGTTAATTGCCCCGCTAGTTGACAAACTTGATGAATCGTTAGCTTTTCGAGCTGCTGTTTCTCTTCCAACGTTTTTAGTTTATAAAAAGCCATGACCTCTTCATTTTGAACCGTAAACTTAAAAGTAAGTTTGTCGCCGTCACTATGCGGCACAGAGGAAATTTCACCTGTAAAAGAAGAAGATTCAGTTAAAAGAACCGTTTTGTTATGCTTATTTGTCTCAGCTAATAGGTAGACGCACAAAACACTCAACAGTGCAGAAGTAATAACCACTTTCCTCGGACATTGTAGCCATTGAAAAATGAAAAGTACGATTAGCAAAAACAGGCTTACAGCGGAATGATTATCATATACATATAAAGCTAGCATCATGCTAAAAGCACAGTAAATATAATATCCTTTCACTTTTAGCTCCTTTCTTCTTAAAAGAAAGAGGCTTCTTACTGTTACCAAGTAAAAAACCTCTTTTACCTTTAATTTGCCGTAAACAAAGCGAGAGCTTCACGCTGTAAATTCATCACTTCTGCTTCGTCCGCTCCGCTTTTTTCTAAACGAGCGAGAACATCCGTCACAAATTGAAGCTTCTCTTTACTTTTTAAGTCAATGATTGCGTCATCAAGTTCAACTTTTGCTGTTTTCACTCCCGCCTGTTGAAATAACTCAACAGCATACGGATGATTTTTGTAATCATTAGCGTAATATACTGTTTTAATTCCCGCTTGAATAAGGGCTTTACAGCAGTTTAAACACGGAAAATGCGTGACGTATACTTCCGCATCTTCTGTTTTCACACCAAACTTAGCACACTGCAAGAGTGCATTCACTTCTGCATGGACAGTTCTTACACAGTGTCCATCAATCACATAACAGCCTTCGTCAGCACAATGCACGCCTCCGCTGATCGAGCCGTTGTATCCTCCAGCTATAATACGTTTATCACGCACCACTGTAGCCCCAACAGCCAGACGTTCACAAGTGCTTCTTAAGGCTAGCAAATGGCTTTGTGCCATAAAATATTGATCCCATGAAATCCGGTTCATCTCATTCCCTACCTTTTTATTTAAAACTCAATAATTATAATTATACTTGTCTCTTTCATAGTGTAGCGTTTCTTTTCCTTTTTCGTCAATAAGTCTCTACTGTACCGTAATTTGAGCTTTGATTTTTTCTAGCGACTTCTCGCCAATACCTGATACTTGCCCCAAATCCTCTACTGTTTGAAACAAGCCATTTTCCTCTCGATATGAAACGATGGCACTCGCTTTTGAAGGTCCAATTCCATTTAGCGTTTGCAGTTCATCAGTGTTCGCTGTATTGATATTAACCAGGGGCTGATCATTTGAAGTTCCTGAGGAAGAGATTGAAGAAACTGGAGATGAAGGCGGGATTTCTTCTCCAGTAGCTGGAATGTAAACAGCCATTTCATCTTGTAGCTTGCTAGCTAAATTGAGCTGTCTTAAGTCCGCCTCTTTCGTAGCGCCTCCGGCTTGTGCTAGAGCATCTTTTACCCTTGCGTCTTTCGGAAGCTGGTATACACCAGGCTTCTGAACAGCTCCTTTAATATCCACCATAACAAACGGGGAATCTTGGCTCGAAATTACTTGATCAGACGACTCTCCTTCTTTTTTTGCAGCAGAAGATTCTGCCTTTATCATATCTGAGGTTTGAAGAGAACTTTCCGATTTCTCTCCGCCTGTGCGATAGATATAAAAAGCCAACCCAATTGCTAAACAAATACAGCCAATTAGCCATTGTTTTTTTGAAAAAGTCAAATTGTACACTCCTTTGAATTTTGAAGTAACGTCATAAATTCCATTACGTCTTCATAGTGTTTAGAAGAAAAGGCTTTTGAAGGAGGGAATGAATCAGTGAACATAGGGTTTATCGGAACAGGAAACATGGGGAAAATATTAATTGATGCGTTTATTGAATCAAAAGCCGTACGTCCTTCTAAAATCACTATTATGAATCGCACAAAAAAAAGAGCCAAAGAGATTCAACAGCAGCATAAAAAAATTAATGTTGCTGATACAGCTGAAGAAGTTGTTCACGCATCCAAAGTCATTTTTATTTGTGTTAAGCCATTGGATATTCACCCCCTTTTAATAAAATTAGAACCACTGCTGACGAAAGATCATTGCATTGTATCCATTACCAGTCCAATTAGCGTAGAACAAATCGAACGCCTCATTCCGAGTCAAGCAGCTAGAATTATCCCTAGCATTACGAATCGGGCATTAGCAGGTGTTTCTCTTTTCACGTTTGGAGAAAGATGTACGCCTTTTTACCAAAATTATTTACATGAATTATTTTCATCTATGTCAAAGCCTGTGGCTATTGATCAAACGATTACGCGTGTATCATCCGATATCGTAAGCTGCGGTCCTGCATTCTTCAGCTTTTTGCTTCAACGCTTTATTGATGCAGCAGTTCAAGAAACAAATATTTCTGAAGAAGAAGCTACCGTCATGGCCAGTGATATGATTATTGGAATGGGAAAACTGTTGGAAAAAGAAATATTTACGCTTCCTACCTTGCAGGATAAAGTATGCGTAAAAGGCGGTGTAACCGGAGAAGGTATTAAAGTTTTAGAAGCTGAACTCGGAGAGATGTTTGTGCACGTATTTCAAAAGACACATGAAAAATTTGACGAAGACATTGAGCTTGTTCACAATCAGTTTGATAGTCTTATTCCATAATTTCTGTAGAAATCCTGCTTTGAAACAAAAAAAGAAGCCTCTACTCGGCTTCTTTTTTTTGCGCAGAGAAAAAGATGCGCTCACTGTTTGAAGTAGGCTCACTCATTTTGAAATCTGCACTTACTTCTATATTTATAAAACCAGCTTCGCTCAGCCATGATTGATAATCGTCAATCGACCAAGTGCGCTGAGCATGCACCTCATCAAAGCGATGATATGCATCCATTTCTTCATCATAAGCAAAAAACGTAATATCATGCTCTACGCGCGTGTCTGTATCGTCATAGGTGCAGTTCCAAATATATGACACGTCTTCATCTACGTAAGAAAAAGATTGATTTCCAAATACGTCTTTCATCTTGTGCACTGAATGAACATCAAATATAAAGAGCCCACCTGGTTTTAAGTGCTTATATACACGTTGAATGGTTTCTTGAACTTCTTTATCACTTTGCAAATAGTTCAAAGAATCACAAAAGATTACTACACAGTCGAACTCTTTCAATAACTCAAGTTCCGCCATGTTTTGCTGAAAAAGAGATAGCGTTAACCCTGCTTCTGCCGCCTTTTCCTGGGCTACCATAAGCATATCATCAGACAAATCAACGCCTACTACGGAGAAACCTTCTTGTGCAAATCGAACGGAGAGTTCTCCCGTGCCGCAGGCAAGGTCTAATATACTGTCAGGCTTTTTTTTCGCTTTTGCCACCTGCTGATTAAAAAATTCAGCCCAATCGTCATACGGAACGTCTGCCATTAGCTGATCATATACGTAGGCAAATTCTCCGTACCTGCTCATAGCTGTAGCTCTTCTGAACTTACAAATGGTGCATCTCCCCATAAGCGTTCTAAGTTATAATATCCGCGCTCATCTTTATGGAAAATGTGAACCACAACATCTCCAAGATCAACAAGAACCCACTTAGCCTGCTCAAATCCTTCTAAACGCTTCACAGAAATGCCTTGTTCGTGTGCTTTTTCTTTAATTTCACGAGCGATTGCCTGCACTTGTTTATCTGAGTTACCGTGACAAATAACAAAATAATCTGCCACAAGTGAGATTCCTTCCATATTTAACGCTACGATATCGATTGCTTTTTTATCGTCTGCTGCTTCTACAACAAGAGATAGCAATTCACGTTCAGTCATGTGTTTGACCTCCTAAGATTAAATCATTATATGTCATCATCGTATCGGGATAAACGGCCTGATGTTTAGTCATTAAAAAAGAAATGGTGTTTTTCAGTGATTGAATAAGTGCTGCATTTAAGTCCGTTTTAGCTAACTCCCGCACTTCATCAACACCTGGAAATCTTCTTCCGGGTTCAATGTAATCAGCAACGTACACAATTTTTTCAAGTAACGTCATGCCAGGTCTTCCGGATGTATGGTAAGCAATCGCATCCAATACTTCCTTATCCGTAATCCCTACTTCATTTCTCACTAAAAACGCGCCTACTGGAGCATGCCATAATTCGGTATTGTATTCCAATAAAGAAGGGCTCATGTTTTGATCAATAATAATTTGCTTCATCTCTTCCTTTGGACGAAATTTGGCGTAGTCATGAAAAATAGCAGCCAGTTCTGCTTTTTTTTCGTCTGCTTCAAAACGCTTAGCTAATTCAATTGCTGTTTCCATTACCCCGACAGTATGAATATAACGGCGTTCTGTTAACTGTTTCTTTACGATTTCTAATGCCTCAGTTCGATTCATATAATTGATTCTCCTCGATATATTGTTTAACACCAGCAGGTATAAAATAACGAATGGTTTCTTTCTTTACTACTCGTTCACGAATAAAGGAAGAGGAGACATCAAACTGCGGAACTTCTACTTCTTTTATCGGGTAAGGGGACGTAATGGTATACCCCGGGCGTTTTACACCTACAAATGTAACCAAATTGACTAATTCATCAATTTCATACCACTTCGGCAAATATTCTACCATATCAGCACCAACGATGAAATGAAACTGATACGTTGGATATTTCTCCGTTAGTATTCTCATCGTATCGTATGTATATGAAGGCTCTTTGCGCTCAAATTCGATCGGCTGCAGGGTAAATTGATCATGTTCTTCAATAGCTAGCTTTAGCATGTGTAAACGATGATATGGCTCAATAGGCTCTTTGATTGTTTTATGAGGTGGAATGTACGACGGCATGAACCATATCTCATCTAATTTCAAGGCATGCAAAACCTCATTTGCCATCATTAAATGCCCCAAATGAGGCGGGTTGAATGTTCCACCTAAAATTCCAATACTCTTCAACAATCCCCGACTCCTTTAATTTACTTCATTTTTAAATAGAGCGGGTTTCCCCGCTCTATTTCATTTCACTTTTGGAAGCATTAACTGCTTATTTTCGCGTGATTCTTTATATAATACAATTGTATTTCCAATCACTTGTACAAGCTCTGCTTTTGTTCCTTTTGTTAATCGAGCAGCAACCGTATCACGATCTTCGTCACAGTTTTGCAGAATGCTTACTTTTAATAATTCTCTTGCTTCTAATGCATCAGCAATTTGACCAATCATATTTTCGTTGACTCCACCTTTTCCTACTTGGAAAATTGGATTTAAATGATGTGCTTTTGAACGTAAAAAACGTTTTTGTTTACCTGTTAACATAAAAACCTCCGTTGTATCTTATCTCTTAGTTAGTGTTGAAAGAACAATGTGTTCCATTGCCTCTTCGTCAGGACGGACGTTCGTCCACTTTTCAAATGCAAGTGCACCTTGCAGTACAAACATACCGACACCGTTATGAGTGCCTGCCCCTTTTGCTTCAGCCTCTTTTAAAAGCTTTGTTTTTAAAGGGTTGTAAATAATATCGCTGACTACGGCTTCTTTTTGCAATAAAGTAAGTGCTAATGGCAGCTCATCCACGTTAGGATACATTCCCACTGAAGTGGTATTAATAATAATATCGAATGTATCTAATTGTTTTTCTGCATCAGAAATAGACATCGCCGCCGTTTTCGTCGAAAAAGGCAGCTCGTTAGCTAATACAGCTGCTTTTTCGACGGTACGATTGCATATCGCAATTACCTCGGGAGCATGCTGAGCTGCAATTGTATAAAAAATAGCTTTTGCGGCTCCTCCAGCTCCAATAATTAAAATTCTTTTTTGGGATAAGCTTCCTTCTACTGCTTTGAGTAAAGACGTCACATACCCCTCTCCGTCGGTATTGTATCCAATATAACGGCCATCTTGATTAACAACTGTATTTACAGCGCCAATTGCCTTTGCTAATGGATCGACTTCATCCAAATGCTTCATAATATCAACTTTATAAGGAATCGTGACATTAAATCCTTGAATGTTTTTATCTTTTAGCTCTCCAATGGCTGACTCAAAATGAACAGGTTCAATTGGAAAAGCTTCATAATGAGCATCCATATTCAGACGTTTAAAGGCATCATTTTGCATCAATGGCGATAGTGAATGCCCAAGCGGATAACCAACTAGCCCATATAATGTACTCAAGATTTTTTCCCCTTTTTGTTTAAATTAAAGAATCGCGCACAAATACGCCGACTCCTTTTGGTGCATGCGCCACAACTTTTGAACCTGACTCATTAACCGTCACCCAGCCCAGCCCTGAAAAAACAATATCCGTTTTTTCATTTTTTATTGTAAATTCATGTGCAACCAGTTCAGGAAACTCATCCATTTGCTCTGGGCGCGGCGGCTGAAGCAGTTCACCTGCTTGCTTTTCATACAACTCATCTGCTTTTTCAAGCTTCGTACGATGGATATGCAAATCGTTTGATACATAACATGTTAATGATTTGCGGCCTCCCTGTACATAATCTAAGCGCGCCAGTCCTCCAAAGTATAACGTTTGCCCTTCATTTAGCTGATAAACCTTCGGCTTTATTTCCTTTTTAGGAGAAATCAGCTTTAAGTCTCGTTTATCTACATAGTGAGCCATCTGATGGTGATTAATAATACCAGGCGTATCATATAAAGACGCGCCGTTATCAAGCGGGATATCAATCATATCCAGCGTTGTGCCCGGATATTGAGATGTGGTAATAATATCTTTTTCTCCCGTTACTTCTTTAATAATGGCATTGATAAATGTTGATTTACCAACGTTTGTACATCCCACAACATATACATCTTTACCTTCGCGATAATGTTCAATGGCTTCGGCAATTTCTCGAATTCCTTGTCCTTTTTGCGCGCTCATGAGGAACACATCCACTGATTTTAGCCCAAGCTCTTTCGCTTCTCGCTTCATCCAATGAATTAGTTTATTTTTCTTTATAGACTTTGGCAGTAAATCTGCTTTATTTCCCACTAAAAGAACCTTGTTATTTCCAACAAATCGATGCAAACCAGGTAACCAGCTGCCGTTAAAGTCAAAGATATCTACAACTTTTACAACTAAACCGTCCGTTTGACCAATTCCATTTAAGATTTTTAAAAAATCATCGTCTGTTAAGGAAACATCTTGTACTTCATTATAATGCTTCAAGCGAAAGCATCGCTGGCAAATAATAACTTCTTTTTCTAGTGCTGATTTTGGAGCATAGCCAAGTTCATCCGGTCGTTCTGTTTGAATCTCCACTCCGCATCCTACGCACTGTAATTTTTCTTCACTCACGTTTTAATCCTCCCAGTTAATCATACCTTTTCGTTTCATCCAACCTAGAATTCTTCGTTCCATTTTACGATTAAATTTCGTTACAAATCCATCTGTTTGCGCAACTGGTACAACCAAAACCGTATATACGCCGAGACGATTTCCTCCTAATACATCCGTTAAAAGCTGGTCACCAATAACTACAACCTCATCTTTTTGCAACTCCATATCACGAAGAGCTCTTCTAAATGCTTTACGCATCGGTTTGCGTGCTTTATATACAAATGGAAGTCCAACTGGATCTGAAAACAGCTTGACTCGTTTCTCCACATTATTCGATACAATCGTAATTTTAATTCCACTATCTTTCATTAACTGAAACCACTCAATTAATTCCGGAGTGGCATCAGGGCGATCCCATTCCACCAACGTGTTATCTAAGTCGGTAATAATTCCTTTTATTCCGCGCTCTTTCAAATCGTCTGGCTTAATTTGAAACACGTTTTTCACATGTTCATTTGGTAAAAAAAGTTTCAACACGTATCATGCACCTCGAATATATAGTTACATACTAAAATTAACGCCGTCTATCATTATAACGACTTCTTGTTATTTTCCAACCTAAAATTTTATTCTCTTCAAAAACAGGTCTTTTCTTAGTATAAAGGATATGCCTTGTGAATGCTTTAACTTTATACAGAAAGTTATTGACAAAAGGTAGCAAACCTCTATTTGTTCGTAGGCTTACGATATATTCACTCTCTGCAAACTTAAAATAAAAAATAGTGCAGAAAACGTTTATTACTTATCAAATAGGGTAAGTGGTAAACAAATTCTGTTAAAAGTTTTCGACAAAAAATGATAAGCCTAATTATGTGGATAAGTTTATACACATTATCCTCTGTTATAGTTCAGCAATTAATGGTAATTATAAACAACATACCCACATTTTATCCACCGAAAGCTGTGGATAACAGAACGATTGTTCCTTTATTTGATTCATGTTAGATTATAAATAAGGAATTTATTAGCATTTAAATATAACTTTTTAGGATATTTATTTTAGTAGGAGGTGGCGGCAATCTTATGAGAAAATTATCAGATGAGCTGCTTATTGAATCATACAGCAAAGCAACCGAACTGCAGTTAAGCCCTGATTTTATAAAATTAATTGAAGAGGAAATTGAAAGAAGATCATTAAAGATTAGCATACAAATTCCTTCTTAACGAATAAAAGAGCCTTCTTAATAAAAGAAAGCTACATCTTCATTTATCTATCTACTCTTTTATTATATAGGCTCTATTTTTTCAAATGAGCAATTGGTTCTCCATACTTTACATAAGAACCTGAGTGAACGTTAGAATCAAAAGTGATTGAGTTCTTCTCAAATAATAAAATGACAGTCGAACCAAACGTGAAGTAAGCCATTTCTTCCCCTTTTTCGACTACTTCTTTTTTAGAAACCGCTTCAATGCTGTTGATAAACATGGCTCCTACTTTTACCATCAGCATGTGACCATTTTCAAATGTTAACTCCGTGAGCTTCCGGAAATTTTTCACCAGCGGTTCTTTCCCGTACTTGATTCCTAATGAATTTACTGGATAAGACTTTTGTCCAACAGTCCACGTATTCCCCACTTGGGCTTTAAGAGGACTGTGAATGCGATGATAGTCTTTCGGACTAAGATAGAGAATAATAAACTGTCCTTCTATATATTTTTCAAGAATGAGATCATTTGAAACCATTTCCTGTATAGAATAAGGTTTGTTTTTTACAATCATTTCTTTTTGAGGCGTAATGACTCCATATGCTTCTATCTTTGCATCTACAGGACTGACAACGCTGTCTTTCTGCTGATCGACCGGACGGGCAGAAGGATTCAAACGGCGAATAAATAGCTCGTGTAAGGTTTGATAGTGATGCAGAGGCTTGTCCATTTCTTCTTTATTTACTTTAAAAACTTTTGTATAGGAGGGTATAACAAACCGACTCCATTTAGAGAAAGTGAATTTTCGAATGAGCTTCGATGATCCTTGATGATTCGTAAGCTCAATAAATGTTCGATACAGGTGCTGCAACAATAATTTTACCTCCACATACTGAATAGTTCTTTACTAGAATAAGGTTTGCGTCTACAATGAAATTACCATTATTTTTACCTTTAGTTCATTCCATCCTTTAAAGGAGTGAGGAAATTGTTTTTATTAGAGTATCTAGATCATACAATTAAAAAGCTGAGATCCCAAGCAGCAAACTCCTTAACGATTGTTAATTTAAGTTTAGGAAGCTTTGCTATTTTATTTGTCATGAAAAATGAATTGAACTTAAGTTTATTACTAATTTTTTTAGCAGCGTTAGCAGACCGATTCGACGGCATGGTAGCCAGAAAGCTGCAAATTGAATCTGAACTTGGAAAACAACTGGACTCCATGTGCGATATTATATCATTTGGCATCGCTCCAGCTCTACTACTTTATCAAAGTATTTTGTCTCACTTTGGTGCTGCAGGTTCAATTGTTACCATCTGTTACATTGCTTGCGGAGCACTTCGTCTTGCCCGCTTTAACATCACAGAAAATACTGGGTATTTTACAGGGCTCCCTATTACCGCAGCAGGTTGTTTATTAACTCTTAGCTACTTGGGCGTCCCTTATTTGCCTTCACACTTTTATATGTTTTTAATTATCGTACTCGCTTGCTTGATGATTAGTACTTTCAAGCTAAAAAAAGTGTAGAGCTCCATTTACTTTTGCAGAGGAATATTATCGTCTTGCTTCTTTTCTTAATTATAGAATAAATCATCTTCTTTAAGAAACAAAGCGAAAATTCCTTAAGAATTCTTAAAAATGAATGATTCTATTCGGTAGGATATGTCATCTAAAAAAACTCATGCGCATGCATGAGTTTTTTTTAATACCAGCAGCTAAAAAACCAATAGAAGCTTCCGAAAATTAATAACAGGACAAACAGAACAATCAACAATCCAAGTCCCCAGCCGAAGCCTCCTCCACATGGGTAAGCTGGATAATTAGGATAACAGCAGCCTCCGTAACCGTACATACTTTCCCTCCTTACACTATGAACTACTATTAGCGTATGTACATACCTTTTCCCTGTATAGGCTGGTAACTATCTATAAAGAAAAATCTGTGGACTTTTTCAAACTCTCTTGTCCCCGGGGGGAATTTTAAACGTACAGGCAAAGACATCCTTCTTTTTACATATAGTGTAATGTTAGTCTCTCACAAGTTGATATCCCCTTATGGAGGTGAAGAGATGTCTGCATTATTTACCGCACTAGGCTATTTCTTTAAAGAATTGGTTTTCCTTGTTTCCTACGTAAAAAACAATGCCTTTCCTCAACCCTTGTCTGCTGCTGAAGAAAAGAGATATTTATCTTTAATGGAACAAGGAGATCAAGAAGCGCGAAACCTTCTTATCGAACACAATCTCCGGCTCGTTGCGCATATTGTTAAAAAGTTTGAAAACACGGGAGAGGATGCAGAAGATTTAATTTCAATTGGGACAATCGGTTTAATTAAAGCAATCGAAAGTTATTCGCAGGGAAAAGGAACAAAATTAGCTACTTATGCCGCACGATGTATTGAAAATGAAATATTGATGCACTTGCGAGCGCTCAAAAAAACAAAAAAAGATGTGTCTCTGCATGATCCAATTGGCCAGGATAAAGAAGGAAATGAAATCAGTTTGATTGATGTATTAAAATCAGAATCAGACGATGTAATTGATATGATTCAACTAAATATGGAATTAGAAAAAATAAAAGAATACATCGATATTCTCGATGATCGGGAAAAGGAAGTAATTGTTGGTCGCTTCGGTTTGGATCTGCAGGATGAAAAAACCCAGCGAGAAATTGCAAAAGAATTAAATATTTCAAGAAGTTATGTTTCGCGAATTGAAAAGCGAGCGCTCATGAAAATGTTTCACGAATTTTACAGAGCCGAAAAAGAGAAAAAAAAGAGCGGAAAGAAGGAGAATTAATCCTTCTTTCCGCTCTTTTTTTAAAATAATTTCCAAATGATAATCCGTAGCAAACACATCATTACTCCCCCTACTAATCATTTAGGTGGAATCTTTCTCCACAAGCAGCCATACAACGATATATCCTTTTTGATTAATCATCATTCATCCACTCCTTTCCACTGTTCAAATTAGAAATGACGGTAAAACTCATACTTGCGGTCTTTTATTTCTTCTTCTAATTGTCTTACATACTGTTCATGCTTAATTTCTGCCTCAGAGTATTGACGAGACTTTATGGTAATAGTTAAAAAGAAAATGTTCAGTGTCATTACAATCACCTCCTTATACACAAAAAAGCCACAGTAATGCATAAGCATCCTGTGGCTGAAAAATAATAAAAACCACAGGGCTACTATTCGCACCTGTGGTGAATTAACGTGTTTTAATGATCAAAGTAAGAAAGTTACTTGATACAGGAACACGGCCGAATAGTATACGTATATAGACGATTTTTGAACATAGTTGAAACTGGATGACCCATAACTGATAAACGTCTTAACATATGACTCGACCTCCTTTTAATAAAGTATTTTCCTTACAATGGTAATTATATCCACAGACTCATAAAAAGTAAACTGTTTTTTTGAAAAATAGGGAATTTTTTTATTTTTTCAACCCTCATAAAAAAAAGACGATATATGATCGCCTTTTTATATCTATTATTCTTTTTCTTTCATTAGTTCTTTTTTCAGTTTTTTAGTTTGATAACTAAAATAAAAGGCAAGGGCGGCAAAAAGAATAACGATGGCTTCCATTATTCCAAGCTGCATATCACTTTTTTCACCTTGGCCAATCATAACACCAATGTACAAGAATGTACTTACGGCTAGAAGGACGTAAATAAAGCGGCTGTAATCTTCAATTTTTGCTTTGATGCGTTGAGCTTTCATACAATCACCTTCTCAGTAGAATGTTATAACTCTACTCTATCATAGATCTATAGGTCTATAAAAATCCTATTTTTACCACCCTTATTTCAATGCCTCTTCTAAGTCTTCAATTAAATCTTCTACATCTTCAAGGCCTACAGAAATACGAATTAATCCATCTGTAATTCCTAGCTCTTTACGTCGGTCGCTCGGTATAGAAGCATGAGTCATTTTAGAAGGAATGGAAATAAGGCTTTCAATGGCTCCTAAACTTTCTGCTAATGTAAAATACTTCACTTTGCTCAGTACTTGTTCCGCTTTCTCTTCGCTTCCCACATCAAAAGAAACCATTCCCCCAAAACCTCTTGCTTGCTTTTTAGCAATGAGGTGGTTTGGGTGGGTGTTTAATCCTGGATAATATACTTTTGTAACAGCAGGATGAGCAAGTAAAAATTCTACTATTTTCCCAGTGTTGAATTCATGTTCTTCCATTCGTATTCCTAATGTTTTAATCCCCCTCATCAAAAGCCAAGAATCTTGGGGTCCTAAAATGCCTCCAGTCGCATTTTGAATAAAATGGAGGTCTTCTGCCAATTTAGGCGAATTCACAACGGCTAGCCCTGCTACAACGTCACTGTGGCCGCCTAGATACTTAGTTGCACTGTGCAGAACGATATCCGCACCTTTTTCGATAGGGTTTTGCCAATACGGGGTACTGAATGTGTTATCAACGATGGTAAGTAAGTGATGCTGTTTAGCTACTGAAGAAGCCTGCTGCAAGTCAGTAATTTTTAGGAGAGGATTCGTGGGAGTCTCGATATAAATAGCTTTTGTGTTGGGGCGAATTTCTTTCTTAATATTTTCGATGTCGCTTGTATCAATAAAAGTAGCTTCAATGCCAATACGGCTCAGCACTTTTGTAATCACTCGGTACGTTCCTCCGTATACGTCATCTGTAATTAGCACATGATCTCCGCTGTTAAACAGCATGAATACAGCAGTAGTAGCTGCCATACCAGATCCAAACGCAAACCCAGCATATCCTCCTTCAATTTCTTTGATAAGTTCTTCTAAGGCGTGTCGTGTAGGGTTACCGGTTCTCGAATATTCGTATCCCGTATGTTTTCCAGCTCCCTCTTGTTTATAAGTGCTCACTTGATAAATAGGAACAGAGACAGCACCCGTCTGTTCATCGCCAACAATTCCACCATGAATTAATTGTGTTTTACGTTTCATCTTATCTTCCTCCACTGTAAATATTTTTACTTAAGTACCGTTCGCTGCTATCGGGAAAAATAGTGACAATATGAGCGCCTTTTTCTGCATTTTTTGCTTCGAGCAGGGCTGCTTCGAAGGCTGCTCCTGAAGAGCTCCCTACTAGTAACCCTTCTTTTAAAGCCAGCTCTTTCACTCTTTGAAAAGCATAAACATCTTCAACAGTATGAATAGCATTAAAATAAGACCGATCCATATAATCAGGGATGAACTCCATTCCAATTCCTTCAGTTAAGTGAGGGCCGGATTTCCCACCGTTTAAAATCGAACCTTCTGGCTCAACAATGACTGCTTTTAGAGAAGGATTTTTTTCTTTCAAAAATTTTGCTGTACCCATAAATGTTCCACCTGTACCTGCTCCAGCTACAAACACGTCGATTTTTCCATCAAGCTGTTCATATATTTCTGGCCCTAAGGTTTTGTAATAAGTCATAGGATTAGCCGGATTAGCAAACTGCTGAGGACAATAAGAACCAGGTATTTCACGCAGCAGCTCTTGAGCCTTGTTTATAGCACCTTTCATACCAGCTTCAGTAGGTGTTTGAACCACAGTTGCCCCCAAAGCCTTCATAAGCTGCTGTTTTTCAATACTGAATTTTTCTGGAACACATAATATGACGTTTATTTCGTGCTGAAGAGCAGCTAAAGCCAGCCCAATTCCCGTATTTCCAGCAGTAGGCTCAATCACCGTTCCGCCTCGCTTCAGTCTTCCAGAGCTAAGAGCTTCTTTCAGCAGTTCTTTTCCTAAACGATCTTTTACACTTCCTCCTGGATTAACATATTCCAGTTTAGCAAATATCCTGATTTCTCTGGGTAAATCAAATTGTGTAATCTCAATCACAGGTGTGTTTCCAATCAATTCATGAACGTTTTTGGCTACCTTCATAATCTTGAACACCTCGCTAAAGAATAATATAACTTAACCTATAAATTAAGTCGGAATTAAAGTGAAAATATAGTCTACACCCCATGTTATGATAAACGATGCAGAGTGTAGACGAAAACAAACTCTATATTTTACGAACAGCTTATTTTAATTTTGTAATAAAATTCAATACTAATTTCGTTGAATTAACAGCTGCTTTTTCTAAAAATTGCTCAAAAGAAACATTTGATTCTTTGCCGGCGATGTCAGAAAGAGCACGAAGAATAACAAACGGTACGTCAAATTGATAGCATACTTGAGCAACGGCCGCCGCTTCCATTTCAGCTGCATACAGGTCTGGAAACTTAGAGCGGACAAACTCTACGCGCACAGGATCGTTCATGAACGAATCCCCTGTAGCAATTAGTCCTTTTACAATTTTCATATCCGTTACTTCAAGAGCGCTTTCTTCAGCAAGACGAACTAGTTTTTCATCTGCTTTAAAAGCTGCAGGCAAGTTTGGTACTTGACCGTATTCATAGTTGAATACCGTTACATCTACATCATGATGACGAACTTCTGTTGAAATAACCGCATCTCCTACGTTTAACTCCGGATGGAAGCCGCCTGCTGATCCTGTATTAATAACGTAATCAGGTTTGAACTTTTCTAGTAAGATGGCTGTAGATAACGCCGCATTTACTTTTCCAATACCTGATTTTAATAATACAACCTCCACACCGCTGATTGTTCCTGTCGAGTATTCACATCCTGCGATTACTGTTTCTTGACGATTTTCAATT
Organism: Priestia sp. JV24; assembly: GCF_025910025.1. Taxonomy (NCBI): domain Bacteria; kingdom Bacillati; phylum Bacillota; class Bacilli; order Caryophanales; family Bacillaceae; genus Priestia; species Priestia sp. JV24. The sequence goes on from NZ_JAPCIN010000023.1 coordinate 535,232, forward strand.
TTATCGCGTAAAATCGTCACTTCTTCTTCCATTGCTCCAATGATTGCTACTTTCATTTTAAAACCTCTTTCTACTATTGTTTCGTTGCCTCCAATACCCACACAAAGTGATTAAATTGTGTAAAGGTTATGTGAAAACCATTGCTTTCAAAGATTTGCTTTAAGACGGGAATGGTTGTATAGTATTCCCTCTCTAGATCTTCTGCTAGTTGCGTATACCCTTTTCGTTTTGCCTGAACAATGGTATCAGCAAATGAATCCGCTGTTTCAAACATTGTATCAGCAAACACTATTTTACCACCGGTTTGAAGTAACTTTCCATAGTTTATCACAGCTTCTTCTTTTTCTTTATCTGTTAAATGATGAAAAGCATACGTACTAACTAAGCTCTCTGCTGGAAACAATGATGTATCAAATTGTAAAAAGTCTCCTGGTGTGACTAAAACATCTGCCCCTAATTTCTGGTGTGCCAATTGTCTCATTGGTACTGAAGGTTCAATTCCTACTACAGTCAGTTCTTTTTCTAACAGTTTTTTTGTTAAGTTTCCAGTCCCTGTTCCAAATTCTATCACATGCCCTATTGAACGGTCTGCTACATACTCTAAGATTTCATTATAATTGCGAAACACTTCTCTATACTGTTCATCTTTCCCGCTTACCGATGCATCATACTCATTCGCCCACTTTTCAAAGATATCTAAAAACTCTAGACCCATAAAAAACGCCTCCTTATAACTAATAATTCTTATGGATATAGTATGTTTTTAGCTATCGTTTGTTCTTCATTTATAAATATTTTAAGCTTTTAACTTTCTATTTGCTATACTATAGTAATGAGGTAAGGAGGTCGTAAGATGAATTTTGAATTTGAAATGATTGAAGATAAAATAGAATTTTTTGAAGCGCCTGATGTTAAAATGCTTGAGAAACAAATTGCGGAAAAAATTGATCAAAATAAAGCGATTTTGCTTGAGGTGCATAGCGTATCTCATCAAATGTCTGTGGACTATGAACAAGGTAAAAAACTGTACTCTGCGGTTGTTCATTTCAAATTAAAAAAGCAGCGCTAGCGCGCTGCTTTTCTTATTGAAGCTTATCCACTACTGCGGGCTTCCAGCCTTCTCCATCTACCCATTCAATTTGAACGCGATATTTTGTTGATGAGTTGCCTTTAGGACTAACCGTAGCTACGGCTTTACCTACGCCACCGTTATTCCCTAAACGCCATACGGTCATATTGCTTGGGCTAATGCCTGACCCTTCGCCTACAGCTTTTAGCATTTCATTCCAATCCGTTGATCCTTTTTTATAAGTTGCTGCAGGTGCATCTTGTGACGTACCTACTGAATCCCATGAAGGATCTACCTTGCGTTCTGCCACGCCAGGCTCTGGATTTTTCTCTACTTCAGCCTGTGAATCTGAGTCATTTGATTCTTCATCTGTTGCTTGATCATCTTCAGAGCTTTGGTCATCTTCAGAACTTTGATCGTCTTCAGAACTTTGATCGTCCGTTGCTTGATCATCTTTCGAAGAATCATCGTCTTTTTTAGCCGTCTTGTCCGTTTTTTGGTCATTTGTTTGCGGATTGTTTTGAGTTGTTTCCGCTTGGTTATCCGATTTATCCTTATTTCCAAGAATCATCGTACCACCGACAAATACAATTAAAACTGCTACGACAGCAATTAACAGATTATATAATCGGTTTACTTTTTTTTCTTTGTTTTCGTGTCTTGAAGAACGATTGTTATTCATTGCTACAATTTCCTCCAACTTTTATAATGCTTTATTCTAACATGTGTTTTCTTATACATGAAGCATCAAAATTTATTTGAAGTATATTTGTAATATTTTTTACAAATTCTTCTTGTTTTAACGTATATTTAAGTCATACATCCCTTTAACAATATCATAAAATACGCTGTTTGTGGGAGATATCGCACTTTTTGTATTTAAATCCACTACTACCATTGCATATTTTGGATCATCTGCAGGAAAGTAACCCGCAAACCATTTATTGACGATATCGTCTTTCACATTGATTTCAGCAGTTCCTGACTTTCCTGCCACTTCATAAGGAAGGGTTTGAAATCTTCTTCCTGTTCCTTTTTCGCTCTGTACGACACCTTTTAAAAGCTGCTGCATAGAAGCAGCTGTGGCTTTATTAATGCTATCTCCTTTTAGCTTATGCTCTTTAAACGTATACAATGACGTGTTGTTTTTATACTCTAGCGCATCTACAGCTTTTACCTGTTTCTTTTCTCCTCCGCGTGCAATTGTCGCCATCATATTTGCTACTGCAAGCGGAGTCACTTTTACATCAAGCTGTCCAATTGCCGTTTGAGCTACAGCATTTGGTACTTTTTTTTCTCTTTCATTTGTCCAAACTCTTCCCGATTTTTCTCCTAAAAACTGCTTAAAATGTTCAAAATGAAACACATCACCCGTCCATCCTACAGGCTGAATAAGCCCTAACTTATCGGCATATTGTTCAAGGGTATTCGGATTAGATATTATCATTTCTTTTGCTAGCTGTGCAAACGTTGCATTACAACTTTGCGCGAAGCTTTCTTCAAACGTCAGCTGCCCTTTTTGATGATCTTCTTCTACATTATTGCCATAAATACTTTTATCGCAGTTATAGGTAAAAGAAGGCTGAATTTTATTTTGTTCAAGCGCTGCAGCTGCTGTTACGGTTTTAAATATAGATCCAGGAGTTTGTGGCGTCAGCAAACGATTTTCTACGCTGTCTGAACCATTTTGCTTTTTAAATGGATCTTTCTTATTAATCGAAGGCCTGCTGGCCATCGCAATTACTTTATTGTTTTTTATATCAATTAAGACGGCTCCTCCGTCTTTTAACTTATAATGATTTAATGTATTCTCCACTAGCTCCTGAGCAGACAAATCAAGCGTCGTACGCACACTGACTGGATAATAAGGGTTAGCTGTGCCTGTGTATTTTACATCGATGCCAAACATAGGCCCACCTAGGCGATCAACATGATAAAGGAGCTTAGACTCCTGTTCCGGCAGCAAAAACTCGTCAAAAGCCCTCTGCATCCCTGAGATACCTACAGGCGTAGTTGATTTAATTGCTCCATTTTTCAATTTGTCACTATACTTCTCTTCAATTATTTGTCTGCTTTGTGCCTCTAGTCCGATTAAATGTTCAGCAAGAGGAACTGGACGCTCATCTTTTAGAGGAATTCCAAATACGCCAGGTACCTTTAATGCATTTATTTTTTCGACTTGTGCATGGGATAATTCTTTTGTAATAACAACCGGTGTTTTAGCATTCGCTAGTCTGTTCGTTAGTTCCTTTGGTTGCATTCCCACGATTTCACTTACTTGCTGAACAGGCCACTTCATTTTTTCTAAAAACGGAAACAGGACTAAGCGATTATGCGTGATAGATGTTAAAGACTGTCCATTTTTATCTTCAAATTTCCCTCGCCCGTCATCTACCACCATTTCCTGCGTACGCTGTTTTACGCTTCCTTCAATTAAGTTAATCTTTTTGTCAGTAAAAGATTCTGTGCTGACAAGCTGAAGTTGAACAAGCCGTGCTCCCAGTCCACTAATTAATAATAAAATAAAAATAAGAGTAATATAAATTCGCTTGTGAATTATTTTCATGACTACACCTCACTCTTTACAAGTGTCGACGTTGCCATTACTTTTAAAACCATTATCTTAAGAAATATTCATTCTTTTTTTCATTTCACAAAAAACTTGCTGATTCAGCAAGTTTTTATTATTAATTTTCTGTTAAAAATTGTTGAGTTGTTCTTAGCTTTCCTATTTTCGGAAAGATGTAAGAAAGAGTTGCTTCATGCTCTTCTTTTGTAAATGTCGCCATGGCATCCGTGATAAAAATTTGGTTATACCCATACTGAAATGCTTCACGAGCTGTGCTTTCCACACCAATATTTGTTGCAATTCCGCAAAGGACAATTGTATCAATTCCTCTTCGGCGAAGCTGAAGGTCTAAATCTGTCCCAAAAAAGGCTCCCCACTGACGTTTTGTCACAATATAATCATTCTCTTGAACATTAAGTCTTGGATCGAATTCCGCCCAGTCTGCAGGTCTTTCTTGAGGAGCAGATGGCTTTTGATCCGTTTCTGGCGTCAACGCATCTTTTCCATCTTGAAAATCTACTCGTACAAAACTAATAAATCCATTTTGTTCGCGGAAACGATTCACAAGCTGAACAGATTTCTCCACAATTTCGTCTCCTCCAATTGGAACAATCCCTTTTTGTAAATCAATTAAAACAAGCGCTGTTTTAGCAAAATCGATATCTTTCATTTTCATCTTTCCTTTCTTACATATCTTTTCTATTCTCTCCGCTTTTTAAAATCATATAAAAAAAGCTGACGCGTGTCAGCTTTTTTACTTACGAGCATTCAGTAGAACGCTTCCAACCAGATGTTTTACTTAACAGATACAATTTTCACTGACATATCTCCACCAGGAGTTTGAACAGTTACTTGATCTCCAATTTGTTTGCCCATTAGACTTTTAGCAATTGGCGAATCATTTGAAATTTTCCCTTCAAACGGATCTGCTTCTGCACTACCTACAATTGTATACGTTTCTTCATCACCATCTGGCAACTCTACAAATGTTACAGATTTACCTAATGATACAATAGAAGAGTTTTCTACATCTTCTTCAATAATTTTCGCATTGCGAATCATATTTTCAAGCGTTGTAATACGGCCTTCTACGAAAGCCTGCTCGTCTTTTGCAGAATCGTACTCAGAGTTCTCCGATAAATCTCCAAAACTGCGGGCGATTTTGATACGCTCTACAACTTCTTTACGTTTTACTGTTTTTAAATATTCTAGCTCTTGCTCTAGCTTTAGCTTTCCTTCTTCTGTCATTGGAAATACTTTTTCTTGTGCCATAATCCCTTCACTCCTTCTTGAACTCAAAATCTCTAGTGTATACAGTCCATTTCTGTATGTACAAAAAATTTTCCACTCTGTGGAAAAATCAGTTAATAGAGAAATGACAGCTTCAAAATAGAAGCTGCTCGTTTCTCTATTCTTTATAATGTTTGTGTTTAGTTAGCAGAATATGTCTGCATTGTCTTCAAAAAAATTCCTGCATCTATGCTATGTTATTATAAAATGGCATTTTGTTCAAGAATTGTTTGAATTTTAGTGACCATCAAGTCAATCGCTACGTGGTTTTGACCGCCTTCAGGAATGATAATATCTGCATAACGTTTTGTTGGTTCAACAAACTGATTATGCATCGGGCGAACGACAGATACGTATTGATCAACAACTGACTCAAGCGTACGCTCTCGTTCTTTAATATCACGAAGCATACGACGAATGATACGAAGATCCGCATCTGTATCTACGTATAGCTTGATATCCATTAAATTACGCAAGCGCTGATCTTCTAGTACAAGAATACCTTCTAAGATAATAACATCTTTTGGTTCTTCTCTAATTACCTTTTCAGAGCGCGTATGAATTGCGTAATCATATACCGGTTTGTCAATGCTCTCATAATTTAATAAGTTTTGCAAGTGTTCAATCAGCAAATCATTATCAAATGCTAAAGGATGATCGTAGTTTGTTTGCAAACGCTGTTCAAACGGTACATCGCTTTGATCTTTATAATAATAGTCTTGCTCAAGAAGCATAATAGAATGCCCTTTAAAATATTCATAAATAGCTTTGGTTACAGTTGTTTTACCAGAACCGGATCCACCAGCGATACCGATTACAACGGGCTTTTTCCCCATTTTATATTTAAATCCCCTTTCGCATCATGTTATATGAAAATAGAGGTTGGTCCACTTTAAATTTCACAATTTGCAGCGGATGACGCGCAGCATCTAGTTCATTGCCATCTTCGTCCCAAATTTTATCTATTTTTTGCGTAAAGTTTTTAATTTCCGGACCGAAAAATTCCACTTCTTCTCCCGGTTTAAAATAGTTACGCTGTTGCAATGTCACGATGCTTGTTTCTTCATCATAATTCAATACTAAACCAGCAAAATCAAATTTTGTTTTCTTGCCGTGTACGCCAAACATTTGCTCATCTACTCCAGGAACTCCTTCAAAAAAGGCAGGAGCCGTATCGCGGTTTGCACATTTGTCTAGCTCATCAAGCCATTCTTGTTGAATCACAAAATTCTCAGGATCTGCACAGTATGCGTCAATCACCTTGCGATACACGCTCACCACTGTTGCGATATAGTGAATCGACTTCATACGTCCTTCAATTTTTAAGCTATCAATACCCAGCTCAATCATTTGAGGAATAGATTGAATTAAATTTAAGTCTTTTGGACTCATTGCAAACGGATCGTCTTGCTCATCAAATAAAGCCGTTTCCGTTTTACCGTCTTCTACTTTAAATAAATCATAGTCCCAACGGCATGATTGACAGCAGCCTCCGCGGTTTGAATCACGCGCTGTCATATGGTTACTTAGCACGCAGCGGCCTGAATAAGCAATACACATCGCTCCGTGAATAAAAGCTTCAATTTCAATATCCACTTTTTCTTTCATTTCGCGCATTTCTTCAGCACCCGTTTCACGAGCAAGTACAACACGTTCTAATCCTTCTTCTTTCCAGAACTGAACGGCTTTCCAGTTTGAAAGTGATTGCTGCGTACTTAAATGTACTTCAAGCTTAGGTGCAACGCGTCGACAGGTTTCGATAATTAACGGATCAGCTACGATGATTCCAGAAACACCAGCGCGCTCTAATCCCATTAAATAATCTTCAAGTCCGTCCATATTTTCATTATGAGCAAAAATGTTTGTTGTAACATAAATACGTGCACCGTATTTGTTTGCAAACTGAACACCTTCTGCCATTTCTTCAAATGTAAAGTTATCTGCATTTGAACGAAGGCCAAACTCTTTTCCTCCGATAAACACAGCATCTGCTCCATAGTGTACGGCAACTTTTAATTTTTCAAGGTTACCGGCTGGAGCTAACAACTCAGGCTTCTTAGTAATAACTCGTTTACCTTCTACTACAGTATCGATTTGAACAGCCATCGTTTGTACCTCCTTTGTTTATCTTTCTTTGCATGCTTTTTAATATACCGTTTCTTTAAAGAAAAACCCTGTGTCTAACGGACGGTTAATCGGCTGTAAGCTTTCAATTTCTTCTAACAAATCGTCTTTAATGTTTTCGTATTCTTCACGGTCATCTACACATAAATCAATCGCTTGACGATATTTTTTTGTTACTTCTAAAATATATTGCGGTGACTTTAATACGCCGTCAATTTTGAATACATCTACTTCAGCATCAATCATTTCGGAAAGCTCATCGATAATGCACATATCATTTGGACTCATAATGTGCGTTCCATTTTCATCTTCGAAAATTGGATATTTATTGTTTCGCTCATTATCAAGTAAAAACATATCTTTTTCTACTTTACGATTTTCAATTTCCATGACTTTTCCTTGATACTCAAAGTAGTTGCCAAGAAGTGAACGTTTTGATTGGAACATACACGTCATGCCATGCACCTGAACTTCAATTTCTACTTCGGCTTTTTCTTTGATATCAATGATGCTATCCATGCTTAGCTCACGAGCAAGAACTGCGCGTTTAGCTCCTTTACGCCCCCAGTAGTTACATGAATACCAGTTTGTGCCCGTTGTTTCAGTACTCCAGTGCATCTTCATTTCTGGAGCTGTTTCACGCACTGCCATCAATACAGCAGGATCTCCAAATACAATCGCATCCACGCTTGCTTCTTTTAAGAATAAAATATATTCATTTAGTTCGGCGATTTTATCATTGTGAAATAATCCGTTCATCGCTACGTAGACTTTTGCATTATGCTGATGAGCAATATTTACAGCTTCTACGATATCTTCACGTTTGAATTCACCTGCTAAACGCAAACCGTAGCGCTGTTCACCAACCATAACAGCTGTTGCTCCAGCTTGTAGTAATGATTCAATTTCCGAAACTGCAGTGGGTGTCACTAATAGTTCTGGTTTTTTCATTCTTGGTCACCTCTTTTAATACTAATCGCGATTCCGTCTCCAATAGGGAGAATAGTTGTATAATAATCGGGATGATTCATCAGCCACGTATTGTATGCCTGAATTTTTTTAATTAAGCTGCGGCGTCGACGTGTTTCTACTTCGGCCAAATCGGTCGCTACGTGACCTTTAAATAGTACGTTATCCGAAATAATCATTCCTTTAGAAGACAGCATCGGCTCATAATGTTCAAAAAAACGCTGATATTGACCTTTAGCTGCATCAATAAAAACTGCATCATAAGGACCATGACGTTCAATCTCATCTCTAAGCTCTAGTGCATCTCCAAACAACGACACAATTTTATCTTGTTTTCCCGCCCGTTCAATAAATTCTTGCGCTTTTTGGTAACGCTCTTCATTTCGTTCTACCGTAACCACTCGTGCCTCTGGAAGCGCATGGGTCATTCGAATAGACGAATATGCAATCGCTGTTCCAATTTCTAATATATGTTTTGGCTGATGAAGACGAAGAATTTGCAATAGCGTTTCAACACCAATCAATTCCATAATCGGAACGTGATGTTCTTTTGCATAAGCTTCCATTTCTTCAATAAGCTCCTGGCGCTTAGGAATAAGCTTTTCCACATACTGCTCTACGTTTTGTAAAAGCAAAACACTTCCTCCGTTCTCAGAAGTACATTTTACATTATGTTTTCATAACGTTTCATTACTGCAAAATAGTAAGACAACTAGTCTATTATAAGTTTTTTTCGTTTTTACGTAAACCCGATATATTTTAACATAAAAGATGGGGAATGCGAAGTATCGCGATTCCCCAATTTTAAATTCCCACTTATTTTTCGGTATTTTGCTTTTCTTTACCTGTAATATGCTTGGCTTTTTCTTTGTTATGTTCTTCTAACGTTTTGGTAAAAATAACTTTCCCTTCAGGTGTGGCCAAGAAGTATAAATAATCTGTATTGGCTGGATGTAACGCAGCTTTGATTGACATCAAACCAGAGCTGGCAATTGGTCCTGGAGGCAACCCTTTTACTTTATACGTATTGTAAGGAGAGTCCACTTCTAAATGCTTATAGAACACGCGGTCTTTATGCTCTCCTAAGGCATATAAGACGGTTGGATCCGTTTGAAGCGGCATATTTTTTTCAAGGCGATTATAAAAGACGCTGGCAATTTTTTCTCGGTCGACTTTTGCAGTTGCTTCCTCTTCAATCAGAGAAGACATGGTTAACAATTTATGTGCACTGAATTTTTTCTTCTCCATTTGCCCACTGTACTGACCTAATACATTATTTGTTTTCCCTACCATTTTATCCAATATTTCATCTAACGACACATTTTTATCATAAAAATCATACGTAACGGGATATAAATAACCTTCTAGCGGATGTTTAATATCTTTTTGCATCACTTCATCCGTTACTAAATCTGGATATTTTTCTTTCATTTTATTGACGAATGCCTTATCGTCTAGCTTTTTCATGACTTCGTCTTTTGTAAACTTTGTATTTTTAGCAATGATATCAGCAATTTCGACAAGCTGACGTCCTTCTGGAATGGTGACACGAATATCAGGTTGTTTTGAAACCTCGCCTTTTTCCATTTTTTCAACCATTTCCCCTAAGCTCATGGAAGGAGAAAATAAATACGTTCCAGCTTGAAATCCAGACACATGGGTTAATTTTACGTAATAGCGAAATGCACTTTTGCTTTTAATTAAATCTTCTTTTTGCAATACCGTACCAATCGATTGGACGGAAGAACCTTGTGGAATGGTCACATTTACTTTTTTATTGCTGTTTCGATCCACGGGCGTTAAGCGGGATTGAGCATAGAAAAATGCACCGCCAACTAGTAAAAGAAGTACGATAATTGTAATAAAAATAACTCGTTTTTTTCTTGAACGATTAGGTGGTAAAAATGTTTGTTGCGACAAGCAGCTTCCTGGTTAAATCTACTTCTGTAAAAGAAGATACAACCAGTTTCACCTCTTTTCTTCTTGATTTTTTATAAGTATGAACAGAGAGGAGACATGAGATTGCGATTCATTCGTATCGCCTATAGGTGTGAGATGGTATCGCTTCCTTAAACTCTCGCCTCTTCTAAAATTTTTCCATGATTTATGTTATTGTCTGCCCAAAGTCTAGTTTCATCCGTTCAAACAATGAATTCTTTTATTAAAATGCACTCTCACACGCAGGAATTATTATACTACAATTTATCTTATTTTTCGTCATTATCATACAATCTGCCCTAAGAATGCAAGGAAAAACCTTTTTATATCTAAAAAGCACAGCCGCTATGTAAAAAAAAGCTGATAACGATTGTCATCAGCTTTTTTACTATAATTATTCGCCTTCTTCGTCAAGGAATGTATTAACCATTTCCTCAACCATGTCCCACTCTTCTTCTGTTTCAATCGGTTGTAGCTCACCGTCTTGACCATCTTCACTTGGTGTGAAAGCAGATGCATGAATTTCAATTTCCTCTTCATCATCTTGGTCTGCTCCGATTGGATAGTAAATTACATATGATTTGTTATATTGATCAGAATCAAATGTGAATAAAATTTCGCATAGCTGCTCATTTCCATTCTCATCGACGATTGTAATTTTATTTTCTTCTACGCTCATGTTTGCACCTCATTTTATATTGTAAGCTCTTAGCTTAACTTTTTCTTCAGTGAAAAGCAAGCCGTTCAGTTATTTCACTTCCCTTTTACGTACAAAAGAATATGCAAAAGGGAAATTCATAACTTTTCAGCTGAGGCAAAGCCTGCTGCTTTTCTTACTGCTTGCTGTCTAAGTATCCTTGAAGAATCATAACAGCTGCCATTTTATCGATTACTTTTTTGCGTTTCTTGCGGCTTACATCGGCAGACAGCAGTACTCGCTCTGCTGCCATCGTCGACAAACGCTCGTCCCACATCATCGTTTCAATGTTAAGTTTTTCTTTGACGTTGTCAGCAAACTCAATGCACGCTTCGCCTCGAGGGCCAATCGTACCATTCATATTTTTAGGAAGACCCACTACAATTTTCTCTACGGAATATTCGTCAATTAGCTGCTGTAAACGAGGATATGATTGCTCCATCTGCTCATCTGCAATTTTAATTGTTTCAATTCCTTGCGCTGTCCATCCCATTTCATCACTAACTGCCACACCAATTGTTTTGGTTCCTACATCTAATCCTAATACGCGCATTTATGAATCCTTTCGATGCTGTTGTAAATAAGATTTAACAAGTTCTTCAATGAGCTCGTCTCGCTCTAACTGGCGAATTGTGTTTCTCGCATCGTTATGACGAGGAATGTAAGCAGGGTCTCCTGATAACAAATACCCAACGATTTGGTTGATCGGGTTGTAGCCTTTTTCTTGCAGTGCGTCATAAACCGTAAACAATACTTCATGTACGTTTGTTTCAGCTGGCTCATCTTGAAAATTAAATTGCATGGTTTTATCAAATGAACTCACGGTCCCACCTCACTCTCTTAATTTGTGAACACATTGTGCACTATGCTAAGTCTTATTTATATTGTACACCAAGAAAGAGGAGAATTAAACGGATTTAACCCATTCTTCTACAGTGCCAAGTGCTTTTTCAATTTGGCTAGCATCTTTTCCTCCAGCTTGCGCCATGTCAGGGCGTCCGCCTCCGCCTCCGCCGCAAATCGTCGCTACTTCTTTAACAAGTTTGCCAGCATGATGGCCTTTAGCAATTAAATCTTTTGTTACACCTGCAATAATATTTACCTTTTCACCTTGTGGAGAAGCTAATACGATTACAGCGGATTCTAATTTTTGTTTTAAATCGTCAACCATTGCACGAAGGTTATTCATATCCGTTGCATTCACTTTCGCTGCTAGTACATTCACACCATTAATGTTTTGCACACGGTCAACGAGATTGCCAGCTTCAATATTGCCAAGCTTTGTAGATAGTGAATCATTTTCACGCTGAAGATTACGAATTTCTTCTAGTAATCCTTCAACGCGCCCTACTAAATCACGCGGGTTGGATTTTACTTTTGCCGCAGCTTCTTTTAGTAAGCCTACTTGATCGTTCATTAACTGATAGGCAGCTTTTCCAGTTACAGCTTCAATGCGTCGAGTACCTGCACCGATTCCCGATTCTGATACAATTTTAAATAAACCGATAACAGACGTATTTGGCACGTGACATCCACCACATAATTCTAAGCTGTAGTCGCCTACTTGTACTACGCGCACGATATCTCCGTATTTCTCACCGAATAGCGCCATTGCACCCATCGCTTTTGCTTCGTCAATTGCTTTGTTTTCAATTTGTACAGAGATACTGTCCCAAATCTTTTCATTAACGATTTGTTCAATTTTCTCGAGCTCTTCTTGTGTCACTTGACCAAAGTGAGAGAAGTCAAAGCGCAAGCGATCCGCTGTTACTAAAGAACCCGCTTGATTAACATGCGTTCCTAACGTATCTTTTAATGCTTGATGCAATAAATGCGTTGCCGTATGGTTTTTCACAATCGCACTGCGGTTTTCTTCATCAAGCGTCGCCGTATATGTTTCACCTTTTACAAGCTCACCGTGTGTTACAGCTACCGTTTGGACATTTTGGCCGTTTGGCGCTTTTTGAACGTCTTTTACTTCCGCTGTTCCTGCAGCACTTTGGATCGTACCTTGGTCCGCAATTTGACCGCCGCTTTCTGCATAGAATGGCGTGTGGCTTAAGATGACTTGCGCTTCTGTTCCAGCTTCAGCGCGGTCAACAAGCTCACCGTCTACAATAATTGCTTCAACAACTGTTTCTACTTCATTTTTATCATAGCCAACAAACTCACTTGCAACGGTTACTTCACCAAGTACGCCGCCTTGAACTTGCATAGAACTAGAATCTTGACGAGCAGCACGCGCACGCTCACGCTGTGCTTCCATTTCACGTTCAAAACCTGCATGATCAATTTTCATGTTCTCATCTTCTGCATATTCTTCCGTTAATTCAACAGGGAATCCATACGTGTCATATAAACGGAAAACATCTTCCCCTTGTACCGTATCACTGTTTTGCGCTTTTTCTTTTTTAATAACGGTTGCCAAAATAGCTAGTCCGTCATTTAACGTTTCGTGAAAACGCTCTTCTTCATTTTTTACTACGCGCTGGATAAAATCCGTTTTTCCCTTTACTTCCGGATAGAAATCAACCATGATTTCACCTACTACCGGCACTAGCTCGTACATGAACGGACGATTAATGTTTAACTTTTTAGCATAACGAACTGCTCGGCGTAACAAACGGCGCAGCACATACCCACGGCCTTCATTTGAAGGAAGCGCGCCATCACCTACAGCAAATGTTACCGTACGAATATGGTCAGCAATGACTTTAAATGCCGTATCTTGCTCATCATTTGTACGATATTTAGCGCCTGAAATGTTTTCTGTTGCTTCAATAATCGGCATAAACAAATCTGTATCAAAGTTTGTTTGCACGTCTTGAATAACAGAAACCATACGCTCTAAGCCCATTCCCGTATCGATGTTTTTCTTTGGAAGCGGCGTGTACGTGCCATCAGGATTGTGATTAAATTGAGAAAATACAAGGTTCCAAATTTCTAAATAGCGCTCATTTTCTCCACCTGGATATAATTCCGGATCAGTTAGGTCATTTCCATATGCTTCTCCGCGATCATAAAAGATCTCTGTATTTGGACCACTCGGACCTTCTCCGATATCCCAGAAATTACCTTCCAAACGAATGATGCGCTCTTTAGGCACGCCCATTTTTTCATTCCAAATCTTAAATGCTTCTTCATCTTCAGGGTGAACTGTTACAGATAGCTTATCTGCGTCGAATCCAATCCATTTATCGCTCGTTAAGAATTCCCATGCCCATTGGATGGCTTCTTCTTTGAAATAATCACCGATAGAGAAATTACCAAGCATTTCAAAAAACGTATGATGGCGAGCCGTTTTACCTACGTTTTCGATATCGTTTGTACGAATGGATTTTTGTGCGTTACAAATACGTGGATTTTGAGGAATAACACGACCATCAAAATATTTTTTTAATGTAGCTACTCCACTGTTAATCCATAATAAAGATGGATCTTCATGCGGGACTAAAGATGCGCTTGGTTCTACATCATGGCCTTTTTCTTTAAAGAAATCTAAATACATTTGACGAACTTGTGCTGACGTCAGTTTTTTCATGATTGGTCCTCCTTTAATACTCTTCTTATTTATAGACAAAAAAATGATGACATAAAAGCATCTATTTTCTCTGTGTACAAAAGCAATTGCTAGTTATTTGCACACAAAAAAACTCTCATCCCTGTAGCAGGGACGAGAGTTGAACTCGCGGTACCACCCTGATTATAAATGCCTAAAGCACTTATCACCTTCATAGCGTTAACGTTGCTGACACGGCAGGTTTTAGCCTGCACTCTGGACTAGCGTTCAGCTGCTCTTTGTTTAGCGCTTCTTTCAGCCAAGGAAGCCCTTCTCTAAAAACCAGTGTGCAACGTACTCGATCCATCATTGTGTTTAAAATATGTAGCGTTTTCTTATGGCGATATTATGACAAATTAACCGCTCTTTGTCAATGTTTGAGCGTATAAGAGCGGATATGCAAAATAGATATTTTAATGACTGCTAAAATTGGCACAGCCAAAATGAGACCCAATACTCCTCCAAATTCTCCTCCTAAAAGGAGCGCAAGCATGATAAACAAAGGATGAATATGAAGACTCTTTCCTACGATAAGCGGAGACAGCACATTTCCCTCTAGAAATTGCAGCACAAAGATTATAATGACAATGGTAATAACCAACTTTATCGAGATTGTGGCTGCAATAATAGCCGCTGGAACCGCACCAATAATCGGGCCAAAATAAGGAATGATATTCGTTACGCCAATAATGAAGCCTAAAAGAAGTGCATAAGGTACATGAAAGAACCACAGTGCTGCTGTGGCAATCACACCAATAATCAGACAAACAAAAAATTGCCCTCTAATGTAATTGCCGAGCGATTCATTCACATCCGATAAAAAACGTTCGCCTGGTTTGTGCCACTTTTTAGGCGTGACATAAGCTGTTGCTTTCTTAATAGAGGAAAAATCCTTCAGCATATAAAAAACAATAAATGGAATAATGATTAAAATCAAAAAAGAAGTAATCAATGACTTTAATCCTTCGGCCACTTTTGTAAGCCACACGTTGAGCGTAGCCTCTACATCATCAATGCTGCCTTCAATTTTCTCATGTACACCGTTTGGAAGTGAAGTTGTACGATCATGAATCGATTCTACCCAATGTCTATATGTATTCGTAAAATGAGGCAGCTGTTCGTTTAAATCTTTTACTTGTTCCACAAAAATAGGGTACGACTTATAGGCTCCAAACCCAATTCCTCCAAAAAAGATGATGTAGATCAGTAAAATAGCTAGAGGACGAGGCACGCCTTTATCATGCGTTTTTTCAATAAGCGGATGAAGTAAATATGTAATGAATGCTGCAATAAAAAAAGGCAGCAGTGCTTTTAAAAACATGTAAATAACAGGAAGCCATAAAAACTGGACTTTAAAAAAGACTAATATGCACAGCAGCGCTAATAACAGCAGTCCGAATCTATAGAACCATTTGAATGAACTATCTTTCAACGTAAACTCCTCCTCTCTTCTATTTTTTGATAAAGAAAGGAGTTTATACATGCTGTTGTCTCTTCTGCCTGCAAAAAAGCACTATTGCAGCTCAGTGCAATAGTGCTTTTTTATTAGTGAATAGCTTTCATCATACGTTTACGCATTTTTTTCATATTTCTTTTTGTAAACATCTCTCGATCATCTGCCATTTTAAATGCATAAGCTCCAAGACCGAAAGCGACTACTGACGGAATGATTCTGCCCATTGCTCTTCCTCCCGGTAAAAAAGAATTAGAAATTAATTGTGCGCTCGTCGTCTGAGAACAAATCATCAAGCGAGCTCAATGTTCCATCTTCTTCTACTTGGTGAGTATTAATTTGTCCTTTTGAAATAGTCATTTCAATAAAACAATTCCAGCAGTAATACTGATTTACACCAATTTTGCCAACGTCAATACTTTTACAGTTTGGACATTTAAACAAAGTCGACACCTCTTTATACGTTCTACTTATATAAACGCATTATGTCCACTTCTTTCCATGTCCATACTTTATTTTCTGACAATTAGCAAAGAAGGATGGCAACAAAGGAGTTTATTTAACTCTTTGTTAGCATACGAAAGGTTACATGAAATCATACGGCGTAACGTTTTCCATCCCAATATTTGCATCTTTCATAAATGGAATTTCGGGATCTTCTATGTCATTATCCAAGCTTTCTCGAAGCAACGGCTGTAAATTCGTTTGTCGGATGCTGTCTTCATTTCGGCTGACGCCAAGCTGAAACGCTTCGTCTTCGCCGCATAAAATTAAAAACTGTTTGCTTCGCGTAACAGCGGTATAAAGTAAATTGCGTCGCAGCATCCGGTAATAGCTTTTAACAATTGGAAGCACAACAATGGGAAATTCACTTCCCTGTGATTTATGAATGGAACAGCAGTATGCATGAGTTATTTGATTAAAGTCTTGCTTTGTGTAAGTTACTTCATTTCCTTCATATGAAATAACCAGCATATCCTGTTTTTCCGTATTTTCTTTGGCAAAGAAAACCGAGACGATTTCTCCCATATCTCCGTTAAATACGTTGCTATCCGGCTGATTTACAAGCTGCAGCACTTTATCTCCCACTCGGTACGTGATATCTCCGTGCTTAAGCTCTCTTCTTTGCTCGGAAGCCGGGTTGAATAATTCCTGAAGAACTTCATTCAGCTTATCAATACCTGCAGGACCTTTATACATAGGAGCTAGAACTTGAATATCTTTAGCCGTATAGCCTTTTTTTAACGCATTCCCGCAAACTTGTTGCACGACGTTCGTGATGTGCTGTCCTTGACAACGAATAAAAGAACGATCTCCTTGCTGCCTTGATAAGTCTTCCGGAAGCTTTCCTTTTTTTATTTCATGAGCCAAATCAATAATTGACGATCCTTCCGCTTGCCGGTATACATCTGTAAGACGGACGGTAGGAACTACTTCTGAACTCAGTAAATCTTTTAACACCTGTCCCGGACCTACTGAAGGAAGCTGGTCTTCGTCTCCAACTAAAATAACCTGTAAATTAGCAGGAAGAGATTTAAACAGCTGATGAGCAAGCCACAAATCTACCATTGATACTTCATCCACAATCAGTAATTTTCCGTCAATTGGATTTTCCTCATTATGATCAAATCCTTCTTGTCCGTTCCATTTTAATAATCTGTGAATGGTAACTGCTGGAAGTCCCGTCGCTTCGCTCATTCGTTTAGCAGCGCGTCCAGTAGGTGCCACAAGTAAAACAGGAAAAGCTTCATCTTTTTTATAATCCCCTGGATTTAACGAACATCCGTGAAGTTCTGCATAGAGTTCGACTATTCCTTTAATAACCGTTGTTTTCCCTGTACCTGGTCCACCTGTTAAGAGAAGCATCGGAGACATTAAAGCGGTTTGTATGCCCTTGCGCTGAGAAGGTGCATATTGCACGTCTAATCGCTCTTCTAGTTCACCCAGTGCCAATAAGAATTCTGATTCTGGAAACTGCTCTTCGTACTGCGTTTGAGCCATAATTTTTTGAATAGCTTTAACCAGCCCTTTTTCAGCATAGAAAAGGGGAGGAAAATAAATTTTTTCGTCTTGAATGATAAGCTTTTTGTCTGCTTTTAATGCGTCCACTTCTCTTGTAAGATCCATTTCAGACAGATTCTCATGCCTGCTTTTTCGAAGAAGCTCTGCTGTTTTTCCATACAGCTGATCTGCCGTGACGTATACATGTCCCATTTGATTGCATTCTTGCTCAATGACATATAAAATACCTGCACGCAAACGATCAGGATGATTGGTTGCCATACCAAGCCTCTTTCCAAGTTCATCGGCCCTGCTAAAGCCAATACCCTGAATATCTTCTACGAGCTGATAAGGATTATTTTGAACAATTTCAAGCGCTTCTTGTTTGTACGCTTGGAAAATCTTCATCGAAAGCTGCGGTCCAAATCCAAGGTCTGTCAGCTTTACCATTACTTCTTCTAACCCTTGATGTTCACGAAGCTGCGTGACTAAAGCTTCTGCCTTGTCGGCTGAAAGCCTCGGAACCTCTTTTAGCACAGACTCATTTTGCAAAATACGAAAAATAGCGCGTTCTCCTAGAGCGTCCACAATGTTTTCAGCAGTTTTTTTACCGATTCCGTGAAATAAATCGCTAGACAGGTACTGAACAACCCCTTGCCTTGATTGCGGAAGTTCTTTTTTAAACTGTTCAACATGAAACTGCAGACCAAACTTTGGATGCTCTTTGAAGTCTCCGTAAAACGTGTATACTTCATCTTCATTCAGCTTAGGAAAATAACCTGTGACGACCGTTTCTTTATCTTCAATCTCTAAATTTGTTTTTTTGATCCGTATCCGCGTAACGTTATATAAGTTTTCTTCGTTATGAAAGACGGTTACAATCGACGTGCCGCTTATATAATGACGTTCTGGCTGTGAAGGGTTCACTTGTTCTTCGTTCATGTTATCCTTCCTTTACCCGCTTTCTTAATGTTCTAATGTAGACAGAACTTGTTTGGCATTTGCTGCCATTACGTGATCTGGCTGCACGTTTAAAGCTTCATCTAACATCTCAATCGCCTTGTCTTTGTCATCTTTCATGGCATACGCTACGCCTAAATTATAAAAAGCATCGGCATGTTCTGGCTCTTGATTGACTACCTTAAGGAATTCAGCAATTGCTTCATCTACCATTTCGAGCTGTGCTAAACAAAGACCGTACTGAAATTTTGCTTCTACATCATGTTCGTTTAGTTCTACCGCCCGCTGAAGATAAGGCATCGCGAAACGAATTTCTTCCATATGAAACAGCGTTAAACCAAGCATAAAGTACGCATCGGATGAATCTAAGCCTTTTTTGATTGCTAAATCAAAGTAGTGCTTTGCCTGTTCAAGCTGCTCTGCATTAAAATAAATATTTCCTGCTCCGTAATACGCTGTTGCCGTTTCTTCATCTAATTCAATCGCACGTTCATAAAATTTCAAAGCACGATCCATCTCACTAACAGCCGCTAACAAATTGCCAAAATTCACATACACAATTGGATCTTTTGGATTATCTTCAATTGCTTCTGAAAATGTTTTAGCAGCCTCTTCAAATTTCCCTTCCTGCATATACTGAATTCCTAGCTGATTTTTATCTGTCATTTTTTCGTTCACTCCACTGTTTTAGTTATGATTTAAGAGATTTTCACATCATGAAAATCTAGAATATGTAAGTTATTAGTTTACCCAATAAGTAAAGTATATCATAGAAAAACCTCAGCTATATACGGCCGAGGTTTTTCGTTCTTGCTTATATGAATTATACGTACCAGATTTGCTCTTCTTCTTGAAATACTTTGTCAATTGTTGCTCCGCCAAGACATTCATCATCTTTGTAAAACACAACTGCTTGACCTGGCGTAATTGCGCGAACAGGTTCAGCAAAAATAACCTTAATTGTATTATCATCGACTTTTTCAACGGTTACTGCTGAATCAGTTTGACGATAGCGGAATTTTGCTGTGCACGTCATTGGTGACGACCAGTCACGTTCGCTTACCCAGCTGACATTGGTTGCTGTGAGAGATGTAGAATAGAGCAGCTCATTGTGAAAGCCTTGATCGACGTACAAAACATTTTTTTCTAAATCTTTTCCGACTACAAACCAAGGTTCACCGCTGCCTCCAATACCTAAACCATGGCGTTGGCCAATTGTATAGTACATGAGACCGTCGTGCTTGCCTTTTACTTCGCCGTCAAGCGTTTGCATTACACCTGGCTGAGCAGGAAGATACTGACTTAAAAATTCTTTGAAGTTGCGTTCACCAATAAAGCAAATACCTGTGCTGTCTTTTTTCGTTGCTGTAGCAAGGCCTGCTTCTTTCGCAATTTCACGCACTTTTGATTTCTCAATTTCACCAATCGGGAACATTACTTTTGAAAGCTGATCTTGTCCTAATTGATTTAAGAAATACGTTTGATCTTTATTTCCATCTACGCCTCGAAGCATTTTATACTCCCCGTCGCGGTACGCAACGCGTGCATAATGTCCTGTCGCTAGATAATCTGCTCCTAGCGTCATTGCATGCTCTAAAAAGGCTTTGAATTTAATTTCTTTATTACACATTACATCAGGATTCGGTGTACGACCTGCTTTATATTCATCTAAAAAGTAGGTAAATACTTTATCCCAATATTGTTTTTCAAAGTTGACTGCATAGTAGGGAATACCAATTTGATTACATACGCGAATAACATCGTTATAATCTTCAGTCGCAGTACAAACGCCGTTTTCATCCGTATCGTCCCAGTTTTTCATAAAGATTCCGATCACATCGTATCCTTGTTGTTTTAATAAAAGAGCTGCTACGGATGAATCAACGCCTCCGCTCATTCCGACTACTACACGTGTATCTTTAGGTGATTTTGTCAACTTCGCCACCTCCGTTTTCTTCATTTTAATTAAATTGTTCGCTAAAAAGCGAAAGAAACGACACAAACCATCAGTGAGGGATGAAGACCCTACTGATGGCTGCTATTTACATCGTTAGTCGCTTAACGATGTTTGCTGTTTGACGTGCGGTTTTTTCAATTTGCTCAGCTGTGTTTCCTAAGCCAAAGCTAAATCGAATAGAAGTTGTTAAACGTTCAGACCCTTTTCCAAACATAGCTACAAGCACATGAGAAGGATCGATTGCTCCCGCTGTGCAAGCTGAACCGCTTGATGCCGCAATTCCTGCTAAGTCTAAATTCACGAGCATCGATTCAACATTTGTTTTTGGAAATGATAAATTTAACACATGTGGCAGAGAATTTTCAAGATGTCCGTTAATTTCAAAGGAAATACCTTCTTCTTTCAACACAGCTACCATTATTTCTTTGTATCTTCTATATTCATCTGCACGTGTTTGCAGCGTTTGTTGCGAAATTTTCACAGCCTCTTCAAACCCGACAATACTTGTCATGTTCTCAGTTCCAGCTCGTCGTTTGCGCTCTTGTTCTCCTCCAAATAGCAAAGGAGACAGTGAAACGTGAGCAGCTGCATATAAAAAGCCCATCCCTTTTGGTCCGTTAATTTTATGAGCCGAAACGGATAAAAGATCGACACCTAATTGTTGCACATTTAACGGAATTAATCCATAAGCTTGCACTGCATCCGTGTGGAAATATGCTCCATGCTCTTTTAATAGAACTCCAATTTCCCCAATTGGCTGAATAGCACCTACTTCATTATTTCCAAACATCACCGACACAAGAATTGTTTGATCGGTTAGGGCTGATTTTATTTCATCTACAGATACTTGTCCGTACTCATTAACTGGTAAGTAAGTCACTTCAAAGCCCTGTGTTTCTAAATATTCACACGTATGAAGCACAGCGTGGTGTTCAATTTGCGTGGTAATAATATGATTTCCTTTATGGCGGTTTGCAAGAGCTACTCCGATCAGTGCCATATTATCTGCTTCTGTCCCACCACTTGTAAAAATCAGTTCATTTTCGTGTGCTCCAATACTTGCTGCAATCGCTTGGCGAGCTTCGTCTAAATAGCGTCGACTTTCCCGCCCATAGTGATGAATACTAGACGGATTTCCAAAGTACTCATGCATAAATGTCGTCATTTTCTCAACGACTGCTGGATGTATTGGAGACGTTGCTGCATGATCAACATAAATACGTTCCAAAATAAACGCCTCCTAGCTCATTATTAAATATAAAACATATAAGACGCTTGATCATCATCAGAATGATTTGCTAAATCTTCAAGCGTTGTACTATCTAGCACTTCTTTAACCGCATCTCGAATACGAATCCACAGCTCGCG
Source organism: Priestia sp. JV24 (assembly GCF_025910025.1). Taxonomy (NCBI): domain Bacteria; kingdom Bacillati; phylum Bacillota; class Bacilli; order Caryophanales; family Bacillaceae; genus Priestia; species Priestia sp. JV24. The sequence continues at coordinate 557,186 of NZ_JAPCIN010000023.1, forward strand.
TTTTGCAGGCTCTTCATCTTCAATTCCTTCTACAGGACTAATAGGACCTTCTAAAACAGAAATAATATCACCAGAAGTAATGTTAGCAGGTTCATGGGCTAAGATGTAACCGCCATAAGCTCCGCGCACGCTTTTTACAAGCCCAGCGTTACGCAGCGGTGAAATAAGCTGCTCTAAATAATGTTCAGATAAGTCATGCGTTTGAGCAATAGTTTTAAGCGAGATAGGACCTTCGCCAAAGCGCTTCGCAAGCTCAATCATAATCGTTAAACCGTAGCGTCCTTTTGTTGAAATTTTCATACGATACACTCCTTCAATACACTTTTTTTATTTATGAAAAAAATAAGACCCTCACGTTGTCACTGAATGCTGTGATGAGTCGTTTTTTACTAAGCTATATGAACTTCTCTATATGCATTTCTTGCAAATGTAACTGTTGATATTATAACATACTATGCCTATAAGATAAATTTCCACCACCTATTCACCGCTTGTGATACAGTGAAAGAAAAGAAAGGAGAAAAACATGGCTACAAAACCTCTCGCATTTCGAATGCGTCCGACTCATTTAGATGACGTTATCGGACAGCAGCATTTAGTTGGCAAAGATAAAATGATTTATCGAATGGTAAAAGCAAATCACTTAAGCTCGATGATTTTATATGGACCTCCAGGCGTTGGAAAAACAACAATTGCCACAGCTATTGCAAAAACAACCAACACGGCGTTTCGTCAGTTAAATGCCGTTGTAAACAATAAAAAAGATATGGAAATTGTCGCCGAAGAAGCCAAAATGTCAGGCAAAGTAATTCTGCTGTTAGATGAAGTTCATCGGCTTGACAAAGCTAAGCAAGACTTTTTGCTTCCTTACTTAGAAAACGGCATGATCATTCTAATCGGAGCGACAACAAGCAATCCTTATCACGCAATTAATCCTGCTATTCGAAGCAGATGCCAAATCTTCGAATTAAAATCTCTTACGCCAGATGATATCAAAATGGCGCTAACAAGGGCGCTCAACGATCCATCAAACGGATTTGGGGATAGAAAAATCATCGTAGAAGATGACGCCATGAACCACTTTGCCAATAGCTGTAACGGTGACGTGCGCTCGGCTTTGAATGCTCTGGAACTGGCTGTTTTATCAACAGGTGAAAGCGATGGTAAAATCGTTATTACCTTACAAACAGCAGAAGAATGTCTGCAGCAAAAATATTTTTCACATGATAAAAATGGTGACGCTCACTATGATGTATTATCGGCTTTTCAAAAATCGATTCGCGGCAGCGACGTAAATGCCGCTCTTCATTATTTGGGACGGCTAATTGAAGCAGGAGACTTGATCAGCATCAATCGTCGCCTTTTAGTCATTGCGTATGAAGACATTGGACTAGCTGATCCGGATGCCGGCATGAGAACTCTCGCAGCTATTCAAGCAACTGAGCGATTAGGACTCCCAGAAGCACGTATCCCGCTTGCAAACGCCGTTATTGAGCTTTGTCTATCACCGAAGTCCAACGCTGCTTACAAAGCATTAGATGAAGCGATAAGCGATATTAAAAAAGGGTTTTCCGGCGACGTTCCCCCTCATTTGAAGGATGCTCATTACAAAGGAGCAGAGAATCTTGGCCGAGGCGTTGAATATCAATACCCGCATGATTTTGATAACGGATGGGTCCTTCAACAGTATTTACCGGATCGCATCAAAAACAAACAATATTTTCATCCTAAACAAAATGGACAAGAAAAATACTTTTCAAAAGTTTTCAATCGTTTAGAGACATTAAAAAAAGAAAATGGCTGAAACTGTTGCTCAGTTTCAAAGCCATTTTCTTTTTTGTCTTTATCTATTAAGCTGCACTTTTAACTTCTTTGCGTTTTTTCGTTTTTGTTGAACCTTTAAAGTAGCTGTCTAAAAGTTTAGCGACTAAACGAGCGATTATGTTAAACAACAGAACCATAATGATTAGAATAGCAGCTGACTTTGTTGCAATCAATCTTGCATCAGGTACGATTCCTTCAGAGTTTAATTTCCAAATGTGAACGGCAAGCGTCTCTGCTGGTCGAAAAATATTAAACGGGTTTACAGGACTCGTTAAGTCAGCATTTGAATTTAACATCGGCGTGGTTAAGCCAGCCGTATAAATCAACGCAGCTGCCTCTCCAAAGATTCGTCCCGCTGTTAAAATAACGCCTGTGATAATTTGTTGAATCGCTGATGGAATGACGACTTTGACAATTGTTTGCCATTTAGTCGCACCCAACCCTAAACTCGCTTCTTTTACACTCGCAGGAACAGATGCAATCGCACTTTCACATACGCGCGTTAAACCCGGTAAATTTAAAATTGTAATCACAAGTGCTCCACCGATAAGCGTATAGCCCCAGCCTGAAAATGTGACAAAAATTAATAATCCAAATAAACCAACTACAATGGACGGTAATGACGCCATTGTTTCAATACATAAGCGGACGAAATTTAAGAAACGACCTTGCTTCGCGTACTCCGCTAAGTAAATTCCGGCTCCTAAACCAAGAGGAATAGAAATGATCAGCGTTAAAACAAGCATGTAGAACGAGTTAAACAGCTGAGGTCCGATACCGCCTCCCGCCATCGTATTGCTTGGCTTTCCAAATAAAAAGTTCGGGTCCCAAAATCCCCAGCCTTTAGCGATAATTTCAACAACTAAATACACTAATAGCAACACAACTAGAGCGGCAATGCCATAAAAAATACCTGTCCATATATTATTTACTGTGCGTGCATTTTTGTTTCTCATTGATGAGCACCTCGTTTCCCAATTGCTCGGATAATTAAAATGAACACGAAAGAAATAAGCAGTAAAATCATAGCTAACGTCCACAATGCGTTATTCCATGCCGTTCCGTTTAACGTATTAGACATATCCATTGTTAAAATACCTGTTAATGTTGCCGTTGGACTATATAAGCTTTCAGGAAGCTTAACCGTGTTTCCGATAACCATTTGAACAGCTAGCGCTTCTCCGAATGCGCGGGCAAGTCCTAACACGATACCTGTTAAAATACCTGTTTTAGCAGATGGAATAATGACTCGGCTAATTGCCTGCCATCTTGTTGAACCTAGTCCATAAGAAGCTTCTAAATATTCAGGTGCTACGCTTCGAATTGCATCGTCAGCAATACTTGCAATTGTCGGAAGAATCATGACGCTTAAGACAATAATTCCGGCAATCAAACTAAAGCCCACTCCGCCGAAGTTATCGCGAAGAAGCGGTACTAAAATGGTAACCCCTAAAAGGCCGTATACCACTGAAGGAACTCCGACTAAAAGTTCTAAAACCGGTCGTAAAACCGTTGAACCAAATTTAGGCGAAATATAGTTGTTAAAAATGGCGATAGCAATTCCAATTGGAGCACTTATAATCACGGCTCCGATTGATACAAGCATGGAACCCAGAATAAACACAAGTGCCCCGTATTCTTTATTGTTTGGGCTCCATTTTGTTGAAGTCAACATTTCACCGATTGATATATTACTTTGTAAAAATGACTGTATGCCTTTTTCACAAATAAATACGATAATAGCTAACGTAACAAGTACAATTAGAATACCGCAAAATGTAGAAAGCGTACGGCCAATGTATTCGCTTTTTACATAATTAATGGATTTTTTCCCCTTCATCGCTCTGTCTCCTTACATATTCAGTATATATTCGCTTTTCTTTTTATTCGCTATATACTTTATTAACATTCAAATAGAATAAGACTGACTGTGTTAGTCAGCCCTATTCTTTTTAAAAACACTCTTATTTTTTGAACTCAGTCATTGGGATATATCCCATATCTTCTACTTGCTTAGCAAAGTCCTTACCAGCTACGTAGTCAATGTACTCTTTTGCACCATCTTTTGGCTCACCGTTTGTAATCATGTACTCATAAGACCAAAACGGATATTTTTTAGAAACAATGTTTTCTGTTGTTGGCTCTACACCATCAATATTAAGCATTTTTAAACTTTCTTTTTTATCGCCAATTAAATACGACATAGCAAGGTAACTTACTGCTCCTGGCGTTGAGTTTACTGATTGCTCAACCGCTCCGTTTGAATCTTGAGCTGTACCAACGCTGTCATTTACTTTTGCGTCACCCATTAATGTTTTCTCGAATGTAGCACGTGTACCAGATGATGCTGGACGGTTGATTACGTTAATTTTCTCGTCGTTTCCGCCAACTTCTTTCCAGTTTTTAATTTCACCAGAGAAAATCTTTTGAATTTGCTCTTTTGTTAACGATTCTACTTTTACATCTTTATTTACAACAAGTGCGAACCCAATGCCCGCTACTTTCGTATCTACAAGTTTATCTGCTTTTGATTTATCTTCGATTTTATCGGCTGCTGGAACATCAGAGTTTCCAATGTCAACTGCTCCTGATGCTACTTGGTTAACACCCGTTCCACTACCTCCACCTTGTACCGTTACTGAAAGGTTTGGATATTTTTCAGTAATTCCATTCGCTGCTTCTTCTGCAAGTGGTTGTAAAGCTGTAGATCCCGCTGCTGTTAACGTACCTGACACTTCTTCTTTGCTGCCCGAACCACTGTCATTGCTTGCTCCGTCTTTACCACATGCTGCTAGTGCTCCTACCATTAAAAAAGCTGCTAATGTTACTTTAAAACCCTTTGTTTTCATTACATTACCCTCCAATAAATATATGTGTAATTAGTACTAGTCCTTTGTACTCGAACAACAGGTACAAGACACATTATACGAGTAGATTGTTGTCTTTATATGAAGTGAATTTTAAGTTACTGTAAACTTACTTATTTGGGGTTTATTTTTTCTTATTTCTATTAAAACCCTTGAGATATAAGACTTTCTGGATATTACTGTAGAAGATACAAAAGAAAGAAAGCCAAAACGTAAATTTTATGTAAATAAAGCGTTAAATAAATTTACATAAATCTCTTTTTTTTAATACAGTGTAAATTCATCATCAATCCATATTTTTCAATTTATTAGTACTTTTTATACATATCAAACAGAAGATTCCATCCAAAGCATAAATAGAACAGATATTTCCATAAAAAAAAGAAGGCTACGATAGCCTTCTTTTTATTGATCACCTACGCGGCGAATCTTAATATCACTTAATAATTCATTGATAACATGACCGCCCATAATTAATCCTGCTACAGATGGAACAAAAGCATTAGAAGATGGGGGCATTTTCGCTTTTCGAATTTGCGCTTGATCGTTTCCTACTTCTTTGCGAACTTCTTCGCGAATAACGATTGGACGTTCATCAGAAAAAACGACGTTAATTCCTTTGCGAATTCCTTCTTTACGCAGACGAGTACGAACCACTTTTGCAATCGGATCTGTATGTGTCTTTGAAATGTCTGCAATTTTGAAACGTGTTGGATCCATTTTATTCGCAGCACCCATACTTGAAATAATCGGAATATCACGTTTTAAACATTCTTTCATTAAATGAATTTTATACGAAATCGTATCGGATGCATCCACTACGAAGTCCGGTTCGTAACTAAAGAACTCTTCATACGTTTCTTCCGTATAAAACATTTGAAGAGAAACGACGTCACAGTCTGGGTTAATATCCAAAATACGTTTTTTCATTAATTCTGTCTTGGGCTGACCTACCGTAGAAAGCAGCGCGTGAATTTGACGATTTACGTTTGTAATATCAACATCGTCTTTATCTACAAGAATTAAACGCCCTACTCCTGACCTAGCCAAAGCCTCAGCAGAAAACGACCCTACTCCTCCTATCCCTAAAATAGCAACTGTGCTGCCTTTTAAAGTAGCTAGCCCTTCTTTTCCTATCGCCAGTTCATTACGCGAAAACTGATGCAACATGTTAAAACACTCCTCTATTAAATACACTAACGTATATGAATAATTCAAATAAACAACGAAATTGACTATACCATATTTTTAGCAAAACGAACATGAGCATTCGTTATTTATCCATAAAAAAACTCTATGCAAATAATTACATAGAGGATTTTTTATATGTATGCTAGTCCCGATCGTGCCGTCTCGAGTGCCTTCGTTTTGAACCCGCTCTCGGCAGGTGGGTGCTCTGCTTTAACCATTGTAAGTCCTCGAGATGAGGCATGTACGCTCGTTAAAAACTCCGAGCTCCCAAGCAAAAAATTGTTCGGTCAAAACTGGATTAAGGACGAACACATCAGGACTATTTAGTTCTTGAAAGTATCTTATCACAGAAAAAATCACTTTGCAATTAATAAGTAAAACAAAAAAATCGGGCCTGTCACTGGAACGTGACAAGCTCGATTTAACAGACGGTTCAATCGATTACGCTTCTGTTTTTTGCTTTTTTACCTGCAAATGCAGCTCGTCTAATTGCGCTTCACTTACTTCACCAGGTGCATTTGTTAATAGACAGCTTGCACTTGCTGTTTTAGGGAAGGCAATTGTATCACGCAAGTTTGTGCGTCCTGCTAGAAGCATAACTAAACGGTCAAGACCTAACGCAATTCCGCCGTGAGGAGGAGTACCGTATTCAAATGCTTCAAGTAAGAAACCAAACTGCTCATATGCTTCTTCTAATGTAAATCCAAGCGTTTTAAACATTTTTTCTTGAATATCACGCTCGTAAATACGTAAAGATCCTCCGCCAAGTTCGTAGCCATTCAATACTAAGTCATATGCTTGTGCACGGACTTGTCCAGGATCGCTTTCTAACATTGGTAAATCTTCACGAACTGGCATTGTGAATGGATGATGAGCCGCGTAGTAACGGTTGTCTTCTTCGTCATGCTCAAGAAGAGGCCAATCTGTTACCCATAGGAAGTTAAATTTCGTTTCATCAATAATTCCTTGTTCTTTTGCAAGCTTTAGGCGAAGAGCGCCAAGTGCATCTGCTACAACTGACTTTTTATCAGCTACAAATAAAAGTAAATCCCCTTCTTCCGTTTGAAGAGCTTCCGCAAATTGCTTTTGCTCATCTTCATTGAAGAATTTTGCAATCGGTCCTTTTAAGCCGTCAGCTTCAACTTTCAGCCATGCTAACCCTTTAGCACCGTAAATTTTCACGAACTCTGTTAGAGCATCGATATCTTTACGTGAATAGCTAGAAGCGGCACCTTTTACGTTAATGGCTTTTACTTCTCCGCCGTTTTCAACTGCTGCGCTAAATACTTTGAACCCGCAGTCTTTCACAAGCTCTGATAAGTTGACTAGCTCCATTTCAAAACGTGTATCCGGCTTATCTGAACCGTAGCGACTCATCGCTTCATCATATGACATGCGCGGGAAAGGCGTCGTTATATCTAAATCTTTTACGCGCTTCATTACTTTAGACATCATTTCTTCCGTCATTGTCATGATGTCCTCTTGAGATAAAAATGATGTTTCAATATCGATTTGAGTAAATTCAGGCTGACGATCTGCACGCAAGTCTTCATCACGGAAGCAGCGAGCGATTTGATAATAACGCTCAACTCCGCTTACCATTAGCAGCTGCTTGAAGATTTGCGGTGATTGAGGAAGAGCATAAAACTCCCCTTCGTGCACGCGGCTTGGTACAAGATAATCACGTGCGCCTTCTGGCGTACTTTTCGTTAAAATAGGTGTTTCAACATCTAAAAAGTCATTTTGATCTAAGAAGTCACGAATTGTTTTTGTAATGTCATTGCGCATTTTAAGCGTGTTAAACATCTCAGAACGTCGAAGATCTAAATAACGATATTTTAATCGAACATCTTCTGATACTTCCGTTTGATCCGCAATAGCAAAAGGAGGTGTTTTGGCTTTGTTTAATACCGTAATCTGCTCAGCGTGAACTTCAATTTTACCTGTTTTTAAGTTCGGGTTAACGGTTCCCTCTTCACGAGCTACAACAGTTCCTTGCACTTCCAGTACGAATTCATTACGTACATCTTCAGCAATTTTTAGCGCTTCAGCAGATTTTTCAGGATTAAATACAACCTGTACAACTCCGCCGCGGTCGCGTAAATCAATAAAGATTAATCCCCCTAAATCACGGCGTTTTTGAACCCATCCTTTTAATAGAACTGTTTCGCCAGTTGCTTGTTCTGTTACATCACCACAGTAGTATGAACGTTTTGTCATCATGGTTCCCCCTTATACTTGTTCTTGCAAATAGCTGACCAATTGATCAATTGATACTTCTTGCTGTTCGCCAGATTCCATATTCTTTACGTTTACAACTTGTTTTGCTAGCTCATCTTCACCTAGAACAACAACAAATTTTGCTTGTACACGATCAGCTGCTTTAAACTGAGCTTTCATTTTTTTATCTTGATAATCTTTATCGGCTACAAAGCCTGCACGTCGAAGCGTATTTACAATTGAAACGGATTTTTCTTTTGCTTCATCGCCCATAGTTACTACATAGCAATCTACGCCTGTTTCTACCGGAAGCTCAATTCCTTCTGCTTCCAATGCAGATAATAAGCGTTCGATACTTAAAGCGAATCCGATACCCGGTGTTTCAGGTCCGCCGATTTCTTGAATCAGCCCATTATAACGGCCTCCGCCACAAAGAGTTGTAATGGCGCCAAATCCTTCTGCTTCACTCATTAGTTCAAATGCTGTGTGATTATAATAATCTAACCCGCGTACTAGCGTCGGATCTACAACATAGTCAATGTCTAAATCGGTTAAGTACTGCTGTACTTTTTCAAAATATTCTTTTGAATAGTCATTTAAATAATCAAGAATAGACGGCGCTGTAGCCATCAGTTCATGGTCCCGATCTTTTTTACAGTCTAAAATACGAAGAGGATTTTTCTCCAATCTGCTTTGGCAGTCGCTGCAAAACTCTCCAATGCGAGGTGCAAAGTGGTCAATAAGCGCTTGACGGTGAGCTTGACGACTTTCTGTATCTCCTAAACTGTTAACAACCAACTTTAATTTTTTCAATCCAAGCGATTGGTAAAAACTCATTAACAGGGCAAGAACTTCAGCATCAATAGCTGGATCATTTACCCCTAATGCTTCTACACCAAACTGAACGAATTGACGGAAACGTCCCGCTTGAGGTCGTTCATAGCGAAACATAGGACCAATATAAAACAGCTTTGTTGGCTGCGTTGGATTTCCAAACATCTTATTTGAAACAAATGATCGTCCAACTGCAGCTGTTCCTTCTGGACGAAGCGTTAAGCTGCGGTCACCTCGATCTTTAAATGTGTACATTTCTTTTTGCACGATATCTGTTGTTTCTCCCACTCCGCGCAAAAATAATTCAGTGTGTTCAAACATTGGTGTACGAATTTCTTGGTAGTTGAACGCACGGCAGATTTCTCTTGCTCGCTGTTCAACAAACTGCCAATATTCTACTTTGCCCGGTAAAATATCTTGTGTGCCTCTAGGTATTTGAACTGACATAACGTGATATGCCTCCTATTTTTTAAATTTACAATACAAAAAAACTCTCGCCTCTACTATTTTTCCATAGTAGGGACGAGAGTTAATCTCACGTGGTACCACCCTAATTGAAACATATGACATGTTTCCACTCATTTCGTTAACGCACGAACACGTTCATCTCCTACTAAGTTTCCCTTTTCAGAGTGAAGCCTCCTGAGTGTTCTTTCATAAAGTCATCATGTAGAAATGCTTTCAGCCTAAGACATTTCCTCTCTAGCCATGTGTCATCTTTACTACTTTTCTCGATCTTTGGCTTATCAATATAAAAATGTTATACATTCATTTTAATTTAGCAATTGCTTTCTATATTACGAATGAAATGAGCAGTTGTCAAGCACCTTTCATGTTAAGAGCGGTCTAATTGTTTTCTTAGTTTCTGAATATCTCGAAGCGTTAAACCAAATTCAGAAGCCAATTCAAGGGATGAAGCTTCACTTTCTCTGTCAATAAAATCATGAAAATGAATGCCAAATACCGGATTTACCTGCTGAAATGATTGTTCACCTTTTTCACTAAACTTCATCGTTTCTTCCTCCCTGCCTACACTTACTTATCCTTTTATTAGCATTGCCCAGAAAAGATGTTTTTACATAAGAAAAAGGATTTTTTTTATTTTCATCGAATACTCTATTTTGTTATAAAAAGGAGGTCTATCTATTCGCCATCTAAACATGAAGTCTGTATCTGTTTTGGCTGCAAGTATCCTTTTATTACTGTGTTCTTCCTCATTTGAGCGCCCAAATGTACCGGTCCATCAACCCATTATTGTAACAGCTGACTCTCTTCATGTACGCAGCGGTCCAGGACGTTCATTTTCAATTACAAATAAATTGACGAAGAATACAAGACTATCCGTTTCAGACCGTCAAGGAGATTGGTATTATGTAGAAAGCTCGGATATTCAAGGATGGGTGTTTAAAAAATTCACGAAAACCGTAGCGCTTCGCAGCGTTCAGCCTAGCATGCAGGTAGCGCAGCGCCAGCCTGTTTATACGCTGAGTAAAAGCTTGCAGCACTTAAAGGGCAAAACAATTATTATTGATGCAGGCCATGGAGGAAAAGACAAAGGAGCCATCGGCACACAGGGCACATATGAAAAAGACCTCACTCTTCGAACAGCACTTATTTTACAAAACAAACTTCAAAAAGAAGGCGCACACGTCATTTTAACCCGCACCCATGATGAGTACCTTCTACTTTCACAGCGCACGCTGCAATCGACTAAAGCAGATGCTTTTATAAGCATTCACTACAACAGTACGAACAGCTCACAGCTAACTGGCCTTATGACGTATTATTACCATCAGCATCAGGACAGTCCACTCACACATTCTATTCATCAGTCCCTTATTAATCATGCAAAATTAAAAGACAAAGGAGAACGTTTTGGAAACTATTATGTTCTTCGCGAAAATACACGTCCGAGTACATTAATTGAACTAGGCTTTTTAAGCAACGAACGGGAAGAAACGTATATTAATTCCATCAGTTATCAGCAAATGATTACGTCCGCTATCGCTGAAGGATTAAATCACTACTTTCAAAGCAAAGAAAAAACGCAGACTCATCTGTGAGCCTGCGTTTTTTCTTTGCTTTCTACAATAAGCGTGACCGGTCCGTCATTTGTAAATGATACGTCCATCATTTCACCAAATGCGCCGGTTTCTACTCGAACATTTTTTTCTGATAATATTTTATTAAAATAGTTGTAAAGCGTTACAGCATGATCTGGCCTAGCAGCTCCCATAAAGTTTGGTCTTCTGCCTTTTCGGCAATCTCCGTACAGCGTAAATTGAGATACCGATAAAATTTCTCCTTCTACATCTAGAAGCGACAAATTCATTTTGCCAGACTCATCATCAAACACTCGCAAATTCACAATTTTATCCGCTACATACTCTGCATCAGCTTCAGTATCGTCATGGGTAATGCCCACTAAAAGCATATATCCGTGCTTAATCTCACCGACCGTCTCACCTGCAACAGTTACTTTTGCATTCTTTGCTCTTTGTACGACTACTCTCATGTATAACGACCTTTCTTAATGCATAATTCGGCGAACTGAATAAATGTCTCGAAGCTGCTTAATGCGCTCAACCACTTTATGAAGGTGACTGATGTTATGAATAGAAATTGACATATGAATCGTAGCCATTTTGTTTCGGTCCGATTTTCCTGAAACGGCTGAAATATTCGTTTTAGTCTCGTTTACAACCTGCAGAACTTCATTTAGTAAGCCCCTGCGGTCGTATCCGGAAATTTCAATTTCCACGTTAAACTCTTTGCCTTCTTTAATATGTGTTTCCCACTCTACAGGAATAAGGCGGCTTTCAGCATCATCTGTGTGAACGTTTAAACAATCTGCTCTATGAACAGATACTCCTCGCCCCTTTGTAATAAAACCAACAATCTCATCTCCAGGAACTGGATTACAGCATTTAGACAAGCGAATCAGCATGTTCTCTACACCCGGTACAATAACCCCGGAATCTTTTCGTTTATGCTGGCGAACACGCTTGGCCGCAGTGTCGCGTGCAATATCATCAATTTGGATCTCTTGTTCTTGATCGCGCTGCTTTCTCCACTTCTCGGTTAAACGATTAGCTACTTGAGCCGCAGTTAATCCGTTATACCCAATAGCTGCATACATATCGTCTTCGTTTGAGAAATTAAACTTCTCCGCTACTCGTTTGATATTATCAGCTGTTAATACTTCTTTTAAGTCAAACTCCATTTGACGAATTTCTTTTTCAACCAGCTCTTTGCCTTTTTCAATATTTTCATCGCGGCTTTGCTTTTTAAAGAATTGGCGAATTTTATTTTTGGCTTGAGACGTTTGAGCAAGCTTTAACCAGTCCTTGCTTGGACCATACGAATGCTTAGACGTCAAAATTTCGATAATGTCCCCCGTTTTCAAACGGTAATCAAGCGTAACCATCTTGCCGTTGACTTTTGCTCCAATAGTTTTATTTCCGATTTCAGAATGAATACGATAGGAAAAATCAATTGGAACAGAACCCGAAGGAAGCTCAATGACGTCGCCTTTTGGCGTAAAAATGTAAACCATGTCGGAAAACAAGTCAACTTTTAGAGATTCCATAAATTCTTCTGCATCGTTTGCGTCATTTTGAAATTCTAAAATTTCTCTAAACCACGTCAACTTTTCTTCAAATGAAGCATGCTCAGCTGTTTTTCCCTCTTTGTAAGCCCAATGAGCAGCAATTCCATACTCAGCAATTTGGTGCATGTCAAACGTTCGAATTTGAACTTCTAACGGATCACCTTTTGGTCCGATAACCGTCGTATGAAGAGACTGGTACATATTTTGTTTTGGCATTGCAATATAATCTTTGAAACGTCCCGGCATTGGCTTCCAGCACGTGTGAATAATTCCTAACACCGCATAGCAGTCTTTAATGCTATTTACAATAATGCGCACAGCTAGTAAATCGTAAATTTCATTAAACTGCTTGTTTTGCAGTGCCATTTTACGATAGATGGAATAAATATGTTTTGGACGTCCTGAAATTTCAACTTTAATCGACACTTCATCTACTTGCTCTCGAACTTCATCAATAACTTCAGCCAAATACTGCTCGCGTTCCGCACGCTTTTTCTTCATCAAATTTACAATGCGATAATATTGCTGAGGATTTAAGTAACGTAAAGCTGTATCTTCAAGCTCCCACTTAATTTTTGAAATACCGAGACGATGAGCAAGAGGAGCAAAAATTTCAAGCGTTTCATTTGAAATGCGTCGCTGCTTTTCCTGCGGTAAATGCTTTAGCGTACGCATGTTATGAAGACGATCCGCAAGTTTGATCAATATAACTCGAATATCTTGAGCCATTGCCACAAACATCTTGCGATGATTTTCAGCCTGCTGCTCTTCTTTAGACTTATATTTAATTTTCCCAAGTTTCGTTACGCCGTCTACTAACATTGCTACTTCTTCATTAAAAGCTTTTTCTAAATCCTTTAGTGTTATCTCTGTATCTTCAACCACATCATGTAGAAATCCAGCTGCAATTGTTGCTGGATCCATATCTAGATCAACTAAAATTCCTGCGACTTGAATCGGGTGGATAATATATGGTTCACCCGACTTGCGATATTGTTCTTTGTGAGCTTCTTTTGCAAAATCATATGCTTTTTGTACAAAAGCCACGTCTTCTTCATTTAAATATCGCTTCGTATTGTCAATGACCTGTTCCGCTGTTAGGACTTGCTCATTTGCCATGAAATCACCTTTTATCAACTAGCATTTTTAATTCATATTGTAACTATTATCTTGAAAAAATCCAAGGATGTAAAGCCTTTGCGTCTAATTTATGAAATTTACATCATTTCCATTTTACGTATTAACGTTTTTTAACGAAAAAAGAGCACCTGTATCAGGTACTCTTTTTTATGTGATCGTTCTTCTTAATACGTCATTAATGTGAATACATCGTAACCGTCTAGTTTGTCACGGCCGTCAAGGTAAGAAAGTTCAATTAAGAACGCAGCTCCAACAACAATTCCGCCTAATTCTTCGACAAGCTTAATCGTCGCTTCAATTGTACCGCCTGTTGCTAATAAATCATCTGTAATCAACACGCGCTGACCTGGCTTAATTGCATCTTTGTGAATCGTTAATACGTCTTTACCGTATTCTAAACCGTAATCTACTTTGATTACTTCACGCGGTAATTTTCCTTCTTTACGAACAGGTGCAAAGCCGATACCTAGCGCGTATGCTACTGGACAACCAACGATAAATCCGCGAGCTTCCGGTCCTACGATAATATCAACTTGTTTATCATTGGCATATTTTACAATCTCATCCGTTGCGGCACGGTATGCGTCACCGTTATCCATTAATGTTGAGATATCTTTAAATGTAATACCTGGTTTTGGCCAGTCAGGTACAATTGTAATATAATCTTTAAAATTCATTCTAATGTTGCCTCCTCATTCAATCGAACGCTTAAAAATATCTTGAAAGTGATTTTTAAGCTGTACATATGACGTATAAATAAAGTTTTTTTCTATTTCAATCTGCTGCTGCTTTTGGCGATAAGTCGCAGATTCTATTAAATCACGTTTCGCAGAATTTTTCACTAACGAAATTAAGCCATTGTTTATTGTAACAAATTCTAACTCAAAAAACACCTTTGCCATAAAATCAATCGTTTCTTTCGACCAGCCCTTATGAATCGCTAAATCTTCTTTGTAGCGTTTTAAATCAAAAGGACCCTTTTTCGCTAAAAAGCCATAGAACCATTTAAAGTGATCGCGAGTTGGGATTGTATCAAAATAATGGTCTTCTTCCGTTAAGAAAATAGCGTATATTCTAGAAGGAATACCTTGGAAAAACAAAGCTTCAAGCCACTTCTGTGAAGGAGGCAAATCTAATAAAACAATCTGTTCCCCTGCAAACATACATGCTTTTGCCTGTTCTTCATCTTGAATAAGAACAACATGCTCCATCGGCAGCATCGACTTGTATTTATCAATTGTTGAATCGTGAAAAGCAACAACTTTCATTTGATCCGTGAATACCTGCTCAAAGAAACGTTTGACATCAATAGCACTGCGATAATCAAACATCTGCCACTCATCTACAGAGATATCTTCTACCATCAGCTGCGGTTTGCGCATATTGTTCCACTCATTAATAGATAGTTCACCTACTAATGATACTTTAGCTATAGGAGATACTTCATCTAATATATAGCCTAACCCAAATCCTACTGCATCAACCGATACACCGCTGTCTTCAAATACCAGTTTTAAATGATTTTTATTAGCACCAATTTTCCGCATAGATGTTGTATGAACATCTTTAATGAGAACTTTTGGCTTCGGGTTATGCATACCAAATGGAGCAAGCGCACTCATTTGTTCAATGTTTTCCAGCGTAATTTCCTCTGTTGTGCATACTGTATCAACTGATGTAATTGGAATAAAATCCTGTTCGGTTAACACGTTGCTTGCTTGTTCATTAAGACGTGTGCGCAGCTCTTCTACATCATCGCTGTTTAACGTCATGCCGGCTGCCATTGGATGCCCTCCAAAATGCGGCAAAATGTCACGGCATTTAGATAAGTTCGCGAATAAGTCAAAGCCTTCGATACTTCTTGCTGAACCTTTGGCAATACGGTTTTCAGAGTCAATACTTAGTACAATTGTTGGTCTGTAGAACTTTTCTACGAGCCTAGAAGCGACAATTCCAACAACACCTGCATTCCATCCTTCTCCCTCTACAATAAGAACGCTGTTTTCATCCGGAGGATACATATTTTCAACAAATTCAACGGCTTCTTCCGTAATATCGTTTACGATTTGCTGCCTTACCTTGTTTAACGCATCAATTTCTTTAGCTAAACCTTTTGCTTCTTCAGCATTTGTTGTCATAAGCAAGTGAACAGCTGGATCAGCATCTTGAAGACGTCCTACTGCATTAATGCGAGGAGCCATAGCAAATCCAATTGTATCTTCAGTAATTTCTTCGCGTTTTACTCCACATACGCTCAGCAGCGCTTCAATTCCAGTGCGCTTCGTGAGCTTGAGATAGTCAAGACCTTTGCGAGCAATTAAGCGGTTTTCGTCGACTAAAGGAACCAAGTCAGCAATCGTCCCAATCACTGCTAGTTCTAACAAATGTTCCGGAAGCTCCCCTAACAGCGCATGAGCGAGTTTAAAAGCCACTCCTACACCCGCCAGTTCTTTAAATGGATATGTACTTCCCGGCAGCTTTGGATGAATAATTGCATACGCATCCGGTAAAATCGGACCCGGCTCGTGGTGATCCGTAATAATTAAATCAAAATCTAATTCACGTGCATACGCCGTTTCTTCGACTGCCGAAATACCTGTGTCTACCGTAATCACCAGCTGATAGCCACCTGCGTTTATTTTATCAAATGCTGCCTTATTCGGCCCATAACCTTCTGTAAAGCGATTAGGAATATAAAAATCAGTATCAGCGCCGAGCTGCTGTAAAGCAGATAACATAACAGAAGTACTGCTGACGCCGTCCGCATCGTAATCTCCATAGATCATAATTTTTTCATTATGATCAATTGCTTGCTGAATACGAGCTACCGCTTTGTCCATATCGTGCAATAAAAACGGATCGTGGAACGTTTGTGCATCAACGTGTAAAAACTCACGTGCCGCTTCTACTGTTGTCATGCCTCTATTAAGTAATAACGAAGCTACTAGAGGTGTAATATTGAGGTTTTCTACAAATTCATTAACAAGTTGTTCATCACATTCTTGAACATTCCAACGTTTTTTTGACTGTAACATGTCTCTTCACCCCTTAACCCACATTATTATACTAGAGTGGATGAAATGGAGCAACGAAAGAAAATAAGCATATTTTTCTGACAGTGCGCCTTGAATTTTCACAAACAAAAAAACGTGCGAACACTTCGCACGTTTTTGAATTACTTGCTTTCTACTTCTTTTTGTTCCTCGCGCTTCAACTGTTTCCCTTTCCACACAAGCCATAGCTGAGCAGCAATAAACACAGATGAATATGCACCAAGAATTAAACCTACTAACAGGGCAATTGAGAAGTTTTGAATTGATTCACTTCCGAATACAAGAAGTGCTACAACTGCAATCACAACTGTTAACACGGTGTTCATTGAACGAGTAAACGTTTCACGCAAGCTTAAATTTACGATAAACGCCAAATCGTCAAACGTTTTGGATTTGAATTTCTGCATATTTTCACGAATGCGGTCAAACGTAACAATCGTATCGTTAATTGAGTAACCAACAATCGTCAAGACAGCGGCGATAAACGTTAAATCTACCTCTAGCTTTGTTAAGCTAAAGACCGTAACGATAAAAAACGCATCATGCAACAAAGCAAGCACGGCTGCAAGCGCCATGTAGAACTCGAATCGAATCGTTACATAGATGATAATTCCAATTGAAGCAATTACAATCGCCATCATTGCATTTTTCGCCAGTTCTTTTCCAACTGTCGGCGAAACGGTGCTTACGTTTGGTTCAGAACCGTATTTATCTTTAAAGTGATCTTTTAAGTTGGCAATTTCTTTTTTATTCAAGACCCCAACTACACGTACAACACCCGTATCATTACTTTTTCCTGTAATGACTACGTCATCCGTTTTGATATCAAGAGACTTCATTTCACGCTGTATCTCAGCCTGCGTAACGGTATGATTTGCCGGAATCTCTATGCGAGTTCCGCTCGTAAAGTCAATACCTAGGTTCAGCCTAAACACAGCAACCGAGATAATACCGATAATGACGAGCACGCTTGAGAATGTGAAGAACGCTTTACGGTATTTAACAAAGTCAATTTTATCCCACACTGTAGGTAAAACGGTTGTGCCGTCATCTTTGCTTAAATCGTGAATTTGCTCTTTCTTCACGCCAAAGTAGCCTGGTTTTTTATCAAACCAGCGGCTGTTTACTAAAAGACTCATTAATAATCGCGTACCGTATACGGCCGTAATAAAACTTAGCACAATCCCGATCATTAATGTTGTTGCAAATCCTTTTACTGAACTTTGACCATAAAAGAATAATACAAGAGCCGCTAACATCGTTGTAATATTGGCATCAAAAATGGTCGCAAGTGAGCGACGATTTCCTGCCCGGTAGGCCGATATAACAGACCTTCCTGTTTTCAGTTCATCTTTAATCCGCTCGTACGTAATGATATTCGCATCTACTGCCATACCTACACCGAGAATAAGAGCCGCGATACCTGGAAGCGTCATAACCACATGCATCAAGTCAAATACAAGCAGGTTTAAATACACGTAGAAGCTGAGTGTAATAATGGCAATAAGCCCCGGTAAACGGTAGAAAAACAGCATGTAAAGGAATATAATTCCAATTCCAATAATACCCGCTAATATAGTCGTGTGAAGAGCTTCTTCCCCAAACTGCGCTCCAACGGATGTAGAGTATAGCTCATCTAATTTAACCGGCAACGACCCGGCATTTAGCAATTCCGCCAGCTGCGTTGCACTTTTCACTGTGAAGTTGCCACCTGAAATCTCAACATCTGGCTGTGTTAACACGCTGCTAACAGAGGCTGCAGACAGGTACTTCGGATTTTGTTTTGTCGCTTCTTTTTGGTACGAGTCTTTTCCTTCTTCATAGTCCAGCCAAATGACAATTAAATTGTTAGGTGCTGGTTTTTGAGAAAGCTCTCGCGTGATCTTTTCAAATTTTTTCGCATTTTTTAACTTTAGTGAGACGCTAGGCTGATTGCTTTGGTCAAACGATTGCTTTGCTCCGCCTTGCGCTAAGTCTGTACCATCCATCAGCACCTTATCGTTCACGTCACGGAACGTTAAGTTTGCTTGAGTTGATAACAGATCCCTGGCTTGCTTTTGATTCGTGACACCAGCTAGCTGAACGCGGATGCGGTCGTTTCCTTCAATTTGAATGCTGGGCTCACTAACTCCCAGTACATCGACACGTTGACGCAGCGCTTCAACCGTGCTGTTAAGTGCCTTTTTGTCAATGACATCGCCTTTTTTAGCTGGACTGACTTTATATAAAATTTCAAATCCACCTTGAAGGTCGAGGCCAAGTTTAATATCTTTTGTAATTCCAGTCATCGTTGTTCCGATTGTACTAAACACAAGCAGTACTAAGAGGAAAAAGGCAACGATACGTCCTCTTTTAACCATCGACAGAAAATCCTCCTTCTTATGTAAAAAACATGAAATGATAACAATAGATAAATGACCAATCTAATTATCATTCATAACCTAATGTCTGTCAAATAAAGACCTTATCAAATTTTAATACATGTATTTTACAAACTCTACTTTAATAATTCTTTCCAGTCTTCTCCATTATTAACACTTGAGAACATATCAGATTTATAAGATTCAATTGTTACATAGCTCATCACCTGCGTGATCTTAACAGATAAAATATCATTTACCACTTGATGGAGAGATAGCTCTCTTTCTTTTTTCCATTTTTTCATTTCTAAATAACCCAATAAATCGTTCTCCGTTACTTCTTCATATCCAAGCATATGAAATTCTTCCATTTTGCTGGATAAGACAGGCTGTATAAGTTCTTTCGAAGCTGAAATAAATGGATGTGTCATATCGATCCTCCTTCCTGTTTGACATTTTGCGTAAAATTTCTTTCTCGTATGAGGAATACTTGTCATGCTTGGACACCGACGGCGCATATATTCACTGTATAAACCTCAAGAAAGCAGTGAGTATATGTCTAAATTTTTACAGGGAACTATTATTTTAATAATTGCTGGCTTAATTACACGTGTACTCGGGTTTGTCAATCGAATTGTGGTGGCTCGAATGATTGGAGACGAAGGTGTGGGACTTTATATGATGGCGGTCCCCACGCTGGTATTAGTAATCACCTTAACACAGCTTGGGCTACCGGTTGCCATATCCAAGTTAGTGGCAGAAGCAGAAGCTTTAGGTGACAGGCATAAAATAAAAAAAATACTTGTCGTCTCTTTAAGCATTACGTGTACGCTTAGCGTTTTATTTACGCTCGGATTAATATTATTCGCTCCCGTTGTAGCAAAAACCTTCTTTACAGATTCACGTACGATCTATCCGCTGCTGGCGATTATTCCTGTTATTCCAATCATCGCCGTTTCGTCTGTCATCCGCGGATATTTTCAAGGAAAGCAGCAAATGAAGCCTGCTGCTTATTCTCAAATTATCGAACAAGTGGTGCGCATTACGTTAATTGCCGTATGTACAAAAGCATTTTTGCCCTATGGAATTGAGTACGCTGCGGCTGGTGCTATGCTATCTTCCGTATTTGGAGAACTAGCTTCACTGTTTTACATGATGTTTATGTTCAAGCGAAAGAAGAAAATAACGGTAAGACGAAAATTTTTTGCTTCTTTACATGCGGGCAAAGATACGTTCTTTGACTTAATGGGAATTGCTCTTCCCACGACAGGAAGCCGCATGATTGGGTCAATTTCTTGGTTTTTAGAACCGATTGTAGTAGCTCAAAGTTTAGCAATTGCAGGAGTAGCGACAGCTGTAGCAACGAAGCAGTACGGAGAATTAACAGGCTTTGCACTCCCTCTCCTGATGCTGCCTTCTTTTGTAACGGTGTCTCTATCCACGTCTTTGGTTCCCGCAATCAGTGAATCTCTTGCACAGAATCAAATGAAGCAAATCGAATATCGACTTCATCAAGCTCTCCGCTTGTCGTTTGTAACAGGCGGGCTAGCCGTTGTTGTTCTTTATGTATTTGCTAATCCGGTAATGGAATTGATGTATGGTTCTGACAAAGCTGCTATTTTTGTCAAAGTAATGGCGCCTTTTTTTATCTTTTATTACTTTCAAGGGCCGCTTCAAGCTGTTCTGCAGGCGCTAGACCTTGCAAAAGCCGCCATGATTAACAGTTTTATAGGAGCAGCGGTCAAAACATCTCTTATCTTCTTACTCGCAACTCAGCCAAATCTAGGCATTCTGGGAGCTGGTCTTGCAATTGTTGTGGGAATGATGCTTGTCACTCTTTTACACCTGTCTACCGTCATGAAAAAAATCACGTATAAGATTCATGTGTTTGAGTATCTTCGCAGTTTTTCTGTAATGGGGATATCAGGTTTTACCGGACACTTCGCTTATATGAACCTTTTCACTTCCATCCCTTTGAGCTTACGAACCGTTTTATCGATTGCACTTACAAGCATTGTATACGTACTGTTTTTGCTGCTTTTTAGACTGATAACAAAAGAAGAATTAAACCGTTTTTCTGTTTTACGCTATTTTAAACGAAAATAAAACGCGGAGCAATCCGCGTTTTATTGTTTCACATCTACCAAATCTATAAAAAATTTTCCGTTGTCATAGCTGCAATATGAAACCTTATCTAAGTTTGAATACCCTAGCTTTTCCAGCTCTGTCTTTAACCATTCCGTCGTTTTATGTTCATGTAGCAGATGCTCTTCTTGAATAATGCCATCAATGATAAAAGGCAAATTCAAATTGCCTTTTTTGCCTGATTGCTGATCTTTCTCAAACACGGACAGCCTTCCTGAAGATTCTAAAATAGCAAATTCAACATCAGCTACATTTTTTATATTTTTATCACGCAGCTGCACGAGCAAGTCATTGAAGTTATATCGCTGCCTTTTCATTTCATGTTCGTTTATTTTTCCATTTTCAATGATAATACTAGGTTTGCCATCAATAAAATTTCGCATTCGATTGCTTTTAAGAGACCATATAGCTAAGCCGATTTGAATAATAAGAAGCGTTAACATCGGAAGAATTGAATACAGCAAAGGATCTTTTGGGTTTTCAATAGCCATTACTGCCATTTCAGCAATCATAATAAAGACAACTAAATCCAAAATGCTCAGCTCTCCTATTTCCCTTTTACCCATGACGCGAAAAATAATTAAAACTACTACGTATAAAAGCACGGTTCGCGCAACCATGATCAATAGTTCCACTGCAAAGACCTCCTTTATGTATTCCCTTGTAGTTTGTACCATTTATTTTAAAATAGCCTTACTTTTATGCGTCTATTTTGAAGTCATCCCGAATATGCTCGTACTAAGGGTTCACCTATCTTTTTATTTCATGGGGGGGAAACAAGTTGGGTGCAAAACGAATGAGCAATGCTGTATTTGCAGGAGTAGCAACAATCTTAGTGATGGCTTTAGCGATTAGCATTATCTTTTCGCTTATTTTAAAATTTACATCGCTTGAAGAACAGTCGGTCCGTTTATTTTTACTTATTCTCTCATTTATTACACTGTTTATCGGAGGATTTATCGCGGGAGGACGAAACGGTTCAAAAGGACTTCTCGTTGGAGGAGCCACTGGTATTTCTTATTCTTTTTTAATGTTTTTACTACAATTTCTCGGCTATAGTCACCTGTTTTCTGCACAGCAGCTCTTATTTCACGCTGGATTTATTGGAGTCGCTATTCTAGGGGGAATTGTTGGCGTAAACATTGCCGGTTCACGAGAAGCATAAAAAAACGTCACGTACATGTACGTGACGTTTTTTTATTAATCTACGCTTCTTACTTCACGAATAGCATTGCGGTCAAACGTTAATTTTGAACCGTCAGTGCTGCGAACCACAACTTGTGACTCATCGATTGCGTCTAC
The DNA here is from genome assembly GCF_025910025.1 of Priestia sp. JV24. Taxonomy (NCBI): domain Bacteria; kingdom Bacillati; phylum Bacillota; class Bacilli; order Caryophanales; family Bacillaceae; genus Priestia; species Priestia sp. JV24. Next base: position 579,732 of record NZ_JAPCIN010000023.1, read on the forward strand.
CAAACCGTGCATACCGCCAATTGTAACAACCTTATCACCTTTTTTAAGTGCTGATTGCATTTGCTGTACGTTTTTTTGACGTTTTTGCTGTGGACGGATTAACAAGAAATAGAAAATGACAAACATTAAAAGTAATGGCCAAATATTTTGTAAAACACCCATGAAAACTCCTCCTTTTATTTATATTATCAACAGGTACTCATTCATAAATTTGATGAAAATTCCTGTAGTGACCTAGAAATTCTTTGCGTCTGGACCGTTAAACCCATATTTTTCAAAGAACTCATCACGGAAATCGCCAAGTCGGTCTTCGCGAATGGCTTCACGGACTTGCTCCATTAAGTTTAGCAGAAAATATAAGTTATGGTAAGATGTTAAACGAATTCCAAACGTTTCATTACAACGAATTAAGTGGCGAATATACGCTCTTGAATAATTTTGACACGTGTAGCAGTCACAGTTTGGATCAATCGGACCGAAGTCTTCTGCATATTTTGCATTTTTAACAACAAGACGACCTTCGCTTGTCATAAGCGTTCCGTTACGTGCAATACGCGTTGGTAATACGCAATCAAACATATCGATCCCGCGAATCGCTCCATCAATTAACGAGTCAGGTGATCCTACTCCCATTAAATAACGTGGTTTATCGGTTGGTAAGTATGGCGTCGTAAACTCAAGCACACGATTCATCACATCTTTTGGTTCTCCAACTGACAGCCCTCCCACAGCATAACCTGGGAAGTCCATTGAAACTAAATCAGCTGCACTTTGACGGCGTAAATCTTCAAACTCTCCGCCTTGAACAATTCCAAAAAGACCTTGGTCTTGAGGGCGGCTGTGAGCCTCAAGGCATCGCTCTGCCCAGCGGCTTGTGCGTTCAACTGAACGTTTTAAGTAGTCATATTCTGCTGGATAAGGTGGGCATTCATCAAATGCCATCATAATATCAGACCCAAGCGCATTTTGGATGTCCATCGCTTTTTCTGGAGATAAGAAAAGCTTGTCTCCATTCAAATGGTTGCGGAAATGGACGCCTTCTTCTTCAATACGGCGCAAATCACTTAAGCTAAAAACTTGGAAGCCGCCTGAATCCGTTAAGATGGGACGATCCCAGTTCATAAATTTATGAAGGCCTCCCGCTTTTTTAACAATTTCATGACCAGGACGAAGCCATAAATGATACGTATTACTTAAAATAATGCCTGCTCCCATTGCTTTTAAATCTTCCGGAGACATTGTTTTTACTGTAGCTAATGTGCCTACTGGCATAAAAATAGGCGTTTCAAATGAGCCGTGAGGCGTATGGACAATCCCTAAACGCGCTCCTGTTTGTTTACAAGTTTTTATATGTTCGTAACGAATTGCTGTCATTGATGTATTCCTTTCATGTTAAATTACAAAATTAGCATCGCGTCGCCGAAGCTGAAAAAGCGATACTTCTCTACTACAGCTTGTTCATAGGCAGAAATGACGTTTTCTCTTCCTGCTAAGGCACTTACAAGCATAATGAGCGTAGATTTTGGAAGGTGGAAATTTGTAATCATTCCATCAATTGCTTTAAATTCATACCCTGGGAAGATAAAAATGTTGGTCCAGCCTGAAGAAGCAACAAATTTGCCGTTATGCTCAGTTGCAATCGTTTCAAGGGTACGGGTAGAAGTTGTGCCTACTGAAATAATGCGACCGCCTTTTTCGCGTACGCTGTTTAGTAAAGCAGCGGTTCCTTCACTCACTTGATAAAACTCTGAGTGCATATCGTGCTCTTCTAAGTCGTCAACGCTGACTGGACGGAATGTACCCAATCCGACATGAAGCGTTAAAAATGCAATATGCACACCTTTTTCTTTTAACTGTTCAAGCATCTCTTCTGTAAAGTGAAGACCTGCTGTTGGCGCTGCTGCAGAACCTTGTTCGCGAGCAAAAACCGTTTGGTAGCGTTCTTGATCATCCAAGCGCTCTTTAATATAAGGAGGCAGCGGCATTTCTCCCAGTTGTTCTAGAACCTCATAAAAGATGCCTTCATAGTTGAATTCTAACAAACGTCCGCCTTGGTCGCTCGTTTCTTTACATACAGCTGTCAGACGTCCGTCACCAAACGAAATAACCGTGCCTTCTTTTACTCGCTTAGCCGGTTTTACAAGTGTCTCCCACGTATCGCCTTGTGTTTGTTTTAAAAGCAATACTTCAATATTAGCACCTGTATCTTCTTTTGTCCCAAATAACCGTGCAGGAAGAACACGCGTGTCGTTTAACACTAAACAATCTCCTTCTTGCACATAATCAAGAAGGTCATGAAACATATGATGCTTCACACTTCCTGTTTCTTTGTTTAATACCATGAGTCTTGACGCATCTCGCTGCTCAAGTGGTGTTTGCGCAATCAATTCTTCTGGTAAATGAAAATCAAATAAATCTACTTTCAAAATGTTCACCTGTTTCTACTTAATTATTTAAATCTGCCAATTACATAAAAAATAAGTGATAACACAACGCTTACTAGAATACATGTCACAATCGGGAAATAAAAGGTTGTATTTCCTTTTTTGATAAAAATATCGCCAGGAAGCTTGCCAACGAACTGCCATAACAGCCCAATGACGACTAAAATGCCCCCTAATGTGATAAGCATCTTAGGCATATCATTCACTGATCAGGCACCTCCAGCTGAAAATGATCATAAACCAAAGGCGTCACGATTCGTCCTCGCGGCGTCCGCTGCAAAAAGCCGATTTGCAATAGATACGGCTCGTATACGTCTTCAATTGTGTGAGACTCTTCTCCAATAGTAGCCGATATGGTGTCTAACCCTACAGGTCCGCCCCTAAATTTTTCGATAATCCCTCTTAATAATTTATGGTCAATATGATCAAGACCTAAACGGTCCACCTGCAACATTTCTAATGCTTCGTTGGCAAGCCTTTCGGTTATGGCTCCGTCTCCTTTGACCTGAGCAAAATCTCTGACTCTTCGAAGCAAGCGATTCGCAATACGCGGAGTTCCCCTAGCACGCCTAGCCATCTCAAACGTAGCTTTCTCATCAATCTCTACATCTAAAATAGCGGCTGTCCTTTCTACTATCGAAGCAAGATCTTCTTCTTGGTAATATTCTAAACGGCTTAAAACGCCGAAGCGATCACGCAAAGGAGAAGATAAAAGCCCGGCTCTTGTCGTTGCACCTACTAGCGTAAACGGAGGCAAATCCAGACGGACGGAGCGTGCACTCGGTCCTTTTCCAATAACAATATCCAAACAGAAATCTTCCATTGCTGGGTATAGTACTTCTTCAACCGAACGATTTAATCGATGAATTTCATCAATAAAAAGCACATCTCCAGGCTCTAAGCTGGTTAAAACTGCGGCTAAGTCGCCTGGACGCTCAATGGCTGGCCCTGAGGTCGTTCGGATTTGCACGCCCATTTCATTAGCGATAATAGTAGCAAGGGTTGTTTTCCCCAATCCTGGAGGACCATATAAGAGCACGTGATCTAACGTTTCGCTTCGCATTTTGGCAGCTTTAATAAAAATGTCCAGATGGGATTTTACTTTATGCTGACCAATATACTGCTGTAAGGTTTGCGGCCGCAAACTTTGCTCGATGATTTCTTCTTCACCAAGAACATCTCCCGTTACAATACGATCGTCCATTTTACTCCTCCCTTACTTATTGTTTCAATAATCGTTTTAGCGCTTCTTTAATATACTGATCCGTTGTCATCGTTTCCTTCATTAAAGCCGGAACAATTTTTTTGATTTCTCTTTCTGCATAACCTAATACTTTAAGTGCTTCAATCGCTTCATCGAGGGCTTCTGAACTTTGAGATTTGACTTCTTGTGCGTCCAAATCTGCAAATAAAGAAGGGACGGCATCTGGTACAATATCATGCAGCTTTCCTTTTAAATCTAGAATCATCTGTCGAGCTGTTTTTTTACCTACTCCTGGAAACTTAACTAAAAACTTCTCGTCTTCCTCTTCCACAGCTTGGACAACCTGCGCTGGATTACCTGACGCTAAAATAGCTAAACCGCCTTTTGGGCCGATTCCTGACACGCTAATTAACTTCATAAATAAATCCTTTTGTTCTCGGGAAGCAAACCCGTAAAGTGCAATTACATCTTCTCTTACATATTGATAGGTGTAAACCGTCTTTGGTTGTTCATCAATTGAAAATACATATGGATTCGGCGTAAAGACTTGATAGCCTATCCCGTTGTTTTCGATTACTACATACTCAGGATTTATATATGTAACAGTGCCTTTGATATAATCAAACAATAAGCTCTCTCCTTAATCACGTACGCGCGGGCAGTGACCTTCAACTTTGCCTACGAAGAATCCTGCCCGCATCGTTCTCTATTTTCCTTTAAAGTTGCTTTTTAAAAAGACGTTCAAGAGAACGTTTGCCTCTTTTCATCTTTGTCAACCTATTTTTACAATAGCTATAAAAAATAGAACCGCACATTTTTATTGATGAATGACCTTTTAAAATATATACAATACTAGACTGCTGAATACCATTTTAACATATCGCCAAAAGCAAATAGAAGCAATTTAGAATGTTGAATTCAATAATTATTTTACCATACTAAAAAACGGCTGCTTGATTGAAAGCGGCCGCTGCTGGAGCTGATAGATTTTATAGAAATTAATGAGGGAAAGATATTCATCTTTTGATTGAACGCGAATACCTTTCTTTAATTGTTCATGCTGATAGCTCTCAAGCCTTTTGATGTCAATTTGAAAAAACGATTGTATAATATGCTGCGACGCAGCTGGTTTGCCTTCAAATGCTGAGAGAATACCGTTAACAGAAAGCCCTACATAACCGTTCTCTTTTAAAATAGGTGAAATATCGTCTATGCTTGTTCTAAAAACTAGCTCTTGATCCGTTTCTTTAAGCAGTCGCCAATTTTTATATTTTTTCATTAATTGTTTTTTCGTCATAGAAGGGCTTTTGATCATCTCTTGACTTATAACTCCATCCACATACACGCGCTCAAGAAATAATGTCATCGGCTCCTTTTCATTCGCATCTGCACGGTATGGCATTATACAAAGCACAATACTTACTATCATTAAAAAAGCTGCTTGATGAATGACTTTCTTCACTCACCTTCACCTCACACGTTAATCATACTCTTTTTAGTATTATCTAAAAAGGTTTTGTGAAAATCTACACTAATAGTTTGACCTACTTATTTTCTTTTATCCTCTTATTTTATGAAGCAAATCCCTTTTACGATATTATGTTAAGAAAACATGGAGTATTTGTTACATTTGCACACTATTTGTAAAATTTTCTCTTGAACGTTTTAATTAAATTTTCGCAGGGTATGTACATAGTGGAAGTAATTGTAAGGACTTCTATTATCTATTTTAATAAAAAAGGGAGCTGAAGTAATGAGAATGAATAAACGTGTAGTCGGAACTTTTTTTTCAGAGAAAGAAGCTTTAGATGTTATCAATAATTTAAAGCGTCAAGGTTATCGAGAAACAGACATTATGGTTATTTCTAACAGTAAAAGCAATACATTTCAAATAGGTCACGATACAAATGTAATTATTGAAGCTGGTTCACCTGCCGTAAGTTCATTAGCTGGCGTCATGATGGATAACTTTTTTACCATGATGACAGGCGGCATGGGGCTCAAACAAGGAAACGGCTTGAAATCAAAATTAATCCGCATGGGCATACCAGACTTCTCAGCCGTGCAGTGCGAGACAGATGTAGCTGCTGGTAAAATTCTAATCTTGATAGATGCCGTAAGCTCTGAACAAACTCCAGCGTACGGAACCTATACGGAACACAACGAGCATAGAGCCGTCCAACTACGTGAAGAAAAATTAGATGTCTTAAAAGAACGCGTCCAAGTCGGTGAAGTAAAACTCCACAAAAAAGTAATAGAGGAAGAAAGAACTGTACACGTTCCTGTTACGAGAGAAGAGTTTTATATTGAACGTCGGCCTGTAGTTGACGGAGACTATAACGCTGGGCCACTTACAGAAGATGAAATTATTCGTGTTCCAATCATGGAAGAACGAGTGGAAATAACCAAACGACCAGTTATTGTTGAAGAAGTAATTATAGGAAAAAAACTTATTCAAGAAACAAAAGAATGGACTGAAACAATTAAGAAAGAAGAAGCAAGCGTAGAACCTGATGGACTCGCGAGCCCTGAAGTATACGAAAATATGATGAACTATACAGACCATACTTACGCTCAAGTTTCTGCAGCTCTAGCAAGCGACGTGGAAGCTGAATACGAAAATAGTCAGACAACTAACAACGAGAAGCCAAACACACAAGCTAATGAGACAAGCTCTTCTGCAAAAAATGTAAAAAATACAAAGAGTGTCGCTACGGCACCAGCAGATACGAAAAAAAGAGAAGGTCGCCTCAAACAAAATGAAACTAACGCTCAAAAGGAAGAAGCGGAATCCAAAACAACAAACAAATCTGCTTCTAACAAGAAAAATTAATAGTTACATGTTCGAGGAATAGCTGCCTGGCTTCAATGGCAGCTTTTTTATATGTCTTCTCATCAAAAAAACAGCCGTCCTTCACAGACAGCTGCTTCTTCATTTAACGATGTTTATGATTGACATTCTCATCCACTGATTCAAATAGACCATTGAAATTAGTTTGAATCGTATTACGGTCTTTTCCATTTCGAATATCGTCATCAAGAGAGCGAGCGTTCATAAATACATCATGATCTACTTTTACTTGAACATTGTAGTCCTTTGCAATAGGCTTTACTTTATCGAGCACGTTTTGTTTTAAACGGCCGTTATTTATGTCTTTGGCCGGATCCACAGCAACTAATAGCTGATCTCCACGGACAACGGCGCGACTATTTTCTACACCTTTAACGCTTGCAGCCCGATCAGCCACTTTTTCCGTAAAGTCTCTTGGATAATCTTCACCATAATACATATTAGCAACGCCATTTGTACGATCATTTGTATTATTGATGTTTCCATAAGGGTTTGTCGGATTATCAAAACGTCCATCACTTACGTTTAACGGATAATTAGGTGTTCCATTCCCATCTAAAACTTCAGTCATTGGACCTTTCGGATTATCTACGCGATGTTCATTCGCTTTTTCATTTGTATGATACCCAACAGGCTGTGTCGTATCTGTATAGCGCTGTTCCATACCTTGGTCTTTGTTATTGCAAGCGCCAAGTCCCATCATACATGCGAAAGCTAAAGAAGTTGCTACATACCTATTCAACATAATCGCCCCCTAATTTAAGCTCTATTTACTCTGAGCTTACTATTAGGATTAAAAGACGAGCCGTTTCTTATTCGATGAAGTGTTTATAAACTCTTTACATGTCATGTAGGTTTTGTAAGTGCTGGTAAATCACTCGATAAAAATGTGTACGCTGTGACCATTCTTCTACTGATTGCTGCATTAACCTTTGGCGATTTGCCCATGATAAAGCAGAGACATTTATATTCCAGTTTCTCATCAGCATCGATGGAAATAGTAAAGAAGCAAGAAAAAAACGCTGCTTGCTTAATTCTTTTATTTTCGAGTGTTGAAGTAGTTCTTTCATCGACCACTGGACGTAAGGCAAAAAGCGCTGCACAAGCTGAACATAGTCATAAAGAGCAGGAGCTTTAGCCGATAAGTCAAAATCAATCATAACAATACCCAAGTGGTTTGTTTTCAAGAAATTATGTGAAGCAACGTCACCGTGAATAATGGAACAGTTCAACCCACTATCTTTGAAACGTTCCATTAAGACTAAAGCTTTTTCTCCCCAAGTCACAATGTCTTTATATACATGAAATTGATTAAATTCCCTGAATATATGTGAGGTTTCTCGAAAAGAGGAAAGCCGCTTTTTCCATTTTAAAATAAGGTCATACTCAGAAAGCTTTGTATACGCGGCTAGTTTCTTTTTATGAACTTCTCCATGATAGCGGATCAATGTTTGTAATACTTCTTCCCGATCCTGAAAACTTTCATACGTTACCTCTTTTACTTGCTTAACAAAAGGCATCATCGCCCAGTACAAATGACGGTCCTTTATATAAAGTTCACCTTCTGGGTAAGCTTCGAAATTAACAGCATACCCTTGTTGAATCTGAGATAAAAAATGATAAACATGTTCAATTTTACTTTTGTCTCTGTATGCTTTTATTACTTTTTTTCCTTTATTCGTATCCGCTATGATGACATGAGGCTTTTTCATACGATAGGTCTCAACGTGAATATCTCTTTTTTTCAAATAGAGAAAGAGACGATTTAAATTAAAATCGTCTCGTGTATAATAATCAATCTTCATCTTCGTCGTACTCATCGTATTCTGGAATACTAAATGCATTTGGATCAAACGCAGGATACGGAGGTACACCAATCATGCCATATGGGGCTGGATAGGGTGCCCTTGGGTCCTGAAAGCCATAAGGTACCTGCTGTTGGTACTGTGGATAAGGCTGCTGTGGTGCATAGTCGTCAGGTCTTGGTTCACCGCATCCGCAGTCTCCTTGCTGCTGTGGCGCATATTGCTGCCCATAATGGTAAGGCGCGTTTCCAAAACCATCGGAAGAACTTTCATAATGGCCACCTGTCATAGCTCCTTGTACTTGTGGATACATCGGTGCTTGATGATAGGCCGGATAAACGGGCTGCTGATATCCCCATGGAGGCGGACAAGGAGAACATTGTACCGGTCCATAGCAGCTGTGTGGCATCATTGGATACATTGGCATCGGTGCCATGTGAGCGCCCATCGCATGTTCTTCAAACGATTCGTGTTCATAACCGTGATGATACATTGGAGCCTGTTGATACATTGGCATTGGATATGGTTGCGGTGCATACATTGGCGGATGACACGGCATATAATTAAATCCGCAGCCTGGCATCACAGGCGATATCGGCATGATTGGGTAACATGGCATTTGAGGAGGCATTTCTATACTCTCCATCTCAGCACTTTCTGGCGATTCATGCTTAGGCAGTTCTTTTGGTGCTTCTTTTTTTGGAGCCTGCATCGCCATATTAACGGTGTAATAATTGTTAATATCAATCTCAGGTGCAATTGGCTTTAATTTAGGAAGCTTTGGCGCAACTGGCATTTCTTTTTTAGGCTGCACAATTGGTGCTTCTTTTTTAGGCTGTGCGACCGGTGCTTCTTTCTTTGGCTGCGCAATCGGCGCTTCCTTTTTCGGTTGAGCAATCGGTGCTTCTTTCTTTGGCTGCGCAATTGGTGCTTCTTTTATCGGTTGCATAAACGGTGTTTGAGCAGGCTGATTAGCTGACTTTTTCTCATCCGGACTTTCATCAATTTCCGTTACTGGATAAGCTTTTGTGGATTGGTCACTATAAGGGTGTTGAACTTTAGGCATTTCTTTTATACCAGGTGAAGGAGCTCCTTCTTTTTGAACAGGCACTCCGCTTGTCGGCACTTTAATTTTCATTCCAGGCATGATCATGTCTGGATTGCTTAATTGAGAATTCGCTTTTTTTAACTCTTCAAAATTAACCCCATACTTTTCAGCGATTTTCCAAAGGGTATCCCCTTTTTGAACGATATGGATTTTCAACGTCATTCCCCTCCCGAGTAGAGTCTCTGCCATCTATATGTGCAAAATCAAAGTAAGTTCTGTTTGTTCATCACAAGATATGCCTTGAACCATTTTTTTATTCATTTTGCCCACAGTTTGGTTCAAGTTTTTATGATAAAGAAAAAAAGACTTATCAACACAAACAATATGTCAATAAGTCTTCTTTTAGACCTTCTCTTTTTAATTGTCTTAAAAATCTTTATGCTCGTTCTAACATATTCGTTAGCGCTTTGATCGCTCCTTGTGCTGTATGTTTATCCACTTTGATTTGATTCACTTCTGTTCCTTCTTCTATGCTTTCTAAAGCCCACAGCAAGTGAGGCAAATCAATTCGGTTCATCGTCAAACAAGGACACATATAGGGATTAAGCGAAACAATTTCTTTATCCGGATGACTGTTGATAATCCGTTTCACTAAGTTCATTTCCGTGCCAATAGCCCATTTAGAGCCTGAAGGAGCTTTTTCAATTGTATCAATAATATATTTTGTAGAACCTGCATAATCTGATTTTTGCACCACTTCATAAGAACACTCCGGATGAACAATAATATTCATCTCAGGCTGCTTCTCGCGTAAATAATCAATATTTTTAACCGTGAAATTTTCGTGCACAGAACAGTGACCTTTCCATAGAATCACCTTGATGTTGTTTATATCCCCTTCATATTCAAGTATTTCTTCAATAGGATTCCAAATAGCCATTTCATCTAGTCCAACACCTAAATCATAAGCAGTGTTTCTGCCTAAATGCTGATCTGGCAAAAAGAGAATGCGCTCTTTTTTAGAAAATGCCCACTCCACCATATTTTTTGCATTTGAAGATGTTACTGTTGCTCCATCATGTTCACCTACAAAAGATTTAATTGCAGCTGTAGAGTTCACATACGTAAGCGGAATAATCGTATCTCCGAAAAGATCCTGTAAGACAGGCCATGCCTTTTCTGTTTGCTGAATAGTAGCCATATCAGCCATTGAACAGCCAGCTCGCATATCGGGTAAAATGACTTTTTGATTTTCAGCTGTTAAAATATCAGCTGTTTCTGCCATGAAGTGAACGCCGCAAAACACAATATGCTCAGCTTCTCTATTTTCAGCTGCTATTTGAGCCAGCTGTAAGGAGTCTCCTACCGCGTCCGCGAACTCGTACACTTCGTCTTTTTGATAATGATGGCCGAGCAGAAACAATTTGCTTCCGAGCTTTTTCTTGATTTCTAGTACTCTTCTTTTCATTTCATTTTCTGTGAGCTCCGTATATTTAGCGGGGAGCGTTTGCTGCTGAAGCGTTTGTAATAAACTCATCATTTTCTGTTCCCCTTTCTGTTAATAAGTCCAAGCTGATATCGATAGACCCTGCTGAATGCGTTAAAGCTCCAAGTGAAATATAGTCCACTCCGCTGTCTCTAAAAGAATGGAGCGTGCCAAGCGTGATTCCACCAGATGCTTCTGTGACAATATGAGCGGGAACCAGTGGTATCCAACCTTTAATGACTTCTGGAGAACAGTTATCGAACATAATAACATCTGCTCCTGCCTCTATTGCTTCTAGCAATTGACTTTTGTTTTCAATTTCCACTTCCACCTTAACCATATGTCCAACCTGCTCTCTTACTTTCACAACAGCGTCTAGAATAGATCCTGCATGTGCAATATGGTTATCTTTTAACATGACGCCATCGTACAATCCAAAACGATGATTATAACCTCCTCCAGCACGAACGGCATACTTCTCTAACATTCGCATACCAGGCGTTGTTTTTCGCGTGTCACATATACGCGTATGTGAGCTGCCAAGCAGCGCTACGGCTTTGTGCGTCATCGTGGCAATGCCACTCATTCTTTGAAGTAAGTTTAAGATTACCCGTTCACCGGTCAAAATAGATCGCACGGATCCTGAAACGGTAGCTATTTTATCTCCAGGCTTAAGAACATCTCCATCTTTTTTCTCGAAATTCACTTTCACGTTAGGATCTATTAAATGAAATCCTTCTTTAATCAATTCCACTCCTGCAATAATACCTGATTGCTTTGCCGTGAACACAGCCTTCCCTTGGTCAGACGGAGAAAAAATAGCTTCACAGGTTATATCTCCATCTCCAATGTCTTCTATAAAAAAAGACTGCAATAGTTTTTGTAATTTCAACGTGTTCATTGTGCTACCTTCACCTTTCTTTTTAAATTTCCTTGCTTATAAAATCAATGATTGTTTTGTTGAAATAGCAGACTGCTTAATAATTCGCTTATGCTCCCATTCTTGCTTTTCATGCGGAAAGTCACTTCGGTAATGACCTCCTCTACTTTCTTTTCTTGCAAGAGAGGACTCAGCAATAAGCAGACCTGCAGTTAGCATATTGCAGATGGTCGCTGCTTCCCTCGAATATATAACTTCTTGGTCAAGAGGTATTCCATCCAGATGATTTGTGAATTCATGCACAATAGTAGCCAATTCGTTTTCATGACGAATGATGCCTACACAATCCATCATCTTATGCTGAATTTGTTTTGTGGCAGGCAGTATTTTAGGCATGCCTTTATACACGTAACGGACGGGGGGATAACGAGATATCGTTCTCGCTTTATGTAAAATATGACGCCCTGTCCGTTTTCCAAATACAAGACACTCTAACAATGAATTGCTTGCTAGACGATTTGCTCCATGAACGCCTGTAAAAGAAACTTCCCCCACGGCATACAATCCTTCAACGCTTGTTTGTCCATAACCATCTACTTCAATTCCACCCATTAAAAAATGTGCGCCGGGAGTAACAGGTATTCGTTTTTTGTCCAGTTGAATTTTATACTTCCGACACAGTGCCGTAATCGTAGGAAATTTTTGTTGAAAATGAGCCACTTTTTCAATGTCTAAAAATACGGATCTTCCTTTTTTCATTTCATTAAAAATTGTCCTTGCTACAACATCTCGCGGTGCTAAATCCTTAAAGGGATGAACTCCTTCCATTATGCGTTCATTCCATTCATTTACCAGTACGCCACCTTCGCCTCGAACCGCTTCGGATACTAGACCTTTCGCTTCCTTTTGATACAAAAGCGTCGGATGAAACTGAACAAATTCTAAGTCCGCTAATTTTGCTCCAGCCCTGTACGCAAGCGCTAGCCCATCTCCTGTCGCCAGCGGCTGGTTAGATGTATGCTTGTACAAAGCGCCGATTCCTCCGGTAGCAATAACCGTTTGACGAGCATGATATATAGTAATTTTGTTGTTTTCACCTTGTCCGATAGCACCTCTGCACGTTCCATCTACAGTTATTAAATGCTGAATCATTTCGTTTTCAATGACTGTAATATATGGCAGTACTGCTTTTTTCAAAAAAGCGAACAGCGCTTGTCCTGTTGCATCCCCACCTGCATGCAGAATACGATTCGTACGATGGGCTCCTTCTTTTCCAAAATGCAGCGTACCATCTGGATTTTTATCAAACTTCATTCCTTTATGAATCAATTCATTTACTACAGCCGCACCTTCTTCCACTAAAGTGCGTACCGCTTGTTCATTGCAATGCTTATTGCCCGCAACCAACGTATCATAGAGATGTTCACTCCAGTGATCGCTGCTTCCAATAGCAGCTGCTACTCCGCCTTGAGCAAGAACTGAGTTATTGCGGTCAAGTTTCCCTTTCGTTACCATTACAACTCTGTTATGACGACACAGTTCATAAGCTGCAGAAAACGCTGCTAATCCGCTTCCAATAATTAAAACATCCGTCTCTAACATTTCACACCTCTTTATTTACATGTGTCTTGACACCTATATTTACATATTATTAAATGAAAGACAAGAAGTTTTTTTATCGGAGGGAGAAAATGATTTATCTGGACTATGCAGCGACAACGCCAATGAGACAAGAAGCAATTGAGGTATATACTGAAGCGGCAACAAGCTATTATGGAAACTCCAGCAGTCTTCACACACTTGGAACACAAGCAGAAAATTTACTGACTCTATGCAGAAAAAAATTAAGCCTGTTAGTAAATTGTCGAGAGGATGATCTTTTTTTTACAAGCGGGGGAACAGAAGCTAATTACTTAGCTATTCGTTCTCTTTTAAAAGGAAAAAATGATGAAAGAAAACATATAGTGACAACGAAGCTTGAACATTCTTCGGTGCTTCATACGTTGCAGCAGCTTGAAAAAGAAGGATTTTCCCTATCTTACGTACCTGTAGATCAAAACGGAGTTGTGTCTGTAGACGACTTAAAGAAGACGATTCGACCTGACACTGTGCTAGTAGCCATTCAGCATATCAATCATGAGCTCGGTACAATTCAGCCAGTTGAGGATATTGGCCATTTTTTATCTAAAAAAGAAATTCTCTTTCACTGTGATTGTGTTCAATCTTTTGGTAAGCTTCCTATTGATGTTAAAAAGCTGAAAGCTGATAGCATCTCAGTCTCTAGTCATAAAATTTACGGACCAAAAGGTGTAGGAATGGTATACATGAATTCAAGTTCTTCTTGGAAGCCTATTTACCATAAAGCAACTCATGAAAAAGGCTTTCGCCCTGGGACTGTAAATACAACGGGCATTGCTGCCTTTACTGCAGCAGCTGAATGCGCATATGCAGAAATGAAGACCGCCCGAAGCCATTATGAGCGCTTAAAATCGTACTTACTGGAAAACCTAGAGCCTCTTGCTCCTTTTATAGAAGTAGAAGGCCTTGGGAACTCTCATTTTCCTGGAATTATGGGACTGACGTTTTCAAACATACAGGGTCAATATGTTATGTTACAATGTAATCGTCACGGAATTGCTATCTCTACGGGAAGTGCCTGTCATGTAAATCAGCAGGAACCATTAGCTTCTCTGCTTGCGATTGGCAAATCGACTGCGAATGCTAAGAATTTTGTCCGTATTTCATTCAGTCAACATTCAACGTTTAAGCATATTGATCGACTCATATCCGTTTTTCATTTATTACAGCAAGAATTTATGACAGTGTAAAAGGAGGGATTAAAGGTGCCAGGAACTCAAAAGAAAATTCTTGGAGAAGAAAGAAGAGAACTTATTCTACAATGGTTAAAAACAGAGAGTAAACCAATGACAGGCAGTGAGCTTTCGAAACGAACGAACGTTAGCCGCCAAGTCATTGTACAAGATATTTCGCTGCTTAAAGCTAAAAATGAGCCCATTATCGCAACAAGCCAAGGATATATTTACATTCAAAATCCATCTCAAACTACCGTGCATCAGCGAATTATTGCCTGTCAGCATACGCCAGAAGATGCTGAAAAGGAGCTTCTCCTGCTTGTTGACCACGGCGTTCTCGTAAAAGATGTAACCGTTGAACACCCTGTGTATGGTGAATTAACCGCTTCCGTTATGATTCAAACCCGAAAAGAAGTAGAAACGTTTATAGAAAAAATTCAAGAAACAAACGCAACTTATTTATCTCAGCTAACAGATGGGATTCACCTTCATACGATTGAAGCAGATACAATTAAAAAACTGAATGCTGCCTGCTTAGCTCTTGAAGCGGAAGGCTATTTAGTTTCGAATGAATAAAAAGGTGTTATAACAAAAAAAATCCCGCTTTAAAGCGGGATTTCTGTTTCAAGTAGTGTATGGGGATAGCTTCCTAAAAGCTCTACGCTACAGCCTAGTGCCTCAAGTTCAGCCATAGCCCCAGGGATTAATACTTCATCCATTTTTTGTTCAATATCAACGATAAAGAAATAGTTTCCAAGCCCTGTTTTCATAGGACGGGATTCAATTTTAGACAGATTTAGCTTACGCCAGGAGAAGGCTGAAAGCACTTGATGAAGCGCTCCTGCCTGATCAGATGGAAGTGTAATCATTAACGTTGTCTTGCACCCGTTTCCAGCTAAAAATGGCACCTCTTGCGCTCCATCTTTATGCAAAATAACAAACCTTGTTGTATTATGATCATAATCATGAATGTTCGGGCAGGCAATATGTAATCCATATTCATGGGCTGCTAACCCATTCGCAATAGCTCCAATATTAAGCTCAGGGTGTTCGCTTACATACTTAGCAGCAAACGCCGTTGATGTCATCTCTTCTACTGCAGTTGACGTACATTCTCCGTGTAAAAATTTATGACACTGCGCAATTGCATGAGGATGAGAATAAATCGTTTCAATGTTTTTCCACTGTTCTGCACGAGATGGATGAACCATTAAATGCTGACGAATCGGAAGCACAATTTCCCCAACAATCGGCAGACGACGTTCATGAATAAGATAATCAAGTGTTAAATTTACAGATCCTTCAAGTGCATTTTCTAACGGTACAATTCCATACTCAATTTCTCCGTTATCCACTGCATCAATGCATGCTGGAATTGTCTTGTATGGAATATGGTCGTGCTGTTTAAATACGCCTTGGACGGCTACATGTGTAAATGTTGCCTTTGGTCCTAAATATCCTACTTTCCCCACAATCATGCCTCTCCTTATCTATATCTGTTTGCCATTATGCCCCTGAACCAAGCACGTCCACTTTATCTACAAACTCTAAGCTTTTCAGTCTTCGCAGCATTTCATTTAATTCAACATTCATGCTTGCTGTATCTAATGAAAGAGTTACGTTGGCACGCCCTTGTAAAGGGATGGTTTGGTGAATCGTTAACACATTGCATCCCGATGATGCAACGGTGCTCAATAAATGTGATAAAGTTCCTGATCGATCTTCAATATGAAAAAATAGTGAAATAATTCGCTGTTTGACAACCGTCTGAAACGGAAAGACCGTGTCGCGGTACTTATAAAAAGCACTGCGACTCAAGTCTACGGCTTGTACAGCATCTGCTACCGATTCAGCTTTTCCCCGTTCAATTAACAGCTTCGCATCCAATGTTTTTTTCATCGCTTCTGGTAATACATCTTCGCGAACTAAATAAAACTGCTTATCGCTCTTATGCAAGTAAAGCCCCTCCCCTTATCCTATGAACAACAATTAGTCAATAAATTCAAATTCATATTCAAACAGCTTTACAATATCGCCATCTTTTGCTCCTCGTTCACGAAGGGCTTCATCGACGCCCATGCCTCGAAGCTGACGCGCAAATCGACGAACTGATTCTTCACGTGAGAAGTCGGTCATCTTGAATAATTTTTCGATTTTTTCACCGCTTAATACGTATGAGCCATCGCTATCACGCGTAATAACAAATTCCACTTCTTTCTTTTCATGCTTGTACAGTACGCGGTGCATAGATAGATCTTCCTCTTCTTGCATTGGGAATTCCGGCGTAGTTTCTACAAGATCAGCTACTGTAAATAACAGTTCGCGGATTCCATTACGCGTTGCTGCAGAAATTGGAAAGACTTTCACTTCGTCTCCTACTTTTTCTTTGAATGCAGCTAGATTCTCTTCAGCTTGCGGGATATCCATTTTATTTGCTACCACTACTTGCGGACGTTCTGTTAAACGCATATTATATTGACGCAGCTCTTCATTAATGGTTAAGTAATCTTCATATGGATCACGGCCTTCTAAACCTGACATATCGATTACATGGACAATAACGCGGGTACGTTCAATGTGACGTAAAAACTGATGACCTAATCCTACACCTTCATGTGCACCTTCGATTAGCCCTGGTAAATCTGCCATCACAAAACTGCGGTTATCTTCTGTTTCAACTACTCCTAAATTCGGATTAATTGTTGTAAAATGATATTCAGCAATTTTTGGCTTTGCAGCAGACGTCACGGATAATAACGTTGACTTTCCAACACTTGGAAAACCAACTAATCCTACATCGGCTAATACTTTTAATTCAAGAATTACATTTCTCTCTTTACCTGGCTCTCCATTTTCTGAAAGCTCCGGTGCTGGATTTGCAGGTGTAGCAAAACGCGTATTCCCACGCCCTCCGCGTCCACCTTTAGCAATCACTGCACGCTGGCCGTGCTCAACTAAATCAGCAATCGTTTCGTTCGTATCTTCATCTAACACAACCGTACCTGGTGGAACTTTTACAACCATCGGCTCAGCGTTACGTCCGTGCTGTCCTTTTGACATTCCATGTTCACCGCGGCTTGCTTTAAAGTGACGCTTATAGCGGAAATCCATCAGCGTACGCAATCCTTCTTCTACTTCAAAGATGACATCTGCACCGTGACCACCGTCACCACCTGCAGGACCTCCTTTTGGTACGTACTTTTCGCGACGAAAGGCAACCATTCCATTTCCTCCGTCGCCACCTTTTACATATACCTTGACCTGATCTACAAACATTTCTTTTTCACTCCGTTCTATATCTTAGCTCCTGCAATAGCAAAAGCGCTGTTAACTTATTGTGAGCATAAGGCTAAATTCATCTTCAGACATATGCTGTTGAACCAATGCAACTCCTTGAGCGCACTCATAACATTGTAGCTTGTTTTGTAGCTTCTGTATATCTGTTAGTATTCCACTAAAGTCAAAAAAGAAACGAATTCCCTGTTCTTCAATGCATACTGAAATACTCAAATAGTTTTCTGCATGATAATCAACATATTTTTCGAGTGCTTCTGTCAAATAGCAACACCAGTTGTATACGAACTCATCGTATTGTGATAAATCCTTCAATTCTCCCAGCACTTCCACATCTAAGCGAACAGCATGGTTATTCCAATGATAGGTCATAACAAAGCCCGCAAACAGTCGCATATTGATGTTTGTTAACTTGGATTCATGTTTGGATTCATTTACAATTTCTTCAATGATTTCATTCGCTCGATCAAGCCGATTCAACGCTAGATTGCCTTTGATTAATTGCAGCTTATTTAACCAATCATGCCGCGCGTATCTTAATACTTCTACGACATCCCATTCTTTTTCCATCTTAGCACTCCTAACTTTGACTCGAGCATAAGTATTTCACAACGCTGACAAACATCTCGTATCAATCTTCTTAGATATGTTCGATTATAACAAATTCCAATGGGTAATAGGTGAAATATTCTACAAAAAGAAAACTCTAACCTACTTGGGTTAGAGTTTTCTTTTTGTATCTTATGCTTCTTGAGCAACAGGGTATACAGATACTTTTTTACGGTCACGACCGAAACGTTCAAATTTAACGATACCGTCGATTTGAGCGAATAAAGTATCATCTCCACCACGACCTACGTTTGCACCTGGGTAAATTTTAGTACCGCGTTGACGGTATAAAATTGAACCACCAGATACGAATTGGCCATCAGCACGTTTAGCACCAAGACGTTTCGAGATTGAATCACGACCGTTTTTAGTACTACCTACTCCTTTTTTAGAAGCGAAGAATTGAAGGTCTAATCTTACTAACATGACATCCACCTCCTGTTTAGTTGTCGTTAATTTTTATATAATTACTGTAATCTAATTCGATCGTTTTCAGTGAAACAACCATACCTTCTAATAGCAATTGAATCTGTTCCAATGTGAACGAATCCACATCTTTTGGGATCTCACAACGGAGATACCCACCATCTCCACCTTGCTCTAAGTGCGGTTCAACCCCACTTATTGAAAAGATAGCATTAATTGTCCCAAATGAAACTGCAGATGCTCCCGCACAAACAAGATCTTTTCCGTGTTCGGAAAAGTCAGCATGTCCACTCATCGTGAACCCGTCAACTTTCTTATTTGCATCACGAGAAATCGTCACCTTAATCATTTGTTATAATTACGCGTTGATAGCGTCGATTACAACTTTTGTGTAAGGTTGACGGTGACCTTGCTTACGACGATAGTTTTTCTTTGCTTTGTATTTAAATACAGTGATCTTTTTAGCGCGACCTTGTTTTTCAACTTTAGCCGTAACTGTTGCACCTTCTACGAAAGGAACACCAACTTTCACGCTGTCGCCACCTACAAATAATACTTTGTCAAAAGTAACTGTTTCGCCTTGTTCACCAGCAAGTTTTTCAACGTAGATTGCTTGACCAGCCTCTACTTTAATTTGCTTACCACCAGTTTCAATAATTGCGTACATTCTCTGCACCTCCTCTAAAAACTAAGACTCGCCATCACAGGTGTTCAAGTGAACTTAAAACCTGTTCTGAGCGGTTGTAGCACGGGTGCTACAAACCAACATATTAAATCTTACTACAAATCAAAGGTTAGTGTCAATTGGAATTCATGTTTTCTTCTAAAATTTTATATAGAAGCAGAGACCCTTTTTTGAATCTGCTCATTCGACCCCAATTGACGCAAAACAAATGCGTTTGTATAATCATCGCTTGGCGTAAGATATACGGTTTTTTTTACCATTTTCTCTAGAGCGTTGAGAAATCCTTGCGCCTTCATTTCATTTATAACATCACTTCGCGTCTCAATCCAAATAGCCTCTTCTTCCGCGCCTCGATGTTCCCAAATTACACGTTCAATTTGAAAAGCAGCCGTTTTGGAATCAATCATTTTACCGGTTCCTTCACACACTTCACAAGGCATAGTTAATGTTGATCCAATACTATTGCGCACTTTCTTCCTCGTTAATTGCAATATGCCGAGCTCTGTAAAGCCAACTACATTCGTCCGCACTTCATCTTGTTCACATAGCTTTTTCATGTATCTTTCTACTTCTGTCCGATCTTCTTTGTGAGGCATATTTATAAAATCAATTAAGATCATGCCGCCTAAGTGACGTAATTGCATCTGTTTGGACAGTTCATACGCAGCTTCCATATTTGTTTGAAGCATTGTCTTTCGAATATTATCTTTTCCTGAAAACTTCCCCGTGTTCACGTCCACGACCGTCATCGCTTCCGTTTCGTCAATAACGATATAGCCTCCGCTTTTGAGCCATACGATTCGCTTTAAAAGCTTCTCTATTTGCCGTTCCACATCGTAAAAAGAGAAAATATTTTCATTTCCTTTATAGTACTCTATTGACGAGTTAGGATAGGTAGTTTGAAGGTGCTGATATAGGTCGAAGTCATCTACTACTATCCCATCAATTCCTTGTTGAAGTGCAGCTTGCACTCTTGTTTCAAGAAAATCTTGTCCTTTGCTGACTAGGGTAGGAGCTTTCATTCCCTGTGTCTGTCGTTCAAGGCGCTCATATTTTTCCTGTAGCTCTTTTATTTCATGTTGGACCGCGGCTTCTGATTTTTCTGCAATCGCTGTTCGAAATAAAAAGCCTTCCATCCCTTGTTTTAACCGCTCACCAAGCTGTTTCCACTGTTGTCGTTTTGGCTCGGCTATTTTT
Source organism: Priestia sp. JV24 (assembly GCF_025910025.1). Taxonomy (NCBI): domain Bacteria; kingdom Bacillati; phylum Bacillota; class Bacilli; order Caryophanales; family Bacillaceae; genus Priestia; species Priestia sp. JV24. Next base: position 600,474 of record NZ_JAPCIN010000023.1, read on the forward strand.
TTGGATACAGCGACATAGTTTCCGTGCGGTAAATATACAAGCTCATCAGAAGAAAATTCAATGATACCCGTCAGCTTGGGCCCTTTTGTCCCAATGCCTTCTTTTACAACTTGAACCAATACTTTTTCTCCTTCACGAATAAAAGCAGACATCGGCTGCTGATCTTTGTGAGGATTCTCTGACTGCTGATAGGATACAAGTTCATTTCGATGAATAAATCCGTTCATTGATAAACCGATATCAATAAAGGCTGCTTGCATATGCGGCAGTACTTTTACTACTTTACCCCAATATATATCACCAATAATTTGATTCTCGCTTTGTTCTTGTAAATAGATTTTTTCTAGTGCTTTATCGTTTATCACGGCTATACGTTTTGAAGAAGTAGCCGCGTTAATAATACATGCCTTCACATACATTGCCTCACTTTAATCTAAATTCATAGGAAAAAGTTCGGTCAGTGCAACCGAACTTTTTTCATTCTATTCTATGTTACTAGAAATCAGTAAACTGTTACAAGTTCGTCTAGTTGGCTATTTGTTCTTTTTTCTACGAAGTAAGCGTGTAAAAGTTCATTTTCATCAATTTGTACATGCTCGCCTGTTTGAGATGTAGCAATAATCATATGCTTACAACCTCTTTGGAATTTTTGCAGAACTTGATGGAGCGTCTCACTGGTTGATACACTTAGTGTTTTTAAAGCTCCAATTGGATGCTCTTTGCCATGATATCTCTCCAACAAAAAGCGCATGTAGACAAATTGCCTCCTCTTCCATTCCAAATATCCGGATATAATTAAAAATGAAATAACAATCCATAAGTGCAGCTGAAAAGGATGCATAATGACGGCATAAATAATACCGACAGCTAAAAAAAACGTTGATAACCGGAGCGCAAGCTTATGCGCTTCTATAAATGGTAAAGACCGACTGCAAATTAAAAAAAGCAGCTTCCCTCCGTCCAATGGCCAAATGGGCAAAAGATTAAACAGGAAAATCACCGTGCATTGAAACATAAATTGCTCATACGTTTCGAAGGACAACACATTTATTTTCATTAATAAGAAAGCAGCTCCAAACATCCAGAGATGCTGAAGAGGTCCACTTATTGTCACAATAAACTCTTCTCGAAATGGACGATTCCCATGTTCATCTACTTCTGCTACTCCCCCAAAAGGTAAGAGCATAATTCTGCGAATCCGCCAAGAAAAACACTGAGCCGCTACGGCGTGGCCCAGTTCATGAATAATTACAATAATAAATAGCAAAAAAAGCTGCTTTACCGTAGCGGTTAAGATACCAATTACGAAAATCCCCCAAAACAATGGATGAATGTGAATTTTCATCAATAACGAAAAAGCACTATTCAAATTGAATCACCTGACTAGGATCAACAAACTTATCGCCTTTTTTAATAGCAAAATAGAATGTTCCAGCATCGCCTTTTTTACTGTTTTCCACAATTCCTACTTCTTTGCCTTTATTCACAAAATCATACATACTAACATTGATTTTTTTGAGCTGTCCATACCAAGTTTCGCTTCCATCGGCGTGTTGAATAATAACGGTATTCCCAGTATCATCACGTTTTCCTACATACCTTACGATACCTTCACTCATTGCTTCTACAACCGAATCCACTCCTGTTTGAACCGTCACGCCTTGCTTACTTTGAGCAAATGTTTCCGTTACTTTCCCTGAAGCTGGAGTAGCATATTCTCCGCTTACACTTTGCTCCGTTTTTCTAGACTCTTTATTCGGCAATAGCGTTAACGGCTTCCCAAACTTATCTTCATACCAGGAGGAAACAGCTGCAAACTGAAATTCTTTATCCATTGTTTGTTGAACCACTACTCTGGCCTGGTCAAAAGTAGGAGAAGCGTTCTTGAACATAATTCCTACAATTAACACTAAGCAGGCTGAAGCTAAAATTTTAAATAAAAAGCGTTCTTTTCGAAATAACGGGTGGTATTCCTTTGCTGATGGTGTGTATTCAACCGCAGAATAATCCATCGATCCATATTTTTCTTCTTCACTCATTAAGGACGTATGAAGAGGTTCTTGAGGAAGACGCTTCGTTGTATTTAATTGTTTTCGCTTACGCTCAGCAATTCGTTTACGGATTTCATCAGCACGTCGATTCATGATTCATCATTCTCCTTGTTCTTATCGTATAATCAACTATATGACTTGTCCGTGGAGCTTATGACAGCTTGACTCTACAAAATCAAACAAATAAAAAAAGCTTCCTCTATCGGAAGCTTTTTAAGAACGAACACCAAAGAATCGTTTAATACGTGCAAACATTCCCTTATCTTCTTCATCTAACGATTGAAGAGGAACCGTTTCACCTAGAATACGTCTTGCAATATTACGATATGCAATTGATGCTTTGCTTGATGGGTCCATGACAATTGGTTCACCGTTGTTAGAAGCACGAATAACATTTTCATCGTCAGCAACGATTCCAATTAAATCAACAGCCAGAAGCTGAGAAATTTCTTCCACATCCAGCATGTCTCCATTTTTCATCATATGACTACGGATTCGGTTAATAACCAGTTTTGGAGACTCGATATCCTCTTGCTCCAATAATCCAATAATACGGTCAGCATCACGAACAGCTGAAACTTCCGGTGTTGTCACAACGAGTGCCTTATCAGCGCCAGCTACGGCGTTCTTATAGCCTTGTTCAATACCAGCTGGGCAATCAATAACCACATAGTCATAGTCTTGCTTTAACTGAAGAACTAACTCTCGCATTTGTTCTGGTTGAACAGCTGTTTTGTCACTCGTTTGAGCAGCAGGAAGTAAGTACAAACATTCAAAACGCTTGTCCTTAATCAAGGCTTTTTGCGGTTGGCATCGACCTTCTACCACGTCTACAAGATCATAAATAATACGATTTTCAAGCCCCATTACAACATCCAAGTTGCGTAAGCCGATATCAGTGTCTACTAGACACACGCGCTTTCCAGCTAATGCTAGAGCAGTACCTAAATTGGCTGATGTCGTTGTTTTTCCAACTCCACCTTTACCAGACGTAACAACAATAGCCTCTCCCACTGTCAAATTCTCCTTTCTACCCTGGTCAAATTCGGTCTTAGATGCGGTAAAGTTTGCACGCGATCTATCACCATTTGATCATTATCATCTAAGTATGCACATTCCATTATATTCTCTTCCTTCTCACTGCGCTCTTCTTCTGATCGGGTAATGATATCAGCAATGCGCAGCTGTGAAGGTTTCATTAACGATGCAGCAATAACGGCGTTTTTATTGCCGCGATATCCTGCATGAGCAATCCCTTTTAAAGCACCTAATACAAATAAATTTCCTCCAGCTACAACGGTTCCTCCGGGATTTACGTCTCCGACTAGAAGCAAATCGCCTTCTACATGGAGAACCTGTCCTGAACGAACTACCTTTGTAACAGATACTAATTCACTTTCTTCTCTTACGCGGACTGCATCTTGCTTTAAAATAACGTTACTATCAATTTGTTTAACTACTAAATACTGATTTTCTTCTATGAGCGCCTTCAATTCGGTTTCCTGCTCTGTAGTTAAATAACGATTTCCGATTTTGACATACACTGTGACGATCTGATCGGCATCGCCATGCTTATTTGTCAAAAGCTTCGTCTTAAGTTCCGTCAAAAGCTCTGCAAATGAACATGTATCATTGAGATGCAACGTTAATCCATCTTTTGTTCCTTTAATTGTCACATTTTGTTGCTTTTGTTTATTCAAGACGCTCACCTCAACGAATATATAATTTCGACAGAGACTTACTCAATTCCTTTTTTTCGTTTCTTCAATCAGCATTTTTATCCTATCACGAACGAGAAGCGTAATATATGTTCCGATCAGCGTTCATCGATAAATTTAGCAAAATATTGAAAACATCTTTGAAGCGGAAATGCAAAAATGAGTGCAAATATGGCATTTAAAATGATGGTTGCGTAAAATCGCTCTTGCAAGAAGCGACCAATGGTCATATCAGATATATTAATAATGCTATTAATTCCATATACATAAAACTCAATAATGGCTACAGCTAATAGCGACATGCAGATTACGATAAGCGTATTTTGCTGAAAAATCTTCATTAGTTTTGATACGATATAGCATACGGCCGGTAATCCAAGCGCGTATACTCCTAAGACATCCGTAAAGGCAATATCGTACATGAATCCAAGGATTACCCCATATAGCATCGCTTGCTTTGGGTGATAATACACTGACATAAAAGCCAGTACCACTACAACAAAGTGAGGCGATAGAATCCAGTCTCGCCATGGTGATGCCATGGCGACAAAATTAACAAAGATACTTTCAAACATAAAAACGACAAGCACGAGAATAGGAAGGACAAACCGCTTCATCAGTTAGCCTCCTCCGCCCCTAAATCGTCTTCAGCAGCGGGCGCACTTCTTTTAGCTACAACTACGTTATCTAAGTCATACAAGTCAGCAGCAGGTTTGATATAAGCTTTTTTCGTTAATCCATATTCATCAGGCTCAATTTTTGTGATAACGCCAATTGGAAGATTGCTAGGAAAAATGCCGTCTTCTTGTCCTAGACCAGACGTTACTACTTTTTGCTTTTCTTTAATATCAGCATCAAATGGAATACGACGCATAACAAGCGCCTGTTCTTTATCATCATAGCCTTCAATTAAACCAAATACTTCTTTTTTAGCCTGAATTTTAGCAGATACACGGTTTGTACGATCTGATGAACTAATTAACTGCACAGTAGATGTGAACTTAGATGCATGCTTCACTTTACCAATCAGCCCTTCAGGAGTCATAACAGCCATATTTTCCTGCACATTATGAACCGTCCCTTTATCAATGGCAATTACCTCATGCCAACGGTCTGGATTACGAGCAATAACTGTTGCTTCGATTGGGTTGTATTGACTTAAATCCGTTTTTTTGTCGAGCTGTGCTCTTAATTTTTTATTTTCTTGCTGCAAAGCGTTGGCTTTCGTTTCTAATTGCATGCGTTCGTCTAAACGGGCTTTTAATACCTCGTTTTCTTCGTATGTACGCTTTAAGTCACCTACATTCTGAAAGAAACCCGCTACAAATTGTGCGGGTTCATTAAAGGTAGCCTGAACAAGACCAACCGTATCTTTGACAAACTGTTCAGGCCACGTTACATTTTTACGACCATTTAACGAAAAACCAATCAATGCCACTAATACAATAATACTGACTAATAAAATAACTAAACGTTTATTTAAGAAAAATTGTGGCACGATCTACACCTCTTAATATTTAGCGATATGAATCGCTTGTACGATTTTTAAATAAATCAATGTGTTCTAACGCTTTACCAGTTCCAATTGCAACACAGTCAAGCGGATCTTCTGCGATGACAACCGGCATATTTGTTTCTTCACTAATAACTTTATCTAAATTACGTAGCAATGCGCCACCGCCTGTTAATACAATACCGCGATCCATAATATCTGCCGCAAGTTCAGGTGGTGTTTTTTCTAATGTACTTTTTACTGAATCTACAATAGAAGCCACTGTATCTTTTAGCGCTTCTGCAATTTCTTCTGCTGAAATTTCGATTGTTTTCGGTAGACCTGTTAGTAAGTCACGTCCGCGAATTTCCATGTTTTCAATACCTTCTGGAATTCCGGCAGAACCGACTTCTACTTTTAATGCTTCTGACGTACGCTCACCGATCATTAAATTGTAATTCTTGCGAATATATTGAATAATCGCTTCATCCATCTCGTCCCCAGCGATACGGATTGACTGACATGTTACGATTCCTCCTAAAGAAATAATCGCAACTTCTGTTGTTCCTCCGCCAATATCTACTACCATACTTCCCGTTGGCTCCCAAACCGGTAGATTGGCGCCGATTGCTGCAGCAAACGGTTCTTCAATTGTATACGCATCACGCGCGCCAGCCTGACGAGTCGCATCAATAACGGCACGTTTCTCAACAGCTGTAATGCCAGAAGGTACACAAACCATTACATACGGCTTACCCGCAAACAAACTTTTTGTTTTTTGAGCTTGATTGATGTAATATTTCATCATCGTCGCAGTTGTTTCGTAATCTGCAATAACTCCATCTTTCATTGGACGAAGGGCTACTACGTTCCCAGGTGTACGACCAATCATATTTTTTGCATCGTTACCTACCGCAACGATTTGTTTTGTATCAGTTTGCAAAGCCACAACAGACGGCTCACGCACAACAATTCCTTTTCCTTTTACATAAACGAGCGTATTTGCAGTACCCAAATCTATTCCAAGGTCTCTAGTACCGATTCCAAACATGTGTCTCTTCCTTTCTCTTACCAAAATGCAAAGGTAAAAATTCCATAATTCAATTTCTTCATTTCATAAGTAACATTTTTTATTTTCTATACTTTTTTCATAGATGTCAACGCCAAATATTGTATGATAAAAAGTCATACTTTGTCTATTAATAACGAATGATTGTAAAGAACTTGTCATTTAAAATCATGACTACTATTATAACCCAAGGATTTTAAAAAGCATAGCCTTACATGTATCCTTTTTCTTTTAAACTAATATATTTTCGATCTCCGATAATTAAATGATCTAACAATTCAATTCCTATGATAAATCCGCACTCTTTTAAGCGCTTCGTTACCTCTATATCTTCTCTGCTGGGAGTAGGGTCGCCGGAGGGATGATTATGAATACAAATAAGGGATGCAGCTGAACGACGAAAGGCTTCTTTAAATACTTCTCTTGGATGGACAATAGATGAATTGAGGCTTCCGATAAAAATGGTTTGCTTGTGGAGAACTTGATTTTTCGTGTTGAGGTATAAACAGACGAAATGCTCTTGAGACAGCACGCGCATTTCTTCCATCACATAATTAGCTCCGTCTTCAGGGCCATGAACGGTATATCGCTGACTAGATTTCCGCTGTACAATCCTCTTACCTATTTCAATAGCCGCTATAATTTGAATTGCTTTTGCAGGTCCGATACCTTTAATATTCATCATTTCATCAAGCGATGCATGCTGCAAAAGTTGAAGACCTTCAAAATGCGTTAATATGCGATTGGACAGCTGAAGAACAGATTCATCTTTGGTTCCAGTGCGCAGCAAAATAGCAATAAGCTCGTGGTTAGAAAGACTAGAAGCACCCATTGACATAAGGCGCTCTCGAGGTCTTTCATCTTGAGGAAAATCTTTAATTAACAATGATTGATCCAATTTCGCCACTCCTTTTTAGTAAACGAAACCGTATTGTTTTAGCTCACGTATTGTTCGGGAGAGCGGCAAGCCCACCACGGAGAAATAGTCTCCTTCAATTTTTTTAACTAGCGCAGCACCGAGACCTTGAATTCCATAAGAACCAGCCTTATCCATAGGCTCTCCTGACTCTACGTACTGTACGATTTCATCTTGTTCAATCGGCCAAAACTCTACATCTGTTTGTTCATAAAACGTATGAACTTTTGCATTTGATACGAACGCTACTCCAGTTAATACCTGATGTTTTTGACCTGACAGCATCGTAAGTGTTTCAATCGCTTCTTGTTTCGTTTTTGGCTTTCCTAAAATACGATTGCCATATACGACAACTGTATCGGCACCTAGGACAATATCCTCTTTATGATGCGAAGCGACGTCCACGGCTTTTTGCCTAGCTAAATCCATTACTACCTCGGACGGTGTGTATAATGGATTGACGATTTCTTCAATTGTACTAACGTGAACGGTAAAGGGAATGTGAAGCTGCTGAAGTAATTCTTTTCGACGAGGAGAGCCTGAGGCTAAAATTAATGTTTGTTTCATACATCTCACCTTTGCATTTTGATTTAAAAAAGAAGGACACACCGTTATTTTAGCAATTTCATCCCCAAATGACAATAAACAAGTGAGGCAGCATTACACTACCTCACTTGTTAAGACGTTACAAGGCTTTCATACTGCTGAAGAGCTTTTAACACGTATCGCTGAGCAAGCCAAGCATCTTTACTGCTTTTATTGTCTTCATATGAAGAAAGAGAAGCAGCAGCTTTTTGAAGGGTGCTCACCATGGTTTTAATGTCTTCATTTGACGCTTCTTTCTGAACTTTTGTCAGCTCTTTTTTCAGAGATTTGATATCGGCTACCCGCTGTCCTTCAATCGCTTTAACAGATTGATCTAAGAGATTAGCCATAAACGGCTGCGCTGTGGTTATAACCGTTTGATCTTTTTTCCCTAATTCGCTAGTGGGCTTAATTTCATAAGACTTTACATATACATCTTTACCTTGTTGTTTATACGTTTTACTAAGTGCGTTCGCTTTTTCTTCTCCAGTGGCAGCACCAACGACAAGAGAATAGGTTTTAGGTGAAAAGATCTCGCCTGCTTCGTTCTCTTCTTTCCATTTATCCATTGCTTTATTTGCAGCAGTTTTTGATGAAAAAGCACCTGCTTGAACAATGTAAAAGGAAAAAGGTTCTAAAGTAGAAACAGCAGCTGATGTCCCCTTCGATTCCTGTTCGTTTTTCTTTTCAGCTTTACCAACACTTTCAGTGGCAGACGCTGTTTGAGAAGTTTTTTCTTCTTTCGTTTGCTCACTTGTTTGTGCTTTGCTTACAGGCTGTTCGCTTCCTGTCATCATTTTCACACCAACCATACCGATGCCGCTGCCTATTCCAACTGCTAGCAGTACAATCACAGCTGTTCGTTTGATCACACCGCCGTTTACCGTTTTAATCGAAACATTTTTAGGATGTAATCGCGGCTTTTTCTTTTTTTCATTTCTTACATCTTCAATAAATACCACTTTATTTTCTTCCACATGAGAATCTTTGGATGCCGGCTCCGGAAGAACCCATGTAAATTCGTCTTTTTCTGGCGCTTGTTCTTCCTTCTCATCCTTGGATTGACCATTGATTTTAATTGAAATTTTTCGTTCCTGCTTGTCCACTTCCCCACCGCCTTTAGTTAACGTAGTCTTAATACCGGTTGCAAGCTGAGGTAAACCGACATAAAACATACACTTTTTTCCATGCTATCATAGAAGAAAAAAAAAATAACAAGACATTTGTCGTCTTGTTACAAAAGGTTTTCGCTATTTAGTTACAGAAATTTCAAATTTGTCGAAGATTTGAAGCTCAATAAAAATAGTTGCTAACATACCAATCTATCAATTCGTTTCCATGAAAATAAGCAGCGATTGTCCCTATAAAAATAAAAGGAACGAAAGGAATTGGTACACCTACCTTTGCCTTTTTCATTAATAACGCTCCTATGCTAACGGTTCCGCCTATTAATATAGCTAAAAAAAGCGATAGCAAAACAAGCTTTACTCCAAGCACAATACCAATCAAACCATACAATTTAATATCTCCTTCTCCAAGGCCTCCTCTGCTGAGAAATGCGACTAGAAAGAGGAGAAAAAATGCTATTCCTCCTCCCATTAAGGAATCACTCCACGAAGTTAATGGAATGAAAAGACGCTCAAGAAGAAAGATAGGCAAAAAGAAAAGCAGTACCTTATTTGGGACAATCATATAAGCTATATCTGAGACAACTATAATTGTAAAAAAAGAAACAAAGGTTAATATGACAATCAGTTCTAACGTCATATTCAACCTAAAAAAAGCATATACAAATAAACTTCCTGTCGAAAATTCTACGAACGGGTAGATGAAGGAGATTTTTTTGCGACACATACTACATTTTCCTGCATTTTTAATGTAGGAGACTATGGGAATTAACTGTTGTGGAGAAAGAACGTATAAACAGTGTGGACAATGAGATCTTGGAGATAAAATAGATTTTTTCTGAGGAATTCTAAGGCCTGCTACATTATAAAATGAACCTAGAGTGAGACCTGAAACAAATAGATAAAGGTAAATTAAACTCATACGACTCCTTCCATTTCAGGGGTACAGAATATTAACTGTAGATTTTCTTTTGAATGAGGCAATGTATCTTTTCCTTTTAAATAGCTGCCAATAAACGGAATGAGAAAAGCTGCTAGAAGACCTATTATGATAACCAGTATGATCACTTGCATTAGAGAAAGTCCTTTATTCTTCGTGGACAGTTTATCCATTTCCACACCTCTCCTTTATTGATTAGTATCAAACAGCTCCTTGATTAATACACTGAATCATAATACCCATAAAAGTCATATTCTGTATGCCTCCTTCCTTAAAACACACCTTTTATAGGTAATAAGGATTATACCACTAAAAAACAATAACAGCATAAAAAAAACGTCTGCAAAAGCAGACGTTTTTTAATAGTAAGGAGCCATAAATAAGTAGACAATTACACCTGTAAGACTTACATAAAGCCAGATTGGCATTGTCCATCGCACAATTTTTTTATGTTTTTCAACTTGCATTGTCCATCCCCACACAAGTGCAAACAGTGCCAGCGGAACAATAATCGCTGCTAGGAAACTGTGTGTGATCAAAATAAAGAAGTAAATGGGACGAACGATTCCTTCTCCACCGAACGTGGCTGTTTCTGTGGAGATGTAGTGGAACGTTAAATATGAAACTAAAAAGAGCAGTGTGGAAGTGAATGCTGCTAAAATAAAACCTTTATGAGCATTAATATTTTTCCTGAAAATTGAAATCAACGCTGCAACTAAAAAAATAAACGTAAAACTATTCAAAATAGCATTTAACCGTGGAAAGATAGTCAAATCAAAACTTACTTTTCCTTGATAGCCAATATTCGAAAAGAATAGCAGTAAAATAATAACATTCGCTATCACTGAAAAGGTAAGAATAATACCGGTAAAGTTTTTATTACTTTTCGGTACAATTTTTTCATTATTCTTACTCATGTTAACAATCTCCTTATTTAGTGATGTACATGTTTATTATATATCACTTACCTAGGGGGTGAAAGTGACAATACTTTGAACTTAGTGCTTACTTATTATCCCTATTCCTTCCTTACATTGTGTTAAAAGCAGCAAGATTCCACTTGCTGCTTTTGCTCATTTGAGAAGAAAAGCCCGCACTTCTGATATAAAATACAGAGACCCTGTAATCACGACCATGTCTTGTTCACCTGTCGCCTTTTCCTTTACGTAAGCAATTGCTTTTTTCCAATTCTCGTCCATATGCTTATTATGATGAGTACTCATCTCATAAAGCTCCGCGGCTGTGCGAGCACGAGGAAAGTCAAACGACGTAAATGTAATACTTGCAGCGATTGTTTCAAGTTCTTGGACCATTCGATCAGCGCTTTTATCATTTAAGCAGCTGAAAACTAAATGAATGTTTCGATCTTCATAATGAAGGCGTAAAGTAGATAACAGGCTATCAATGCCTTCTGCATTATGAGCCCCATCAATAATCGTTAAGGGATGCTCATTTACTATCTCAAAGCGGCCGTTCCACTTTGTATGCTGAATCCCTTTTATCATTTGCTCTTTGGAGATAGAAAGCTTTTTCTTTTCTTTTAAATAACAAACGGCCATGAGAGCCAAAGCTGCATTTTTAACTTGATGATAGCCAAGCATATTTAATTGCAAGTGTTTAAATGTGCCATACGGCGTTTTTAACGTAAAGCCTTCTCCATTTGCTAAGGGCTCATAGTTTTCAATTTTAAATTCTTTTCCTAACACAAATAACGGAGCCTGCTTCGAATTTGCCTCTTCTGTAATGACGTCAAGCGCCTTTACCTGCTCGGCACCCGTAATAATAGGGACTTCTTTTTTAATAATCCCCGCTTTTTCTGCTGCAATTTCTTCTACCGTATCACCTAGTATCGCCATGTGATCAAATCCAATGTTTGTAATAACACTCACCATAGGACTCACAACGTTTGTTGAATCATATCGTCCCCCAAGACCTGTTTCAAACACAGCATAGTCAACTGAATCATGATAGCCGAAATAAAGAAAAGCCATGATTGTAATCACTTCAAATTCCGTTGCTGACCCTAAGTCCGTATGTTCTAGTCGCTCCACTACAGGCTTTACTTCCTGAACAAGAGCGGTCATTGCTTCATTTGAAATAGGCTGTCCATTCACGCTAATCCGCTCATTAAATGTTTCGATATAAGGGGAAGTAAACGTTCCAACTTTATACCCTGCTTCTTCTAACATGTTTCGCAAATAAGAAACAGTAGAACCTTTACCATTCGTCCCAGCAACATGAATAGCATTTATATTTTGCTGCGGAAAATCAAGCTGCTCTAGCATCCATTCCATTCGTTCTAACCCCGGCTTGATTCCAAAGCGAAGTCTGTTATGAATCCAATCAAGCGCTTCTTCATATGTCGTTATCATCTTTTATTCACCTTTCTTTTCCATCGCTATTATTATGTAAAGAAAAAGCGTCGCTATACAAGCCACGCTTTTTCTGTTCATTCATTAACCCATTGATTATCCGCGTAATTCAGCAATACGAGACTGAACAGCTTCACGTTTTTCAACGTAATCTTGCTCTTTTGCACGCTCTTCTTCTACTACTTTAGCAGGCGCTTTTGCAATAAAGCCTTGGTTGTTTAATTTCTTTTGTACACGTTCTACTTCTTTGTTTAACTTGTCGTATTCTTTTTCTAAACGTGCGATCTCTTCTTCGATATTAATTAAACCTTCAAGAGGTAAAATTAATTCTGCTCCTGTTACAACAGCACTCATCGCTTTTTCATCTAATGAAACATCGGTTGAAATCACAAGCTCACTTGGATTACAGAAACGTTCTACATACGCACGGTTCTTTTCAAGCTGGCTTTGAATATTTTCATCTTTAGCTTTAATAAATAATTTTACTTGTTTGCTCATCGGCGTGTTCACTTCAGCACGAATATTACGAACAGCACGGATAATATCTACAAGTAAACGCATATCGTTAGCAGCTTCTTTATCCGAAAGCTCAGCGCGTACTTCCGGCCATTTAGCTACTGTAATTGATTCGCCTTCATGCGGCAAGCTTTGCCAAATTTCCTCAGTAATAAACGGCATGAATGGATGTAAAAGTCGCATTGTGTTATCAAGTACATAAGCTAAAATTGAGCGTGTTGTCTTTTTAGCTGCTTCATCTTCTGCGTAAAGAGGAAGTTTAGCCATTTCAATGTACCAATCGCAGAAATCATCCCAAATAAAGTTATAGAGAATGCGTCCAACTTCACCGAATTCATATTTGTCAGCTAATTTTGTTACGTGCTCAATCGTCTCATTTAAGCGCGTTAAAATCCATTTATCGGCAACGTATTTTTCGCCTGATAAATCAAGCTCTTCAAATGTGATGCCATCCATGTTCATTAATGCAAAACGAGAAGCATTCCAAATTTTATTTGCAAAGTTCCACGTCGCTTCGACTTTTTCAAAGCTGAAGCGTAAATCTTGTCCCGGTGAGCTTCCTGTAGATAAGAAGTAGCGAAGAGAATCCGCACCGTATTTCTCGATTACTTCCATTGGATCTACGCCGTTACCAAGTGATTTACTCATTTTACGACCTTCAGCATCTCGGACAAGACCGTGAATCAGTACATCGTCAAACGGACGTTTACCCGTAAATTCAAGACCTTGGAAAATCATACGAGATACCCAGAAGAAGATAATGTCATAGCCTGTTACAAGCACATTTGTTGGGTAGTAGCGTTTGAAATCAGCTGCATCCACATCCGGCCAGCCCATTGTTGAGAACGGCCATAGCGCTGAGCTGAACCATGTGTCTAATACATCTGAATCCTGTTCCCAGTTTTCGATATCTGCTGGAGCCTCATGATCTACGTATACCTCTCCAGTTTCTTTGTGATACCAAGCTGGAATGCGGTGTCCCCACCAAAGCTGACGCGAAATACACCAGTCGCGAATATTTTCCATCCAGTGTAAGTATGTCTTTTCAAAACGGTCAGGTACAAAGTTTACTTTTTCTTCTTGTTTTTGAAGATCTACTGCTTTATCTGCTAACGGCTGCATTTTTACAAACCATTGAGTTGATAAATAAGGTTCAACAACGGCACCGCTTCGTTCACTATGACCTACTGAATGCATGTGGTCTTCAATGTTGAACAATACGCCGTCTTCTTGAAGGTCTTTAACAATTTGCTTACGACAAGCAAAACGATCCATTCCTTCATATTTACCTGCTTTGTCATTCATCGTACCGTCTTGATTCATCACTAAAATACGCTCTAAATTATGACGGTTTCCAATTTCAAAATCGTTCGGGTCATGAGCAGGCGTAATTTTTACCGCACCAGAACCGAATTCCATATCAACATAATCATCGCCTACGATAGGAATTTCACGCCCTACAATCGGAAGGACAACCTTTTTGCCGATTAAGTGCTTATAGCGATCATCTTCAGGGTGAACAGCTACAGCCGTATCTCCTAGCATCGTTTCAGGACGAGTTGTTGCGATTTCAATATGTCCAGAACCATCTGCCAACGGATAGCGCATATGATAAAACGCACCTTGTACATCTTTGTAAATAACCTCGATGTCTGAAAGAGCTGTTTTTGTAGCTGGATCCCAGTTAATAATATATTCTCCGCGATAGATTAACCCTTTTTTGTAAAGCGTTACGAATACTTCGCGCACTGCTTTAGAAAGGCCTTCATCAAGCGTGAAGCGCTCGCGTGAATAGTCTAAGCCAAGTCCTAGCTTCGACCACTGCTGGCGAATAAAGCTTGCATATTCTTCTTTCCATTTCCATGTTTCGGCTACAAAATTTTCGCGGCCTAGATCGTAGCGGCTTTTCCCTTCGCTGCGAAGCTTTTCTTCTACTTTTGCCTGCGTTGCAATCCCCGCATGGTCCATGCCAGGAAGCCATAAAACGTCATAGCCTTGCATGCGCTTCATACGCGTTAAGATGTCTTGTAACGTTGTATCCCAAGCGTGGCCTAAATGCAGCTTGCCCGTTACGTTTGGGGGTGGAATTACAATTGTATATGGCTCTTTTTCAGGATCATTTGTTGCTTCAAAAAACTTCCCGTCTAACCAATACTGATAACGATTTTCTTCAACGGCTTTTGGATCATACTTCGTTGGAAGAGTCACTTCTTTTTCAGACATAATGTATACCTCCATAATATAAAGTTTCAGTCTTTAGAAACTGTGTAAAGCTTTTATAAACATAAAAAAACTCCTTTCCTAATAAAAGGACGAAAGGAGTTGATTTCGCGGTACCACCTTTTTTTATAGACCTATCCCGTTTGATAAGCCTATACACTTCATTTCATAACGGTTGATTAACCGGCTTTTTCTACTGAGCTATGCAGCTGTTCAAAAAAGCTACTCATAGGCGACATTCCGAGTGCACATTCTTAAGAAATCTCACAGCAGCTGATTTCTCTCTCTGAAAGACGAACATCCCGTACTCTTCCTATTCACTGTATTTATGTATGAAATTCTCTTAATTATACTATATGAAAAAATGTTGAATCGTCAATAATCTTCTCCACTTTTTTACGATTATATTCATAATTTTTTTGTTCTGCTCTTTATTTTTTCATTCACTCGCTAATTTTGGAAATAAAATGAAGAGTCCGCTCAAAAAAATGGCACCATTTCTTTCTTTTTTCATATACTTACTTTAACCTGGGCACGTGGATTGAAAGGGGCATGTACAAATGAAGAAACGAATAAATGTAAATTCGTATCAGCTGCAGCGGTGGCTCAAAACAGCAGGAGCGGCTTGTGGACAGTTTATCGTTCCTTTAACAATTTTTCAAGGTATACGTACACTATTTTTCCCTACAACCTTTGATGTACTGTTGTTGGCACTGCTTGCCATACTAGCGGTTGCTTTATATTCGGACTGGATTTAAAAACCCAAGCGCTATTCGTTCGCTTGGGCTTGTGCAGCTGCTTCCGCTGCCATTTTTTTTTGCTGATCTACTTCAAATATTTTAATATTGAGCTGTTCAATGTTTTTCGTCAGCCAGTATGCTCGAATAAATGACTGCATATGTTCAAGCTCTGTTTTACTTTCTTTATGCTGCCTATATTGAACGATACACTGATACAAGGGTTCTGGAAACGCCAAATAACTGTGTAAAAGCAGCCGTTCCTCTTCTCTGAGAGCAAAATGTTTTTCATACGTACTAAACCACTCATAGCTGTCATAGGTAGTTACTGGGTATGTGCGAAGAGTACGGAAATAAAATGAGACCAAATCATAAATCGGTGAAGCATCTTTTGCATGTTCAAAATTAATAAAAAAACCATTTCCCCGTTCGTCATAGATAAAATGTTTAGCCGATAGCTTTCCATGAGACGTAACCAGCCGGATCTTTTCCTTTTCTTCCATTTCATCGTTCCACTGATCGAGCTTTCCAAAACCAAATTCAAGCGCTCTTGTCATTTCATAATAAAATGTACAGTAGTGCAATTCAAACGGGGACATATAAACTTTCTTCTCGCATTCTACTACGTACTGCTTCAGCTCTTCCTGACGTTTTTCCCACGTTTCTTTCATCGATGTATAATGATTTTCTATATCTTCTTTTTTCACTTCTACTTCCTGCGCCGAAGCGCCGTGAAGCTTAGCAAGCTCTTGAAATAATTTATGATATCGAATATCACGCTCTTCGGTTGGATTATTTGGGAGCCACGGCATTAAGTAATACGAGCCGCTTTCATCTGAAACAATGGGCTGAGAACGCTTCGTCTGATAAATAGGGACAAATCCCATCCATCCTTTTTGATACACGTTCTGCAGCTTTTGAATGAAGTTTTGATTTCGTTCTTGATGATTCGCCATTTCTTTAAGCGCAAACACGCCGGTTTTCGTATAGACTTTTTTTACTTTTCCGTAGTCTTCGATAAAGTCAACATCTAAGTCATATTCTTTTAACAATACTTTATAGTCTGCTACTGTCCGCTGCATCTATATTCTCCTTCCTCGTAAAAAATAAAGAAAACAGTTAAGACATTATATGCGTCAAAACTGTTTTCTTTCCGACTTTAACGAACGGGAATATTTAAGATGCTTCCTTCTTCCAGCTCATATTCATCTTCTAAATTATTTACTCGTAAAATGTTTTGTACATTCGTATTATAGCGGTTTGCTATCGTATCAAGCGAATCTCCGTCTTGAACAATACAAAGCTTCCAAGTTGAAAAAGCTTCTTCTTCCCGCGAAAAGAGCTTTGTTAAATAAAGGGCGTTTTCATTTCGGCCGCTTTCATTTTCTTCTTTCCGAAATTCAACAATAATCTTTTCCTCTTCTTGTTCAGCTTCTTCTTGTTCAGCTTCTTCTTGCTCAGCCTCTTGTTGAACGTCAGCATACGTATTCAATTCACTAGCTTGCGATTCTTCGAAGCTTTCTTGCTCTTGACGAAGCTGAAACAGTTCAATCACATTGTCTTCTCTTTCTTCCTCGATTTGGGCCTCTTTTTTCACTTCGACTTCAAATGGTTCATATGCTTCCTCTTCATATTCCACGACCGGCTCAGCACGAGATTCTTTTTTAAATACAGATGAAAAATAACTAGGGGTCTCTTCTGAATGCTCTTCTTCTGAATGCTCTTCTTCTGAATGCTCTTCTTCAATAGCCTCTGCTTCTAAAAGTGCGGGAGCTTCACGATAGCTTACGTCAAACTCTTGTTCCTCTTGTTCTTCTTCTTGAGCAACGTTTTCAGTATATACCTCTTCAGCATCGTCCACTTCTTCATAGGAGACGATGTGCTGTTCCTCCGAAAACTCTTCCTCTTCTTCTCGTTCTTCATGCTGTTCGTACAATCCTGTGATGGACAAGTCAGCCATTAGCTGCAGCTGATTTGTGCCTGGCAATTCATAATCAAATAAATCAATAGATACATATACGTCTTCAATACTTTGAATACGATTTTTAGGAATGGTAATATCAACAGGAAATTGATGTGATAATTCAGCCGTTCCGTCTTCACGGACAGAGATAGATTGCACTTGATTCTCATTTGTATATTCGCGTAACGAGTGCTCTCCCTCGTACGTTTCGTATTCACCTGTTAATTGTAATGCTCCTCGAATAGACACGTATTGGTCATATTCTTGAATAGATACTTGAGGCTCTAAGGAGATAGACAAAAGTTGTGAGACTTCCTGTCCTTTTTGAAACCATACTGATTCTTCTACGGAAAAACGCAGACATGATAAATTATCCTGCGACAAATTGTTCTCCCCCTTCCAACACCCGCCAGGTAATAGCGCGGTCATTAAAGATGTATGAACAAATAAATTAAAATATGTCTTTAAAACTAAAAAAGCTTACGGAATCCTCCGTAAGCCTTGATATAAAAGTCAATCTTATTTAGCTGTTTATCCACGTAACTTCGAAAAAGCTTTTTCAGCTGCTGCAATTGTATGTTCAATGTCTGCATCTGTATGAGAAGTTGATAAAAACATTCCTTCGAATTGAGAAGGAGGTAAAAATACGCCTTCATTAGCCATTTCACGATAGTAAGCTGCAAAATAATCTAAATTCGATGTTTTCGCTGTTTCGTAATTTATTACCTGTTCGTTTGTAAAGAAGAAACCAATCATTGAACCAGCTCGGTTTACGGTAAACGGCACATCATATTTTTCAGCTGCTGCCATCAATCCTTCTTCTAAGCGATCTGCTTTACGAATGAACTCATCGTAGGATTGAGGTGTCAGCTGCGTTAACGTCTCGTATCCAGCTGTCATCGCAAGCGGATTACCTGATAATGTACCTGCTTGATAAATCGGGCCGCTTGGTGCAACTCGCTCCATAATTTCAGCTTTACCACCGTAAGCACCTACTGGTAAACCACCACCGATTACTTTTCCTAAGCAAGTTAAGTCAGGAGTAATATTGTAGTATCCCTGTGCACAGTTGTACGCTACGCGGAACCCTGTCATTACTTCATCAAAAATGAGCAGTGAGCCATATTCTGATGTGATATCACGAAGCCCTTGTAAGAAACCTGGCTGAGGGGGTACCACACCCATATTTCCTGCTACCGGTTCAACGATTACTCCGGCAATGTCATCTCCGAATTCTTTAAAAGCATATTGTACGCTTTCTAGATCATTGTACGGCACTGTAATCGTGTTTTTAGCGATTCCTTCAGGCACTCCCGGACTATCTGGTAGGCCTAACGTTGCAACGCCTGATCCAGCTTTAATTAGAAGAGAGTCACCGTGTCCGTGGTAACAGCCTTCAAATTTTAAAATTTTGTTGCGACCCGTATAGCCACGTGCTAAACGCAGTGCGCTCATCGTTGCTTCCGTACCTGAACTCACCATACGGACGATTTCGATTGAAGGAACGCGCTCAATCACAACCTTAGCAAGCTCATTTTCAATTAATGTTGGTGCACCAAAGCTTGTACCAGATTCCGTTACTTTTTTGACTGCTTCAACTACTTGATCGTTGGAATGTCCGTGAATTAAAGGTCCCCATGATAAGACGTAGTCAATATATTTGTTGCCGTCAATATCGTAAATCGTAGCGCCTTTTCCTCGTTCCATAAAAATAGGATCCATATCTACTGATTTAAATGCACGAACAGGACTGTTTACTCCACCCGGCATTAATTGCTGCGCTTCTAAAAAAGCTGCTTTTGACTTTTCATAACTTCTCATGTGTAAGCCTCCTTAATTACTTGTCAGATAACCAGCGTGCTGCGTCTTTAGCATGATACGTTACAATTAAATCCGCTCCTGCACGCTTCATGCTAATTAATTTTTCAAGAACAATCTCTTTTTCATTTACCCAGCCGTTTTGAGCTGCCGCTTTAATCATCGAATATTCACCACTCACATTATAAGCCACTACCGGTAAATTAAATGTATTTTTCACATCGCGCATAATATCTAAATAAGATAGAGCTGGTTTTACAATTAAGAAATCTGCTCCTTCTTCTACATCAGATTCCGCTTCTCGAAGTGCTTCTAAGCGATTGGCTGGGTCCATTTGATATGTTTTACGGTCTCCAAATTGAGGAGAAGAATGCGCTGCATCGCGGAATGGTCCGTAAAAAGCAGATGCATATTTAACAGCATAAGACATCACAGGCACATCTTCAAATCCAGCTTCGTCTAGACCATGGCGAATAGCTGCCACAAAACCGTCCATCATGTTTGAAGGCGCAATAATATCCGCTCCTGCTTTAGCTTGACTAACCGCTGTACGCGCTAATAAGTCAAGGCTAGGATCGTTTAAGATTTTTCCGTCTTCAATTACACCACAGTGGCCATGATCTGTGTATTGACATAAGCATGTATCTGCGATAACAACAAAGTCTGGAAAATTTTCTTTAATTTGACGAATACCTTTTTGAACAATTCCGTGGTCATGGTATGCCTGTGAGCCGACCGCATCTTTTTCAGCGGGAACACCAAATACCATAGCTGACTTGATTCCTAAATCGACTAACTCTTGGATTTCATCATTCAAGTAGTCTAAAGAAATTTGATCCACACCTGGCATTGATTTTACAGCATTTCTTTTTTGTTCACCTTCTACAATAAAAATAGGATATATAAAGTCTTCAGGATGTAAATGTGTTTCACGTACAAGCGCACGCATATTTACAGAATTACGAAGACGACGATGACGTGTAAATTGTAAATCTTTCATGTTAAAATCCTCCTTTATTATTCAAAACAACTAACCAACATATCTATCATACCATTTATTGTGTATGTGTTAGGAACAAGATGCTTAATTCCATATTCGCTCGCTGTCTGACTGGTAATAGGACCAATGCAAACAACTTTGGTTCTATTTATAAGCTCAAGCCAATTCGGAATATCTTTAATTGACTCGACAAAAAATTTCACTGTAGAAGAACTTGTAAAAGTAATGGCATCAATTCCTGTTTCTAAATGTTGCTTAACCAAGCGTTCAGAGTCTTGATTTCGAATGGTCTGATATACAACTAAATCCGTTACCTCACACTCTTTTAAGCCATCTTTTAAAACAGAGCGGGCTAATTGTCCTCGTACAAGGAGAACTCGCTCGTGATGTGACACATTTGCTTTTAACGACTCAAGAAGTGATTCCGCCACGTATTCTTTTGGAACAAGTTGCACGTTAACATCATGTTTTTCTAGCAATTTTGCGGTTTTTTCTCCAACCGCAGCCACTTTTAATCTTTTTAAAGCACTCCAACTGATATTTAACTCTTTTAGCCATTCAAAGAAAAAAGAAATGCCGTTTTGACTTGTAAAAACAATCCAATCAAAACAGTCAATTGACAGCAGGACCTCTTCCACTTCTTTTTCATTGTTAGAACGTGCGAACGTGAGGACTGGTAAGCTTAAAGGTATGCCTCCAAGCTTTTTAATCTGTGCTGCAAATGAATGAGCCTGCTTCGCTTCTCTTGTAATCAAAACTGTTTTCAAAAAAAGAGGAGCCTCATGACTCATTATTTGTCCAGCTCCTCTTTTACACGGTCAATTAAAAGCTTAGCTCCTTGAGATGTTAAGCGCTCAGCAGCTTCTGAACCGATAGCAACCGGGTCTTTTCCCGTAATTTGCTCTTTGTAAATCGTTTTGCCATCAGGAGACGCGACTAGCGACGTTAGCTCAATGTTTCCGCCGTCCAATATACGCCCATAACCCGCAATCGGCACTTGGCATCCGCCTTCCATCTCTTTTAAAAATACGCGTTCAGCTCTAACAGCACGAGCGGTTTCATCATGATTTAGAGCTTGAAGAAGCGATAATAATTCATGGTCATTTTCTCGGCATTCGATAGCTAAAGCTCCTTGTCCTACAGCGGGAACGCTTATTTCCGGCTCTAGGTACTGAGTGACCGTATCTCTCGACCAGCCCATACGAGATAACCCTGCAGCTGCCAAGATAATCGCATCGTAATCTTCATTTTTTAATTTCTCTAGGCGTGTGTCGATATTTCCTCGAATCCATTTAATTTCGATATCTGAACGCATAGATAGAAGCTGTGCCCCTCGACGCAAGCTGCTTGTCCCAATCACAGCACCGCTTGGTAGCTCCTCAAATCGTTCACCATTTTTTGAAATAAGCGCATCACGATGATCTTCTCGTAAAGGAATACATCCAATCGTTAATCCTTCTGGCAAAACAGCTGGCATATCTTTCATACTATGAACGGCCATATCAATTTCTTCATCTAACATGGCTTGTTCAATTTCTTTTACAAAAAGACCTTTACCGCCTACTTTGGACAGCGTTACATTTAAAATTTGGTCCCCTTTTGTAACCATTTCTTTAATTTCAAACTCAAAAGGAAGACCTTGTTTTTTTAACTGTTCAATGACCCACTTGGTCTGTGTTAACGCAAGTTTGCTTCGACGAGAGCCGACAATAATTTTTCGCATGTTGTCCTCCTAATTACGAACCCCAAAAGTGAAAATTCGATAAACTGCCAAATAAAAAGAAATTAATAAGTAAGACTAGGAACAATCCAATATTCCACATTGCGATTGCCTTTCCTTGAATACCTCTACGCAGTCTAGCATACAAGTAAGCGCTGTATGCAACAAACATTAAAAATGAACCTAACACTTTTGTATCGTACCAATGAAAATCTACGTATTTAATATAAGCCCATATGATTCCTAAGATTAACGAAAGCAATAACAGCGGTACACCAATTAAAATTAATACATAGGACATGTAATCTAGCTTTGTTAAATCTTCAATTCTTAGCAAGCGCTTGCCCCACTTCTTCTTTTTCAATAAATTATACTGAACAAGATACAGAGCGGAAAAAACAAAAGAGACTGAAAAAGCGCCGTAAGATAAAATAGCCATGGTAATATGAATGATTAATAATTCTGACACAAGGCGCTCCGACTGGACAGCAGTGTATGTTTCAAGTGGAGCAAACGTATGAATAGCCATAATTAAGAAACCAATCACATTTGTAAAAAACACCATAAAATCAACGCGAAACAGGCGATTAATCACAAGTGAAAGAGTAATTAAGACCCACGCGTAAAAATACAGCCCTTCAGAAACGGTAAGAATAGGAAACCTTCCCGTCTCAAACATTCGTAAAATTAAAAAGGCTGTTTGCAAAACCCACACAATAGAAAGTAACCAGAAGGCTATCGAGTTTGCCTTCCGGTTATTTTGTACAAAATCAATAAAATATAATAAAACGCTCACCGCGTACAAAATCACAATCAATTCATAGATTCTGGTTAATTCCATATCAACCATTATTCAATCCTCACTTAAGACTGATAAGCTACTGAATGAGACGTAATCGATGTATGAAGCTGCTCTTCTTTTTCTTTTTGCAAAGCAACTTCCTGTTCAATATTAAAAATCTTCATGAACAGCTCTAAAGACTCTTCAGCATGTTTCTCTCCAGCCAATTCTTTCGCGTATAAAATTGGATCGCGAAGAAGTTGATTAATTATACTTTTTGTATGTTTATTTAAAACTTTGCGCTCGCGCTCAGATAAATCTGGGAGCTTACGATCAATGCTTTTCATCGTTTCAGCTTGAATGGTAAGTGCTTTTTGACGAAGTGCAGAAATAACAGGCACAACGCCTAATGTACCAAGCCAAGACTTGAAAGCAACAATTTCAGCTTCAAGCATAATTTCAATTTCATCCGCAGCTTTTTGACGCTCTTGCAAATTGGTTTCTACAATCCCGTTTAAATCGTCGATATCATATAAAAAGACCGTCTCTAGCTCATCTAGTTCTGGATCTAAGTCACGTGGAACGGCGATGTCTACCATAAACAATGGACGACCTTTACGCGTACGCTCGGCTTCACTCATCATTTGTTTCGTTACTACATAGTCATTAGCCCCTGTTGAACTAATTAAGATATCTGCTTCGCTTAAAGCATGTTGAAGATCAGCAAATGGTTTGGCTTCTCCAGAAAAACGGTTTGCTAGCTCTTGTGCCTTTTCAAATGTTCGATTCACTACCGTTACTTTTTTAGCTCCGCTGCCATATAAATTCTGTACGGCAAGCTGACCCATTTTTCCCGCACCAAGAATCAACACATGTTTGGACGATAAATCTCCAAAAATCTTTTTAGCAAGCTCTACGGCTGCATAGCTGACAGAAACTGCATTTGCACCAATTTCTGTTTCATGATGAGCTTTTTTGGCTAATGTCACAGCTTGTTTAAACAGCTGATTAAAAACCGTTCCAATTGTTTCTTCTTCTTGAGCAAGCAAAAAGCTTGAACGCACTTGTCCAAGAATTTGTGTTTCACCAATCACCATTGAATCTAATCCACATGCTACTCGGTATAAATGTTCGATGGCTCCATCATTTTCATAGATGGTTAAATAAGGCGAAAACTCTTCTTTATCTATTCCGAACCATTCAGCTAAAAATGCTTTTACATAATAACGGCCCGTGTGTAATTGATCAACAACAGCATAAATTTCCGTACGATTGCATGTTGAAACAATGATGTTTTCCAAAATACTTTTTTGGCCGCTTAACGTTTTCATGGCAGATGCTAGTTCTTGCTCATTAAAACTAAGCTTTTCTCTTATTTCAACAGGGGCTGTTCGAAAGTTTAAGCCGACTGCTATAATATGCATTTGTACATACCCCCTATAATTGAAATGTGCTTATTTATCCGAATTTGACGGGCAGTAACCCCTAAATTCCCAAAGAGCTACAGTGAGATAACTGCCCGTAAAATCCGGCGTTCTTCATTCTACTATTCGTAAAAAGCGGCGTACATTACACAGGTGTAAGCTTCGCCTTATCTCTAACTATTATAACATGTTCTATAAGTCATTCGAAAAAAAAATGTGAACAGTCTTTGAAAACATGTGTTAAGATATTAACTGTTATTCCGTAATAAATTGTATCAAAAAAGCAGCGTTTTATCACGTTTTCTGTTTTGAAACACCTGGAGGTTACTATGAAAAAGCAATCAATGTTTTTTGGTGTCTTACTAGTTGGATTTGGAATCTTTTTCTTACTGAATGAACTACATATGAGCATTGCAGCAAAGGTATACACGTGGCCTGTACTGTTAATTTTAATAGGAGCAGCCCTGTTAACTGAGTCTGCTTTATCTCAAGATCATTCAAACTTGCTTGCAAGCTACATATTAATCACTTTAGGTATTCATTTCTATGTAAGTGAACAAATTCCCTTTTGGCCTACGAATATTAGCATGGTCGTTTTTATGGTGGCTATTAGCTTTTTACTTAGTGCTAGAAAAGCCAAATCAGGCTTTTTCCAAGGCGGCACCCTTTTAATTATTGCCATTTTAATGATGTTTTCAGACCGTCTTAAACTATTTTTGCCAAAAGTTGAAGACGGCGTAAATTATTTAACAACCTTCTGGCCTATTTTATTGTTACTAGTTGGGCTATATTTATTATTTTTCAAACGAAAGTAATCTATGTAAACAAGTTAAAAAAATGGAACGTTTGACTCACTTCCTGTTAGAGTGATGATAAACGTTCCATTTTTTTAGCTTCTATTCCTTTGTTTAGTGAGTCATGCGATACTGCAAAGATTTCCACGCTTTATCTTTTCCTTCACCTGTTTCAGATGAGAAATGAATTAATTCATCATTTGGATCCAAGTCCAGCGTTTCTCTCACTACTTTTAAGTGCTTTTGCCATTTCCCTTTAGGAATTTTATCAGCTTTCGTCGCGATAACCATAACGGGAAGGTCATGGTGCTTCAAAAACTCATACATCATAACGTCATCCTTTGAAGGTGCATGGCGTAGATCAACAATCATTAACACAGCTTTAAGCTGCTCACGATTTGTTAAATACGTTTCAATCATTTTCCCCCATGCTTCACGCTCTTTTTTAGACACTTTTGCAAATCCGTAGCCAGGTACGTCTACAAAGTGAAGGATTTCATTAATTAAAAAGAAGTTAAGCGTTTGAGTTTTTCCAGGCTTAGACGACGTACGCGCTAAGCTTTTGCGATTGAGCATCTTATTAATAAAAGATGATTTTCCTACATTTGAACGGCCTGCTAACGCAAACTCTGGCAGGTTTTCTTTAGGATATTGTTCAGGGCGTACAGCACTGATGACAATATCGGCTTGAGTTACTTTCATTTTACCTCTCCTACTAGCGCATGTTCCAATACTTGGTCCACATGTGACACAAGAACGATGTCTAATTCCTCTTGTACACTGTCAGGGATATCTTCAATATCACGTTCATTATCATGAGGGATTAATATTTTAGTTAATCCGGCACGATGTGCACTAAGTGACTTTTCTTTTAAACCGCCGATTGGTAATACGCGACCTCTTAGTGTAATTTCTCCTGTCATTCCTACTTCTCTACGCACCGGTTTACCCGTTAGTGCTGATACTAGAGCAGTGGCAATGGTAATTCCTGCAGAAGGTCCATCCTTTGGTACAGCTCCTTCTGGAACATGGATATGAATATCATGTTTTTCATAAAACTTTTCATCAATTCCTAGTTTCTCTGCATTTGAACGCACGTAGCTAAATGCTGCCTGAGCTGATTCTTTCATCACGTCTCCAAGCTTTCCAGTTAGCACTAGTCTTCCTTTACCAGGGGACAAGCTTACTTCAATGGCTAGCGTGTCTCCTCCTACAGTTGTGTAAGCAAGACCTGTAGCAACGCCGACTTGATCTTCCGTCTCAGCCTGTCCGTAACGGAACCTAGGCTTACCAAGGAATTCTTCAAGCGTTTTGGCCGTCACCACCACGCGTTTTTTCTCGCCAGAGACTACGATACGAGCTGCTTTTCGACAAATGGAAGCAATTTCGCGTTCAAGGTTACGAACACCAGCTTCTCTCGTATATAAACGGATGATTGCTGTTAATGCGTCATCACGAATCTGCAAATTGCCCTTTTGCAATCCGTGATTTTCTAGCTGGCGCAGCAATAGGTGACGCTTCGCGATTTCAAGCTTTTCCAGCTCCGTGTAACCAGCAATTTGAATAATTTCCATTCGATCGCGCAGCGGCCCTGGAATCGTAGCTAAGTTATTAGCTGTAGCCACGAACATCACTTTTGATAAATCATACGTTTCTTCTATATAGTGATCGCTGAAATTATGGTTTTGTTCAGGATCCAATACTTCTAACAAAGCAGAAGATGGGTCTCCACGGAAATCATTTGACATTTTATCGATTTCATCAAGCAGAAATACCGGATTAATCGTTCCCGCTTTTTTCATTCCTTGAATAATGCGTCCAGGCATAGCTCCCACGTACGTGCGACGATGACCGCGGATTTCTGACTCATCTCTCACGCCGCCTAGAGACACTCGTACAAAATGACGATCTAGAGACGTAGCAATTGAACGGGCTAGGGATGTTTTCCCTACGCCAGGAGGTCCTGCTAAACATAAAATAGGACCTTTAAGAGATTTTGTCAACTGCTGCACAGCTAGATATTCTAATACGCGTTCCTTCACTTTTTCAAGGCCATAGTGCTCATCGTTCAGCACTTGTTCAGCATTATGAATATTGAGCGTATCTTCCGTTTCATTTGTCCAAGGTAGCGCAATCAACCACTCGATATAATTTCGAATGACTGAGCTTTCAGCGGAGGTAGCAGGAATTTTTTCATAGCGATCCAATTCTTTAAACGCCACTTGTTTGACGTGGTCCGTCATCCCACTTGCTTCAATTTTTTCGCGAAGTGTTGCTACCTCTCCCGTCTTTCCTTCTTTGTCTCCAAGCTCTTTTTGAATCGCCTTCATTTGCTCACGAAGATAATACTCTTTCTGAGTGCGTTCCATTGATTTCTTTACACGCTGTCCAATTTTTTTCTCCAGCTGCAAAACTTCTTGCTCGTCTTGAATATGAGAAATGATCGTATTTAATCTTTCTTTCACATCAGTTATTTCTAAAATTTCTTGTTTAAGCTGAATTTTTATTGGTAAATGAGAGGCTACAATATCCGCTAATCTTCCTGGTTCTTCAATATCGCTTACGGTTGAAAGAGTTTCAACGGACACCTTTTTGGAAAGTTTTATGTATTGTTCGAAATAGTCTAAAAGCGTGCGCATCAGCGCTTTATCTTCTACATCAACCTGATGTTCTTCGTTTTGCTTTTCCACGTGCACAACAAAATATTCTTCACTGTCTTCAAATTCTGTAACGGTTACGCGATTTAGTCCTTCTACTAAGACGCGCATCGTTCCATTTGGCAACTTTAGCATTTGTTTAATTTTTGCTAACGTACCGGTTCTATATAAATCCTCTTTTGTTGGTTCATCGATACCCATATCTTTTTGTGATACTAAACAAACTAAGTGATCATCCATCATTGCTTTTTCTAATGCTTGCACAGATTTATCTCGCCCAACATCTAAATGAAGCACCATTGTCGGATAGACGATCAAACCTCGTAAAGGCAATAGCGGCATTGTCAATTTTTCTTTTTCTGCCATGCAATGAACACCTCCAATGCTCGTCAATTAAAGTATGTAAAGTGTGAATTCTTTTAACAATTTTATCTCATTTGTATACACATGTCTAACAATAGTAATTACTAATTGTACCATGAGAAAGAATTAAAAGGCAAAATATATCTTTTTAAGCTCTTTTCATAAAAAAACGCCTTTTTCGTTGGCTGTGTATAAAGGTTTTATACGCGAAAAAGGCGATGAATATTCATCTGACCATTAATTTTTAATTATCATGATAGAATTAGCTAGATTCTCTAGTTGAAATAGCTGGATCTACCGACAAATGTGCAACATGCTCATGTACAGACAATAGCGCTTGTTCAAACACCTCTGTTAAATGATGGACAGGAATAATATCGATACCTTTTACCTTTTCTACCATTGCATTCATATTTTCCTTTGGTACAATCACCGTCTGAACGCCTGCTTGTTTTGCTGCCTTGATTTTTGGAATCACACCGCCAATTGGCTTTACGTTACCGTGCAGACCAATTTCTCCTGTCATTGCTACCGTATGTTTAATTGGCACTTCATAAATCGCTGAGTAGATACCTGTTGCCATCGCAATACCAGCAGAAGGCCCATCAATTGGCACGCCCCCCGGAAAGTTTACATGAATATCATACTCATCGGCTGGAACATCCATGGAACGAAGAACCGTTATGACATTTTCAATTGAGCTTTTAGCCATACTTTTACGGCGAATAGACTTCCCTTGAGTCCCTATACTTTCCTCTTCAACGATACCTGTAATAATAATGTTCCCTTTCTCTTTTGCAGGAATCGCTTTGACTTCAATTTCTAAAAGTGCTCCAGAGTTGGGCCCGTACACTGCTAATCCATTAATAAGTCCCACTTTTTCCTCATCTGCAATTTTCGGATCGTGCCTTGGAGATAGTTGACTAGAATGAACAATCCATTCAATATCTTCATTTTTAATGTCCGTTCGTTCCTCTGATATCGCTAATCCAGCCGCAATTTGCATCATATTAACCGTTTCACGTCCATTGCGTGCATATGTAGAAAACAGAGATAAACCTTCTTCTGATATATCCATTCTTACTTTATTTGCTGCTTTTTTTGCAACTGTAATAATTTCGTCGCGATCAAGCTCACGGAAAAATACCTCTACGCACCTGGAACGGATGGCAGGCGGAATTTCATTAGGCGTTCTAGTCGTCGCACCAATCAAACGAAAGTCTGCTGGCAACCCATTTTGAAAAATATCGTGAATATGTGTTGGGATTTGTGTGTTTTCTTCGCTGTAATAGGCGCTTTCCATAAACACTTTTCGATCTTCTAGAACCTTTAACAGCTTATTCATCTGAATAGGATGGAGCTCTCCAATTTCATCAATAAATAAAATTCCCCCGTGTGCATCTGTAACCGCTCCTTGTTTTGGCTGCGGAATTCCAGCTTGGCCCATGGCACCTGCTCCTTGGTAAATAGGATCATGAACAGACCCAATCAAAGGATCAGCAATGCCTCGCTCATCAAAACGCGCCGTAGTTGCATCTAACTCTACAAATACAGCCGATTGTTTGAAAGGTGATTTTTTATTTTTTTTTGCTTCTTCTAACACTAAACGTGCTGCTGCGGTTTTTCCTACTCCAGGCGGCCCGTATACAATCACGTGCTGTGGATTAGGACCGCAAAGGGCAGCCTTTAGTGACCGAATTCCATCCTCTTGTCCGACAATATCGGAGAAGCTAGACGGCCTCACACGTTCGGCAAGCGGCTCAGTTAAAGAGATGGCTCTCATTTTCTGCAATTGCTCCATTTCTTTCTTTGAATCCCGGTCAATTGAGACTTTTTGCGTACGCTGATTGCGTAATAAATTCCAAAAATATAAGCCAATGATGATACCAAAAAAGAGTTGGACCATTAAGGCAATATTCGTCCAGTTCATAGATAAACCTCCTGCGCAGTTTAGTAAGATAATTATCAGTTATTATCTCCCTGCAGCAGTAGGAATAAACAAGATTCTAGTAAAAAGTAAAATTTAGTTGTGCTTCATCACCAGAAAAAAGCCGGGTACTCAAATTGAGTACCCGGCTTTTTTTATGCTGATGTTTTGCTGCCTTCTTGAATAGTAGATCCGTCTTCTAATACGAACTTAGGAGCCGCTTGATCACGAACAGTTTCACCTGTGATAATACATTTTGTAATATCATCACGTGAAGGAAGATCAAACATTACATCTAACATAATACCTTCAATGATTGAACGTAGACCACGAGCACCTGTTTTACGCTCGATTGCTTTTTTAGAAATTTCTACTAAAGCCTCGTCTTCGAACTCAAGTTCAACGTCATCAAGTTCAAGCATTTTTTGATATTGTTTCACTAGTGCATTTTTCGGTTTTGTTAAAATCTCAACTAGCGCTTCTTCATCAAGAGGCACTAAGCTAGCAGTAACCGGTAAACGACCAATAAACTCTGGAATTAAACCAAATTTTAATAAATCTTCCGGTAATACTTTTGCTAGTAACTCTTTTTCTGTAAAGTCTTGTTGTTTTGTTTCTGAACCGAAACCAATTACTTTTTTACCTAGACGGCGCTTAATAATAGGTTCGATTCCGTCAAATGCACCACCGCAAATAAATAAGATATTTGTTGTATCAATTTGAATAAATTCTTGATGAGGGTGTTTACGTCCACCTTGAGGAGGAACGCTTGCTACAGTACCTTCTAAGATTTTAAGAAGAGCCTGCTGCACACCTTCACCTGATACATCACGTGTAATAGATGGGTTTTCAGACTTACGCGCTACTTTATCAATTTCATCGATGTAGATGATACCTTTTTCAGCTTTCTCCACATCGTAATCAGCTGATTGAATTAATTTTAATAAGATGTTTTCAACATCTTCTCCTACATAACCCGCTTCTGTTAGAGATGTTGCATCTGCAATCGCAAACGGTACGTTTAAAATACGAGCCAATGTTTGAGCTAGTAAAGTTTTACCACTTCCTGTAGGTCCAATTAATGCAATATTACTTTTTGATAACTCAACGTCATCAATTTTGCTGTTTGAATTGATTCGTTTGTAATGGTTGTATACCGCAACGGATAACGATTTTTTCGCATCCTCTTGACCAATTACATACTCATCTAAAATGTCACGAATTTCTTTTGGTTTTGGTACATCTTTAAATTCTACTTCTTCTTCTGTACCTAACTCTTCTTCTACGATTTCCGTGCAAAGTTCAATACATTCATCGCATATGTAAACACCTGGACCCGCAACTAACTTGCGTACTTGTTCTTGTGTTTTACCACAAAATGAGCATTTTAACTGCCCTTTTTCATCGTTAAATTTAAACATAATTTTCACCCCTTGTAGTATTTACTAAAGTGCTCGAAGCTGATTTCTATCCGCGCTATAGCCCAACAACATGAACAACTCATCTATTTGTAGGTAAATGCCCCTCTTTATTACATAGTAAAAGCGCTATGAAAAGATTTGTATTGCATTTTACCATACATTTTCTTGAATAGATACTAAAACGTTTTATGTATATGTTGTTGATGAGCATAACAGAATGGAGATCTGCTATTATATAGTGTCCTCTTATTGG
Organism: Priestia sp. JV24; assembly: GCF_025910025.1. Lineage (NCBI taxonomy): Bacteria > Bacillati > Bacillota > Bacilli > Caryophanales > Bacillaceae > Priestia > Priestia sp. JV24. The sequence goes on from NZ_JAPCIN010000023.1 coordinate 632,338, forward strand.
GCCTATTTCATAACCACGGATTTCAAACAATGGGTTAAAGCTGCTTCTACGGTGTTGGTTATGATATAAAAAAACTATTGAAGTTTATAAAACAAGGCACGATCAAGTCGCGCCTTGTTTCTTACTTACTATTATGCAACAGCTTTGCTGTTTTCTACAAGAAATTCAACTGCTTTACGTACTTTCATGTCTTCTTTAATGCTATCAAGACTGCCAAGCACTTTCTTAATTTCTTCGACAGGCATGTTGTACATTCCTGCCATGTTTTCTAATTCTTTTTCTACTTCTTCTTCGCTTACTTCAAGATTTTCAGCTTTTGAAATAGCTTCTAGCGTTAAGTTGATTTTCACACGCTTTTCAGCATCCGGACGCATTTGGTCGCGAAGAGCTTTTTCATCTTGACCTGAGAATTGGAAGTAAAGTTCAAGGTTAAGACCTTGCATTTGTAAACGTTGTTCAAACTCTTGCATCATACGATCCATTTCAGTGTTGAACATTGCTTCTGGAATTTCTACTTCAGCGTTTTCAGCAGCTTTTTCTACTAAAGTGTCGCGAAGAGCTGATTCCGCTTGATTCTCTTTATCGCTTTGTAATTTTTCTTTTGTTTTTGCTTTTAACGCTTCTAAAGTTTCTACTTCTTCATCTACGTCTTTTGCAAACTCATCGTCTAAAGCTGGAAGCTCTTTAGATTTGATTTCGTGTAATTTCACTTTGAATTTAGCAGCTTTACCAGCTAGCTCTTCAGCGTGATACTCTTCAGGGAATGTTACTTCCACTTCTTTTTCAGCGCCTACTTCAAGACCAACTAGTTGCTCTTCAAAGCCAGGGATGAATGTGTTAGAACCGATTTCTAAAGAATAGTTTTCGCCTTTTCCGCCTTCGAATGCTTCGCCATCAACGAAACCTTCAAAGTCGATTACAGCTGTATCACCTTCAGCTACAGTTCCTTCTTCTTTAACAACTAGTTCAGCGTGACGCTCTTGAAGTGTTTTTAATTCAGCTTCAACGTCTTCATCTGTTACAGTTGTATCTACTTTTTCTACTTCTAAGTTTTTGTATTCGCCTAATTTAACTTCAGGCTTAACAGTTACTTTAGCAGTGAAAACTAGAGGTTGTCCTTTTTCGATTGTTTCAACATCGATTTCTGGACGATCAACCGGCTCGATACCAGCTTCAACAATTGCATTGCTGTAAGCTTCAGGTAATAAGATGTCTAGTGCATCTTGATATAAAGATTCTACGCCAAAACGTTTTTCGAAAAGTGGACGAGGCATTTTACCTTTACGGAACCCTGGTACGTTTACTTGTTTTACAACTTTTGTGAATGCTTTATCTAAGGCTTTATCAAACTCAGCAGCTTCAACTTCTACTGTTAAAACGCCTTGATTTCCTTCTTGTTTTTCCCATTTTGCAGACATGAATGTTTCCCTCCAAAATCATTTTAAGTAGTGATTTCTAAACTAGATAATGCAGATAGCCTATCAGTTCAACCCTCAATCATTATCTATTTAACTCCCTATTACTTTAAAGTAAGTAGGAATGTAATGTAAAGATGAAATTCTACTATACGTATTTAAGTGCATTTTACAACCATTATATTATAACATACAACAATGACGTTTCAACTAAACACCACATTTTATATAAAAGAAATTTCTTCAATTTCTTTTAGCTCTTTAATTGCCTTTCTTAATTCAGCTGCGGAGAAACTTCCGTCTTCCTCTGCTACAGCTGCATCTGACTCTTCTCCTTGCATCATCAGACTAACAGCATACACCGCTGCCGTCCAAAGTTTTACATTATCACCCGGTAAAAACGGAAATGTAATAAATAAATGACGCTGCCATATTTCAACGGCAACCTGCAGCAATGTAGGATTTTCATGCTCCAGCTTTTCCGTCAGCTGTGCTTCTACTTGCTCGGCAAACAAATACGGTGTTGTTCGTTGAAGCTGAAGCGCATTTACTTTTTTCGTCTCTCCAAACTTAGTAATCATAAAATCAATGTCTACTTCTTCTTCCATAACTGTTTTTAAAGCGACTGTTTTTACGATAGGGTGAACAGCTTCAGATGAAAATAGCTGTTCCAGAAAGACGCGCTGCTTTTCAATTCTCTTTGTTTTTAATGAATGAACCCATTCAAGCTGATCCTGAATATTGTCTAGAGCTGTGAATGATTTAAACTGCTCTAGCTGTTCTTCTTCTGTTTGTTCTTCTATGACTTGTTCTTGATTCATTCTATTCTTGCAGAACTCCAACAGCTGATAAAGCTGTTCAGCATGTTCAGAAGGGAGTTTGTGTTCTTGAATAACTGCTTGTAGAGTGACATATCCTTCATGATAGTGACCAAGCTGAATTAACACCATGAGGTACATTTGCAAATTATGATAATAATCGCCAATATCTTCTTTCAGCATTTGCTCACATAATTCTTTAGCTATGCCTGCATCACCGAGCTCCACGTGACAAATAACAAGGCCAAGCAAGATTTCATGATGCTTATTATCAAGTTCGTAGGCCTGCTCAAATAAAGGAAGTGCTTCTTGAAATTGCTTGTGCTGCATATGATCTGTAGCTTTTTCAACCAACCGTTCTTTTAATAGAGGAAAAGCTACAATTTTGTTTTGTTGTTCATTCGACATGTTTTCTCCCCACTTCGCGGTCCATTTGCTTTACAGTTTAGCAATTCGGTTAACGGAACGCAAAAAAATCGAGCAAAATCATAATTTTGCTCGATTTTTGGTTAATATCTTACCGTTTTTGCTTCATAAGCAGAAATGTCGTCTTCAAAAGAAAGCGTATAGCCAATTTCATCATATCCGTTAACAAGCATATATTTCCAATGACCATTGATATCAAACGTACGTTCAAAACCTGCTTCATCGGTAATTTTTTGCTGATGAAGATCGATTGTACAGGCGTAAGAAGCACTTTGAGACTCTTTCATTAAATAGGAAACATCTTCTTTTGGTAAAACAATAGGTAAAATACCATTTTTTAGACAGTTTTGTTTAAAAATATCCGCAAATGAAGGTGCGATAATAGCACGAAACCCGTAGTCTAAAAGCGCCCATGGCGCGTGTTCACGTGACGAACCACATCCGAAGTTCTCGTCAGCTACAAGAATTGTTGCTCCTTGATTTTGAGGCTGATTTAATTCAAACGTTTCATTTAACGTCTCATCTTCATTATATCGCCAATCAAAAAATAGAAATTGGCCAAAGCCAGTACGCTCAATTCTTTTCAAAAATTGCTTTGGGATAATTTGATCAGTATCTACGTTTGCTCGGTCGAGACCTGCTACTTTCCCTGTATGGATTGTAAAAGCATTCATCTGTGTTCTCCTCCTTATCGCACCGCTTGTTCTTGTAGTTTGCGTACATCAACAAAATGTCCATATACCGCTGCCGCTGCTGCCATTACCGGGCTTACTAAATGCGTTCTGGCGCCTTTTCCTTGACGTCCTTCAAAATTCCGGTTAGAAGTGGACGCACAGTGTTCGCCTTGTGGAACTAAGTCAGAGTTCATGCCTAGACACATGCTGCAGCCTGAGTCTCTCCAATCAAAACCTGCTTCAATAAAAATAGCAGATAACCCTTCTTCTTCAGCCACTCGCTTTACTTTTTGAGAACCTGGTACAATGATCGCTCGCACATCTGGTGACACTTTCTTTCCTTTAATAAAGGCTGCCACGTCACGAAGATCAGACAAACGAGCATTCGTACATGAACCGATAAATACATGCTGAACTGGAATCTCTTCTATTGCCATGCCAGGCTGTAAGCCCATATACTCAAGTGCTCGTGACAAAGACTTTCTCTCAGCTTCTGTTTTACACTCTTCTAATGTAGGAACTTGCTTGCTAACATAAGAACTCATCGCCGGGTTTGTTCCCCATGTTACAACAGGTTCAATTGTATCTGCATCAATTTCCAGCGTTTCATCGTACGTTGCACCTTCATCTGTTGCTAAAGCTGCCCAAGCTTCCACTGCTTTTTCAAACTGTTCTCCTTTAGGAGCATACTGACGTCCTTTAATATAAGAGAACGTGACATCGTCTGGACTGATTAAACCAGCTTTTGCACCGGCTTCAATAGACATATTACAAATGGTCATGCGCTCTTCCATTGAAAGATCGCGAATACATTCGCCCGTAAATTCCACAATTGAACCCGTTCCAAAATTCACGCCGAATTTTTGAATTATTGCTAACACAATGTCCTTAGCATAAACGCCAGGCTGCTTTTTGCCATTCACTTTCACTTGTAGCGTTTTTGGTTTCGCTTGCCATAGCGTTTGTGTTGCTAAAACATGCTCTACCTCACTAGTTCCTATCCCAAAAGCAAGCGCTCCAAATGCACCGTGAGTAGATGTATGACTATCTCCGCACACAATGGTTTTTCCAGGCTGAGTTAATCCTAATTCCGGTCCAATGATATGCACAATTCCTTGCTCTTCACTTGTTAAATCTAAAAGCTTCACACCAAACTCATGACAGTTTTCAGATAGTTTGTCTACTTGTTTCTTTGCAATCGGATCTTTAATATTAAAACGGTCAACTGTTGGAATGTTGTGATCCATTGTAGCAAACGTTAAGTCTGGACGCTTCACTTGGCGATTTGCCACGCGAAGACCTTCAAATGCTTGAGGAGACGTTACTTCATGAATAAGATGAAGATCGATATATAATAAGTCCGGCTTCCCCTCTTCTCGACGTACAACATGTTGTTCCCAAAGCTTATCAATAATTGTTTTTGGTTTCATACTGCTCCTCCTTTCTGATTATGAAAAACGTTTCTCACAAAACGTGAGAAACGCATGATTAACTGTAAGCTGTCATAATGCTTGAAATGGCAGAATCATTGGCAATTACCGCAGTTATCGCCTCCACCATTTTATCGGTACCTAAATAATGATTACCGTCTGCTAAGTCAGCTGTTCGATGACCTGCATGTAATACACTTTCAACCGCTTGTTCAATCACTGCTGCTTCTTTTTCTAATCCAAACGAATGTCTAAGCAACATTGCTGCAGATAAAATAGCAGCAATCGGATTAGCTTTGTTTTGACCAGCAATATCTGGTGCAGAACCGTGAACCGGTTCGTATAGAGACGGACCATCAGCCGTTAAGCTCGCAGATGGCAACATTCCTAACGATCCTGTCAGCATAGAAGCCTCATCACTCAAAATATCACCAAACATATTTTCAGTTACCACTACATCAAAATACTTCGGATTACGAATTAACTGCATAGCAGCTGAATCTACAAGCATATGCTCAAGCTCTACATCCGGGTAGTCTTTTGCTACTTCTTCAGCTACTTCACGCCACACTCTACTAGACTCAAGCACATTCGCTTTATCAACAGACGTTACTTTTTTACGTCGATTTACAGCCGTGTCAAATGCTTGGCGAATAATTCTTTCTATTTCTGTACGCTTATAAAATAATGTGTCGACAACTGTTTCTTCATTTCCTTCTGTTCGGCGCTCGCTAGGCTTACCAAAATATAAGCCTCCTGTTAGCTCACGGACGATAATGAAGTCAACACCTTCAATGTATTCTTTTTTCAGAGGAGAGGCATCCGCTAAGCTATCATAAAACGTCACTGGACGAAGATTAGCATATAAATCCAGTTCTTTTCGAATAGCTAGCAAACCTTTTTCCGGTCGCAAATGTGAAGGGTTACGATCCCATTTTGGCCCTCCCACCGATCCAAGTAATACAGCATCGGCCTGCTTACAAGTCTCAATTGTACTTTCTGGAAGAGGTGTGCCCGCTTCATCAATTGCAGCTCCGCCAATTAGTCCATACGTAAACTCAAATTGATGATCAAAGCGCTCTCCAATTGCTTTTAAAACGGCAACAGCGCCTTTGGTTACTTCTGTTCCTACGCCGTCACCCGGTAATACAGCGACTTTTTTTGTCATGGTGGTCTCTCCCTTCAGTTCACATTACTTCTTGCTTTGTACGATGCTGCTGAATAGCGATTAAACGATTAATGGCGTTCAGATATGCTTTCGCTGACGATTCTAATACGTCAAATGCTACTCCGCGTCCGCTTGCTTCAGTTCCTTCACTTTCAACCTTCACAAATACTTCAGCCAGTGCATCCGGCCCACCGTTAATAGACTGAATACGATAGTCTAATAGTTTTACATCTTGTTCAACACAGCGCTGCAGCGTATTATAGATAGCTTCCACGCTTCCAGATCCGGTAGCTGCTTCTTGAATCTCTTCGCCATTTTCTTTGCGAAGCGTAATCGTAGCCGTTGGAATATTGTTCGTACCATACTGAACTTGCAGACTTTCAAGCTTATATTCACTTTCTTTGCTAACTTGCTTTTGAATGACTAATGCCAATAAATCATCATCGGTAATGTCTTTTTTCTTATCTGCTAAGTCTTTAAACTTCTCAAAAAGCACGTTTGCTTCTGTATCTTCCAATGTGAATCCAAGCTCTACTAAGCGTGTACGGAACGCATGACGGCCTGAGTGTTTACCAAGCACAATTGGATTTTGTTTAACACCCACAAGTTCTGGGGAAATAATCTCATATGTTAACGGATTTTTTAAGACGCCATCTTGGTGAATACCTGATTCATGAGCAAAAGCATTTTTTCCGACAATTGCTTTATTGGGTGCAATATTCATCCCGGTAAGCTTACTGATAATGTCACTCGTACGCTTGATTTCAGGCAAGATAAGACCTGTGCTCGCTTGATAGAAATCTTGACGGACATGAAGCGCAAGTGCTACTTCTTCAAGAGCTGCGTTACCCGCACGTTCTCCGATTCCGTTAATCGTTCCTTCAATTTGAGTAGCTCCTGCTTCAATCGCAGCCATTGAATTGGCCACAGCTAGCCCTAAGTCATCGTGACAGTGAGCTGACAAATCAACTTTATGAATATTTGACACATGTTCTTTTAAGTAATTAAATACTGATTGATAGTCACCAGGAGTGATAAATCCTACTGTATCTGGAATATTAACGACTTTTGCACCAGCATCAATAACTGCTTCTACAATTCTAGCTAAAAACGGTAAATCTGTTCGACATGCATCTTCAGCAGACCATTGAACAACTGGGAATTTTTTACTTGCGTATTTCACCATTTCCACTGCTGTTTCAAGTACTTCATCAGGTGTTTTTTTCAATTTATGCTGCATATGAATTTCGGAAGTAGCGATAAAAACATGCAGTCTTGGTTCTGCACTTTCTTTTAACGCTTCCCATGCAATGTCAATATCTTTTGTAACAGACCTTGCAAGACCTGTTACAGAAGAATTTTTGACAATAGACGCAATTTCTTTTACGGATTGAAAATCACCTTTTGAAGAAGCGGGAAATCCGGCTTCAATGATGTCGATACCTAATCGCTCTAACTGCTTAGCAATTTCAAGCTTTTCTTGTAGGTTTAAATTGACTCCAGGTGACTGTTCACCATCGCGTAGCGTCGTGTCAAATAGTTTAATTTTTTGCACTAGCGATCACCGCTTCTTTCTTTTGTTTTTTAACAAATGGCATCATTTCACGTAATTGAGCGCCAACTTTTTCAATTAAATGTTCATTTTCACGGTTATTGATAGCAGTGAATTCTGGACGATTTGCTTGGTTTTCTAAGATCCAGCCTTTTGCAAATTTACCTGTTTGGATATCTTCAAGCACTTTTTTCATTTGTTCTTTTGAACGCTCATCTACAACGCGTGGTCCTGAAACGAAGTCACCCCATTGAGCTGTATCAGAGATTGAATAACGCATGCCTTCCATTCCGCCTTCATACATAAGGTCAACAATTAATTTTAATTCGTGTAAACACTCAAAATATGCAACTTCCGGTTGGTAGCCAGCTTCTACAAGCGTTTCAAAACCAGCTTTAACTAATGAAGTTAAACCACCACAAAGTACTGCTTGCTCACCGAAAAGATCTGTTTCTGTTTCTTCTTTAAATGTTGTTTCTAATACACCCGCACGAGCTGAACCGATTGCTTTAGCATAAGCTAACGCTACGTCTTTTGCTTCTCCAGTTACATCTTGGAATACTGCGAATAACGCCGGTACACCAGCTCCTTCTTCATACGTTCTTCTTACAAGGTGACCAGGGCCTTTTGGAGCTACTAAGAATACGTCAACAAATTCAGGTGCTACGATTTGGTTAAAGTGAATGTTGAAACCGTGAGCAAATACTAAAGATTTTCCTGGTTTTAGTCCTGGAAGAATTTCTTCGTTATAAACTTTTGGCTGATACTCATCTGGAAGTAATACCATTACTACTTCTGCTTGTTGAACTGCATCTTTTACAGATAATACAGTGAAACCGTCTTGCTCTGCTTGGTCCCATGATTTACCTTTACGTAATCCTACTACCACGTTTACTCCGCTGTCGCGTAAGTTTTGTGCATGGGCGTGACCTTGTGAGCCATAACCTACGATTGCTACTGTTTTACCTTGTAATAATTGATCCTTTGCATCTCCGTTATAATATACCTTTGTCATAATAAATCTCTCCTCTTAGTTTATATAGTTTTATATAGTTTACTTGGTTAGTAACTAGCTAGAATTAAATGATTGATGAAAGTTTGGCCGCTGCTTTTTGCGTACCACGCGGAACAGCTACTGTGCCCGTGCGCGTTACTTCTTTTAATCCATAAGGCTGAAGCAGATCAATCATCGCTTCAATCTTGCTGGATTCACCTGTTACTTGAATAATTAAGCTGTCGCGGCTTACATCAATGATGGTTGCACGGAAAGGTTCAATTACTGCATAAAGTTCGTTACGGCTCGCTGGGGTAGAGGCTACTTTCATTAAAGCAAGCTCTCTTGATACCACCGCTTGATCCGTAATATCTTGAACCTTCAACACGTCAATCTGCTTATTTAACTGCTTAATCACTTGTTCAGCAGCGTTATCATGCTCTACGTTCACAACAAACGTCATGCGTGATACATCTTCAGATTCAGTGTGACCTACCGAAATACTCTCAATATTGAAATTTCTTTTTGTAAATAACCCCGTCACGCGATTTAATACGCCCGCACGGTTTAATACAGTTGCTGTAATAATTCGCTTCATGGTTTCACCCCCACCATTTCATGTAATCCTTTTCCAGGTGCAACCATTGGATATACGTTTTCTTTAGGTGCGACAAAGAAATTTAGTAGAACAGGTCCATCTGTTTCCATTGCTTCTTTCAAAGCCGCATGCGCTTCTTCTTCAGTAGAAGCTTGTAAACCTTTGATATCATAAGCTTCTGCAAGCTTCATTAAATTAGGCTGATTCGGAATTAAAGAGTGTGAGTAGCGTTCTTCATAGAAGATTTCCTGCCACTGACGAACCATACCAAGCGACTGATTGTTAAGTACAACCACTTTTACAGGTAAATTTAATTCTCTAATAACTCCTAATTCTTGAAGCGTCATTTGAAATCCACCGTCACCAACGACTGCTACAACTGTTTTATCTTTGTTTGCTAGCTGAGCGCCGATTGCAGAAGGTAATCCAAAGCCCATGGTGCCAAGACCACCTGAAGTTACCCATCGATCTGGATTATTAAATGTGTAGTATTGAGCTACCCACATTTGATGTTGCCCAACGTCCGTTGTAACCACGGCATCTCCATTTGTATACTTGTGAAGCAACTCAACTACTTTTTGTGGTTTTAACACGTCCGCTGAGTTCTGATACCATAATGGATATTCTTGCTTCCACGCCGCTAATTTCTCATGCCATTTCGTATAATCTCCAACTTCTCCTTCTTGCAGAAGCAATTGCTTCAATACTTCTTTTGCATCTCCAACAATTGGAATCTTGGTTGGAACATTCTTTCCAATTTCCGCTGGGTCGATGTCAATGTGAGCAATTTTTGCATTTGGTGCAAAATGCTTTAAGTTACCTGTTACTCGGTCATCAAAGCGTGCACCGATACTAATGAGAAGGTCACTCTCATAAATTGCCATGTTTGCTGTGTATGTTCCGTGCATGCCAGCCATTCCCAAATGAAGCGGATGATCTGCAGGAAAACAGCCCAATCCTAAAAGCGTATTAATAACGGGAATATTTTGACGCTCAGCATAATTTTTTAATTCTTCTGAACCTTTACTCAATAACACTCCCGCACCTGCTAAGATAACAGGTTGTTTTGCAGCTGCTACTGCGTCTGTTAATTTTTTAACCTGCAGCTGATTTGGAAAATAAGTTGGCTGATAGCCAGGTAAATCAATTTCTCCTTCGTAATTAAATGTTCCATCACCCTGTGCCATATCTTTTGGAATGTCGATTAAGACTGGACCAGGTCTTCCTGTTGTCGCAATATGAAATGCCTCTTTGATGATTCTTGGCATATCGCTGATATTGCGTACTTGATAGCTATGTTTTGTAATTGGCATTGTGATCCCTAATACATCTGCTTCTTGGAACGCGTCAGAACCAATTACACTTGAAGCTACTTGACCAGTAAAAACAACTAAAGGAAGTGAGTCAATCATCGCATCTGCCAAACCTGTTACGATATTTGTTGCACCAGGACCACTTGTTGCGATAACTACACCGGGTTTGCCTGAAATTCTTGCGTACCCTTCTGCTGCGTGAATTCCACCTTGTTCGTGACGAGCAAGTACGTGAAACATTCCTGAACCATATAGCTTATCGTAAATCGGTAAAACGGCTCCCCCTGGGTAACCGAAGATGACGTCAACATTTTCTCTTCTTAGAGATTCAATCAACATGTCAGCTCCATTCATTTTTGCCCCAGTGCTTACAGGTTCTTTCGTTTGCATATTGGCTCCCACTTTTCTCATCCTTTCGTTTTCTAGATAAAAGAAAAAAGACTTCTCACCCCTAAATAGACCCTATCAAATGATATAGGTCAAGGGGCGAAAAGTCTTTTGTACTTTACGCGGTACCACCCTCGTTTGTAATCGTAATGATTACCTTATGAATGTATACTGTACATTCTTTTTGATAACGAGTGCTTTGGAAGTACACTCGGTCACCCTTACTGAATTTCAGGGTGACACTCTGAGGTGAGTTCATTTTGAGTTGGTAACGTCGGCTTCCAGCAACCCGACTCTCTGTTGATACCTAAACATCAAAACTACTTATCCTCTTCAACGTTTTAAAACGCTATATGCTTTTTGAACAATGCTTTACACATCATATTTTAAATTAATTACAATTAATTAAAATTTTTAGAAAACTTATATTTGAGGACTATCTTACGCCCATTTCTATGCATAGTCAACCACTTTTCAAGATTTTTTTAGACAATTTAGACTAAACAGAATATTTGAATGCGTTTTCATTATTGATGTAATAAGGGTTTACAGCAGTTCAAAAAGTTTTTCTGAAACGTTCATTTGTACACACCGAATGAACAAACATTCACTTTTAAGATAAAAAAAAACGGTTTTTACTTTTTAGTAAAAACCGTTTTTTTGGACGTCCCAGGAGAGATTCGAACTCCCGACCGACGGCTTAGAAGGCCGTTGCTCTATCCTGCTGAGCTACTGGGACATAATGTTAAAGTGTATCAAAGACAATACTTATTATATTCAAATATAATTTAAAAGTCAACGTTTTTTTGAAATTTTATGAGAAGAGAGGTAAAAAACCTTCTCTTCTCCCTATATTTGGCTATATTATGCTGAAAGTGTACAGGTTAACTGCATGCTAGGAATATGTTTACCGCTTATATCGTAAAACTGCACGGTAGCTTCTGTACCATCCATTACTAGTATAGCATACGTACGTTCTTTTCTCATACGAGGAAGTAACATACTTCCTGGATTGATAAATAAAACTCCGTCCATGAGCTCAGCTCCCGCTATGTGAGAATGCCCAAAACAAACCACGTTTGCCCCAACTTCTCTCGCTTTGTAATGCAGATTCATCATAGACATTTTAACATTATATAAGTGACCGTGTGTAACCAGACACGTAGCTTCTCCAAGCGACTCTACTCGATCATTAACGTAAGATGCATCGTAGTCACAATTTCCTCGAACGCCTAAAAATGCAGACATTTCTTTGCTGTCTTGCGGCAACTCAGAGTCCCCACAATGGATCATCTTATCTACATCAGCATGTCTCTCTCTGATAGTGAGTAGCTCTTCTTGTAACCCGTGGCTATCGCTTACAATTAATAGTTTCACACGTCATCACTCCTTCTAAAATTGCGCATCAATTAGCGGTGCTAGTCTTTTTAACGCATTTGCTCGGTGACTAATCTGATTTTTTTGCTCTTTGGTCAATTCTGCCATGGAGCATCTCCATTTTTCTACAAAGAAAATGGGATCGTACCCAAAACCGTTTTCCCCTCTTTTTTCCTCCAAGATGTGCCCTTCACACGTGCCTTCTACAATTTCGGTTCTCTTTCCAGGCACTGCAATAGCAAGAGCACAATGAAAGCGTGCCGTGCGCTTTTCAAACGGCACGTCATTTAATTTTTGAAGTACCTTCTCTATATTAGCATTATCATCTTTATTTTCACCAGCATAACGCGCGGAATAAACGCCTGGCTCCCCGTTTAAGGCATCAATAGCAAGCCCCGAATCATCGGCAATGACCGGCTTATTTAATGCGGATGAAATGGCCTCTGCTTTTAGCGTGGCATTCTCTGCAAATGTAACGCCCGTTTCTTCCACGTCTTCAATCTCAGGAAAATCAAGAAGCGATTTTACTTTAAATCCCTTCGGTGAGAAAAGTGTTTCAAAATCTTTTACTTTGCCTGCGTTTTTAGTTGCAATAATGATTTCACGCACGTTAATCCCTTACCTTTCTTTAACCGGAATGTAGGCAGCCAGGTGATCAAGAACTTCCTTTTGCTGTTCAATCAATTGATAAACACCCTTTTCCCCTAAATCTAGAAGATGGTTTAACTGTTCTCTCGAAAACGTCGATTCCTCTCCCGTTCCCTGTAATTCTACAAACTGTCCGCTTCCTGTCATCACAATATTCATGTCAACTTCCGCTGTCGAATCTTCTTCATAATTTAAATCTAAAATCGAATTTTCTCCATGAATACCTACTGAAGTCGCAGCTAAGTAGTCACGAATAGGAATTTCTGTTAGCTTGTTCTCTTCAACCAGCTTTCCAAACGCTAAAACCATAGCCACAAAAGCACCTGTAATCGATGCTGTTCTTGTGCCGCCATCTGCTTGAATAACATCACAATCAATCCAAATTGTCTTTTCTCCGACCTTTTCCAGATCGACTACAGAACGAAGAGCTCGTCCGATTAGACGCTGAATTTCCATTGTTCGTCCTGTGACTTTACCTTTTGATGATTCACGTATATTTCTTTGTGCCGTAGCTCGAGGCAGCATAGAATATTCAGCTGTAATCCATCCTTTTCCTTGCCCACGCATAAAAGGAGGCACTCTGTCGTCTATGCTTGCTGTACAAATAACCTTTGTGTCTCCCACCGAGATTAATACAGATCCTTCTGGATGCTTTAAGTATGAAGTATGAAGAGATACAGATCTCAATTCATTAAATTCCCTACCGTCCAAACGCATTAAGCATGTCCTCCTATTCATTCATTTATATGTAATAGTCTCTTCCATTTTAACTATAAAACAGCGGAAAGAGGTCGCTATTTCAGCAGACCTCTTTCTACTTAGTCCTTTACTAGTATAACAAAAATTTGTTTTTAAAAACTACCTGTGTTCACATTTTTAGGTCTTGAAACTGGTTCCGTTAATTTTTTCCCTTTTTCATCTTTTAGCGTTTTTTTGCCATTCACCTTAATGGCAACGCTGTCTACGGCTTTTTGTTCCGTCAGAGATAACACTAAGGAGTCGAGAACATGCTGAGAAATTTCCGTTCCTTTTAAATTCCCAAAGATGTTTTTATTAAAGTTCAGCGTTAACTCACCGTCCGCATACTTTGGAGCTGCTACGAGCTTTGCATCAGGATTAAAGTCTGTCACTAAACCTGATGCAGGCGCAGGTCCTTCTACAAGCTCGTTCACAATTGCAGTGTACATATCTTTGTCATCAGAAGCAATTCGTTTTGTGACAGGAACATAGTAAGTTTGTTTGCCCTCTTGAGCTAAGTAATAAATCGTAACTGGCTTCGTTTGAGTTACGTCAACTACTCCAGTATTATCAAAGTTAATGCCATCTGCTCTGCTCAACCCTTTACTGATTGGCGTATGATTTACAGGCATCTCATCTTTATCATAGCCGTTAATGCGAATTTTAACTTTATTTACGCCTTCAAACTGCGTCAGCGTCCAAGTGACGGCCTGCAGAATACGGAGTTCATCTTCTTTTTTATACTCAGCAAATTCAGGTGAAAAATCTGCTACCATCGTACCGTCACTTTCCAGCTTTGTCCCTAAAACTCTTGTATCAGCAGGAAGAACCGCTCGGAAATTATTTGGCAATAAGTTTGTGACCGGTCCACCCTCTACTAAATATTCAAGAGACTGTTTAGCGACACCTTTTGATTTAGGAATTTCAAGCGTCTGGGGAACAACGTACCCGTTTTTATCAATTAAGTAGAGTTCTCTTTTGGTAGGCGCAGATGTTTCTGCGGCTTTACTTTGTTTTTTATTAGCTTCCGTTACTTTCGCTTCAGTCGCTAATGATTTTTCATCTTTCACATAGGTGACATCCTTTGGCGGATCAATTTCCTTTGCTGCGTTATCCCCTCCGAAAAGTCCACAGCCGGATAACAATACAGACGTGGTCACCACGGCGGATATGAGAACAAATTGGGTCTTTTTGGACATTCCTTTCCCTCCTCAGACTGTTTGTACTACTATGTATACGAGCTTTTTTGCATTTTAGACCAGCTCAAAAAAGTTTTTGTCCGCAAAAAAAACCGAGCATGATATGCACGGTTTTAAAGCTTGATATGTTCAACATTATATACAGGGTGCTCAAACCATTTAGATGCAATAGATTGAAACAGTTCTGTTGATCCTGTTGTAAAGAAGTAGTGTTCAGGCTCCATGTTTCTAGGAGCTAGTAAATTGCTATAAGAAAGAATGGCACTTACCTCTATTGCCGTTTCTTCGCCAGAACTGATTAACTGAACTCTAGGCCCAATTGCTTCTTGAATAACTGGCTTTAATAACGGATAATGCGTACATCCTAAAATAAGGGTATCCATATCTGTATGATAAAAAGGTTTTAATGTTTCTTTTACAATTCGCTGTGCTTCCGGTCCTTCATAATTACCGCTCTCTACAAGAGGTACAAACAAAGGGCATGCTAAATTTTCCACTTCCACTCTCGTATGAAGAGCGCGGAGTGCATGTGTATAGGCTTGACTTTTCACGGTTCCGTTTGTGCCGATTACGCCTATTTTATGATTTTTAGTTACTTTAAGCGCAGCGCGTGATCCTGGTTCAATGACGCCTATAACGGGAATATCGAGCTGTTCTTGAATTTCATCCAGCACAACTGCCGTAGCCGTATTACACGCAATAACCAGCATTTTAATATCTTTAGCTATTAAATAATTAGTCATTTCCCATGTGAAAGCTCGTACTTCTTCACTAGGACGGGGACCGTATGGGCAGCGGGCTGTATCTCCAATGTACATAATTTGTTCTTTCGGAAGCTGTCTCATAATTTCCTTTGCTACCGTTAATCCGCCCACACCTGAATCTATAACACCAATTGGTCTACTCAAAACAATCGCCTCATTTTTCTTTCATTTCATCATGCAATTTTCGTAACGTTACTCGTAAAACTTCCGTTTCACTAGGGGAGAAGTTTGCCAGTACGCCATTTAAATACGTTTGTCGCTTTTCAATCACTTCTTCGATAACACGTGCTCCTTCAGGAAGCAAATGAATACGCACTACGCGGCGGTCTTTTGGATCTTTCACCCGAACCACCAACTTATTTTTTTCCATACGATCTACTAAATCTGTCGTTGTACTACAAGCGAGAAAAATACGATTTGATAAATCGCCAATCGTCATATCTCCACGTTCAAACAGCCACTGCAAAGCAATAAACTGAGGTGGCGTAATCGTATAATCTTCTAAAATTTCTCTTCCTTTTTGCTTCACAATCGCTGCAATATGTCGAAGTGACTTTTCTAATTCTGCCACTGTATCCTCATTATTTTTTGCTGTCATACCGTAATCCTTTCCACCTATAAGTCTTATTTTCTATTATTTCTTTCAGTTAAACCCGTCTCTACTGTTTCTCTTTTCTATTTTATATTGTGCTCTTTTTTCGGTGATTTTTCAAGGTTAACATGAGGATTCTACGACGTTCATCATAAGTCTACATACTCTCATTCAGCATCAAAAAACAGCTGCTCCATAAAAGGAGCAGCTGTTTCTATTAATTATTGATATACAGCTCGAAAACTGAGCTGAAATCTTTTGTTGTGTAGGCTGTTTTTTTATCTAATAACCAAGAAAACGCAGCTTCGTTAATTTCTTTAAATTCACTAGCAACACTTCCACTTGTATTTCTTGTACTGCTTAGTGTAGAAGAAGCTAGCTGAATGCTTTGTTTAGCAAAATCGAGCGCAATTTCATTTTCACGCGTTATTTCAGACATTTTAAACAGCGCTTTATATAAATCTTTTACCTCTTCTATATGCTTTTTGTGTACATCGATAGAAAAAGTCTCCGAGCCAATTTTAAATTTAATTTCCACATCTAAATCGACAGTTCCAGCCGTTTCTAGCATCACGTTTGAAATGTGATTTGTGCTGTAGTTATAGCGGCGAAGCATTCGCTTTTTACTTGTAGCACTTGTTCCATCAAGGTGAATGAGCGCTTTATTGGTAAAGCAATATTCATCTGACTTTGATTTGATCAGAAAATAAATTTTTTCTTGTTCTTCATGCATAACGTAATCGTCTGCATCTACCTTGTCATAATCAACTGGCTTAATAACAGAACCAATATCACTTAGCCCCAATACATCAGCAGCTACTTTTCCAAACATTTCCCCATCTCCCTTTTAAAAACGATTGTGTTATTTTCATGCTTTAAGTGTACTGTGCAAATGAGGGGATGTAAATAAAAAAAGGAGCTTCTTTACAAGAAGCTCCACATTTATTAAAAGAACAAATTTAAAATCATATAGATAAGTGCAGCTAATGAAGCTGAAATTGGCAGTGTGATAACCCATGTAATCACCATGCGCTGTGCAGTTCCCCATTTTACACCTTTCACTCGGTGAGCAGAACCTACACCTAAGATAGAAGATGAAATAACATGAGTAGTACTGACAGGTAGATGAATAAACGTTGCTCCAAAGATAATGGCAGCACCTGTTAAGTCCGCAGCTACTCCATTAACAGGACGAATTTTCATAATTTTACCGCCGACGGTTTTAATGATTTTCCATCCACCAATTGACGTTCCAAGCCCCATTGCGACCGCACAAGCCAGCTGTACCCACCACTGAATATCAGTACCGCTTTGCATATTGTTAGCAATAAGCGCTAGCGTAATGATACCCATTGCTTTTTGCGCATCATTCGTACCGTGTGTGTAAGATTGTAGGGCTGCAGTCAGGATTTGAACGCGTCGAAAACGCTTATTCGTTTTCGTCAAGTTATGGTTTTTAAACGTTAGTTTGATAATCGTATAGACAATATAACCTACTACAAAGGCTAGAACTGGTGAAATTAGAAGGGCTTCAATGATTTTGATGAAACCTTTGTAATTTAAAGCACCAAATCCAGCAGCTGCAATAGCTGCTCCTGCAATCGATCCAATAATTGCATGAGAAGAACTACTCGGGATACCGAAATACCATGTGATTAAGTTCCATGCAATAGCAGAAATTAATGCTGCTAAAATAACGACAGAACCATTTTGAAGCGTATAAGGATCAACGATATCCTTTGTAATCGTTTTGGCTACGCCCGTAAACGTCATAGCACCGACAAAGTTCATGGTTGCGGCTAAAAGAATTGCATGTCGCGGTTTTAAAGCTTTAGTTGAAACAGAAGTCGCAATGGCATTGGCTGTATCGTGAAAGCCGTTGATAAAGTCAAAACCAAGTGCACCAACTACAATTAGAATGGTTAATATTAGCATCGAATCCATTATAATATAGCCCCGTTACGCATTCTTCATAATAACTGATTCTAAGTTGTTCGCAACCGTTTGACAATAATCCGCAATTTCTTCTAGCGTTTCATAAATTTCTTTATATTGAATAACTTTAATTGGATCTTTACATGTTGCAAATAATTGTTTTAGTGCACGACGATATAATGTATCACAATGTGACTCATACTCTTTAATTTTAATTGCATGCTCACTAATTTGAAGAAGCTTTTTCTCAGACAACAAATTAATCGTAATTAAAATTTCTTCAGCACAGCCTTGAATATTCTTAACAAATTCAGCTACATATTCATCAAATGTTGTAATTGAATGAATTTCCATTAAAGCAGCAAAGCTGTCGATGCCATCAAGTACATCATCCATGCTCATCGCTAGCTGTAAAATATCTTCACGCTCAATTGGAGTAATAAATGCTTTGTTCAACTCAGTAATCACTGTATGCACGTATTTATCACCTTTTGATTCATACGCTTTTAAAACGTTGGCAAATTCCTTTAGGTCAGATACATTTTGAAGTTCAAAGCTGCCTAAAAACTCCGCTGAGTCCTTAATATTTTGGGCAATGTCCATTAACATTTCAGAAAACTTGTCTTTTTTTCTTTTGATCACGTTGCAATCCTCCATCCAATTTATCGAAACTTTACCACTCGTTTTTTCTCTCTATCTTTTTATATGTGTTCTAGTTTCTTTTTTCATTTAAAGTAATGGATAAAACTTAGCTGTTCATTACTATAACGAGAGAAACCACCTCTCTTGTGTATCAAAAAATTCTAAAAAAACAAACGTTTACCAGAGCAAAAGTCCCAAAAAGTGGTTCTTTCACCTATAGGTTATGCGATTCATTTTTTTACGCCAAGTCAAAAATTACTCCTATTATTGTTAATTGTCAATAACTTTTCAAACACATTTTTTTAAGCTTATTTACAATACATTAACAATAATACGTTGATTCCTTTTAAAATAAGGGTTTTCAGAGTTTGTATAAAACTGGGATTTACAAAAACTTAACATTACTCCCCTTGTGTAAATAATAAAAGCCAGCTCTTTTAGAACTGGCTTTTATTATTTACTTATTATATTGCTGAAATACATTTTTTACTTTCGGCACGACGTAATGACTTCCGCCTTTATCTTCTACCCCTTCAACCATCATTGAAACGAGTAAGTTTTTCTGTTTTGTGTCCACAGCTACAAACCATCCGTTTTCCTGTCCTTTTTCACCTTGAGTTTTCTTTAGCTCTGCCGTTCCAGTTTTTCCAGCCAGGGTTAACCCATCTATCTTTGCAGCATGACCCGTACCGTTTTTATCTTCAATGACATCAACTAAATCATTTTGAATTAATTGCGCCGTTTCTTTAGATATTACTTGTTTTTTCCATATCCCACTCTCATCACCGTTCATAAGAATAGGCTTTACTATGTTTCCATCGTTTACAATCGATGTATACATCAATGCTAAGTGGAGAGGATTCACTTGCAGCTTCCCCTGGCCATAGCCAGAGTTTGCTAATACTCCCTCATCTTTAATATCTTGATCACCTGCAATTTTAGACGTTTCAAAAGGGTAATTAACAGGCATTTTTTGATTGAACCCAAACTGTTTTAAACCACTGTTAAATTTGTCTAAACCTAGCTTCAAAGCAGTCTGCGCAAAATAAATATTATCAGATGTAACATAAGCATCACGTAAATTAACATTCGGCTTGCTTCCCACTCGTGTTACGTAGAAATTCCCCCAGCTTTTATCTTTTTGCCATTTCTTCCCGCTGATTGATATACTTTCGTTTGGATTTACCACACCTTCATCAACCGCTAAAGCTCCCGTGACTAACTTAAATGTAGATCCCGGAGAATACGTTTTGGTAAAGCGATTCATTAACGGCTTATCGGGATTCGTTGAAAGGGATTGGTACGTATTAGCATCGATTCCAAAAGAAAAAGAATTCGGATCAAAAGCTGGCGTGCTTACAAGACCTAATATTTCTCCCGTTTTAGGTTGAAGAGCAGTAGCTACTCCTTTTTCATCTTTTAACTGTTCATAAAGGGATTTTTGCACATTCGTGTCTACCGTAACTTGAATGCTTTCCCCGTCTTTTGGATTCACTTTTGCAATTTCATTCTTTTTATTACCATCTTTATCTACAGTATAAATCATGACGCCGTCTCGAGCACGAAGCTTATCTTCATATAAAGACTCTAAGCCAATCATTCCAGCTTTAGACTGAGCATTATAGCCTTCATCTTTATGCTCTTTTAAATATTCCGCTGTGACAGGCGCAACGTATCCAACTAAATGGGCACACGCTTCTTCACAAGGATATACGCGCGCATTTACCTTTTTTTGTTGAATGCCTTCTACTTTTTTCAAAGAATTCTCTAAATTAGAGGCGTCTTTTTGACTAACTGTTTTAATAGGAACAAATTGATTCTTTTTCACCCAAGAAGCGCTCAGTGCTTGATTAATACTTTTTTCTGAAAGAGCAAGAGTCTTGCTTAATTGTTGTATAGCTTGCTCGCCGCCTTTAGAAAACTGCTGTGGAACAACTCCAACTTGAATCGCTTCTCCGTTTTGAGCTAAATATTTCCCTGAACGATCCATAATTTCTCCACGCACAGCTGACTGAGTAGCTACTCTTACTTGCTCTCCTTGCTTAAGTCCTTTAAAAATCATATTAGGCTTCCAATTAATATACCAATTCTCTGTATCCCCTTGTTTTTCTTGAACCACAGCAGCATTTTCTTTAAATGAGATTTCACCGGCTACAGAGTTCATGTTTACTTCAAAAGGTAAAACAGCTTTATAGTCTTTTATTTCTAAGTCTTCTATTTTACTTGCCTTCACTTTAAGCTTGTCCGCTTCAATTGCATCATAGATATTTTTATATCGATTTACAAAATCTTTTTCTGAAATCGTCTTTTTAGCATCTTTAGACAAGTATCCATACATGCCTTTAAAATCTTCTTTATTCCACATGGCTACATATTTATCAAATCGTTCCTGTGCTTTCTGTTGATCATTTGAGCAACCGGCAGTTATTAATAAGAGAATTGCCATAGTAAAAAATAGCCACCCAATTCGTCTCATGATGATTTTCCCCCTTTTTTCAATACCATTTCTCTATCATATAAAATTTTACATAAACTTTCCATCGGAAAGTTACAATCAGGAATTAATTGGTATTACAACCCACTAAATTTACATATCGACAAAAAAATCAATAGGTAAATAAGAAAAAAATTGAACATTTTGTGAATATTTTGTGTCTTTTTTGGAAAGTATTTGATATAATAATTGTAAGAAGAAAAAGAATAGGAGGCGACTAAAATGAGAAGATTCTTACAGTTTTACTTTATGTTTAGTTCTCTGTTCTGTTTTGGAAGCGTTTTCGTCCTACTTATGTCTCAAGAATATTATTTTGCACCGTTATTCCTCACACTGGGCTGTTTAAATATTTTTCTCTTTAAAGTATATATTCAAGAAAGTCGAAAAGATAAACAAGCTGCACCTGAAAAACCAAAACCAACAATTTAACAGACTCGTCTCTCGGCTGAGATGAATGTAAAAGAAGAACCGGTGAATTTTTCACCGGTTCTTCTTTTACGACGTTGAAGCTTTTGGAAACCTATCGTTTGCAATAATCTCTCCGATGCTTCCACTCTTTCCTTCACCCTCATCAATATTTAAAAGCGGGAACAATAACTCCCCTACGTGATAAGCTTCTTCTAAATGCGGATAGCCTGATAAAATAAAAGATTCAATTCCTAAAGCTTCATACTCTTTTATTCGTTTCGCTATATTTTCAGCACTGCCTACTAGTGCAGTTCCTGCACCTCCCCGGACAAGCCCTACACCTGCCCATAAGTTAGGGCTAATCGTAAGTTCCTCTCGGGTTCCTCTATGAAGGCTCGCCATTCGCTGCTGCCCAACTGAGTCGTACCTTGCAAAAGTACGCTGTGCAGCTTGAATCGTGTCGTCGTCCAAATGCTGAATTAATCGATCGGCTGCTTGCCAGGCTTCTTCTTCCGTTTCGCGTACAATAATATGCAAACGAATCCCAAACTTAACGGTTCTGCCTTCTGCTTCTGCTTGCTTTCTCACAGCCGTTATTTTTTCTCTTACTTGTTCAGGAGGCTCCCCCCATGTTAAATACACGTCAGAATGTTTTGCTGCCACTTTTTGTCCTGCGGGTGAAGATCCGCCAAAATAAATAGGTGGAGAAGGTTTTTGAACAGGTGGATATAACAGCTCACTGTTCTCTACATGAATATGTTTTCCTTCATAATTAACTGTATCTCCAACCAATAACCCTTTCCACACATCTAAAAATTCATCCGCAGCTTCATAACGTTCATCATGTGATAAGAAAAGGCCGTCTCCGGCTAATTCAGCTGGATCTCCTCCCGCTACTACGTTGACTAATAAACGACCGTTTGAAATTCGATCAAGAGTTGACGTCATGCGCGCTGCCACAGAAGGAGCCATAATGCCGGGACGTACAGCTACTAAAAATTTCAAACGCTCTGTTTCAGGTATAAGTGAAGCAGCCAATAGCCACGGGTCTTCGCATGATTTCCCCGTTGGAATCAGAACTCCTTCAAATCCTAACCGGTCTGCTGCTTGAGCAACTTGCCGAAAATATGAATAGTCTGCTGAACGACCTCCTCGATTTGTCCCTAAATATCTTCCATCTCCATGGGAAGGAATAAACCATAACATTTTCATGATTCAACACTCCTTTTCGTTTGTTCTAGATGATATTCCAGCTCTTTTAATGAACGTTTAATTCTAGTTTCTGCTTCTTCCGCAATAAACTCAATTTCATTTTCTTTCGTATAGGCCACCTCAGAATCAACAATATAAACTCCATGAATAAGAGCAGTAGCGCCTAAAACGGATAAGGTCGGCTTAAATACATAATCAAGAGCTAGCAGATGAGCAATGGTTCCCCCTGTAGCTATCGGTAGCACGGTTTTATTGTGCAAACCTTTTTCAGGTATTAAATCTAAAAATGTTTTTAAGATTCCTGTGTAGCTGGCTTTATAGATTGGGCTGACAATAATAACGGCATCAGCATCTGACACTTTCTTTTGAGCTTCTTGAATCGCAGGGCTAGAAAAGTTAGCATATAGTAAGTCTTCAGCCGGTAGATCGCGGACATGTACGGTTTTCACTTCATATTTTTCATTTTGTAGATATGCTGCAATATACTCACTTAAAGCAGCTGACCTTGATTGTTTTGAAGGGCTTCCTGTAATAATTGTAAACTGGCTCATTATCATCTCTCCTTTTAACTTACAAAACTGATAGATTTACAAGTATTAATAGCTATATACATCCTTATTTTATTTTTCACCTGCGTAGCTGTCTCTCCATTTAAGAAGACGCTTTTCTAATACTCTGACAAATGAATCGGTTAATTTGCCTACAACAGCAAAAATGATAATTCCCACAAAAACTACGTCCGTTTGAGAAAACTGCCTAGCATCCATAATCATATATCCTACACCTTCACTTGCTCCCATTAATTCAGCGACTACTAGTCCGAGCCATGCAATACCTAAAGACAATCGGACACCAAGTAAAATATTAGGAAGAGCGGCTGGTAAAATGAGTTTCGTGATTTGTTTCCATTTACTAAATTGCAGAACACGCGCAACATCAAATAATTTCGAATCAACGCCGCGAATGCCTAAATACGTATTAACATAGATTGGAAAAAACGCACCGTTTGCTATTAACAATATCTTTGAGATTTCTCCAAAGCCAAACCATAAGATAAATAAAGGCGCCAAGGCAAGGTGAGGAACAGTTCTAAGCATTTGAATGGATGGATCCATATAGTGCTCCGTTTTCTTTGAGAAACCGACAACAACACCAAATAGTAAACCTAGACCAGCTCCAACGGCAAAACCTATGGCAGCACGCAAAATACTGATTTGAAGGTTAGCTCCGAGTTCTCCCGATACGATGAGCTGTTTAAAAGAACGTACAATATCAACAGGTGTAGGAAGAACAGTTTTGGATACATAGCCCGCAGAACCAATGATTTGCCACACGACAATAAGCAAAATTGGCACGATAAGAGAACGAAGGAAAATCCCTTGCTTATTTTTCGCTTCTTCCTTTCTTTTTTTCACTTTTTGCAAGTGAGCTGCTGAAGACTGGACATGTCCTGAAACCACAGATGTTTTACTCATTTTCATCACCTCATTTTTCTTTTAATGCTTTTTCAATAAATGAATTATCAACGACATCTCCCGTATCAATTTTCTTTTTAATAACGCCTAAAGATTGTTGAAAATCAGCTGTTCGCTGTTGTTCTGCAATAATTTCTTTAGAGGTTGGGCGATTATAGGCAGGATTATTTTTCAACACTTGTCTTACTACGTCTTTATCTAGATTTTTTTGTTTTGCTAAAATATCCACAGATTCTTCAAAATGTTCATTTTGCCATTCAAGTGCTTTTTGATAAACTTGTAAAAACTTAACGACTAACTCTGGATGATCTTTTGCAAAGCCTTCTCTTACAATAGTAAAACCTGGTGAAGCAACCTTTAACGAATCGCCGTCTGCTAAAATACGAGCATCATTTTTTAAGTTTTGCAGTGAGATAAACGGTTCCCAAATTGACCATGCATCAACTGACCCATTTTCAAATGCTGGCTGAGCTTCGTCTGGCTGAAGCTGAATGATCTTTACATCACTTGGCTTCAAACCATTTTGGTCAAGAGCTCTATACAATAAATTAAAACCGCTGCTTCCTTTCGCGACCGCAATCTTTTTACCTTTTAAATCTTTTATGCTTTTAATCTTGCTATTTTTTCCTACTAAAATAGCATTTCCTTTTAATCCATCGCTCGAATTAGCAATTTCTAAAAATGGAATGTCTGCGCCTTGACCAGAAATAACCGGTGAATTTCCAACTTGGCCGAAATCCAAATGTCCAGATGCTAAACCTTCAAATTGCGGAGGTCCGCTTTGAAACTCTGTCCATTTAACATTTACACCTATTTTTTTAAATTCTTTTTCAAACCATTTTTGGTTTTGTGCCAGCATTAAAGGGCCTAAGCTTTGTTGGATACCAATATTGACTGTAACGTTTTTTGAACCTTCTCCGCTCGCTTTTTCTTTCGTCCCGCACCCAGCCAATGCGAGAACAAGTACAATAGCTGCAGTTAAAAGTAGCTTTTTCATCTGTTCTGTCTCCTTCTCTGTCTTATTGAACCTTTAATGTTCTCCTGCTTCTTCAAATTCTTTCAGCACTTGCTGCCTTAGCTGCTGAAAAGGTAGTTCTGTCTTTTTTCGCGGATGACTAATTTCTACTGGAACGCCCCGGCTAATTTCCCCTGGTCTGGCACTCATAATCACAATTTTAGTTCCCAAGTAAATGGATTCATCTAAATCGTGGGTAACAAAAATCATGGTTGTTTTTTCTTTTTTCCATATGTCTAGCAGCACATCTTGCAAATGAGTGCGAGTGAAAGCATCTAACGCGCCAAACGGTTCATCTAACAATAAAACCTCTGGATTTCTTAAAAGAGCACGCGCAATAGCAACTCGTTGAGCCATCCCCCCAGATAGTTCTCGAGGATAAGCTTTTTCAAATCCTTTCAGCCTGACAACATCAATTAGCTCATCTACGCGGCGCCGAACATTCGAATCTTTCAAAGATAAGTCAGCCGCTATATTTTGCTCCACATTAAGCCATGGGAACAAGCGGTGTTCTTGAAAGATCATTCCTTGTTTAATGCTAGGTCCAGCTATGTGCTTCCCGTTGATTTCAATGCGCCCTTCATAATCTATATCAAGTCCAGCAATCATTTTAAGCAGCGTACTTTTTCCGCATCCGCTCGGACCAATGATGGTAATAAATTCACCTTTATTAATCGTAAGATTTACATTTCGCAATGCTTGAGTTACTTGTTCTCCTTTTTGAAATGAGCGGTTAACCGATTGAATCATGACACTCACAGCAATTCCTCCTTCTTGAATTTTTAAATCAAAAGCTATTTCACCTAAAAACATAAAAGCTCCTACCTAAAAAAGGTAGGAGCTTTCGGTTGACCGATCAGCCCGTTGCTATAGTTAACTGATTTGTTATTGGATTATTTTGAATTTTATCATATTAATCCGATTTGTCAACTGTGTTTTATATATTTTATCACTTTGATTCTTGAGGATTTGGCTTTTTCCATTTAAATACTGAGTTTAAAAATCCGTATATATGCTTAGACTCCTTCGTTAACAAAGGGCCAATAATAGCTAAAATCAATACATAAAGCGCGGCGAATGGCTGAAGAATTGCGGATAATCCTCCTTCAATTCCAATGTTAGCCATAATGATCGAAAACTCGCCTCGTGACATGATTGTTAACCCAATGTTGGTAGAGGCCTTGTGTGACAGCCCGCTTTTTCTTCCTGAAATCATACCGGCTGTAAAGTTACCAATGATCGTAAGCGCAACTGCGCCAAGCGCAAGCCATCCTGCATCCCACAGCGTAAGAGGATCAATACTTAACCCGAAGCTGAAGAAAAAGATAGCTCCAAAGAAATCACGAAACGGTACGACAAGATGTTCAATCCGATCGCGATGTTCCGTTTCAGAAAATACAAGTCCAAGCAATAACGCACCAATTGCTTCTGCCACGTGAATTGTTTCAGAGAAGCCTGCCACAAAAAACAATACCGCAAAAACGACGATTATAAAGATTTCGTTTGATGAAATATTTAAAAGTTTATTTAGTAGCGGCGTGGCTTTTCGAGCAATGATAAAGAACAGCATCATATAGCCAAACGCAATTAAAATAGATGTTAAAGATCCAGCAAGCGATCCGTGGTCTCCAAGCACCAACCCTGAAACGACAGAAAGATAAACGGCTAAGAAAATATCTTCAAACATGATGATCCCTAATATCAGTTCCGTTTCTGGATTCGCTGTTCGTTTTAAATCAACCAATACTTTTGCGACAATTGCGCTGGACGAAATCGTAATAATTCCAGCGATAATCAGCACTTCAAGAAGAGGATTTCCTGTCAGGTATCCATACAATAATCCTAAA
This sequence comes from Priestia sp. JV24, assembly GCF_025910025.1. Classification (NCBI taxonomy): domain Bacteria; kingdom Bacillati; phylum Bacillota; class Bacilli; order Caryophanales; family Bacillaceae; genus Priestia; species Priestia sp. JV24. The sequence continues at coordinate 659,459 of NZ_JAPCIN010000023.1, forward strand.
GTGAAGTTAATTAAAATATAAATAGATCCTCCCGCTGCTATGGACCTGCCTGATTTAATTAGCTTTCCAACTGAAAATTCTAATCCTAAATAAAAGAGTAAAAAGAGAACTCCAATTCTCCCCATGAATTCAATAATCTCTTGGCTTTCAATAAACTTTAAACTGAATGAGCCAAACTCAGGAGCATGGGGACCGACCGCCATGCCCAGCAGAATGAGGAATGGAATAATCGTAAATTTAAATTTATGTGCTAGTATAGCCGCTAAAGCCACTAGTAACAAAGCTGTCCCAACTTCAAATACTAAATGATCCAATTATGAACTACCTCCTTGTGAAAGCAATTCTTTAATGAGCGTTTTTAAATTTCCTCGTTCTCCAGAGATAACAAGCGTATCTCCTTCTTCAATTAACGTATCTGGTCCTGGAGTTGATAATTTTTTTTGCGTGTTTTTAATGACGGCGATGATAGTGACATCATAGTTGCTGCGAACGTCAATTTCACCAATTGTTTTACTGTGAGCTTTCGCTTGTTTTTCAACTTTGTACCATTCAATAACTAAGTCATTGAATGCCACTTCAATGGTTTCCATTGCTTTTGGCTTGTAAATCATGCCGCCTAAAATTGCAGCTAGCTGTCTTGATTCCGTATCTGTTAACGTAATATCAAAAATGCTTTCTTCTAAATCTTTTTGATCGAAGTGATAGATTTCACGTCGTCCATCATCATGAATGATAACAACTACGCGGTTTCCTCCGCTTGTCTCAATTTCAAATTTACGGCCGATTCCTGGCAATTCCGTTTCTTTAATCATCATTGAATGATCACTCCTATAAAGTTTTTAAAAAGAATTTTTTAATTTTGCCGCGTTATTTGCCTAGAAAATCCGCATAGCAAATAAGCCTAAGAATAGTTGGTAATTTTAGGTTTGAAGAAAAGGCTGTTGAAATTTCAACCTTTTTTATTTAATTGAGGTAACTTGATTGAAAGATTTTTGGATAAAAAAGTGTTTTCTTGAGGATAAAATACGCAATTTGATGCGTCGGAATGATGAGTTTGGCACTCACCCATACTAAAGCAAAAGTTACTATCACACTTTGTATGAGAGATCCTATTTGTTTAACGCTGTGCTTAGCTCCTGGAGACATGTGCACGATATCCGTGTAATGCTGAACCGAACTTTTTGTGACCTTCACTTTTTCAAAGTCGTTATCAATAAATTTATCTGGCAAACTCGCAAAAGGCAAACAGAATATCATGCATAACAATAAGCTCATCCATATATTTTTCATCATCTCACCTCTCTTTCTTCTGAACTAGTATCTCCTCACTTAAAAGTATACGTACTCTGAAATTCAATTTCAAGCAATAAGTTTTTTTTATAAAGATTTACCTTTTTTATAATTTTTTCTTAACGTTATTCTTTTTAGATATGTATGCGACACTGAAAAAAATATACAAAAAGCTGGCTTTCTAAGAAGAAAGCCAGCTCATGTTATAGTTCAAGTTCTCCCATTCGAAGGAGTTCTACGACTGCTTGAGAACGCCCCTTGACTCCAAGCTTTTGCATCGCATTAGAAATATGATTTCGAACTGTTTTTTCGCTAATGAATAGTTCACTCGCGATTTCTTTTGTTGTTTTGTCCTGTACTAAAAGCTCGAATACTTCTCGTTCACGCTTTGTAAGTAGCGGTTTAGGTTGAAACTCTTTTTCTTTCAATGTAACCCTCCTTGCCTGATCCTGAGTTGAACTATCGGATGGGTGTAAATTTAGTCAACATATCTTATGTGCGGTATGCCTACGCGGTTACTAGTTTTAGAAAAAATATGCAAAAAACTCTTTTTCACTTTTAAAAAAGAAAAAAAGCCTGAAGAAAGAGCCTTCAAGCCATTTTCATATATTTGATAAACACCTTTTCATCTCTTCATTCCAAGGGACGCTTTTTCCTGTTTTTTTAGAAATTTGCACCATTGTTCCTCTCCCGGTGAGTACAACCTCTTTTTGCTCATTTTGAATCATATAGTGTAAATCAACCGACGAACGTCCAATTCTATGAGCTTTTACAAAAACAGATAGCGCGTTGCCAAAATAAACTTGTTTGACATAATCGCACTGCAAATCAGCCACCACCGGTATCGTTCCCTCATGCTCACTCGTCCACTTTTGCATAAAGCCAATATGGTGAAAGAATTCAGTACGTATTTGTTCAAAATACACAAAAGGGACCGTATTATTTAAATGCCCAAACATATCTGTTTCCGAAAATCTTACCTTGATCTCCTGCTTAAACGAAAATGACTCTTTCCAATGATCCATGTCTTCAATATACGAAATATTATTCATCTGTATTTCCTCCGTTCGTCATAGACAAAATAAAACCTCTCCGCGTGGAGAGGTTTTGAGTGATTATACTTGATCGCTACCAAAGAAACTTCTGAATGCTTGAATTGTTGTATCGCGGTTCAAAGCTGCAATTGAAGTAGTCAATGGAATTCCTTTTGGGCATGATTGAACGCAGTTTTGAGAATTCCCGCAGTTCGCTAGTCCTCCATCACCCATAATCGTCTCTAAACGTTCTCCTTTATTTAACGCACCAGTTGGATGGGCATTAAACAGGCGAACTTGAGAAAGCGGTGCTGGACCGATGAAGTTTGACTTGTCGTTTACATTTGGACAAGCTTCTAAGCAAACGCCACATGTCATACATTTGGATAACTCATACGCCCACTGACGTTTCTTTTCAGGCATACGCGGTCCTGGACCTAAATCGTATGTGCCATCGATTGGAACCCAGGCTTTTACTTTTTTTAGTGAATCAAACATACGGCTGCGGTCTACTTGCAAATCACGAACCACAGGAAATGTTTTCATTGGCTGTAAGCGAATTGGCTGTTCTAGTTTATCAACAAGAGCTGTACATGACTGACGAGGTTTACCGTTGATGACCATTGAACAGGCTCCGCATACTTCCTCTAAACAGTTCATTTCCCAGTTTATCGGAGCAACCTCTTTACCTGAAGCATCAACAGGGTTACGTCTGATTTCCATCAGTGCTGAAATAACGTTCATATTCGGACGATACGGAATTTCAAACTCCTGATTGTAAGGAGCAGATTCAGCTGAATCTTGACGTGTAATAATGAAGCGCACTGTCTTTTGGACTGTTTGTTGTTCACTCATTGATTAACGAACCCCCTCTTGTTGTTTTTTTGGTTTTTCATCTTTTTTCTTTGTGTAGTCGCGCTTACGCGGTTTAATTAACGATACGTCTACCTCTTCATAATGGAAAGAAGGAGCCGTTTTCTTATCCACAAAAGCTGCCATTGTTGTTTTTAAGAATTCTTCATCGTTACGATCTGGGAAATCTGGCTTATAATGAGCACCGCGACTTTCGTTACGGTTGTAAGCTCCTAGCGTTACAACACGTGAAAGCTGAAGCATGTTTTGCAGCTGACGAGTAAATGTTGCCGCTTGATTACTCCATTTAGCTGTATCATTAATGTTAATACGATCATAGCGTTCAATTAATTCTTGAATCTTTTCATCTGTTTTTAACAGTTTGTCATTGTATCGTACGACTGTCACGTTGTCAGTCATCCATTCCCCTAGCTCTTTATGAAGAACGTATGCATTTTCTGTACCTTGAAGATTCATGATATTGTTCCATTTCTCTTCTTCTTCTTTCACATGACGATCATATACGCTTGAAGAAATAGCGTCTGCGCTCTTTTCTAAACCATTGATGTATTCAACCGCTTTAGGACCGGCAACCATACCACCATAAATAGCTGATAATAATGAGTTTGCTCCTAAACGGTTCGCTCCGTGCTGTGAATAATCACACTCACCAGCTGCGAATAAGCCAGGAATATTTGTCATTTGATCGTAATCCACCCATAAACCGCCCATTGAATAGTGTACGGCTGGGAAAATTTTCATTGGTACCTTGCGCGGATCATCGCCCATGAATTTTTCATAGATTTCGATGATACCTCCAAGTTTAATGTCTAGCTCTTTTGGATCTTTATGTGAAAGGTCCAGATAAACCATGTTCTCTCCGTTGATTCCTAACTTCTGCGCTACGCAGACGTCAAAAATTTCACGAGTTGCAATATCACGAGGTACTAAGTTACCGTATGCAGGATATTTTTCCTCTAAGAAATACCAAGGTTTACCGTCTTTATATGTCCAAACGCGTCCGCCTTCTCCACGAGCAGATTCACTCATAAGACGAAGCTTATCATCTCCTGGGATAGCAGTTGGATGAATTTGAATAAACTCTCCGTTTGAATAGTATGCACCTTGCTGATACACGATAGATGCCGCTGAACCTGTATTAATAACTGAGTTCGTCGATTTTCCAAAAACAATCCCAGGTCCACCTGTAGCCATAATAACCGCGTCAGCTGAGAACGTTTTAATTTCCATTGATTTTAAATTCTGTGCAGAAATTCCGCGACAGCTGCGCTCATCGTCAAGAACAGCACCTAAGAATTCCCATCCTTCATACTTTGTCACAAGTCCGGCAACTTCATAGCGACGAACCTGCTCATCTAATGCGTACAATAATTGTTGACCCGTTGTTGCTCCAGCAAAAGCCGTACGGTGATGCTGCGTCCCGCCAAATCGTCTGAAGTCTAACAAACCCTCAGGAGTACGGTTAAACATAACACCCATGCGGTCAAGTAGGTGGATAATACCAGGAGCTGCTTCACACATTGCTTTTACAGGTGGCTGGTTGGCTAAAAAGTCTCCGCCGTACACTGTGTCATCAAAGTGTTCCCATGGTGAATCCCCTTCACCTTTTGTGTTTACGGCTCCGTTGATTCCACCTTGCGCGCAAACTGAGTGAGATCTTTTTACCGGAACTAGTGAAAATAAATCTACTTGCTTGCCAGACTCAGCAATTTTTATTGTTGCCATCAAGCCAGCTAAACCGCCACCGACTACGATGATTTTTCCGTTACTCATCGGAACCCCACTCCTTCAAAACCTTAATTTTATGCAAATGCGAATAATGTACGAACACCTACAAATGTAAGTGCTAAGAAGATTGCTAATGTCACATAAGTTGAAATTCTTTGAGAACGTGGTGTTACAGTTAACCCCCAGCTAACTCCAAATGACCATAGACCGTTTGCAAAGTGGAAGATCGTAGATACAACACCAACTATGTAGAATGCAAGCATTGCCGGGTTGCTTAAAATTCGTTCCATCATTTGAAAATCTACTTCTTTTCCAAGCGCAGCTTGTATTCTGGTTTCCCATACGTGCCATGTGATGAAGATAAGTGTGATTACACCTGAAACACGCTGAAGGATAAACATCCAGTTACGGAAAAAACCGTAGTTGTTAACGTTTGTTTTAGCAGTGAATGCGATGTAAAGACCGTATATTGCGTGAAAAACGATTGGTAAGAAAATAATGAAAATTTCTAGAGCATAGCGGAAAGGTAAGCTCTCCATGAAGTGAGCTGCTTGATTAAATGATTCTTCTCCCTTTGTCGCGAAATGATTCACAACTAAATGCTGTGTTAAGAAAATCCCGATTGGTATTACCCCAAGTAATGAATGGATTCTCCGATATTGAAACTCTCTGTTTGCCGCCATCTGCGTAGACCCCCCTTAGTTAAATGAACATAGTTTGTGAAGAACTTTCTTACTCCCACTAGACAAATAGATTAATCGTGAATACAGGAAATGAAAACCTTTGCATTTCCTAATAAAGTATGTGACAGGTTAATTTTACTCCCATCGATTAAGAGCGTCAAGGCAAGATGTTTAAATCTTCTATAAAATATAAATTTATAAAATTTTATATTTGTTAACGCTTACTGTATTGATGTTACAGGTTTTTTCTTTCTATTATAATATTGCTTGCCACAAATAAGTAAGCGTTTACTTTACATTTTTATTGTAAACAAGTTCACAAAACATTTACACAGGTAAAAGTACCCTTTTAAAAGGTATATTATGGATTTTTTATCTTTACATCTAACTCTTTTTACCATAATAAAGATCCTCTTACATTTTATTAAAAAAATGCGTGAGAGGTTTTTTAGATTTGTATATAATAGTAGTAAAGAAAGAGGGGAAACCATGAGCAATTTACAAACAGAATCACAGCAAGAACTTGAAGAGACGATGGAAACATCAGAACCTAATGTCACAGCTGAAACAGAGGGAACTCTTGATCACGTTTCATATTTCGGATACAGCCTTTTGCGTGATGTGTTAATTCCAGAGCTTCTTGGAGACGAGACGAATGCCATTTCATACTGGGCAGGAAAACACCTTGCGCGGAAATACCCGTTAAATACAATGGATGAAATCGTCGCTTTTTTTAAAGCAGCTTCCTGGGGAACACTGACACTTGCAAAAAAAGATAAATATTCACTAGAACTTGAGTTATCAGGTGATGTGGTCAGCAAAAGATTTCAGCAGGAAACTTGTTCGTTTCATCTTGAGTCAGGATTTGTGGCTGAACAGATTCAGCGTCAAAACAACTGCCTAACAGAAGCCTACTTAACACATAAAGAAAAGAACGGAAAAGTGCTGATTTCCGTGCAGTGGGACCGAAAAGATATCTTACCTACCGAAACACGCGCGGAGCGTTATAAAAAGTAGGAAATACGTATATAAAAGACGTGGAGATACCACGTCTTTTTTCTCTTCTTTATACTTGCACTGCTTGCTGCTCTTCTAATTCAAATGCTATGTGAAGCGTCTCAACAGCTTTTACCATATCAGCATGCGGTACAACTGTAGATACTTTAATTTCAGACGTGCTGACCATCTTCACTTCAATTTTCTCTCCTGCCAGCACTTCAAACATTTCCGCTGCAACGCCTGGATTAGAAATCATGCCAGAGCCAACAATTGATACTTTAGCCAGACCGCTTTCATGTTCAATACGCGTATATCCTAAAGTAGATTTATACTCTTTTAAGACGGCAAGAGCGGCGTCTACATCTACGGTTTTAATAGAAAATGAGATAGAGAGACGATTATTAGCGGTTACGTTTTGAATAATAATGTCCACATTTAACTGTTCTTTTGCTAATGCTGTAAAAATAGTAGAAAGAGTTTGCAACTCGTTGTTTAACCCTTCAATTGTTACTCGTGAAATATTATCTTCAAACGCAATTCCTCTTACGACCAAGTTTTGTTCCATTGAAACTTCCTCCTCAACAATCGTTCCATTCTCGTTTTCTAAGCTTGAACGCACTTCTAGCGGTACCTGATAATTTTTTGCAAACTCAACAGCGCGCGGATGCAGCACCCCTGCTCCTAAATTAGCTAATTCTAACATTTCGTCATATGAAATAGAGTGAAGCTTACGAGCATCTTCTACATAGCGCGGATCTGTCGTAAACACTCCTGTTACGTCTGTATAAATATCACATTTTGCAGCTTTTAATGCTGCGGCAAGAGCTACTGCCGTCGTGTCAGAGCCGCCTCGACCTAATGTTGTAATGCTTCCATCTTCTGAACAGCCTTGGAATCCAGCTACTACTACGATTCGGCCTCTATCTAATTGGCTTTGAATACGAGTCGTGTCAATGTGCTGGATTCGTGCATTGCTGTGAACTGCTTCCGTCTGGATACCAGCTTGCCAACCTGTTAGCGAAGTTGCTTCATACCCTTTATATTGAAGGGCCATTGTTAACAGGGAAATCGTTACTTGTTCTCCAGTTGTAAGAAGCATATCCATTTCGCGTTTGCTTGGACTGTCCGTAATATCACTTGCTAATTTCACCAGTGCATCTGTAGTTTTGCCCATTGCCGATACAACAACTACTACTTGGTTACCGCGCTCTGCTTCTTGAATAACACGGTTTGCTACATTTTGGATACGTTCAACAGAACCAACAGATGTTCCACCAAATTTTTGAACGATTAATGCCATAATTTTGTTCATTCCTTTTCAATAAATTTGCATATGCAGGATGATGAGAAGCTAAATTTTTTTACTCAGACAATAAAAAAAGCAATGAGATGAGCTCTCATTGCTTAACGAACGAAAATTATAAAACATAACCGTCCACTGCCGTGAGATAGCTCTCCAAGAATCTACATCTTGACAATCCTACGTTTATTCAACGCAGAACCAGCAATCATTACTATGAGGTAATGTTCACTTCGGCAAATTTCCCTTTCCGCATCATTCATAAGAGCTCATACCCTTCCTGATACGTACTGATTAAATTTGCACCTCTATCTTCACTTCATTTGATGAAGTGTCGTATGAAATTAGTTAATAGCTTATCAAATATTTTCTATTATTTCAAGACTATTTTTGCAATGTTTCATAAATTTTTTCAGCGATGTTTTGAGGAACACCTGAATTTCGAATATCATCAACCGTTGCTTCTTTCAATTTTTTCACGGAACCAAAATACTTTAACAAAGCTTTTTTACGCTTTTCGCCCACTCCCGGAATATCGTCCAGAACAGACTGAAAAGCAGACTTAGAGCGCACTTGACGGTGGAAGGTAATCGCAAAGCGGTGAACTTCATCTTGAATTCGCTGAAGCAAATAAAATTCTTGACTATTGCGTTCAAGCGGTATGATTTGAGGAGGCTCACCAATCATCAGGTTGGAGGTTCTGTGCTTATCATCTTTGACAAGACCTGCTGTAGGCACTAAAAGTCCCAATTCATTTTCGAGAACGTCCTGTACTGCAGCTAAATGCCCTTTGCCTCCATCTACAACAATTAAATCTGGAAGCGGAAGACCCTCTTTTAACGCTCTGGAATACCGTCTGCGAACGACTTCTCTCATGGAACTGTAATCATCTGGTCCCTTTACCGTCTTAATTTTATATTTGCGATATTCTTTCTTTTCCGGTTTCCCATCAACAAAAACAATCATCGCAGAAACGGGATCTGTCCCTTGAATATTTGAATTATCAAATGCTTCGATCCGATAAGGAGCGGCAATTCCAAGCTCTTCTCCTAACCGTTCAACTGCGCCAACCGTGCGCTCTTCATCTCGTTCAATTAAATAGAATTTTTCACCGAGCGCAATTTTTGCATTTTTACACGCAAGTTCTACTAATTCTTTCTTTTTGCCTCGCTTTGGATGCTGAACCTCTACTTCCACTAATTTCTCAGCCAGCTCTGCATCAATCGTTGCTGGAACCATCACTTCTTTTGGCTTAATATTTTTGGCATAAAACTGACCGATAAAAGTTAAGAAATCTTCTTCTGGCTCTTTATAAAAAGGAAACATAGAAACTTCTCGCTCAATTAACTTCCCTTGGCGAATAAAGAAAACTTGAACACACATCCAGCCTTTATCATAAGAATAGCCAAACACATCTCGATTAACAAAATCATTAAACGTTACTTTTTGCTTTTCCATTGTCGCTTCGATATGAGCAATTTGATCTCGATATTCTTTAGCCCGTTCAAAGTCAAGTTCTTCTGAAGCTTTTAACATTTTTTCAGTTAACTCTGTTTTGACATGCTCATATCCACCATTTAAAAACCGCGTGATATTTTCAATAATTTGTTTGTTTTGCTCTTCTTTTACTTCTTTTACGCAAGGAGCTAGGCATTGCCCGATATGGTAATACAAACAAGGCCTGTCTGGCATGGTAGAGCACTTTCTTAATGGATAAATGCGATCAAGAAGCCGCTTTGTTTCATTTGCAGCTTGAACGTTAGGATAAGGACCGAAGTATTTCCCTTTATCTTTTTTTATTTTTCTTGTAATAACAAGTCGGGGCTGTTTTTCAGCTGTAATCTTAATAAAGGGATAACCCTTATCGTCTTTAAGCATGATATTGTATTTTGGATCATGCTTTTTAATTAAATTCATTTCTAAAATAAGCGCTTCTAAATTAGAAGATGTGACGATATATTCAAAATCGACAATGTCGTTTACAAGTCGAAGTGTCTTTCCGTCATGAGATCCGGTAAAGTAGGAGCGCACTCGATTTTTTAATACTTTTGCTTTTCCTACGTAAATGACCGTTCCATATTTATCTTTCATTAAGTAACAGCCGGGCTGATCCGGTAAAATAGCCAGCTTTTCTTTTAAATAATCGTTCATATTTTTCTCCTTCCTCTTCTCTTACTCTGTCCATCTATACATTCGCTTATGAAGCGTAACCTACATTCTTTCCTGCCTTACAATACATGCACATAAGCCGGATTTATGGCGGTGTTCCTTACATCTAGTATAAAACAAACGAACGCATATTCGCTAAATAAAAGTATTCCCAAAAGAGAAAAAGTGGAGAAAAAGAAAAAACCTAGCCTGAGCTAGGTTTTGACTTACGCGTGTTTATTAATTAATTCTGTTAATGCTTCTTTTGGTTGGAAACCAACTACTTGGTCAACTTTCTCTCCATCTTTAAATAATACTAAAGTTGGGATACTCATAACACCAAATTTTCCAGCCGTTTCTTGGTTTTCATCAACGTCTACTTTCACGATTTTAACTTTATCGTTAAGTTCGCCATCGATTTCTTCAAGAACTGGAGCAATCATTTTACAAGGTCCGCACCATGGTGCCCAAAAGTCAACAAGCACTAGGCCTGATTTAATTTCATCTGTAAAGTTTTTATCTGTAGCATGTGCAATAGCCATTTTAATTCCTCCTAAATATATGCAATATCCAAATTCTACTCACAGTATATCACCTTCAAATAAGGTTTGCTAACTTTTTGCTTACATTTATACTGTTTATTCTCCGCTCTAGTTTGTACAATTCACATAAAAACATACGTAGAAAATTTCGTTTTCCAAGAGGCTGAGACATAACGAAATGAATCCTATCTAAAGACGAACGAATAGTATACAAGGGCTGAACCACTTGCGACACCGCAGATGATTTCTGTGTAAGACTTCGCTTTCTGCAGGAGTCTTCGCCTTGCCCTCCAATCAACTGCTAGAAAGACCCACACACATGAAACCTGCGTTTACCCTAACAAAAAAACGAACCACTAATCAAACATCTTGATCAATGGCTCGTTCTTCACTTCGTCTAAAAATCCTTTTGTCCCAGCCTCTTACGCAGACTGTACTTTCAGCTTTTTAAATTCTTCCGTTAGCAGAGGCACCACTTCAAATAAATCTCCAACGATTCCGTAATCAGCTACTTTAAAAATATTTGCCTCAGGATCTTTGTTAATGGCAACAATAATTTTTGAATTTGACATGCCGGCCAAATGCTGAATGGCTCCCGAGATTCCGCAGGCAATGTATAAATCTGGTGTGACTACTTTGCCCGTCTGACCGATCTGAAGAGAATAGTCGCAGTAATCTGCATCGCACGCTCCGCGAGACGCCCCAACAGCTCCATTTAACACGTCCGCTAGTTCTTGGAGAGGTCCAAAACCTTCCGTGCTTTTTACACCTCGACCACCTGCAATCACGACTTTTGCTTCGGATAAATCAACCCCTTGCGTTGCTTTCCGTACAACTTCTTTTACAACTGTACGCAGGTTTTTGATTTCAACATTTAAATCCTCTACATGGCCTGTACGTCCCTCATCTTTTGCAAGCGGTGAAATATTATTTGGACGAATCGTGACAAACGTAAAAGCATCGGTCATGATTTTCTTTTCAAATGCTTTACCAGAATAAATTGGGCGGGTGAAGACTACTTGATCCCCTCCAACTTCTACATCCGTCACATCTGAGATAAGTCCTTTGTCTAAGCGAGCTGCCAGTTTTGGCGCTAGATCTTTGCCAAGAGCCGTATGGCCAAATACGATAGCTTCAGGCTGTTCACTTTCAATGATGGCTAATAACGCCTGAGCATAACCATCCGATGTGTAAGCAGCTAAATCTTCATGCTCCGTCACAACAACTTTATTCGCTCCGTACGCAATAAGCTCTTCACTTAAAGCTTTTACGTCCTTTCCTACTAAAGCTGCAACAATTTCCCCACCGTCAGCTACAGTAGACGCTGCGGAAATCGCTTCAAACGATACGTTTCGTAATCCCCCATCACGTGCTTCTCCTAGAACTAACACTTTGCGTCCCATTGCAATACCCCCATTGTTTTGACTTTTGACTTATTAAATGACTTTTGCTTCTTTATGCAGTAAATTGACCAGTTCTGTCACTTGATCTTTTATATCTCCTTGTAGTACGCGTCCTGCGTCTTTTTTCGGAGGCAAATAAATTTCAATTGTCTTTGTTTTTGCTTCTACATCATCTTCATCTAAATCTAAATCATCCAATTCCACTTCAACCAACGGTTTCTTCTTCGCTTTCATAATCCCTGGAAGAGATGGATAGCGAGGTTCGTTAAGTCCCTGCTGAGCTGTTACTAAAAGAGGAAGCGACGTTTCGATAACCTCGGAGTCACCTTCCACATCGCGTACAACAGTCACTTTTTCACCTTCGATATCCAATTTTGTAATCGTCGTAATATAAGGGATTTCTAACTGTTCTGCTACGCGCGGCCCCACTTGGCCCGAACCTCCGTCAATCGCTACGTTTCCTGCCAAAATTAAGTCAGGAGATTGTTCTTTTAAGTACTGTGCCAGCAGCCTAGAAGTCGTGTACTGATCGCCATCTTCTATGTCATCTTCCGTATTGATTAAAACCGCTTTATCTGCTCCCATAGCCAAAGCTGTTCGGAGTTCTTTTTCTGATTCTTCCCCTCCTACACTCACGACCGTAATCTCCCCACCATGCTTTTCCTTTAGCTGAATAGCTTCTTCAACTGCATACTCATCGTAAGGATTAATAATAAATTCAGCCCCATCTTCAACAATTTGACCATTTTTTAATGAAAGTTTCTCCTCTGTATCGAATGTTCTTTTTACTAACACGTAAATATTCATTCAATTCCCCTCCTAAGCTTATTTTCCTAAAAATTTAGGCTGGCGCTTTTCAATAAAAGCGGCTACGCCTTCTTGAGCATCCCGGCTTTTGAATACGCTTCCAAAAAACTGCGCTTCTTTTTTGATACCGCTGTAATAAGCATCTGTTTTTACATGCTGAAGCAGCTGCAAGGTAGCTTTAACAGAGATTGGGCTTTTTTTGGCAATTTTTCTAGCAAGTAAAAAAGTTTCATTGATAAGCTGACTTTCTTCAAAAGCTGCATTTGCCAATCCTAACTCCACTGCCTCGCTTCCGGATATTGGATCACTTGTCAGCATCATCTCACAAGCCTTATGAACTCCTACATAACGAGGTAATCGCTGAGTTCCTCCAAATCCTGGTATAATCCCTAACTGAAGCTCAGGCAAGCCCAGCTTAGCATTTTCTGTTACCAAACGGATATGGCAGCTCATAGCAAGCTCCAACCCTCCGCCTAAAGCAGCTCCATGAATAGCTGCAATCACTGGTTTTGGGTAATTTTCAATATACTCAAAGAGCTCTTGACCGTTAACAGCAAGCTTCTCGTATTCTTTTTCCTGCTGAAGTGATGTGAATTCTTTTATATCAGCCCCGGCACAAAAGAATTTCCCTTCACCTTTAATGACGATAACCCTTGTCTCTTTGCTATCTTCTAAATGTTTTAAAACACTTGAAAGATCTTTTAATAAATCTTGAGACAAAGCGTTAGCAGGTTGTCTATTCAACGTAATGAAGCTTATTGCATCAACAGTTTCAACCTGGATAATCTCCATTTGTTTACGCCACCCTTTCTTTCTATTTTCATTACCTTGCGCTTTTCCCCTCGCGGGGGAGCAGCAGGCTCACTTACGATTATGAGCCGCTGCAGCCGTTTAACAGCAGGGAATGGACTTTATCTACCGATTCTATTAGACCATATCGATGATCGTTCATTACCCATGTTGTGACAGTTTCATCAATCGTTCCAAAAATCATCTGTCGCGCAAGACGAATATCTATATTTTCAGAAAACTCACCCGTTTCGATTCCTGTCTGCAAAATAGAATCAATGAGAGTCAGATAATCTTTTAATACATCGTTAATTTTTAATCTTAAATCTTTGTTCGATTGACGCAGTTCGAGCTGTGTCACTGTAGCTAAATGATGATCCTCCGCTAGAAACGAAAAATGTTTGTCAATTAACACATGAAGTTTTTCTGCCGCGGTTTCAATTCCCGCCAGTTCTTCATAAATTTTTTCTACAAATTGTCCCATCTTCTCTTGAAATAAGGAAATCAAGACATCTTCTTTGTTTTTAAAATATAAATATATCGTACCGTCTGCAACTCCAGCCTGCTTAGCAATTTTAGAAACCTGAGCATTGTGGTATCCGTTTTCTGCTATTACTACTACAGCTGCATCGATAATCTGTTTATACTTTGGCTTATTTCTTCTCAATCTTATACGCTCCTTTAAAATATGAATGATTATTCATTCATATCTTTATAATAAAGAAACCGCAAGTATCTGTCAATTATGTTTCAGTAAAAAAATCAAAGGCGACGATCGATTACGTCGCCTTTTTATGCTTTTCATTTTCTTCATCAATCAGCGCTCGTCGCAGAATCTTACCGACCGCTGTTTTGGGAAGCTCATTTCGAAATTCATAAAGGCGCGGAACTTTATAAGCAGCTAAATACTTTCTAGAAAACTCATTTAACTCTTCTTCAGTACATCTTACACCATTTTTTAATACAATGTAAGCCTTCACCGTTTCTCCTCTATATGGGTCAGGAACACCCACCACTACAGCTTCTTGAATTTTTTCATGCTCATATAATACTTCTTCAACTTCTCGAGGATAGATATTATATCCCCCGGCAATAATAATATCTTTCTTCCGATCTACTACATAAAAATAACCTTTATCATCCATATAGCCAACATCACCTGTTAGCAACCATCCGTCTCGCATAACAGCCTCCGTTTCTTCAGGCTGCTTCCAATATCCTTTCATTACCTGAGGACCTTTAACCGCAATTTCTCCTACTTCGCTTACAGCAGCTTCTTTACCTGTTTCAAACGAGAGAATTTTGGCATCTGTGTCTGGCCAAGGCACCCCAATGCTTCCTGGTATTCTCTCTTTCCAAAGAAAATTAGCATGAGTAACAGGAGAGGTTTCCGTTAATCCATATCCTTCCACTAATTTACCTCCGGTGAGCTTTTCAAACTGCTCCTGCACTTCCACAGGAAGTGGAGCCGAACCGCTCATACATGAATCAATAGAAGATAAGTTGTATTTTGCTAAATCAGGATGGTTTAATAATGCAATGTAAATCGTCGGAGCACCTGGAAATAAAGTAGGCTGCTGCTTATGGATGGTTTTGAGCGTCGTTTTTGCATCAAATTTAGGCAGAAGAACCATCTCATAGTTTTGCAAAACTGATAAAACAAGAACCGTTGTTAAACCATACACATGAAAAAATGGAATAATTCCAAGTACTTTTTCTTCTCCATACCTGCAGCGGTATAACCAATGTGAACACATTGTTGCATTGGCTACCAAGTTTTTATGAGTAAGCATGACTCCTTTTGGAAAACCTGTTGTTCCCCCGGTGTATTGTAAAATGGCGATATCTTCGTCTGAAATTCCCTCAGCGTTACATACTGCGGGAGAGGATTCATTTATAATACGTTTAAATAAATGAGTAGTCTCCGTATGACTCACATCCACACTTATCTTCTGCTGCTTGCGCTGAATAAATGGATAGATTATGTTTTTGGGAAATGGGAGATAATCTTGAATGGAGGTGATAACTACGTGCTTTATCTTTGTTAACGCTTTCATTTTAACTACACGCGGATATAGCAAATCGAGTGCAATAATCATGGTCGCTTCTGAATCATTAAGCTGATACTCTAACTCTCTTTCCGTATACAAAGGGTTTGTTTGAACGACTACTCCTCCGGCAAGAAGAACAGCATAAAAGGAAATGACAGCTTGAGGGCAATTTGGAAGCATAATGGCTACTCTATCCCCTCTTTTTAATCCCAGTTCAATAAAGTAAGATGACAGCTTCAGAGAATCTTGATGCAGCTGGGAAAACGTCATTTTTTTCCCTAGAAAATAGATTGCGCTTTTTTTAGGATCCTTTTGAACTGCTTCTTCAAAAAGCTGTGCTAAATTTTTTTGTTCATAATGAAGCCTATCAGGTATTTCATCCGGATATTGAGAAAGCCATATCTTTTCGGTGGATTCCACACGCATCCTCTCCCTCAAAAAAATAAAAAATTAGAATTTTCTAATTAAAATTATAGTTCATTCTTTTTTTAGATGCAATCGTTATTGAATGTTCTCTTTCCTACCTAATCACTCTTTCATTCTGCAGCGTAATAAATAAAAATTGGATTTACCCCTGTACATTATCCGAATTTTTTGTATATAATAAAAATTAGATTTTTTTAAGGAGCTGTATGAATTGACAACAACATTGACTAAAGGACCGTTCAAAGCAGATCACGTTGGAAGCTTTTTGCGTCCCGAGCGTATCAAACAAGCACGATTACAAGTGGAAAACGGGGAAATGACAAAGAAACAGCTTCGAGCAATTGAAGATGAAGAAATTTGTAAACTCGTAGAAAAGCAAAAACAAATTGGATTAAAAGCCGTCACAGACGGTGAGTTTCGCCGCGCGTGGTGGCACTTTGATTTTCTGTCAGAGCTTGTTGGCGTAGAACTTTACGAAGCAGAGACGGGAATTCAGTTTCACGGAGTCCAAACAAAAGCTCACGGTATAAAAGTGACTGGAAAACTAGATTTTAATCACCATCCTATGATTGAAGATTATAAATTTCTTCATCAAGCTGCTGGAAAAGAACACGTAGCTAAGTTCACCATTCCAAGTCCTAATATGCTGTTTTTCAGAGGTCATATTGAAGAGTCTGCTTACTCGGATACGGATGTATTTTTTGCTGATTTAGTTAAAACATATCAAAAAGCCATTCAAGCATTTTATGATGCCGGATGCCGCTATTTACAGTTAGATGATACTGCGTGGGCAGTCTTTTTCTCAGAAAAAGGACAAGAACAAATCGCGTCAAAAGGTTTCACGCCCCAAGAATTACTGAAACGTTTTACAGATGCGATCAATGAATCCATTGCGCATAAGCCAGATGATATGGTCATTACAATGCATATTTGCAGAGGGAATTTCCAGTCCACTTATACAGCAAGCGGGGGATATGAAAATGCGTCCAAAGCTATTTTCAGTCAGTTAAACGTAGATGGATTATTTTTAGAATTTGATGATGAACGCTCAGGAGGATTCGAACCTCTTCGACATGTAAAGCGAGATGATCTTCAGATTGTCCTTGGTCTTATCACATCAAAATTTGGAGATTTAGAAGATCCTGAAGCAGTGAAAAAACGAATTGCTGAAGCAGCAGAATTTGTTTCTCTTGATCAAATCTGTTTAAGTCCCCAGTGCGGATTTGCTTCTACAGAAGAAGGAAATTTACTAACTGAAGAACAGCAGTGGGATAAAGTAAAGCACGTGATTTCAATTTCTGAAGACGTATGGAAGTAATTATTAAAAAAGCTGACCTGCTTTAAGGTCAGCTTTTTTGCTGTCATTATGATGTTAGGAAAAGCTATATAGATAAATAGATAAGACCAATAAGCATAAACACTCCGCATAAAACGAGTAAAATTTTCGCTAACTTCTCCATGACTCTCTCCTATCCTATCCCTGCTCCTATTACATAGGACATACCGATTGAAATAACAAGTGAAATAAACCCAACGGCTCTGTTATCTTGTTCAATTTCGTCATCGATTCGAAATTTTGGCGTCAAAAATTCGAAAATAAAATAGCTGACTAGTAAAAGAACGAATCCATATATTCCCCATCCTAGCATTCTTAACAAGTTGTCGTTATGCTCAATCGAATAGCGAAAAATATTAGCTAATCCAAATATTTTCCCACCTGTTGCCATCGCAACAGCCATATTTCCTTTTTGAATCTCTTCCCAATTCTTATACTTAGTAACGAGCTCAAACACAACAAGAAAGACGACAATACTCAAGACAACCACGCTGTAATAAGCGGCGGATTCAATATACGGGTCTTTCCAAAAATCCCTCATTTTTGCATCACTCCTAATTTATATTACGCTCCACGCAATGAACTGGCAGGTCTCTTTCCTTTACTTGTATCGTTCTTAAAAGAGATAGAAAACCCAGCATAGTCCATGAGCCATGTCGGATTTTCTATCTTCACATATGCTTGTTCAGCGCATCGACTGACACCTTTATTTCAGCGTTCTTTTATTTAAATTCCACAACCGTAACGCCAGAACCTCCTTCAGAAGCTTCTCCGAAACGAATATTTTTGACAGAACGATGATTTTTCAAATATTCCTGTACACCTTTACGAAGAGCTCCAGTTCCTTTACCGTGGATAATCGAAACGCGCGGATAGTTGGCTAATAAAGCATCATCAATATATTTTTCAACTCGAATCAGCGCATTTTCATAGCGCTCTCCTCTTAAATCCAGTTCTAGATTTACATGATAATCTTTTCCTTTTACCGTAGCAAGCGGCTTCGTTTCTACAGGTTTTGGAGAACTGATATATTCGAGGTCTTTTTCTTTCACCTTCATTTTCATAATTCCCATTTGTACTTGCCATTCATTATTGCTTACTCGTTCCACAAGCGTTCCTTTTTGTCCCCAGCTTAAGACTTTCACTTCATCTCCAGCTTGAAGAGTGCGCTCTTGTTTTTTCGGCACAGCCGGTTTCTTTTTACTTTTTTCAAGAGTTGGAACTGCATCTTCTAGACGCTTACGCGCCTCAATCAATTCATGCTCTTTTACAAGCGCATGATTTTTTTGACTCATTTTACGCAAATCGCTAATGATTTTCTCTGCTTCTTCAGATGCTGCTTTAACTGTGGCTTGAGCTTTTTCTTCAGCTTTTTCGTACAGCTTATCTCGTTTTTCATTAAACTCAATAATCTGACTCTGTAATTCTTTATGAAGCTTCTGAGCCTCTTTTCTTAGTTCTTCAGCTTCTTCTAGCTCGTGTTCAGATTGACGGCGGCTATCTTCAAGAGAGGCAATCATATTTTCTACTTTATTTGTTTCTGAGCCAATATAGCCTTTGGCACGTTCAATTACTTCAGCACTTAAACCTAAACGTTTTGAAATCTCAAAAGCATTGCTTCGGCCCGGTACACCAATCAGCAGCTTGTAAGTAGGGCTCAATGTTTCAATATCGAACTCTACGCTAGCATTGACCACTCCTTCACGATTATAGCCGTACGCTTTTAATTCAGGATAGTGAGTAGTCGCAACTACGCGAGCGCCTCTTTCATATACTTGATCTAAAATCGAAATCGCAAGCGCTGCACCTTCTTGAGGATCCGTTCCTGCTCCCAATTCATCGAACAAGACCAGACTTTCGTGATCTACTTTTTGTAAAATATCTACAATGTTGACCATATGAGATGAAAAGGTACTCAAACTTTGTTCAATCGACTGCTCATCTCCAATATCAGCAAATACGTGTTTAAACACAGCCATTTCCGATCCATCCAGCGCAGGAATCTGCAAACCTGCTTGAGCCATTAACGTAAATAATCCAAGTGTTTTTAACGTTACGGTTTTACCGCCGGTATTTGGCCCTGTAATAACGATGGACGTATATTGATCACCTAGCTCAATATCATTCGCAACGACATCTTCCTGTGCAATAAGAGGATGTTTTGCCTTCACTAGCTTAATATAGCCTCGATCGTTCATTTTAGGTTTTGAAGCTTTTAGCTCATGGCTATAGCGGCCTTTAGCAAACATGAAGTCCAGCTCACCTAACAGATAAACGTTTTGACGGAGTTCATTTGCCACTTCCGCTACCTGAACGGTTAAAGCAATGAGAATACGCTCAATTTCTTGTTTTTCTTTTACTTTTGCTTCTTGAAGCTCATTGTTTAACGTCACAATCGCCTGAGGCTCAATAAATAAAGTTGCTCCGGATGAAGATTGATCGTGCACAATGCCTCCATACGCACTGCGATATTCTTGCTTAACAGGAATAACAAAACGTTCGTTTCGAATGGTAACAATTGCATCTGACAACATTTTTTGAGCAGACGAGGAGCGAATAAGGCTCTCTAGCTTTTCTCGAATACGAGACTCCGTTGAGCGAAGTTTTTGACGAATGCCTCTTAGCTGGTCGCTTGCACCGTCTAGCACTGTGCCATTCTCATCAATACTCATTTTAATTGTTTGTTCTACCTCAGGAAGAGGCATTAGTTTTTCGATATGTTCAGTTATAATTGAAAGCTGTAAATCTTCATCTTCCACTACTTGCTCGATAAATTGCTTGACTTGTCTTGCAGCATAAATAGTGCTTGCTACATCAAGAAGTTCATTAGAGCTTAGCGTTCCCCCAATTTCAGCGCGCTTCACGCTAGGTCGAACGTCAAAAATGCCCCCTAGCGGTACGTTGCCACGCAATCGCAGCACGGTTGTAGCTTCATCTGTTGCTTCCTGCCATTTAACTACTTCTTCATACTGAGTCGAGGGAATCAAATTCGCTACTTTTTCTCGGCCTAAAGAAGAAGCTACTTTTTTCTGAAGCTGTTCCTTAACTTTATTAAACTCTAGTACATGAAAAATACGTGATTGCAAAACTGATTCCTCCTGTTGCTTATTTATGTCGATTTAAAAAGGCGGTTAATTTTTTGAGGCTATACGTATTTAATACCGTTTCTGGTTTAAGCCAGCCTTTAATTCCCGTAGATATTCCAATTTCCATATGCTCTAGCATGTCTAGATTGTGAGCATCTGTATTAATAGCAATTTTAACTCCTGCCTCTTGGGCTTTTTTTATGTGCTCAGCAGCTAGATCTAAACGGTTTGGATTCGCGTTTAGTTCAAGAGCCGTTTTTGTTTCTTTAGCTAATTCAATCAGCATATCAATATCTACATCATATCCGTTGCGGCGACCAATCAAACGACCGGTCGGATGAGCGATTAAATCTACATGAACATTGTTTAACGCTTGCTTTAAGCGATTCATAATTTCTTCGCGTGATTGCGAAAAACTAGAGTGAATAGACGCAATAACAAAATCTAGCTCAGCTAGCAGTTCATCATCATAATCAAGTGTTGCATCAGGCAAAATATCCATTTCAATTCCTGCTAGTATTGTAAAATCATCGAACTGTGCGTTTAAACGATTAATTTCTTCACGCTGTTTACGAATGCGTTCAGGCGTTAGACCGTTAGCTACTTTTAAATACTGAGAATGGTCTGTAATCGCGATGTACTCATAGCCTCGCGCGCGACATGCTTCCGCCATTTCTTCAATCGAATACGCCCCGTCGCTCCACGTGGAGTGCATATGCAAATCACCTTTTACGGCACCGTAGGTCACAAGCGTTTGAGGCTTTATAAATGCATCTACTTCGGTTCCATCTTCACGAAGTTCCGGCGGAATAAAAGACAGCCCAAAATGTTCATAGAATGCTTGTTCAGACTCAAAAGTCATAACTTCGCCTGTATCCGCATTTTCAACGCCATACTCGCTAATTTTTTCACCGCGCTCTTTTGCTAATTGACGCATACGCACATTATGATCTTTTGATCCTGTAAAATGGTGAAGCGTTGTGGCAAACGCTTTATCTTCTACAAGACGAAAATCCACAGACACATCGTACTCATAGGCTAACGTTACCGATACTTTTGTATCTCCATTTGCAATGATATCCTTCACATTTGGCAGCGATACTAGCTGTTCACGGACAGCATGAGGCTCAGCTGTTGAAATAATAAAATCAAGATCTTTTACGGTTTCCCTCATGCGGCGAATGCTCCCTGCTTGAGAAAAACGCTCAATGCTATGCATCTGTTTAAGGGCTTCTAAAATTTCTTCCGCTATTGGAAGCATAAAAGCAAGAGGCAAACGATCAGGACGCTTCCCAAACTCTTCAATAGCAGCGATAATTTTTTCTTCGGTCTTTTTACCAAAACCGCTTAGTCCCTGCACTCGATTTTCCATACAGGCCTGATGCAGTGATTCCATATCTCGAATATCTAGTTCTTTATATAATTTAGCAATTTTTTTACCTCCAAGCCCCGGCAGCTTAAGCAAAGGAATAAGTCCTTCAGGAACTTCTTGCTTTAGTTCTTCTAATACGCTTGACTCATTTGTTTCCATATACTCTGTAATGACTGCAGCCGTTCCTTTTCCAATCCCTTGGAGCTTGGTAAAATCCTCAATCTCTGTCAGCGTTCTTTCGTCCGTTTCTAGCGCTGCAGCTGCTTTTCGAAAAGCGGAAATTTTAAAAGGGTTATCTCCTTTTAATTCCATATATGTAGCAATTGTTTCTAACAATTTAATAATATCCTTTTTATTCATCTCTTTTCACCAGCCTATTATCATAATAACGAACTTCCAAAAACATGATGAGTGACATATTTACTCTCTCAAATTTTCATCTAGACATACTTTTATCCTCGTGAAAACCGCAGATTAGACTGCGATAAAAAAAGAGGGTATCTCAAAAGTATTATGACACTTTCGACACACCCTCTCAACAAGCTATTGTAATTTCATTACATTACACCATACTGAGTCCACAAATCTTGAATCGCAGACGATAAGTATGGAGTATTTTGTACGATATTGATTGCAATTGAAGACTGTTGAATTGGCGTTTGAATTTCACTTACAGGAATCACGGCTCCAATGTATAACAAAATAAAAACGATGATATACACTTCAACGAATCCAAGTGCACCTCCGCCCCATTTATTTAACTGGCGCAGAATGGGCAGTTCGGTTAAAGCCGTTAAAACAGAGCCTGCAAGGCGAAGTACAATGTGAGTAGCAAAAAATAAAATCGCAAATGCAATCATTCGATAAAAAGCGTCTTCTATCGTTCCAGAATCAAATACAAACGATGCGACACTTTGCTGCTGAATATTGTCCGGAAACGGAATCAACAAGCGAAGTCGGCTTGCCAAATCTCCACTAAACATATAAGCGACGATAAACGAAACCGCAAAACTGACAATATGAATGAGCTGCAAAATAAATCCTCTTTTAAGACCTGTTACAAAGCCTAAAAGAAGCAATATAATTAAAATGATATTAAGCATTGACTCAGTCATTCCTCTTTTCCATAAAGTTTTTGTTCAAGTCTCTCATAGTCTTCTTTCAGTTTTATATATTCGTGTACAGCATTCACAGCTGTTAATACTGCTAATTTATTGATATCTAAAGAAGGGTTTTTAGTACTGATTTCACGCATTTTTTCATCCACTATAGAGGCGACAAGTCGAATATGGCTTGTACTTTCGCTACCGACGATGCTGTACTGCTGACCAAAGATGTCAACTGTCGCACGTGTTTTATCTTGTCTTGACACGAGAAAATCCTCCGTTCCACGAAAAATCCTAATCCCTATCATACCACGAAGAAGACTTCAATGGAAACATATCTATATTTAAGCTATCATAAGGGATAGTGCTTATAAAGTAAACTAAAATACCCCGAAAGGAGTGAAGCATTATGTCACATGCTGTTATTAAGGTATCAGCTGATCAAATAGCTAAAATGAAGCTTCATTACACATCCTATCTGCAGCCTAAACTGCCGCAGGGAAGTATTTTTTCGGCTAAAACTCCCGGCTGTTCTATCACTGCGTACCGCTCTGGAAAAATACTTTTTCAGGGAAAAGAAGCTGAAACAGAAGCGGCTAAGTGGGGAGGCTCTTTAGATGCTGCGAAAAAGGCTCCTGTCTCACACCTCCCATCAAACTTCAGCTCACTATCGGTCATCGGTTCTGACGAGGTAGGGACGGGAGATTATTTTGGTCCTATGACCGTAGTTGCTGCCTATGTTCAAAAAGAGCAGCTTCCTTTGTTAAAAGAATTAGGAGTACGAGATTCAAAAGAGTTAACGGATGCTAAAATTATTGAAATTGCCAAACAGCTTGTTTCGTTTATTCCCTATAGTTTGCTTGTTTTACATAACGAAAAGTATAATGCATTTCAAGAAAAAGGAATGTCACAAGGTAAAATGAAAGCTCTATTGCACAACAAAGCTTTATCCAACGTGTTAAAAAAATTGGATCCTGAAAAACCTGATGCCATTTTAATTGACCAGTTTGTCGAAAAAAACACCTATTATAAACACGTGGTAAAGGAAAAAGAGATTATCAAAGAAAATGTCTTTTTCAGTACAAAAGGAGAAAGCGTTCATTTATCTGTAGCTGCTGCTTCCATTATTGCCAGATACGCATTTTTAAAACAAATGGATTTGCTGACGGAAAAGACCGGGATGGTTATTCCTCGCGGAGCTGGCGCACAAGTTGATATCGCTGCTGCTAAAATTATTAAGAAACATGGCGTCAATGCGCTGAACTCTTTAGCTAAAATTCATTTTGCTAATACAGAAAAAGCTTTAAAATTAGCTAAAAAATAAGAGATGTGGAAATCCACATCTCTTTTCTTATTCTTATGAACGAAGCGTTGCACCAAATTCTTTTTCTACAGCTTCTAACACTGCACCATGTGCTTTTGCTACTTCTTCATCTGTTAATGTACGTTCAGGATCTAAGTAACGTAAAGAGAAAGCTACAGATTTCTTGCCTTCTTCCATACGCTCGCCTTCATATAGATCAAATACCGTCACGTCTTTTAAAAGTTCTCCGCTCGTCGTATAGATGACGCGCTGAACTTCTCCTGCAAGAACGTTTTTATCTACCACAAGTGCAATATCACGTGTAATAGATGGGAATCTTGGAATAGCTGAATAACGAACTTCTTCGACATCTGCAGCTAATAGCTCTTGAAGGTGTAATTCAAATACGTATGTTTCACGAAGACCATACTGTTTCTGAGCAACAGGATGAACTTGACCTACGTATCCAATTTCTTTTTCATCTAACCATACAGCCGCTGTACGTCCAGGGTGCATACCGTCTTTTTTAACGGGAGCATATGAGATTCGTTTCTCCAAACCAAGCTGTGCAAATAACCCTTCTAGTACACCTTTAATCACATAGAAATCAACGACTTTCTTTTCACCTTGCCAGCCGTGAGCATGCCATAGACCCGTGATTGCACCAGCTACGCGCTCCTGCTCATCCGGTAATTCTCCTTCACCTTTAGATAAGAACACTGAGCCTGTTTCGTATAGCGCAATAGAATCCGACTGACGAGCATTATTATGCTTCACTGCTTCTAGCAAATGAGGCACTAAGCTTTGACGAAGGATACTGCGATCTTCACTCATCGGCATTGCTAAACCAATCGTACTTGTTGCATTTAGTGCAAACTGAGTAGCTTTTTCAGCGCTCGTTAGCGAATATGTTGTCGTTTGTGCTAATCCCGCACCTTCTAAGAAACGGCGAACTTTACGGCGTCCAAGCTGATACTCTGTTAGTTTTCCTGGCGTTGCCACTGTCACAGGAAGCGTTGTAGGAAGGTTGTCATAGCCATACATACGCGCTACTTCCTCGACGATATCTTCTTCAATTGTAATATCGCCTCTACGAGTTGGCACTGTTACAACAATGGTTTCGTCTTCCACTTTGTTTTCAAATTGAAGACGGTTCATAATGTCTTGTACTTCTTCCATTGATAGCTCTGTACCAAGCACATCGTTAATACGTCCAAGTGACACAGCTACAACAGCAGGTTCCACAGTTAGTGTATCTACTTCTACAGTACCGCTTACCACTTCACCTGAAGCGTATTCAGCCATTAATTCTGCTGCGCGGTCAGCAGCTACACGCGTACGGTTAGGATCAATTCCTTTTTCAAAACGAGCGCTTGCCTCACTGCGAAGACCGTGGTCTTTTGAAGCTTGGCGAACCGTTAAGCCTTTGAAGTAAGCTGATTCAATGAGAACATTTACCGTATCGTCTTTTACTTCGGAGTTCGCTCCGCCCATTACACCTGCAAGAGCTACCGGCTCACTGCCGTTTGTAATGACAAGCTGATTGTCTTTTAATACGCGCTCTTGATCATCAAGTGTTACAAACTTTTCGCCTTCTGACGCGTGACGTACAACAATTTCTTTTGAACCAAGACGATCATAGTCAAAAGCATGCAGCGGCTGGCCGTATTCAAGCAAAATATAGTTGGTAATATCAACAACGTTGTTATGAGGTCGAATACCAGCTGCCATTAAACGCGTTTGCATCCATAATGGTGACGGAGCAATTTTTACGTTTTTCACAACGCGCGCTACGTAAAGCGGATTGTCTTCTTTTGCCTCTACTTTAACGGAAATATAATCAGCTGCTTGCTCATCAGACGTTTGCACGTTTACTGACGGATACTTCACTTCACGACGTAAAATAGCAGCCACTTCATGTGCTACACCTAACATACTTAAGCAGTCTGACCGGTTTGGTGTTAGCCCTAGTTCTAATACTTCATCGTTTAAGTTTAATGCATCTAGTGCATCCGCTCCTACTTCAGCATCGCTTGGGAACACGAAGATACCTTCTTGATAATCTTTTGCCACAAGCTTGCTTTCAATGCCAAGCTCTTGAAGAGAACAAATCATACCGTTCGATTCTTCACCGCGAAGCTTAGCACGCTTGATTTTAAAGTTACCTGGAAGTACAGCTCCCACTTTTGCAACCGCTACTTTTTGACCTTGTGCCACGTTCGGTGCTCCGCACACGATTTGAACGATTTCTCCTCCGCCAAGATCTACTTGACAGCGGCTTAATTTATCAGCATTCGGATGCTGTTCACGTTCTACAACGTGACCAATTACCACTCCGCTGATGCCTTTATTTAAGTTTTCTACACCTTCAACTTCAATTCCACTTTTTGTGATTTTATCTGCTAACTCTTCTGCCCTTACGCCTGATAAGTCAACATACTCTTGTAACCAACGATAAGATACAAACATCGTAGTCCCTCCTTTATACTTGTTTAAATTGATCTAAGAAACGAACATCATTTGTATAGAAATGACGAATATCATCCACGCCGTGTTTTAACATAGCAATACGCTCTACACCGATTCCAAAAGCAAAACCACGATATTTAGTTGAATCGTATCCAGCCATTTCAAGAACATTTGGATGAACCATGCCAGCTCCTAAAATTTCAATCCAGCCTGTTTGTTTACACACATTACAGCCTTTACCTCCACATTTTGCACACGATACGTCTACTTCTACAGACGGCTCAGTGAATGGGAAGAAACTTGGACGAAGACGAATTTCACGGTCTGCACCGAACATCTTTTTCACAAATACTTCAAGCGTGCCTTTTAAATCGCTCATACGAATGTTTTCGTCTACTACAAGACCTTCAATTTGCATGAATTGATGAGAATGCGTAGCATCATCGTCATCGCGGCGATACACTTTACCTGGGCAGATAATTTTAACAGGTCCTTTGCCTTCATTCTTGTTCATAACACGAGCTTGAACAGTTGATGTATGCGTACGAAGAAGCGTTTCTTCCGTAATATAGAACGTATCTTGCATATCACGTGCTGGGTGACCTTTTGGCAAGTTCAGCGCTTCGAAATTATAGTAGTCCTGCTCTACTTCCGGTCCTTCTGCTACTTCATAGCCCATTCCTAAGAATAAATCTTCTACTTCTTCAACCACGCTTGTTAGCGGGTGATGCGTACCTGCTTTAACAGGGCGTCCTGGCAGCGTTACGTCGATTGTTTCTGAAGCAAGTTTACGCTCTACCTCAGCTGTTTCTAACGCCGTTTGCTTTTCTTCAATTTTAGATGCAATAGCTTCACGCACTTCATTTGCAAGTGCTCCCATTACAGGACGCTCTTCAGCTGAAAGTTTTCCCATACCGCGAAGTACTTCTGTGATAGGGCCTTTCTTTCCTAAATAAGCTACGCGTACGTCGTTTAATTCTTTTAAAGCACTTGCTGCTTCGACTTTTGCAATTGCTTCTTGTTGAAGTTCTTGTAAACGTTCTTTCATCACTTATTCCTCCTTTTAACGTAAAAAATGACAAATAAAAAAACCTCCTCCCAAAAAAGGGACGAGGATTAGTCGCGTTACCACCCTTGTTAACTATATACACAGACGTATACAGTTCACTTCATTCAAGTTAACGGAATCTCCGGAACACCTTTACATCTATGTAAGATGGTCTAAGTGTCAACTCAAGAGGTGAATTCACTTATTACATTTATAAAAATGCTTTCAGTCGCGGCATTTTCTCCCTGCATAAACGGACATAAGCTACTGCTCTCTTTCATCGTTTTTTACATATGTAACTATTGTATTATTATAGTGAAAACACGTTCTCGATGCAACTACATTCCGCGTAAATAATAAAGTAAGATTCCAGAAGCGATGGCAACATTTAGCGACTCGCTCTTTCCATAGATGGGAATGTACAGATTCTGATCCGTTTGTTCCAGCACTTTCTCGCTTACGCCGTTTCCTTCATTTCCCACAATCAGCGCAAATTTGTTTGAAGGTTTTACGTGTGTGTAGACCTTTCCATTTTGTAACGACGTGCCGTAAACTGCGATGCCTCTTTCTTTTAACAGTGAAATCATTTCGAGTAAATCGCCTTTTACAATTGGAAGATGAAAAATAGCTCCTTGCGTTGAACGAACGACTTTTGGGTTGTACACATCCACGCTGCCCTCTCCAACGATAATAGCGTCCACTCCGGCAGCATCAGCAGTTCGAATAATCGTACCTAGGTTACCTGGATCTTGCACCGCATCTAAAAGCAATACTTTCTGTGCTGTATGAATGATTTCTGCATGCTTCGTTTGAAAACACACAGCGATAATTCCTTGAGGTGTTTCGGTGTCAGATAATAATTTGATTATTGCTTCGTTGACAACGGTTATTTCGATACCGTCTATGTTCCACTGTGCTGGCACTTCGATCGATTCGCGTATAATTAGTTCCTTTACGCAATCCTTATTTTTGATAGCTTCTTCGACTAAATGAAAGCCTTCTACCATAAAAAGGCCCTGCTTATCACGGTCTTTTTTATTATGCAGCTTTTTCCACGCTTTTACCTGCGGATTTTTAACTGAATCAATTTGTTTCACAAACATAACTCCTTTATCTATATAAAAATAAATAGTTCGATTACATTTTGCTCAATAATCATTAGATAAGTTTCACTTTATTGTACATAGAAATCGCAAAGAAAACAAAAACTATTGGTAACTTTACGATAGCTGAGGTGAAAATGATGGATCTTAATTTACGAAATGCTGTTATTGCAAATGTTTCAGGAAACTCAAAAGAAGAGCTTGAAGCTACAATTTCTGACGCTATTCAAAGCGGCGAAGAAAAAATGCTCCCTGGACTTGGTGTTTTATTTGAGGTGCTTTGGGAAAAGTCTCCAGAATCAGAAAAAGAAGAAATTCTGACAACGCTTGAAAACGGTTTAAAATAAATAGCCTTGTCCTATGTACAGCAAAAAGCTCATTCTCCTAGGAGAATGAGCTTTTTTTAATTATACGTAATTGCGTTCACCGTATTTCGGTCTAAGCGTTTAATTACTTCCGCAATTAATTTAACTGCATTTTCATAATCATCACGATGAAGCATCGCTGCATGAGAATGGATATAACGAGTTGCGATCGTAATCGAAAGTGCTGGCACCCCGTTAGCTGAAATATGGATAGAACCTGAGTCCGTACCGCCTCCGGCGATTGCATCAAATTGATATGGAATATTTAATTCATCTGCCACATCTACCACTGTATCTCGAAGTCCTTTATGAGAAACCATGGAAGCATCATATAAAATGATTTGCGGACCCTCTCCCATTTTAGAAGATGCTTCTTTATCAGAAACACCAGGTGTATCTCCAGCGATGCCGACATCAACAGCAAATGCAATATCCGGTTCAATAAAGTTAGCGGATGTTTTTGCACCTCGAAGTCCAACTTCTTCTTGCACAGTTCCTACACCATACACAACATTTTCATGTGTTTCATTTTTTAAAGCTTTTAATACATCGATAGCGATTGCACAGCCGATACGGTTATCCCAGGCTTTCGCTAGCAGCATCTTTTCGTTGTTCATAACCGTAAATTCGAAATAAGGCACAACCTGATCACCAGGTTTCACTCCCCACTCCGCTACTTCTTCTCTGCTAGAGGCACCAATATCGATGAACATATCTTTAATGTCAACTGGCTTTTTACGAACTTCTGGAGGCAGGATATGAGGAGGCTTTGAGCCAATAATCCCCGTCACCTCTCCTTTAGATGTAACGATGGTTACGCGTTGAGCAAGCATCACTTGAGACCACCATCCGCCTACCGTTTGAAAACGAATAAAGCCGCGTTCATCAATTTGAGTCACCATAAAACCTACTTCATCTAAGTGACCAGCTACCATAATTTTAGGCCCTTGTTCGTTGCCCACTTTTTTTGCAATCAAACTGCCTAGCCCATCCGTCGTTACTTCATCTGCATAAGGTGCAATATATTTCTTCATAACCTCACGCGGTTCACGCTCATTGCCAGGAATTCCTTTTGCATCTGTTAGTGCTTTAAGCATCGTCAATGTTTCATCTAACTTTGTCATATGGATTACCCCTTTCATATGTATACCTCTATTATAGCTAAAAAGAGGTTGAAGTAAAATTTCCCATCCCTTTATTTCTAGTATCCTTGTTCTTGGCGTTTAAAATTCACTTCATTTTTTGAGATGTACGCCTTTTCGATATGTTCAGCGGAAAAACCAAACATATCGCCAAGCGTCATGTAAGATACAAACATGTCCACATAGCTTTCT
This sequence comes from Priestia sp. JV24, assembly GCF_025910025.1. Taxonomy (NCBI): domain Bacteria; kingdom Bacillati; phylum Bacillota; class Bacilli; order Caryophanales; family Bacillaceae; genus Priestia; species Priestia sp. JV24. The sequence goes on from NZ_JAPCIN010000023.1 coordinate 690,054, forward strand.
TTCGACTGATCCTGCTCGAAAGCAGCAACTTGTGCAAATACCTGTAAAAATTGTGCTGTTTTTGAATCACTTGCTTTTGCATTTGGTAACTCAGTTAAATCATCGTATCCTTTTTCAATCCCTAAAGAAAGGATAAAATGTACGCCGTCCACAAATTCTTCTAAAATAACAGCGTCTTCAGCCGGAGGTTTGACGCTCCAAAATTTGAAGCAGCGCGTTTCGTTTGCCAGCTCTCCCATTTCGACAAGCAGTGCTAAAAGCTTTCTCGGAATCAAATCTTCCTTTTGAAGCTCATGCTTATCCTCTATATGCTGATCCAGCTGGCGCTGCATGGTAAATAGCTGTTGTAAATTCAATGTAATCACTCCTGTAATTATGTATATCTTCTTCTTTTTAAACCAATAAAGAAATTATATCAAAAATCATGAAACTTTTTAGAAACTCGAACGTAAAGTAAGAAAACTGTGCCTTGTAAAGGAGGGAGCGTTATGTTTGTTATTGTTATCGTTCGCGTGTTCATTTTCGCGCTTGTTGCTTACACACTATTAAAGCTGGTTCAGCATTTTCGCAGTCCAAAGCGGAAGCTTGTAGCTGCTCAGGAACATCAGCAATTTTTTGTCGTTGACGAAAAAACGAATATCCGCAAAAATTTTCTACTAACGTATAAAGGTATTTTATTTGAAGGAGAAAAATACAGCAATCCCAATGAACCAGAATCTTTGTCAATTACAATGGTGTTAACAGATCCATCTCGATTACATGAACTGCAAAAACAAGATTTCAAGCTGCTGGAAAGCCACGTACACGAAATGTATCCAAATGCTCCTATTCGCTGGAAAAGCCCCGTTCGAGAATTTTTACACTGAGCACAAAATCATTTGTGCTCAGCTGATAACAAAAAAGAAAAGTAAATCAAGAGCAGCAAGAATAGGAAAACCTACTGTAAACGATGTATGCTTCGTTTTATGACGATAGCAATACATACCAATCAGTCCTCCAAGAGCTCCTCCGATAGCAGCTACCGTCCACAGTGTGCTTTCGGCAATTCTCCACTCATGTCTTTTCGCTTTTTGTTTATCTCTATACATCATTCCTACCCCTACTATATTAATAGCAATAAAATAGGTAAGCAGCAGTTCATTCATGATAGGTCCTCCGATAGCAAAAAAGCCTCATCATCTAAAGATGACGAGACTTTATATTCATTACTTATCTAAGCCTTTTTTAGCAGCAGTTGCTAATTCAGCAAATGCTTTTTCATCAGCTACAGCTAAGTCAGCAAGCATTTTGCGGTTAACTTCAATACCTGCTAATTTTAAACCGTGCATTAAACGGCTGTAAGAAAGACCGTTCATACGAGCAGCTGCATTAATACGTGTGATCCATAATTTACGGAAGTCACGTTTTTTCTGACGACGGTCACGATAAGCATACATGTGAGATTTCATAACTTGCTGATTAGCAACTTTATATAATCTATGCTTCGAACCGAAGAAACCTTTAGCTAATTTTAAAACTTTTTTACGACGTTTGCGTGTTACTGTACCGCCTTTTACGCGTGGCATAATTGTTTACCTCCTGTATTGTTTCTATCTCAACCCAAATTACTTAATGTTATCTAATAAGTGACGGATACGTTTGAAGTCACCTTTGCTTACTAAAGAACCTTTACGTAATTTACGCTTTTGTTTTGTAGATTTGTTAGCGAATAAATGGCTTGTATAAGCACGAGCACGTTTTAATTTACCGCTTCCAGTCTTTTTGAAACGCTTTGCAGCGCCACGATGTGTTTTCATTTTTGGCATGGGGTGTTCCTCCTCGTTCTATTACTTTTCGTTTTTAGGTGCCAAGACTAAGAACATGCTGCGGCCTTCCATTTTAGGAGCCGATTCAACTGAACTTACATCTTCGCAAGCTTGTGAAAAACGTTCAAGTACTTTTTGGCCAATCCCTTTATGAGTAATGGCACGACCTTTAAAGCGAATAGACGCTTTCACTTTGTCACCTTTTTCAAGGAACTTGCGTGCGTTACGAAGTTTAGTGTTAAAATCATGTTCATCAATTGTTGGACTTAAACGAACTTCTTTTAAGTTTACAACTTTTTGGTTTTTACGAGCTTCTCTTTCTTTACGTTGTTGCTCATAGCGGAATTTACCGTAGTCCATAATACGACATACCGGCGGTTTCGCATTTGCAGCAACCATTACTAAGTCAAGATTTACTCGTGAAGCAATTTCTAATGCTTCATTTTTTGATTTAATTCCTAATTGTTCACCGTTTTGATCAATTAGACGAACTTCGCGAGCTCGAATGCCCTCGTTTACCATCATGTCCTTGCTAATAAGTAGCCACCTCCAAGGTTTAATGAGCGAATACGCTTGCTTAGACCGATTATTAACTCACACAAAAAAGTGTGAGTACATACTGCACCCACACTTCTATCGTTTTAATTAAGATACGATGTACCTGCTAACTGCTCTATGCGTCACTCAGGTGAGAAGCGGGTGCTTCTTCTTCTGTATAAACAAGTATTCAATTACTTAAGCTATTATAGTATCAACAAAGACAAAAGTCAATGATTTCGTTCTTTTTTCACAACAAAAATTATTGTATCAAAGGAAAAACATTTATGCAACAGTTTTTTATAAATGTTAGATAAAAAAGCAGAGAATTTCAATTCTCTGCTTTTTTCATTAGCGAGATGCTTCTGCTTTTACATTTTGTAAAAAGGCTTGGAAGTCCACTGTTTCTGAATTCTGCTCACCGTATTTACGTACGTTTACTGCTTTATCTTCTACTTCTTTATCCCCTACAACAAGCATATAAGGAATTTTTTGCATTTGAGCCTCACGGATTTTATAGCCGATTTTCTCATCGCGAGAATCAAGTTCCACACGAATACCCGCCAGCTGAAGCTGTTCTTGCACTTCTTTTGCATACTCAAGGTGAACGGTAGGTGATACCGGAATCACTTGAACTTGTACAGGTGCTAACCACGTTGGGAAAGCTCCTTTGTATTCTTCGATTAAGAAAGCTACAAAACGTTCCATTGTTGACACCACGCCGCGGTGAATAACAACCGGTCGATGTTGTTTTCCGTCTTCTCCTACATACGTTAAATCAAATCGTTCAGGAAGTAAGAAATCCAATTGAACCGTAGATAGCGTCTCTTCTTTACCAAGCGCTGTTTTAACTTGAACGTCTAGTTTTGGACCGTAGAATGCCGCTTCGCCTTCAGCTTCATAATAATCAAGGTCAAGCTCATCCATTGCGTCTTTTAACATGCTTTGTGCTTTTTCCCACATTGCATCATCATCAAAGTATTTTTCTGTATCTGCAGGGTCACGGTAAGATAGACGGAATGAATAATTTTCAAATCCAAAATCTTTATAAACCGCTTCAACTAAGCGAACTACACGAATAAATTCTTCTTTGATTTGGTCGGGACGTACAAAGATATGCGCATCATTTAGCGTCATGCCTCGAACACGCTGAAGTCCTGATAATGCTCCTGACATTTCGTAGCGGTGCATCGTTCCAAGCTCAGCAATACGGATTGGAAGCTCACGATAGCTGTGAATACCTTGTTTGTAAACCATCATGTGATGAGGACAGTTCATCGGACGAAGAACCAGGTCTTCGTTATCCATTTCCATTGCAGGGAACATGTCATCTTGGTAGTGCTCCCAGTGACCAGACGTTTTGTAAAGTTCTACACTTCCGAGCACTGGAGTGTAAACGTGCTGATAACCAAGGCTTACTTCTTTATCTACGATATAACGCTCGATAATACGGCGGATCGTCGCACCTTTTGGAAGCCATAAAGGCAGACCTTGTCCTACTTTTTGAGAATTTGTAAATAAGTTTAGCTCTTTACCAAGTTTACGGTGATCACGTTCTTTTGCTTCTTCAAGAAGACGAAGATGCTCGTCTAAATCTGCTTTTGTAAAGAATGCTGTACCGTAAATACGCTGCAGCATTTGATTATCGCTGTCTCCGCGCCAATAAGCACCCGCCACGCTTAATAGTTTAAATTCTTTAATTTTGCCTGTTGACGGCACGTGCACACCTCGGCAAAGGTCAAAGAATTCGCCTTGTTGGTAAATCGTAACCTTTTCACCTGCTGGAATCGCATCGATCAATTCAAGCTTCAGTTCATCGCCAACTTCTTTAAAAAGTTGAATGGCTTCTTCACGAGAAACTTCTTTTCGTTCAATTTCAATATTTGAATTAACGATTTTTTTCATTTCTTTTTCAATTTTACCTAAATCTTCAGGAGTAATTGATTCTTCCATATCGATGTCATAGTAAAAACCGTTTTCGATAACCGGCCCTACACCTAGCTGTACTTTTGTATCTTTGTATAAACGTTTGATTGCTTGAGCCATTAAATGCGCTGTACTGTGACGCATAATTTCAAGCGCTTCAGGAGCATCTTGCGTAATGATTTCAAGACTGCCATCTTCTTCGATTGGCGTACGTAAATCCAGCAGCTCGCCGTTTACTTTGCCTGCTAATGCTTTTTTCTTTAATCCCGGGCTAATAGAAGCCGCAATATCTTCTGTTGATGATCCTTTTGGATACTCTTTAACAGCTCCATCAGGGAATGTCATTTTGATTACTTCTGACACAACTTTCCACTCCTTTAACATAACTGAATAAACTTTTTGTAAAAACAAAAAACTCGTCCCTTATCAAAAGGGACGAGTTGTGTATACACGCGGTACCACCCTTGTTTCCTCTTCGTATCTTGGATAACCCAAAGAACCCGAAGCGGCTCGAGGTTTTATAACGGAAATTCCGTCAGTAATTACTAGAGGCTCTGCTCGTTTACTACTGAAGTTTAGAGGTGGTAAGAATATATTCCGTGTTAGGAGATTTTCAGCCTAGATCTCCCTCTCTACAAACCGTAAATATAGACTCATGTCCTCATCATAACTTGTAACATATAGCTGTTTTTCAATATGCATTTATTATATTCATTTTCAAAATAGAAATCAACCTTTCACGTTATATTTTGCTTTTGATCAAAAGGAAATTCATTTTTTTCGTATAACATAACTTTTTCTTGGAAGATATTTTGAATGGTATAAACAAAATCATGATCATGCTGGTCGCTATACAGATGAATAGCAGCTGGAGATAAACTTAGCAAAGGCGCGATAATAGTTGAGTCTATGTATAATGATTCTTGTTCAGATAAAAAGGCCTCTGCTAGAGCTGCACATTCACGTTCAGGAACATATCTACTGTTGTGGTCGTACAACACAAACTTGTTTTTATTCACGTGCATTACATACACGTTACCTGTAGATGACTGTCTTTCATTAGCTGCTTGACGCAGCTGATGAATAAGAATTTGATAGTCTTGTTCAAGCTTATATTCATCAATCGCCAGCTCGGCATAATAGCGCAGCCGCTCTTGATATTCTTTTAAACGGAATTGGAGAAAAGACTCAAAGGTGAATGTTACATTATGAATGAAGAAATCTTGAAGAGCCTGGCGGATAAGTAATTCTCTTGGAAGAGAAAATGTTTTTTGCGGAATTTCGCCTCTCTCTCCTTCCATAATCCCCCCCATAATTTGAAGCAGCAAATCTTGTTCTTCCTCTTCTGAATAGAAAAATTGTTCTTTTAATATGTTTACCATCATCTTTTTTTCTTTCTTTTTTAAAATTACGTGCGTTAATACCGGTATCACCATGTCTTGTAAAATGGCCTCTCTATTGTATGTCTCATCAATGACTAAAAGCTGATTATTCACCAGCTTCAAGCACTGTGAACCATATGATAAAGCGCTTCGCTTCGCGCATAAAGACTCATATACAATGACTGCGTCTTCTACATATTTAAAGAATATTTTCATTCCTCATAGCCCCCCTTTGGACACGCTTTATTAATGTATATGGGGCAACATGCAAAAAAATGAGCAAGTCGTTACAAGAAATGTAAAACGACCTGCTCATCTATTTCGTTTATTCTCTCCATTCATTTCAACAGGAATGGCTAGAGACTTAATTCGTTCCATGACACGAGCGGCTTTTAGCTCTTCCTGCTCGCCTCTTTGGGTATAAGTCAAATGATGTTGAAGCTCTTTAAAATTTAAATTCGAGCTGAAAAATGTCGGCAAATTTTCGAGCATGCGGAATTGTAAAATGGTTCCGAGCACATCGTCTCGCATCCAGCTCGTTACGGATTCTGCTCCGAGATCATCAAGCATAAGAACCGGTACTTTTTTAACATACTCTATTTTCTCATTAAAGCTTTGATCTTGAAACGAACCTTTTAACTCACGCAAAAACTCCGGGACGTATAAAATTGTGGACTTCACTTTCTTTTCGGCTAACGCATTGGCAATTGCTCCAAGAAAATACGTTTTCCCCACACCAAACGAACCGTGTAAATATAAAGCTTTCATTTTCTTATTTGGCTCATATTCTCGAACAAAATCTCTTACTAGTTTAATGGCTTCAAATCTTCCCTGCTCAATTTCAATATCAGACATCGTTGCCTGTAAAATTTCTTTGGGCACGTACATACACTGAATAAAAGATTCTTGTTCTTTCCGCTCATCTTCTTGTACTTTTCTAGGACAGCGTTCATACTGTAAATCAATATTACGGCCTTTTACAACCAGCTGAGGGTGATACCCCTTCACCATATTGACACAGCTTTGCAGAGAAGGACACTTGTCACAGCATTTGCTTTGGTCGATAAATTCATGCATCTTCATCAGACCTCGGTCAACCATTTGCTCATCTAACTCATGGCGATGCTCTTGCAGAAACGTTTTAACTTCGGGATTAGATAGAATACTGTTTCTTAATGCTTCTAAGCGTGCTTTAAAATCCTTTTTGTTCACCAACTGATTTAGTGAATCATTGATAGGCTTCATCTTTTTCACCTCATCTCTATCATACCTGCTTTTTATTCTTTATGCTTTTGTTTTAGCTCTTGATCTAACTGCTTGAGCTCTTCTTGTAGCTTTCGTTTTTCTTCTTCAAATCCATCCACTTCTTTTGAAGGCTGCTTTTTCTCTTCTTTTTCTTCATCGCTCAGCCACTCTGGCACCATTTCTTTACGCACAATTTTTCGTCCGGCCGTTTTTTTATTTTGCTTTGCTTCGGTCCAATTCTGATATTCTTTCTGTTCATTTTTAGCTAAATTCATGGCATCTTGAACAGTTTGTACCTTTTTGCGCGCCCAGTGTCCAGCAATTTTCTCTACATAGCTCTTAGATAATTTCATATCGGATCTTAGCATAACATAGTAAATCAGAACATTTACTACCCCTGGTGAAAGCTTTTGATTAAACATCACTTCTTCAATCATTTGCAAATCTGCTTTTGATGGCTCTGCTCCCCCTGAAAACTCGATCAACAGCTGTCGAGGAGAGGTGACTTCAAGCTGTTGAATGAGCTGCTCTTCCTTCGTCTGAGGCTGCTTTTCCTGCATGGTACGAAGCATAGGAGGCTGAATTTGTTCGCTTAGATTTGGAAGTGCTTCTCCATTTTCAAATTGGTAAAAGGACTGTGCTGCTTTTCTAAGCAATTCAATATCAACTTGATCGTTCTCATTTAGCGAATCGAGCACTACATTTTTCATTTGAAGAGGATCGATGCCGTATAAAAAGGCTAGCTTTTCAATCGCTTGTTTTACTTTAGATGTAATGGACCTTTTCGAAATCATTGAATCTGTTAGGCCTGCTAAAAATAAATCAAAATCAAAGGAATCCGGGCTCATCTCAATAGAAGCACGGTTTGAAGAATCCATAAAGTCTGTTTGAGCATCGGGAGAAAATACATCCTTGCTTTCAGACTGAAAACTTGGAGCCAGCTCTGTTGCTTTAACTGATTTAAATACATCGTTAAATGAATGCGTCACATCTTTGAACGATTGGTCATCGACGAGTGAATCAGAAAAATAATTTTTTACTTTTTGAAAGATAGATTTTCCGAGTCGGTTATATAAATATACATTTAACACGCCATCGTTAAAAAACTGATGGGGCGTCAGAGGAGGAATGAGCTCATAAATAAACACACGAACATCATCTTCTTCCTTAATATATGTTTTTAACAAACCAATGCCTTCTAATTTTAACCGCTCATGGTAAATAGCTTTCAAATTAATTTGCATCATTGACATTAGATGATGATGCGTAGACTCTTTCCCCCATAAACGATCTTGTTCCAGCTCGCTCCATAACGTCATATACAGACCAAAGCACGTTGTACCCACCAACGGCTGATAGAGCATGGTTAAAATCTTTCGGTCGTATTCCTGCAGTATGCCGTTCGAACGAACAACATAACGATCGACCGGTATCATTTCTTTCCAATGTTGTTCTTTCATGTCGTTCCCTACCTACTTTTAAAGTAATAGAAATGACAAAAAAAGAGCCTAAAGAATACTTCAATAGCTCTTTTACAGTCGTTCCTTCTTAATTAAATCTTTTAATTCATCAATAAATACATTGATGTCTTTAAATTGTCGGTATACAGAAGCAAATCGAACATAAGAGACTTCATCGATAGCAGCTAATCGCTCCATCACCATTTCTCCTACCACATCTGACTGCACCTCTGATGTACCCTGACTGCGCAGCTCTGTTTCAATATCGTGTACGGTATCTTCTAATTGTTTTAAGCTTACTTGGCGTTTTTCGCACGCCTTGATTAACCCTCGAAGGATTTTGTCTTTGCTGAACTCTTCTCTCGCTCCATCTTTTTTTACAACAATTAACGGAAGTTCTTCTACTTTCTCAAAAGTTGTAAAACGATAGTGACACTCTTCGCATTCACGTCTTCTACGAATAGAGCGGCCTTCTTCTACAGGGCGCGAGTCCAGCACTCTCGTTCCATTGTAATGACAGGATGGGCACTTCATATTCTCAGCTCCAATAATAAACCTTGTTTTTCTTTTTGTTTTCTCTTATATAAGTTAATTTCCATCTATGTTAGTCGGCTATTCACCATTTATTATGATTTTTATCATCATTTCCTTTAACAAACACGATGCTGTATTAAAGGATTTGCTTTATTCCATCTTATAGAAAACAAGGCTTGAATACAAGTAAAGGAAAAGGAATTTCCCCATTTTATTTCCTGAAATTCAAAAATGATAAGGAACTTACGAAGAAAGAGGAATAAGTTTTTGATCAAAGCTCTTATAAAGCGTACGTACAAGTTCTTTACTAAAACCAAAATCAACCGGCACCACTTTTGATTCTGTTGTAGCAGAAAAATCGATAGCGGTTTCAAGAGGACGTACGTTAATAATGGTAATCACAACAAAAGCTTTTCTTCCTTTTACAACGTTTAAGCTAATCTCTCCTCGCTCTTCATATGCAGCAAGTATCTCTATCCCTTGCATGTGCTTCAACATTTCATGAACTTGCTTAAATGCATTCCCGGCCGTTGTTTTGTAATAATGCGTTTTTAGAGTCGGATCTGAATGGTGATCGCTTGTTTCTACATGATTAGAAAATAAAGATTTAACTGCTTGTACTACCCCCATGTTCTTATCCCCTTTGTGTTTGCGTATTAAAAATTTATATACCAAAAAGAGGTGTGTAATACACCTCTTAACTTACGTAATCAATCGACACTATTAAAGTGCATTCGCTTTAGTTTGTTTTACCTGAACAGGACCCATTCCACGTGGTAATTCAATTGTTTCACGTGTCTGTGCACTTAGAGCATCTGCAATATAATCTGCTGCGATTGTAGGATCTAAATGACCACAAGTATAAACATCGATACTTGCATAACCATGCTCTGGGAAGCTGTGAATCGTTAAATGTGATTCTGAAATAATAACAACGCCACTTACACCTTGAGGTGCAAATTTATGGAACGCTACTTCGCGAACTTCCGCACCAGATTTTAAAGCTGCATCAACAAACGTTTTTTCAATATAATCAATATCATTTAACTTATCGAAATCGCATCCCCATAATTCTGAGATGACATGACGACCCATTGTTTCCATAATGATATTTCCCCCTTTAACAATTTTTAATCGTTAAACATGAAGTTCTTTCGCCATATAGCATGTTAACTACCACGGGGGAAAGTTAGTCCAAAGAGGTCCTAACCCTTTAAGTAGCCACATCACCGAAAGGTACACAAGAAGTTCACGAAACATAGTATACTTTGTTTACATTTATTTTGCAATACGTGTTTTGATTTTATTAAAGATTGTTCTTGCAGATAGACCTATACAAATTACCCCTGTATTCTCGTGAGACAGTGTGTAAAAGCTGCTAAACGACTATTAATTTTTTATTAAAATTGAGGAAAATAAACACTCCTTTGCATGCTTATCTTATTGCTTTTCCCTATTCTTTCGAATAAAAACAAAAAAAACAGGGCGACAGCTCCCTGTTTTTTTAAAAGCAATCAATAGCTTTCTTAGCTTACTCTTATTTTTGATCCATTACGCATTTCTGCAGCAATATATCTTACCAAATCGACTACGCGCTGCGAGTAGCCCCACTCGTTATCGTACCAAGCTAACACTTTAATTTTATGATCTTCCATTACGATCGTGGATAGTCCATCTACAATAGCTGAATGAGGATTTGTATTAAAGTCAATTGATACGAGTGGTTCCATTGTTAAATTTAAAATATTCTTTAATGGTCCTTCAGCAGCTTTAATAAACGCTAAATTAACATCTTCCATCGTCACAGGTTTCCTTACATCCACAACTAAATCGACAAGCGATACGTTCGGCGTTGGCACACGAAGCGCCATCCCATGAAGTTTTCCTTTTAAATGAGGAAGAACTAATGAAAGTGCCTTGGCTGCTCCAGTGGTTGTAGGAATAATTGATTGAGCACATGCACGAGCTCTTCGCAAATCTTTATGCGGATTATCGATATTCTTTTGATCATTTGTATATGCATGAACGGTCGTCATTAAACCGTTTTCAATTGTGAACGCTTCGTCTAGTACCTTGACAACTGGAGCTAGACAATTTGTCGTACAAGAGGCATTGGAAATAATGTTATGCTGATTCACATCAAACTCTCGTTCATTTACGCCCATCACAATGGTGATATCTTCTTGTTTACCCGGTGCCGTTAAGACAACTTTTTTCGCACCTGCTTCAATATGTAACTGCGCTTTTTCTCTTGAATTAAATTTTCCCGTTGCTTCAACAACTAGATCAATCCCAAGCTCTTTCCAAGGCAAATTCAGCGGATCACGTGAATTTAATAGCTGAATTCTTTTACCGTTAACAATTAGCGCATCATCATCACATTTGACATCTCCATTAAATGCTCCGTGTATAGAGTCATATTTGATTAAATGTGCTAACGTTTCTGCTGGATAAGATGCATTTATTGCAATAATATCTAAATTCTCCTCTATAATCGCTGTGCGAAACACCATTCTTCCTATTCTCCCAAAACCATTAATGGCAATACGTGCTTTCATGGCTATACCCCTCTCTATATGTGTTATACTATTTAACTTTTTATATTGAATAGTATAACATAAATATTTAAAAAGTGAATAATATTAATTTTTTTTAATAAATTATTTTAATTAAGTTTTACTATATGTATATAGCGAGAACAGATATTTAACACATTCTTTTTTAGAAGCCCTTAAATATTCCCAATAAAAAAAGAGTGAATGCAATCATTCACTCTTTAATCTAGCCATAGGGCTAATATACTTAAAAGCTGTTGTTTTGTTTCTTCCACAGGACCGTTGTTATTGATCACCGCATCGGCTAAGGCTACTTTTTGAATCAAAGGCAGCTGTGCATGGATACGTGCATAAGCATCCTCCGTCGAGAGGTTATTACGCGACTTTAACCTTTCTAGCTGCACAGACTCATCGACATATACAACCACTACTTTATCGACTAAATGTGTCAAATCGCTTTCAAACAGCAGCGGAATATCTAATACAACGGCTTCGTAACCTTCCTCTATATAGCTTTCCTTTTGAGAAAGCATTTCTTTTCTTACGGCAGGATGTACAATTGCATTCAACTTTTTACGTTCTTCCTCTTGATAAAACACAATTTCTCCTAAAGCCGCTCGATTGATCTCCGCGTTCTCGTGAAGAATAGAACGGCCGAACGTCTCGACAATTTGTTTGTATGCTTCTTTTCCTGGTTCTACGACTTCTTTTGCAATGTGATCAGCGTCGATTACTGGAATATTGATATCTCGTAGCATTCCGGTTACCGTACTTTTCCCGCTTGCAATTCCGCCTGTTAATCCAATTACAATTGACATCGGCCTCTCCTTTATCTCTTTATTTAAAATCTAAAAATACCTAAAATAATGAGCAGAACTCCTGGTACAAATGAGAACATTTTCATCCATGATAAACGTGAAAAAACCTTACCAAATTGTATGCCCGCACTTAAAAAAAGAGAACTCATAAGAGCTACAGCAATTGCTAGAGCATACGGCGAATAACCTAATAAAGCCGCTCCAAACCCCGCTCCAAATGCATCAAGAGATAATGCAATTCCAAGTATAAATGCTTCAATACCATTGATGGAACCTGAATTATCTAAATCTGCTGCAATTGGCTTTTTTAATACGTTAATGACTAGGCCAATTGACTTAATTTCAATTTTTACTAATGTTTTTTCTTCTTTCACTCGAGGTGAATCTGCCGGACAAAAAAACTGGTATAAAATCCACATCCCAAGCAGAACAAGAATACCTCCGCCTACTTTATTTAGTACATCCACTGAAAATAGATGCGTAAGTACTTTTCCTAAAAACATAGAAAACATTAAAGAAAATGCTGAGCAACATGAAATAATAAAAATGGATTTCAGCGGGATTTTCACCTTTCGAAGTCCGTATGTCAGGCCAACGCTAAAGCTGTCAAGACTTACGGCAAAAGCAAGAATAAGTAAAGAAAATGTTATCATGATGAGAGGACTCCTTTCCTTTCTGTCTATACGTAGTATATGAAAGGAGCCCATCCATTGTTATTTTTTAGCCGGCTGACAATTTGGGCAGATATGTGTTCCTCTACCGCCTACAACAAATTTTTCAATTGGGGTACCGCACATTTTACAGGATTCGCCTTTTCTTCCGTACACATAAAGCTGCTGCTGAAACATGCCTATTTGTCCCTGTGTATTTACATATGTGCGAATTGTGCTGCCTCCTTGTTTCACAGCTTCTTGAAGAGTCGCTACAATTTCTTTGTACAATTTTTCATACTCTTCGTCTGTTAATTGGCTGGCCACTCGTTCAGGATGAATCCCTGCGCGAAACAGTGCTTCATCTACATAAATATTTCCAAGCCCAACCACGACATTTTGATCGAGTAAAACCGGCTTGATTTTTCGAGAGGTTTTTCCGATTCTCATTTTTAATTGACTAGGATTAAATGTTTCGTCAAACGGTTCAGGTCCAAGGCCAATAAGAGGAGGAAACAGATCTTCCTCTCCCTTTTTAAATAAGTGCATAGTGCCAAATTTCCTTACATCCCGGTATCGCAATTCCGTTCCATCCGTGAAGTGAAAAAAGACGTGTACATGCTTATCTGGTTCTTCTGCATTCTCATGGAGAGCATATTTACCTTCCATACGCAAATGAGAAACCATCGTATAATCATCGAGCACAATTTTCAAAAATTTACCTCTTCGTTCAACATCTCGAATGGTTTGTCCAACAAGCGCATCGCAAAACTGTTCAACTTGTTCAGGGCGTTTGATAATATTAGGCCATTTAACTGTTACACGCTCAATGGTCTTTCCACTGGCTAATTCAATTAACGTACGTCTGACGGTTTCAACTTCTGGTAATTCTGGCACGTTTGTCACATCCTTTTCCACTACTTTGCTTCGTACCAAGTCTTTCCGTAAGAATAATCTACTTTCAATGGAACTTCTAGCTCTAAAGCGTTCTCCATTACTTCTGGTACGATTTTCTCTAAAATTTTAATTTCTTCTTCTGGGGCTTCAAAAATCAGCTCATCGTGTACTTGAAGCAGCAGCTTAGCCTGAAGGTTTTCATCTTTTAAGCGCTTATCCATTTCAATCATTGCTTTTTTTATAATATCAGCTGCCGTCCCTTGGATAGGCGTATTCATAGCCGTACGCTCAGCGAAGCTGCGGAGGTTAAAGTTTCGGCTCGTGATTTCAGGCAAGTAACGTCGGCGGTGCAAGAGCGTTGTTACATATCCCTTTTCTTTTGCATCTCGTACAATCGTATCCATATACTCCTGTACACCAGGGAAGCTTTTTAAATAGCGTTCAATAAAAGTAGCCGCTGCTTTTCTTGTAATTCCTAAACTTTGCGATAAACCGTAATCACTGATGCCATAGACGATTCCAAAGTTAACTGCTTTAGCCTGACGGCGCATATTCGACGTTACTTCTTCTCTTTCGACGTGGAACACATCCATCGCTGTTTTCGTATGGATATCTAAGTCATGCTTAAACGCATCGATTAGCTTTTCATCATCTGCAATATGAGCCAGTACGCGCAGCTCAATTTGTGAATAATCCGCCGCAAATATTAACCAATCAGGCTGTGAAGGCACAAACGCACCTCTTATTTTTTTGCCTTCTTCAAGACGAATCGGGATGTTTTGCAAGTTAGGATCTACTGAGCTTAGCCTTCCCGTTTGAGTTAATGTTTGATTAAAGCGGGTATGAACTTTTCCATCGCTTTCATGAATAACCTTTTTTAATCCTTCAATATACGTAGACTGTAATTTTCCTAGCTGACGGTATTGTAAAATCTCTGGGATAATATCATGGGTACTAGCTAATTGCTCTAATACATCAGCTGATGTGGAATAGCCTGTTTTTGTTTTCTTTATGACTGGAAGCTGCATTTTTTCAAAAAGAACAACTCCTAGCTGCTTTGGCGAATTAATATTGAATTCTTGTCCAGCGTATTCGTAGATTTTCGCTTCAATTTTTTCAAGCTGTTCTCGAAGATCTTCGCCCATTTCATCCAAACGCGCGCGGTCAATTTTCACCCCTTGATATTCCATATCAGCAAGGACAATGGCAAGAGGCATTTCAAGCTTCTCAAACAGCTCAAACTGTTCATTTTCTACCAATTCTTTTTCTAGCACTTCTTTTAAATAAGCTACGGCGGCTGCTTTTCTTATAACATGCTCAGCTAGCTGATCAGCTTCTGCAATACTTCGCTTAGCTCCTTTTCCATACACAGCTTCATCTGATTGCACTTGATGGTATCCTTTTAATTTTGCAATTGTCGCTAGGTCATCATTTGCCTCAGCAGGATTCAAGATGTAAGAAGCAATCATTACATCATGTTCAATTCCTTTAATTTCATGCCCCGCCCATTTTAACGATACAATCGTACGTTTCCCATTAAACACCGTCTTTTTTACACGTCCATCTTCTAACCATGCTTTAAATTTAGAAGATGAAAGAGCTGTATCTTTATCAATAAAATAGTGGCCATTTTTGTTGCTGATTCCAAAACCGAGCAGCTGATTGTGATGGTAGTTTTCTTCATACCCTTCTACGATCAGAGCTGCTTCGCTTGTTAACATATCATCGTGAACTTCCTGCGCTACTTCAAACGTTAGTTCTTCAAAATCTGCTTCCTCTTCTGCTGATTCACCAAATTTAGCAAGCAAAGAATTAAACCCAAGCTCTTTAAATAATGAGATGACCTTTGAAGATTCAAACCCGTCATACTTTGCATCTTCTACAGATACTTCAAGAGGCGCTTCGCAATAAATAGTTGCAAGCTTTTTACTCATGATAGCTGATTCACGATTATCTTCTAGCTTTTCTTTTAATTTTTTACCGCTGACTTGATCGATAGATTTTAATACATTTTCAACCGTTTCGAACTCTTTTAATAACTTTAAGGCTGTTTTTTCGCCGACTCCGGGCACGCCTGGGATATTATCTGAGCTGTCCCCCATAAGGCCTTTCATATCAATAATTTGTGCAGCCGTAATACCATACTTCTCATCAATGGCTGCAGGCGTATAGGAATCGACATCCGTAATTCCTTTTCTCGTAATATCTACGGTTACATGTTCTGACACAAGCTGAAGTAAATCTTTATCACCAGAAATGACTTTTACGGCCATTCCTTTTTGTTCAGCTTGTTTTGAAAGCGTACCAATAATATCATCTGCTTCATAATCAGGCAGTTCATAGCGCTTAATCCCATATGCATCTAATAACTCACGAATAAAGGGAAACTGCTCTGAAAGTTCAGGAGGCGTCTTTTGTCTTCCTCCTTTGTATTCTGTAAATGTTTTGTGGCGAAACGTTGTTTTCCCTGCATCAAATGCCACAAGTAAATGTGTCGGCTTCTCTTCCTCTAAGATACGTGTCAGCATTGTAGTAAAGCCATATATGGCATTTGTATGTATTCCTTTATCATTGTTTAAAAGCGGCAAAGCAAAAAATGCACGGTAGGCAATACTATTCCCGTCAATTAATACTAGTTTTTGTGTCATTCATGTTCCTCCATTTCGCTCTCTTCTTATCTTACCTTTATTTTAGCAAACAATAAGCTTTAAGGACAAAAAGTAATCTTGAGTTCAACGTTTTATTTTCATGTGGTGATAAGATCTGTACATCATAAAATAAAAACACCGCCTAGTTATTTTAGGCGGTGTAACATGTGAATGGATAGAAATTGTCAAAAAGAATCGGCGAAAATAGCACGGTTAAAGCTATTTTCGCCTTACACATTGGCTCCTTGGATGAAGGGGTTTCCATGAAAAATTGTATCAATTAATTATTAAGCTACATTAAATAAATTGTAAAAGGAACGTAAACATTTTACATCTGCGGCAAATACTTGTGCAGCTTCACCGAAAAAGTTGTCCCTTTATTGACTTCACTTTTCACTTCAATTTCCCCTTTATGAGCTTCAACAAGATGTTTAACAATTGCTAATCCAAGACCTGTTCCTCCGGAATTACGGCTTCTTGCCTTATCTACTCGGTAAAAGCGCTCAAAAATACGTGAAATTTCATCAGAATCAATACCGATACCTGTATCTTGAACATGAACCGTAATCGTTTCTTCTTCCTCTTCAAGCGAAACGTGAACAGTTCCTCCAGGCATTGTATACATGAGCGCATTGCCGATTAAGTTAACAAACACTTGCATAAGGCGCTGACTGTCACCATCAATCCACGCTTCTTCTGGAAGCGTATCTAACGTTAGCGTGATTTCTTTTTCAGTTGCTCGGTTTGATAGCACGGTCGTCACTTCGTAAAGAAGCGTATTCAAATCTACTGAATGAATGCTTAGTTTAAAGCCTTGCTGTTCAACTTTAGACAAATCTAAAAGATCTTGAATCAAGCTCTCCATGCGCTGACTTTCCGTTAAAATGATCGATAGAAACTGCTGGCGCAGCTGTGGATCTTCCATGGCACCGTCTAACAATGTCTCACTAAACCCTTTTATAGACGTAATAGGAGTTTTTAGTTCATGAGACACATTCGCTACAAAGTCACGGCGAACTTGTTCTAGTTTTTTTAGCTCGGTAATATCATGAAAAACAAGCACAATCCCTTTCCATTCATCGTTTAAGCCAATAATCGGCGCTCCGTAAACATCAAAATATCTTCGTTCAATATTTAAAGGCAGGACCACTTGTTTTCGAACCTTTACTTCCGTCATAAATATTTTTTCCACAAGCTTAATGATTTCTCTATGCTCAAATACCTCGTAATACAAATGATAAAGGAAGTCATCCGGATGTATATGAAACTGCTCTTTATAAGCTCGATTCACTAAGTTTATATAGCCTCGACTATCAATAAGAAGCATGCCGCTTCCCATATTTTCAATTAGCGTGCGCAGCCTGTCCTGCTGCATTTCTTGATTAGTGATAGACTCTTGCAGATTACGAGCAAGTGCGTTAATAGACTGACTCAGCATCCCTGTTTCATCTACATAATCTTCATATGTACGAGCTTTATAATTCCCTTTTGCAAGTTCCATAGCCACTTTGGTTGCCGATTCAATAGGACGGGTATAGCGTCCCATAATCTTTACACCTAAAAGTAAAATCACAATCAAAGCTAGACCTAAGCTTCCAATAAGAAGGCCCCAAATTTGCTGATTTACTTGTTTTAATGAATCAAACGATGTACTCAGCACAACAAATCCCTCTTGCTTACCTTCTATAATCAGCGGGATACCATAGTAATATAAGTCATAATCTTCTTTAATTTGATCAAAGCTTTTTTTACTGTTTAACTGCTTTTTTAATACTTGTTGGATTACGATACTTTTTTCGATTCTTTGCTGCTTGCTGCCTGGATTTGAGTCAACTAATATTTTTCCGTCTTTTTGAACGATAGTCGTTCGTACACTTAACGAATGGCTGATTTGATCAACTTTAGATTTTAAAGCAGGACTTGTGATACCTTCTTCGCTAATGTACATTTCTACAAGCTTTGCCTCTTTTTCCATTCGCTCTTGAAACGTCTGAAAATAAAAGTTTTTAAACAACTGTCCCAGCAGCAGGCCAAGACCTACTAATACAATAATAATAAGTACTAATAGAGCCAAAAGTAGCCTTGAACGAAATTTATTCATCTACCTTTGGTTCCTCCAGCTTATATCCTAATCCTCTAATCGTTTTTATATAAACAGGTTTTCGCGTATTGTGCTCAATTTTCTCACGCAAATGGCTGATGTGAACATCTACAATTCGCGTATCTCCGGCAAAATCATAATTCCACACTGCACTTAGCAGCTGATCACGAGTTAATACCCGTCCTTTGTATTTTGCCAAATATAATAATAACTCAAATTCTTTCGGAGTAAGCTCAAGCTGCTCTTGATTAAAGTAGGCCTCATAATGATCTGGAAGAATTTTTAAATCACCGATCATGATGCGCTCGCCATCTTCCTCTTGTTCATTTTCCTGAGCAATGATTTGTGTTCTGCGTAAAATGGCTTTTACACGCGCTACTACTTCTCGAGGGCTAAATGGTTTCGTCATGTAGTCATCTGCGCCAAGCTCTAGCCCTAATACTTTGTCGAACTCATCGTCTTTTGCAGTTAACATTAAAATAGGCGTCATCACTTTTTGCTGACGAAGCTTTTTACAAACTTCAATTCCATCCATCTTAGGAAGCATCAAGTCTAACACAATTAAATCCGGTTTTCCTTCTAGTGCCTTGTTGTATCCTTCTTCCCCGTCTTCAGCTGTTTCTACTGTAAAGCCAGCTTGCTGTAAATTATATTGTAATAATGTTGAAATTGATTGTTCATCATCTACGACTAATAATTTCTTACTCATATTAACGATATAAGCCTCCATCTAGTTAAATTAAACCGCAGCTTCATCCAAATGATATTATTTTCTATTTATCTTCTCTTATCATACAATGTTTTAGCCTCGTTCTCCAATACATTTCAACATTTTCAGAAAATATGACCAAACAGTTTCTTCTATATTTATAAATATTTAAGGTGTTTTAAAAATTTTCAAAGTCGTGTGTCTCTACTGATGGAAGTCTAAACGGCGGATAAACAAGAAACCGCGCCGTTACTACTTTCTCTTTTTGCTCATTGACCGCTTCCACCTCAATCGTAACAGTTCTAGAAGAAACATCTACCTCTGTCACTTCAAATAAAAATTCAATCGTGCTATAATGATGAATCTTTTTGGGGAAGGCTACCGTATGTTCTGCAACGTGGCTTCCAGGTCCAGGCAAATACTTTGAAATGGCTGCTGTCATAATACCGGTAATCATAATACTTGGCACAATAGGTTTTTTAAAAGGGGTCTGAGATGCGTAATCATGCTGAATGTATAAAGGGTTAGAATCATTTGTCAGCCCTAAGTACAATAAGATGTCTTTATCTTCAATTCGTTCCGTTAGCGTTAATTTTTCTCCAACTTTTATATCTTCAATACTTCGGCCTATTTTTTGTTTTTTACCTAATACCATCATCATTCCACCTTTTGTATAAAGTAATAGCTTTTCTTTATATACAAGAAAAATTCGAGGTTTCCCTCGAATTTTCCTTGTGACTATTGTTTGAATATTGATAAAAACCTATACTCAAACCTATTTTATTGTATTAAGCTAATACACCCATGACAGTTTTAACTGATTTTGCTGATTGATCTAAAGAAGCTTTTTCAGACTCAGTCAGTTCTAATTCAATTACCTGCTCAATTCCTGCAGCTCCTAATACGGTTGGAACACCTAAGTAGATCCCGTTATAACCATATTCACCCTCTAGGTAAGCAATCGCTGGTAAAATACGACGCTGATCTTTTAAGATCGCTTCTGTCATTTCCACTAAGGAAGCAGCAGGCGCGTAGTATGCACTTCCGTTACCTAATAAGTTAACGATCTCGCCGCCGCCTTTGCGTGTTCTTTCAACAATTGCTTCAAGACGCGCTTTTGGAATAAGCGTTTCAAGAGGAATACCGCCAGCATATGAGTAGCGTACAAGAGGCACCATATCGTCGCCATGTCCACCAAGTACAAAACCTGTGATATCTTTTACTGAAATGTTTAACTCCTGCGCTACGAACGTACGGAAACGTGCAGAATCTAATACGCCTGATTGACCGATTACGCGGTTTTTAGGAAAACCAGATTCTTTAAATACTGTATACGTCATAGCATCTACCGGGTTTGTTAACACGATGATGTGACAGTTTGGCGAGTATTTAACAACTTCTTGAGTAACAGACTTCATGATTTTTTGGTTCGTTGTTACTAAATCATCGCGACTCATACCTGGCTTGCGCGCGATACCAGCTGTAATAATGACAATGTCAGAATCAGCTGTGTCTTCGTAGTTGGCTGTTCCTGTAATGTTAGCGTCAAATCCTTGTACAGGACTTGCTTCTAACATATCCAGCGCTTTACCTTTAGCTGGATTTTCTAATTGCGGAATATCAACTAATACAACATCAGCTAACTCTTTTTGACCAATTAAAAAAGCAGTTGTAGCTCCCGTAAAGCCTGCTCCGATAACAGATACTTTTTTACGCATATTTGCCATTATAATTCCTCCCCTAAATGAATAGCTATTAAACTGTTACTTGTTTTCCTAGATTGCTAATTAATTCATCAGCGAACTCTGAACACTTCACTTCTGTTGCACCATCCATTAAACGTGCGAAATCATATGTTACTACTTTTGAAGCAATTGTTTTTTCCATTGATTTCATAATTAAATCCGCTGCTTCGTTCCAGCCAAGGTGTTCAAGCATTAACACACCTGATAATAATACAGAAGATGGGTTTACTTTATCTAAACCAGCATATTTAGGTGCTGTACCGTGAGTTGCTTCAAAGATAGCATGTCCAGTTTCATAGTTGATGTTTGCTCCTGGAGCAATTCCGATACCACCAACTTGTGCTGCTAATGCATCTGAAATGTAATCTCCATTTAAATTCATTGTTGCTACTACATCGAATTCACGTGGACGAGTTAAAATTTGTTGTAAGAAGATATCTGCAATTGAATCTTTTACAATAATTTTTCCTGCTGCTTCCGCTTCTGCTTGAGCTTTGTTTGCAGCCTGTGCACCTTCTTTTTCAACGATACGGTCATATTGAGCCCAAGTAAATACTTTATCGCCGAATTCTTTTTCAGCTAGCTCATAGCCCCAATTTTTAAATGCGCCTTCTGTATATTTCATAATGTTACCTTTGTGTACAAGCGTAACAGACTTGCGGCCTTGTTCAATTGCATAGTTGATTGCTGCACGCACAAGACGCTCTGTTCCTTCAGAAGAAATAGGCTTAATACCTAATCCAGAAGTTTCAGGGAAACGGATTTTATTTACGCCTAATTCCGTTTGTAGGAATGAAACAAGCTTTTGTACTTCTTCAGAACCCTTCGCATATTCAATACCAGCATAAATATCTTCGGTATTTTCACGGAAGATAACCATATCTGTATCTTCAGGGCGCTTAATTGGAGAAGGTACGCCGTCAAAGTAGCGAACAGGACGTAAGCATGTGAATAAGTCTAATTCTTGACGCAATGCCACGTTTAGAGAACGAATTCCACCGCCTACTGGTGTTGTTAATGGTCCTTTGATTGCAATTATGTATTCGCGAATTGCATCTAACGTTTCTTCCGGTAACCATTCGCCAGTTTGATTAAATGCTTTTTCACCTGCTAATACTTCTTTCCAAACGATTTCTTTTTCACCATTGTATGCTTTTGCAACCGCTGCTTCTAATACGCGAGAAGCTGCTGCCCAGATATCCGGGCCAATTCCGTCACCTTCGATAAATGGAATAATTGGGTTATTTGGTACGTTTAACACGCCGTTTGCTACAGAAATTTGTTCACCTTTTGTCATGAGAATGACCTCCTTAAAAAATTTGTCTACTTTCACTTATGGAAAAGTGCTCAACGAACGTGAGCACCTTCGTCACATTGTTTAGCTGCGCTCTTCAAGCGGAATGTACGTTTGTTTTCCAGGACCGATATAATCAGCTCTTGGACGAATCAAACGATTGTTTGAATACTGCTCTAAAATGTGAGCAATCCATCCTGATACGCGGCTTACGGCAAAGATCGGAGTAAATAGATCGTGATCAATCCCTAAGCTGTGGTATACAGAAGCTGAATAGAAATCAACGTTTGGCGGAAGTTTTTTCTCGCCTGTTACGATCTCTTCAATTTTCACTGACATATCGTATAGCGTTGTATCTCCTGCTTGTTTGGTAAGTTTTTCAGACATTTCTTTCAAGTGCTTGGCACGAGGATCACCCTGCTGATACACACGATGTCCAAATCCCATAATCTTTTCTTTTTTCGCGAGCTTTTCGCGAATATAAGGTTCCGCGTTTTCAACTGTTTGAATGTCAGACAACATTTTCATAACAGCTTCATTCGCTCCCCCGTGAAGAGGACCCTTTAACGCTCCAATAGCGGCTGTAATTCCTGAATAAATATCGGATAACGTTGCCACACAGACACGAGCTGTAAAAGTTGAAGCATTTAGCTCATGATCAGCATGTAAGACAAGTGCTTTATCAAATGCCTCTACTTGGATATCAGTTGGCTCTTCGCCGGTTAACATATATAAAAAGTTAGCGGCAATGCTATAGTTTTCGTTTGGTTCAATTGGCTCTAATCCGTTACGGACTCTTGAAAAAGCCGTTACCACCGTTGGTAATTGTGCTTGCAAACGAACAGCTTTGCGATAATTTGCTTCTTCATCCATTAAATCAGCTTCAGGATCGTACAACCCCAATAGTGATACGACTGTTCTTAAAGCTGCCATTGGATGAACATCTTTAATTGGATAAGTTTTGAAATGCTCTAAGACTTCTTGGGGTAATTTAGCGTTTTCTGCTAGTAATCTAGAAAACACAGATAATTCTTCTTTGTTAGGTAATTTTCCGTGCCATAGTAAATACACCACTTCTTCAAATGTTGCATAATTCGCTAAATCATCAATATTGTAGCCTTGATATGTTAAAGTGTCATCAATAATTGAACTTACTGCTGACGTTGTAGCGACTACCCCTTCTAGACCTCGAGTTGCTGTCATAAATCTCCACTCCTTTACAGAAAAAATTCCCCATACCTTTCTGTGTAAAACGTGAAAAACAAAATTGAGCCTCTGCTCAACTAGACATTAAATGATATACGAAGCGCCTCTTTTGAATATATATCTTGGAAGAACATTCCTTCACCCCACGTAAAGAAAATGCTTACATTTCCATTTGTTTCAATAACACACAAAATCAAAACATCTGCATGTGTCATTGCTTTGTTACAGCCCTATAGGTAAAACATACAATTGTATGTAAAAAGATGCGGCCTCAAAATATATTATAAACAATTATCTGACTTTTGTGAATCAAAAGAGAGAAGAAATTTTAAAAAAATTATTATTATACAAAAATTTCTACGAAAAAAGTTCGGTTAATTTCATAAATAAATAAGCGATTCCAGCACCGATTAACGGACCTACTGCTACCCCTTGAAACAGCGCCACAGCAAGAATTGTGCCAAAAACTAAAGCGGTCGTAATATGCGGATCATCTTCCAAGAGTGTAAGTCCATATTTAGCAATAATTGCTACAGCAATTCCGGCTCCTAGAGCAATCCAGGCATACGAAGATTTCACAGCTTCTCCTAATTGTTTGAACCCTATGTCTCCTGTTGCAATTGGCACAAGAACGGCAATTGTAATAACCGTTACTCCAATATTAATTCCTTTTGATTGTAGAAACGGAAAAACCTTACCGTCTAACCCGATTAATTTTAAAATAAGTAAAAATGCAACTGCAATGATTAATGATTGATTTTTAGCCACTAATCCAATTACGAGTAAAACAGCTAAAAAAAGCATGGGTTGTGAGAACATTTTACTCATCCTTTCTTTTTTTATTGTGATAAATCTAAAGCGTATTACGTAAATATTTTATGAGTAGCTTTTTCTTTTGTTGACTATCGTTTACAAGGAGGCCTCTATTTATTGTGTACAAGCTTCATTTACATCGACTATTTCGCTTAGCTTGTGTGTTGGTAATTATTGCAGCATCTATATTTCTTAGTTATTATGTCTCTTCTCTCATATATCCATTTATTATCGCCTGCTGCATCGCTTTTTTTATAAATCCTATGGTTAATCTATTTGAATTGAAGCTGCGTTTACCTCGCTACTTAGCTGTTTTACTGTCAATGGTTCTTATCTTCTCTCTTTTGGCCGGACTTATTACGTTACTTATCACAGAAATCATTGCAGGAAGTACGTATTTAGCGAAAGTTGTTCCCACAAATTTCAAAGAAGTGGTCATATTTATTGAAAATATTGCTACAGAACAAATACTTCCGTTTTATGAACGTATTACTTCTATGTTTAATAACTTAAATACTGGTCAGCAAGCAACTATTTTATCGAACATTAAAGGGGTAGGCAACCATATCGCTCAAACGGTGGGCGATTTTCTGCAAAATGTATTGCAAAGCATCCCAGTACTTTTATCCGTATTGCCTAATGCAGCTACTGTGATTATTTTTTCATTGCTGGCTACTTTTTTTATTAGTAAAGATTGGTACAAGCTGATGGCTAAAAGCAGCATGTTTATTCCTAAAAAAGTAAGAGAAAATGGACAGACAGTTGTTCTGGAGCTTAAAAATGCACTGTTTGGATTTATTAAAGCTCAGCTTACGCTTATTTCGATTACCACAATCATCGTTCTTTTTGGTTTACTTGTTCTTAGGGTTGATTATGCTATTACAGTCGCTTTATTGATTGGCCTAGTAGATATTCTTCCTTACCTCGGAACAGGACTGGTTTTTGTTCCTTGGATGATTTATGCCTTTGCCACAGATAACGTGTCATTTGCTGTAGGGCTTTCGGTACTATATGCTGTAGTACTTGTGCAGCGACAAATTATGGAACCAAAAATTTTGTCATCAAGTATTGGTCTTGATCCTCTCGCTACATTAATTTCTTTATTTGTAGGATATCAATTGATTGGATTTTTCGGATTAATAGCTGGCCCTGTGATTCTTGTTATTCTAAAAACACTTCATACAACGGGGGTTTTTAAAGAAACGTGGGAATTTATTATAGGAAAATGAAAAAGTGTGTGAAAGAAGCTTCTTTCACACACTTTCTAGTTAACGAATAGTCGTCATTCGATTACGTCCTTGAAAAAATCTTCTTAGCCACGTTAAAAGAAAAGGCTTAACGATTCTGCGTGTAAACGGCAGTAAAAAGATAAAGCCCACAACATCTGTCAAGAAGCCTGGAAACAGCAGAAACAGTCCGCCAAATAGTACACACATACCATCAAGGATTTCACCGCTTGGAACATGTCCCTGGCTCATCTGACGCTGTGCCTTTTGAAAAAGAGATGTTCCTTGTTTTTTCGCTAGAAACGCACCAATAAAACTGGTAGCAATAATCAGTAAAAATGTTGACATTACACCAATGAGATGACTTGAATAAATCAAAATCATTACCTCAACAGCAGGTACAATAAGAAGGAGCGGAAGGAGCTTCCTCACCATCATCACCTCTTCGCTTATTGAATTGGCTAAACAAAAAGAGAAGGATTCCCCTTCTCTTTTTTCTATCATCTACGTGTTCTTACAGTACGCTTGCGTGTCCGTTGTATACGACACCACGTGAAGCATCAACTGTAATATCTTGATCTTCTGAGAATACGCTTGTTGCATTTTCTACGCCTACAATGACAGGAATGCTTAAGTTTAACCCTACTACAGCTGCATGGCTTGTTAGACCACCTTCTTCTGTAATAAGAGCTCCTGCTTTTTCGATTGCACTGATCATATCGCGATCTGTGCTGTTTGTAACAAGGATAGCACCTTCAGTCATTTTTGCATTTGCTTCTTCAGCAGTTTTAGCAATAACTACTTTACCAACTGCTGCTTTACGACCAATTCCTTGTCCTTTAGCAAGAACGTCACCTACAACTTGAACTTTCATTAAGTTCGTTGCACCTGATTCTCCAACTGGAACACCAGCTGTAATAACCACTAAGTCGCCGTGTGCTACAACGCCTGTTTTTACTGCGTCATTTACAGCGTGATCTAACATATCGTCAATTGTATTTACGCGCTCACCAACAACTGGTGTAACACCCCATACTAGAGACAGACGACGTGCAACAGAATCGTTTGCTGCAACAGCTACGATTGGAGATTGCGGACGATATTTAGAAACGATTTTCGCTGTATAACCACTTTCTGTTGGCGCTACAATTGCACTAGCGTTTAAGTTAAGCGCTGTGTGTACAACAGATTGTCCAATTGCATCTGTAATAGATGGGCCAACTTGCTTGCTGCGCTGTTGTAAAATCTCAGAGTAGTTTAGAGCTTGCTCAGCACGAGAAGCAATTGAATGCATTGTTTGTACAGCTTCAACTGGGTAAGAACCTGCAGCTGTTTCACCAGATAACATAATTGCATCTGTACCATCAAAGATAGCATTGGCAACGTCACTTGCTTCCGCACGAGTCGGGCGCGGGTTGCGTTGCATTGAATCAAGCATTTGTGTAGCTGTAATAACTGGTTTGCCAAGCGCATTACATTGTTTGATTAGATCTTTTTGTACTAATGGTACTTCTTCAGCAGGAATTTCTACTCCTAAGTCACCACGAGCAACCATTAAACCGTCTGAAACTTCAAGAATTTCCTTGATGTTATCT
This sequence comes from Priestia sp. JV24, assembly GCF_025910025.1. NCBI lineage: Bacteria > Bacillati > Bacillota > Bacilli > Caryophanales > Bacillaceae > Priestia > Priestia sp. JV24. The sequence continues at coordinate 717,200 of NZ_JAPCIN010000023.1, forward strand.
ACGCCTTCTTGGTTTTCGATTTTTGAGATGATTTGAATGTGAGCTGCATTGTGTTTTTCTAGTAGTTCACGAATTTCTAATACATCAGATGCGCGACGCACAAAAGAAGCAGCGATAAAATCAATGCCTTGTTCGATACCGAATACAATATCGCTTGCATCTTTTTCAGTGATACCAGGAAGGTTTACACTTACGTTTGGCACGTTTACACCTTTTTTATTTTTTAATGTACCAGGGTTAAGTACTTTTGTTTTGATTTCACCATCAGTTTTATTGATGTCGAGTACTTCAAGACCGATTAAACCGTCATCTAAAAGGATTTTTGATCCTACGTGTACGTCATCGATTAGACCTGGATATGTAATTGAGAATTTTTCAGTTGTTCCCACTACTTCTGTCATAGAAACAATGATTTCAGAGCCTTCTTCTAACTCAATTGCACCATTTTCCATTGTGTTTGTACGAATTTCAGGTCCTTTTGTATCAAGTAAGATACCTACTGTTTTACCTGTTTGTTTCGCAGCTTCACGAATGTTAACAATACGTGCACCGTGCTCTTCAAAGTCACCGTGAGAGAAGTTTAGACGACAAACGTTTAAGCCTGAGTTAATTAGTTCAACTAATTTTTCTACACTTTCACTCGCTGGTCCAATAGTACATACAATTTTAGTTTTACGCATTCAAATTTCCTCCTATATATTTACTATTTACTCTTTAGATAGGGCAAATAGCTATTTCTTTTACTAACCTTGTACTAGCAGGCTGTGAACAAATATTTTGTTGTCCTGACTTGTTCACCTTGCTTTACGTGTAACTTATGAAATACCTATGTAGCGCTGAATCAAATAGCAAACAAATACACAGCACTTTAACGATGAATTTCTTCATCGTTTGCTTCTTGTTTTACTATTCCCTGCAATTCATACAGCAATACTTGCTGCCTGATTTGTCTTATATATCTCACGTTTTAGAGAAAAGACAAACGCTAGCACAGCTGCTAATAACCATAGGAAATTTTTTAAAAACACTCTTTTTCTACTTTTACTTAAAGGTTTTTGCTGTCTATAAAATACCACGAAGAACTTGTAAACACAATAGAGAAGGGCTATACAAACCGCACAAAAACGCGCACCCTTATTTTTCAAGAGTGCACGTTTCTTTATTTTATAGTAATGGCATCGTTTTCAGCTACAAATTGTCCGATTTTTTTGTATTTTAAATAACGCTCTTCCACTAGCTCTTCTTTTGATAAATTCATCAGCTCTTTTAATGATTTCTTGATAATGCCCTCCATGTATCCAGCTTGTGCATCGATATCTCGGTGAGCTCCGCCTTTTACCTCTGAAACCATTTCATCTACAATACCCAGTTCTTTCAAATCTGGTGCTGTAATCTTCATCGTTTCAGCAGCTTTTTTCGCAAGAGAAGAATCTTTCCAAAGAATGGCTGCCGCTCCTTCTGGAGAAATAACTGAATACGTCGAGTTCTCAAGCATATGAAGGTGATTTCCTAAACCTAATGCCAAGGCTCCCCCGCTCCCTCCTTCTCCAATTACAATGCAAATAACAGGTACAGTTAAGCCAGCCATTTCGAAAAGGTTTTTCGCAATAGCTTCGCTTTGTCCGCGCTCTTCTGCCGCTTTCCCTGGATAAGCTCCTTTTGTATCAATAAAGCAAATAATTGGGCGGTTAAATTTCTCCGCTTGCTTCATTAGACGCAGTGCTTTACGGTAGCCTTCAGGATGAGGCATACCAAAATTACGGCGAATATTTTCTTTCGTATCTTTACCTCTCTGATGTCCAATCACGGTAACAGGCACGCCATTAAACTTAGCAATTCCTCCTACGATTGCTTCATCATCTCCATAAAAGCGATCTCCATGACACTCTAAAAAGTTTGTAAACAAGCGAGAAATATAATCGAGTGTTGTAGGACGCTCAGGATGACGAGCAATTTGAACACGGTTCCATGGGCTTAGATGATTGTAAATATCGTTTTCTACTTTTTCTAAGCGATTTTCTAACTTATCAATTTCGCTAGATAAATCCACTTCTGTATTTTTAGCAAACTCTTTAAGCTCTGCAATCTTGTTTCGCAACTCAACAATTGGACGTTCAAATTCTAATTCGCTTACCACTCGATGTCACCTCCTGCTACGTGTATATCTAAAATAGTTGTTAACGTTTCTTTTAAATCATGACGGTCAATAACTCCGTCTAGCTGACCATGCTTCAACAGAAATTCTGACGTCTGAAAATCTTCTGGAAGCTCTTCTCTAATTGTTTGTTCAATAATACGTCTTCCAGCAAAGCCAATTAACGCGCCCGGCTCGGCTAAATTATAATCACCTAACGAAGCAAAGCTTGCTGACACGCCTCCTGTAGTAGGATGTGTCATAATCGAAATGATTAAGCCGCCTTCATCACTGAACATTTTAAGAGCTGCGCTAGTTTTAGCCATTTGCATCAAGCTCAGAACACCTTCTTGCATACGTGCACCGCCTGAAGCTGTGAAAATAAGGAATGGAACATGCATTTCCTTCGCTTTTTCAATGGCGCGAGTAATTTTCTCGCCGACTACAGAACCCATGCTTCCCATACGGAAGTGTGAATCCATAACAGCAACTACTACTTTAATGCCTTCAATATCTCCTTCACCCGTAACAATCGCTTCACTTAAATTAGTTTTCTCACGATCTTTTTCGAGCTTTTCAAGATAATCGGGGAACCCAAGAGGATTTTCTGACGTCATATCTTTGTCGTATTCAACAAACGTTCCGCTGTCGATTAAGCTTTCGATACGCTCTGGTGCTGTCATTTGGTGATGATATCCACAGTTTAAGCATACTTTTAAGTTTTTATTTAACTCTTTCGTATACATTATTTTTTTACACTTTTTACACTTGGTCATAATTCCTTCAGGTACATCTTGTCTCATATGCTCAGAAGGAATCGTAGCATATTTTCGTTTTTTTGGAGTTTTTGTGTTTTTTGTAAATAAATCTCGTAACAAGGTGTAACCTCCTTTTGGTTCTTTTCTTTATCATAAGAACCTTTATTCTTCCTCTTCTTCTACTATTTACAAGTTGTGAAAATCCGCCTCAAATACAAATCAAGTGACGGATAGACAAAAATTGGACGAATTGTTCGCTTCACTTTAGTTAGTTGCTATTTACTTTACTAGATGACTGTTTGATTTTGTGTAGAAAGATGGCATGTCTCTTTCGACAAATTCCTTCTTTCACACTTGTTTGTAGCACTGATGGTGAAGATTTAATACAGCTGCTTCATCTTTTTTAGCTAACGCCTCTACTAATTCACTTATCAGAATGTCGCTTGGCGCTGAGTTTTGTTGAAAAGTTTGAGAAAAACGGCAAATAATCAGCCAGATTCGGTGTAATAGCCGATTAGGCTGCAAAGAAAACAAATAGTCAAACAAGTTCTTCAAACAATCGTCATTCTGCTTTTGAATTGCTTTCGAAACATTGATTTCGTCCTGTTCCGCTAAAACAAAATACAAACAGCTCTTTTCAAGAATATATCTAGTCTGAATTAAATCTGATTTTGTTTTACCGTCTTGTACTAAAAAAGTAGCTAATAAATCAATAAATTGATGATCCCCTACTTCTTTAATAAACGTACCTTCACCTCTTCTAGTTTCAATCAGCCCAATTAGCTCTAACGCTCTGAGCGCTTCTCGAACGGAAGAACGTCCTGCGCCTAACCGTTCAGAAAGCTCTCGTTCTGACGGGATTTTATCCCCCGTAGTTAAACGATCGTCTTCCATTAGTTGGCGAATTTGTTTTAGAATTTCTACATATACTTTTGAACGTTCATTCTTCAAGTTTACTACCACTCACTTTACATTACTTTAACAGGCATGCTTGAAGCATCATGCCTGTCAAAGAACAGTTGATGTAACCTTATTCAATAATCGCTAAGCGACGTGTGTTTTCAGCTACGGCTTCTGGCTTTACCTTTATCCGAGCAACGCCTGTTTCCATAGCTGCTTTTGCAACAGCGGCGGCTACTGCCGGAGCCACTCGTGCATCAAATGGACCTGGAATCACATAGTTTGTATTCAAGTCCTCTTCCGTAATTAAATTAGCAATGGCCTCAACTGCAGCCATTTTCATTTTTTCATTAATATGAGTAGCACGTACATCTAGTGCACCTCGGAATATCCCCGGAAACGCTAAGACATTGTTCACTTGATTAGGAAAATCAGAACGTCCGGTGCCGATTACTTTCGCGCCAGCTTTTTTAGCTTCTTCTGGCATAATTTCAGGCACCGGATTTGCCATTGCAAAAATGATTGGGTCTGGATTCATCTTTCCAATCATCTCCGGTGTGAGTGCTCCTTCAACCGAAACTCCAATAAATACGTCAGCTTCTTCTAAGGCATCAGCTAACGTACCTTCTACTTTGCTTCGATTTGTATAGGCTGCAACTTCATCTTTTATACGGTTCATGCCGTGAGGACGCTTGTCATAAATCGTTCCTTTGGAATCACACATAATGATATCGCGCACTCCATAGCTGTATAATAATTTAATAATAGCAATGCCAGCAGCTCCTGCTCCATTCGCTACCACTTTGATTTGTGACATTTTTCTTCCTGTCAGCTTCAGGGCATTAAGAAGGCCCGCTACCGTAACAATAGCCGTCCCATGCTGATCATCATGAAAAACCGGGATATTTGTTTCCTTTTTCAACCGCTCTTCAATTTCAAAACAGTTAGGAGCCGCAATATCTTCTAAATTAACGCCTCCAAAAGTAGGTTCTAGCAATTTAACAGTTTCTATAATTTTGTCCACATCTGTCGTGTTTAAACAAATTGGGAATGCATCTACGCCGGCAAAACTTTTAAAAAGGACAGCTTTCCCTTCCATTACTGGCAGAGCAGCTTCAGGACCTATATTGCCCAAGCCCAATACGGCAGTGCCATCAGATACAACAGCTACCATATTTCCTTTCATCGTATATTCATATACATTGTTTACATCATCATATATTTCTTTGCAAGGTTCTGCTACACCAGGGGAATAAGCAAGGCTTAAATCCTCTGCGTTTCGAACAGGAATTTTGGACTTTGATTCTAGTTTACCTTTGTTAATGCGGTGCATATGCAATGCTTCTTCACGTAAAGACAATGAATTTCACTCCCAATAAACAAAATGATAACAAATACTGCGCCTGAACCATGTTCTTTCCCACACTCATATGATGTTATAAATCCAATTGCATTTCATTTCAAGAAAAACGCATCTAATTCGTATATTTCATAAAAAACGGTGGTCAGACCACTTTTTTAACTATTTTACCATATAACATCACATGAAATCTGTAAAGACTATATCTTCTTGAACACAACGTGCTTCTCTCCTAGCATTGCTTTTAAAGTTTTTATTAACTCGTCGCTTCGTTCAATAGAATAGTGAACGGGAAGCTTGACCAATTGACTTTCTGCCTCATAATAAATTTTCACGGGAATTTTCCCTCTATGAGACTGAAAGTGCTGGTAAATAGTATGAAGCAGCTTTTCTGTACCTTGCTTTGTTTCTATACGTAAGTATAATTCTTCTGACGGTAGTTTTTGAACCGCCTCGCTAGCAGCTTCAGCACGTTGACAAACAATTTGCTGCTGCCCATTTCTTTCATCTATCTTTCCCTGTATCAGTAAAACCGTACCTTGTTCAAACAGCAGACGATTCTGCTCAAATACGCGAGGAAACGCAACAACTTCTCCTTCTCCACTTTCATCCGTGATGCGTAAAAAGGCCATTTGCTCTCCTTTTTTCGTTCGAATGACGCGAATTTCCAACACAAATACTAAAAGAGAGACCGCTTTTCCTGAAGCGTATTCTTTCATATCGTGAAGAGAAACAACAGAATAAAAGGAATTCAGTGCTTCATACTGAGAAGCAGGGTGGCTTGATAAATAAAAACCTAGCATATCTTTTTCATACTGAAGCCGATCTTCTATTTTCAGTTCCTCTTTTTCCATATATTTAGGTTTTAACGAAAATTCATCTCCAAATCCAAAGTCATCATCTGGGAGTACCAAGCTTGCATGTTCAAACGCTACATCAATCGTTGCTAATAAAGTAGCTCGATTTTCTCCGAACTCATCAAAGCCTCCAGATAGAATCAAAGCTTCAAGCCCCTTTTTATTCACGGCTTTTTGTGAAACACGGGCACAAAAATCAAATAAGTCTTCAAATCTTTTTTTCTTTCGCTCTTCTGTTATTTCCTGCATAGCTGCTGCACCAATATGTTTAATCGCTGCAAGGCTATACCTTATACTTTCACCTTCTACGTTAAACGAATACATGCTCTTGTTAATAGAAGGTGGGAGAACTTGTATTTTTTTTCTTTTTAGTTCATTAATATATTGAGCAATTTTCCCTTCATTTCCAATAACGCTCGTTAGTAAAGCTGAAAAGAACTGCAGCGGGTAATGTGCTTTCAAATAAGCTAACTGATAGGCTACCATACTGTAAGCAACAGCATGACTTCGGTTGAAGCCATAATCAGCAAAACGCACAATAAGGTCATACACTCGATTAGCAACGGATAGGTCATACCCTTTCTTCTTGCTTCCTTGGATAAAATGAGCTCGTTCACGATCCAGCACTGCCCGTTCTTTTTTACTAACTGCTCTTCTCAACAAATCTGCTTCTCCAAGAGAAAAACCGGCCATTTTTGAAGCAATCTGCATAATTTGCTCTTGATACACGATAACGCCGTGCGTGGATTGTAAAATGTCTTTGAGCGTAGGATGATCATATATTACCTTCTCCACTCCATGCTTGCGCTTAATATAGGTTGGAATATTTTCCATCGGACCAGGTCTATACAGCGCGTTAACTGCTACAATATCTTCTAGCTCTGTAGGTTTTAATTGCTGAAGCACTCTTCTCATTCCATCTGACTCTAGCTGAAAAATACCGGTCGTATCCCCTTTGCTCAGCAGTTCAAAAGTTTTCTGATCGTTAAATGGTATATGAGACAGTGACAGCTTTCGATTCATATCCCGCTCAATTTTCTTTAAAATATGATCTAAAATGGTTAAGTTGCGCAAACCTAAAAAGTCCATTTTCAAAAGCCCAACGTCTTGCAGAGCTTCCATTGGATATTGAGTCAGATATACATCGTCATGTCCTTCCTGTACAGCTACAGATTGCGTCAGCGGCTTCTCACTAATCACAACGCCTGCTGCATGCGTAGAAGTATGCCTTGGCAGTCCTTCTATCTTCATGGCAATGTTGTACCATTGTTTTCTGGCTTCATTTTCAGATAAATAGTCTTGAAGAACTCTTGAATCACGAAGAGCGCTTTTCAACGTTGTACCTGGTTTAGTTGGAATGGCTTTGGACATTTTGTTTAGCGCTTCTTGATCAAATCCCATCACTCTCCCTACATCACGTACGGCTGCTTTAGCTGCTAGTGTTCCAAATGTAATGATTTGAGCTACATGCAGCCCTCCATATTTTTGCGCCACATACTGAATGACTTGATCTCGTTTGTTATCAGGAAAATCAATATCAATATCAGGCATCGAAATACGTTCAGGATTTAAAAAGCGCTCAAATAAAAGCTGATGCTGAATTGGATCAACATTTGTAATTCGCAAGGCGTATGAGACCAGTGAGCCTGCCGCTGAACCTCGGCCTGGACCCGTTAAAATACCGTGTTCATGAGCATAATTCATAAAATCCCATACGATAAGAAAGTAATCACTAAAGCGCATATTTTCAATAATGTTTAGCTCATAATCCAAGCGTTCCTCATATTGTTCCGTGATCACTTGAACTCTTTCTTGCAATCCTTTTTCGCAGAGAGTGCGCAAGTAGGTTGATGATGTAACAGACGGGGGAACAGGATATTTTGGAATGGACATTACGCCTAGAGAAATTTCGAGCTCGCATCGTCTTGCGATTTTTATACTTTCTTCTATTAAAAAATGCTGGTCATGAAAGAGATCTTCCATTTCATCAGGTGATTTGAAATAGTACTCGCTGCTCTTACTTTTTACCTCTTCATCGCTATGTAATTTCTCTCCGTCTCGAATAGCTGCTAAACACTCATACGCATCCCGATCTTCTTTTTTTAAATATTTCACTTGATTCGTCGCAACAAGCGGAATATTTTCTTCAGCGGCAAGTTCCGTTAACTGCTGATTTATAAAAGCTTCATCCTGTCCGTGGCGCTGTATAGATATATACAAAGACTGCGAATATACTTTTTTAAAGAATTGAAGCACTCGCTTAGCATCTTGAAGTTTGTTTTCTGCTAGCAGGGTTTCAACTTCTCCAGTTACACCGGGTGTAATAGCAATCAACCCTCCGCTGTAATGATGGAGCCATTTTTTATTTACACCGTGTTTTTCCTTGGTTTGAACTAAACTGCTTAGTTTTAATAGATTTTCATATCCCTTATCATTTTCCGCTAACAAAACTAAAGGGTACGCTCGCTCGCTTTCTTCATGTTCTAGGATTGATAATGTGAGCCCAATAATTGGCTTGATCCCCGCTTTCACGCAGGCTTTATAAAAAGGAATGACTCCGTACATCACGTTTTCATCAGTCAAAGCAATCGCTTCATAGTTCATTTTCTTAGCTGTTTCTACAAGTTCATTAATACGAACGGAACTGCTTAATAAGCTATAAGAACTTTGAAGCTGCAAGTGAACAAAAGGCACAGGACTTCCCACCTTTCTTTAATTCTTTATTCTTATTATAAATTTTGTTGCCGGCGTAGACAAATTACATAACTCTGAGCGTTTGTCCATATATATGTAGGAAGCGTGATTCATTGATAAAATAGTAAAGGAGGACACGTCATGACAAAAGAGCCTTTTATGTCTCTTTTCATTTGGAGTTACTTCACTTCATTAGGTATTATTTTAGGCGGTTCATTAATTGGAGCATTTGCGGGGTTTTTAATTGGCAAATCTCCTTTATACGTCATGCATACCCTCAGCAATAGTTTGAAAATCTGGGCAATTGTCGGAGCAATTGGAGGAACATTTGATACGTTTTACAGCTTTGAGCGAGGACTCTTTGAAGGGGCCACAAAAGATGTATTCAAACAAATCCTTTTAATTCTATCCGCTATGGGAGGAGCTCAGACCGGGGCTCTTATCATCAAGTGGTTAACTCAGGAGCATTTTGTATGAGGGTACCCAGCGAGCGAATGTTCAAGCGCTCCGACTGGCAGCGTTTTTTTGCCGGCATAGTCATTGGAGCAATTGTTAGCTGGGGGGTGTTTTTAACGATTTATGGCGTTTCAAGAGATAGAGAGCTAGAAGAAATTCGAATTGCTAATGATAAGCTAGAAAAAGCAAATTTGCAAATTAGCGCATGGCAAGAAGATGTAAAAGCATTAAACAAGGAAATGAAGCAGCATTTAATTATTCAGAATGTGAAAGTAAAATTAGTAAACGGCAATCGTTATAAAGTAAACTCTGTGGTTGAATACAATATTCAAAAAAGCGTGGACAAAGAAGCACAGCACTTAATTGCCCAAGATATTGAAAGTGCATATCGAAGCAGGGATATCTTAAAAAAAGCAATTGAAAATAAAAAATACGAATTCGATAAAACGATTTATGAAGTTGAAGTTCATCAAATTTATTTTTATACAACGCTTTCGATTGAAGTTCGAATTAAAAAGATGGAAAAAGTACTATAATAAGCCGCTGATTTAAAATCAACGGCTTATTTTACAGATTACTCCTGACTGCAGAGCTCTTCTAAATCAAGTAGTAAAGGCTCTACTTCTTCCCATGAATAAATGGAAGCGCCGGACGCAAGAGGATGGCCTCCTCCGTTGTATTTTCTAGCAATTGTATTAATGACAAGCTCTTTTGAACGAAGGCGAACACGAATTTGATTTTCTTCTTCCACAAAAAACACCCACGTTTTTACTCCATCAATTTGCCCTAACGAACCGACTAGCTGAGAGGCATCAGCTGGTGTCACATCATATTTTCGAAGAATTTCATTCGGAATTTTCATATGAGCCACTCCTGCTGGAGACATCGTAAAGTTTTGCAGCACATATCCGTGTAAGTGAGCGACGTTTTCTTTTGTTTTGTATAACTGATCATATACATCTTTAAAATCGAAACCATATTGAATCAATTCACTTGCATAGCAAAACGTTTTCGGCTTTGTATTTGGAAATAAAAATCGACCCGTATCTCCAACGATACCGCTGAAGATCAGCTTTGCTCCTTCATCATTCAGAGATAATCCCTTTTCTTTTCCTTCCAAGTAAAATTCATAAATCATTTCGCTTGTTGAAGAAGCAGACGTCTCAACCCAAAGCAAATCACCGTAAGGAGTTTGGTTTGGATGGTGATCAATTTTAATGACCATTTTCCCATTTACGTAGCGCTGATCTGATACTCGTGCTTCATTAGCCGTATCACAAACGATGACAAGCGCATCCTCGTAGGTGTCATCAGCGATGTCATCCATCCGGTATAAAAATTTTAATGACTCCGCTTCTTCTCCCGTTACGTATACCTTCTTCTCTGGAAAAGATGTTTTTAACAATTCCGCTAATCCGCACTGAGATCCGTATGCATCTGGATCTGGACGAATGTGCCGGTGAATAATGATGGTGTCAAACTGCTTAATAGCTTCTAATATTTTTGCTTTCATTTTCTCTCTCCTGTCAATACTGTTCTTGTTTTATGTACGTACCGCATGCACTTACATTTCCGCAGCGCTGTATCCATATTATTTATTAAATCATATCTCTTCTCTTTTTTGAAAGAAGAATCAATCAATAGTAGAATTTTCTGTCATCTGCCTGTAAAATAATAGATACTACTGTAAACACTTTCAACACTACGCATTACTAACATCTAGAAACATTATGGATAGAAATACACCGGACTGGAGGGGCGTCTGTGCCATTTTTTATGATTTTAATCGTTGTGTCCTTTGTTTTCTACATGTATTTAAAAGTAAAATACGTACGTTCGAAACGCCCAATGGAACGAAAGTGGATTTCCGCTAAGTCGAGTATTTGTCTTGGCTCTTTTGTATTATTTTTTGGAATCAATCAATGGTTTATTTACGAAACAAGCCTTTCGCTTATCATCGGCATACTATTTGTATTATTCGGTTCAGGCAGCATATTAGCAGGTATCAAAGCTTACAAGTACTATCAGCCTTATGCAATAAAAGAAGCTGGTCAAATGTAAAAGAAGCTGCAAAGCAGCTTCTTTTTTTATACTCTTTCCAATAACTGAGCCATCATCATCGCTTTCCCTACTACAACCCCGGCATTGTAGACTTCTACATCTAATTTAGCAAACTTCCGACCAAGTTCTAATAGCTTAGGGCGAATTTCAATTACGCTTTCAATTTGAACTGGCTTAATAAAATAAACGGTGATGTTTTCAATAACCAAATCACCTTTTTTATATAAGCGAAGAACACGATTGGCGGCTTCCGTTACAATAGTAGTGAAAACTCCGTATGAAATAGTCCCCATATAATTCGTCATTTGCGGCGTTACTTCACAGCGATACACCGGTGCTTCTTTTGTCTCTTGCACGTCCATAAATTGATTGGTTACAATGTCGTCAATAGTTTCTCCTACCTGCGGTTGACGCTGAATCATTTGCAGCGCCTTTAAAACATCTTGACGGCTGATAATGCCCTCTAGCCGGTGGTAATCATCCACTACAGGCAGCACTTCAATCCCTTCCCATACCATCATATGCGCAGAAGAAGCGACCGATGTTTTCCCGTGAACCGTCATCGGATTTTTCGTCATTACTTTTTCAATTGAAGTAGAAAGGTCATATCCAATAACATCTTTTGAGGTGACCATACCGTGAACTTTCATATGCTGATCCACTACAGGAAAACGACTGTGGTGAGTCTTATCGTTACATTCATGCCATTTTTCAATCGTATCGGTTAACTGCAAGCTAACCGCTTCAGAGATAGGTGTTAAAATATCCTCTACAAGCACAATTTCTTTTTTTATCAGCTGATCATAAATAGCACGATTAATCATCGTTGCAACTGTAAACGTATCATAGCTCGTTGAAATAATAGGAAGCTTAAGATCATCCGCAAGCTTCTTAACCCATTCTTCCGTATCAAAGCCGCCCGTAATTAACACGGCTGCTCCTGCTTCAAGAGCTAATTCATGAGCGTTTACTCGATTCCCTACGATAAGAAGGTTTCCGGCCTCGGTATATCTCATCATAGCATCAAGCTTCATCGCTCCAATAACAAACTTGTTTAACGTTTTATGCAAACCTTCACGTCCGCCCAGCACTTGTCCATCCACGATGTTTACTACTTCAGCAAACGTGAGCTTTTCAATGTTTTCTTTCTTCTTTCGTTCAATTCGAATGGTCCCAACTCGTTCAATCGTTGAAACATATCCTTTATTTTCCGCGTCTTTTATTGCTCGGTACGCCGTGCCTTCACTGACATTCAGTTCTTTGGCAATTTGGCGCACTGAAATTTTTTCACCAATTGGAAGCGAATCGATATACTGTAAAATTTGCTCATGTTTTGTCGCCACGTGTACTTCACCCTTCTAAAACGTTTTTACGTTTCATATGTCTTTTCTTTTATTATACGGGGGAAGTGAAATGGATTCAATCTAACCTCTTTGACGCAAAGGCTTTCTTGCCCTATTTTTTTGAATACCTGCCTTCTTGCGGCGCGGTGCATAAAGCAGTGATGACAAATTGCCTCCGGCTACAAAAAGAGCAAAGGTAAGCCAGCTTATGCTAAAAACCCCTTGCAAACTCGAAGTTGTTAACACTAAGTGCGGCATTGCATAGTAAAGCATCACTCCGCATAATAAAAGCGATAAAATAACTCGATTTTTTTCCATAGCTCTCCCTCCTTATTATTACTATCGTATGCAGGGAAGTAAAAAAAGCAGAACGTTTCTTTACAAATAAAAAGAGATTAAGACATAACTGCATCGATTCAATCTAAAGACGAACAAATGTGAGGCATGAGCTGAACCGCTTGTGACACCGCAGTTGATTTGCGTGCAAGACTTCGCTTTCCGCGGGAGTCTTCGTCTTGCCCTCCAATCAACAGCTAGAAGCCGCTACATATATGAAACTTCCGTTCACCTTAACAATAAAAAAAGAACGGGTAATCGATATTATCGATTACCCGTTCTTTTTTAACTTTAACTGAAATCGTTTTGTCCCCGCCTTTATTTATGATTAAAGATCCAATCCTTCTCCAACTTTTAATACTTTTCCTTCAATACCAGATAAAGACTCAACAAATTGATGAGGATCTTGCTTAATTACAGGAAATGTATTGTAGTGAATTGGCACAACAAGCTTTGCCTGCACCCATTCCGCTGCGATAGCCGCATCTTCAGGTCCCATTGTAAAGTTATCTCCAATTGGAAGAAATGCTACGTCAGGCTCATGGCGACCAATTAACTTTAAATCAGAAAATAAAGCCGTATCTCCAGCATGATAAATTGTCTTTCCTTCAATAGTTAAAAGCAAACCAGCCGGCATTCCTGTATAAATAATTTTCTCATTATTTTCTGTATAACTTGAACCGTGGAAAGCTTGTGTCAATTTTACCGTACCAAAATCAAATGTATAGGCTCCTCCTATGCTCATTGGATGTACGTTTAAGCCTTGCCAGCTAAGATATGTAGCTAATTCTGCTACTGCCACAACAAGTGCACCGCTGCGCTTAGCAATTTCCACCGTGTCGCCTACATGATCATTATGGCCATGAGTCAGTAAAATCACATCTACTTTTACATCTTCAGCATTTAAATCTGTTAATTCATTTCCAGTGATAAACGGGTCAATTAAAATTGTTTTTCCTTTTGTTTCAATTTTAACAACAGAATGTCCATGATAAGAAACGTGCATCATATATTCTCTCCTTTTACACTAACCTTTTCTATATTCTACCCGTCTGTTTTGGTTACAAAACAAGTGAATACGCGGCTATCATATCACAAACTGCGCAAAAACATGCCTTATTATGCTTGCTCTAATAAAGTTGTTGCATCAGCGTAAGTGAGACCGTGTGCATCTGCAACAGCCGCGTAAGTGACAAACCCATTTAAGGTGTTGATGCCTTGAAGAAGGGAAGGGTTTTTTAAGCACGCTTTTTTATATCCCTGATTTGCTATTTGCAGAGCATAAGGAACCGTTACGTTGGTCAGCGCTAAGGTCGACGTACGTGGAACAGCTCCAGGCATATTAGCAACAGCATAATGCAAGACCTCATGCTTCGAATAAGTCGGGTTATCGTGAGTGGTAATGCGATCAGTTGTTTCAAAAATCCCCCCTTGATCAATAGCAATATCAACTACAACGGACCCTTTTGACATCGTTTGAACCATTTCCTCGGTGACAAGCTTGGGCGCTTTAGCTCCTGGTATGAGAACCGCTCCTATCACTAAATCTGACTCTTTTACAGATTGTGCAATATTGTAGTGATTTGACATTAATGTCGTCACTTCTTTACCAAATAAATCATCAAGCTGGCGAAGGCGATCAGCGTTTAAATCAATTATTGTAACATCAGCCCCTAATCCGACCGCAATTTTAGCAGCGTTGGTTCCTGCTACTCCTCCTCCAATAATTGTTACTTTTCCTCTTTGCACGCCTGGAACTCCACTTAATAAAATCCCTTTGCCACCTTTGGTTTTCTCCAAAAATTGAGCTCCAATCTGAGAAGACATTCTTCCTGCAACTTCGCTCATCGGAGTTAACAGAGGCAAGCTTTTGTTTGGAAGCTGTACAGTTTCATAAGCGATGCCTATCACCTTTTTATCAATCAATGCTTTCGTTAATGCTTCTTCAGCTGCCAAATGTAAATAGGTAAACAAAATAAGTCCTTCACGAAAATATCCGTATTCTTCTGAAATCGGTTCTTTTACTTTCATAACCATTTCAGCATCCCATGCTTCTTTTGCAGTATTTACGATAGAAGCTCCTGCATTTGTGTAATCTTCATCATGGAATCCAGAGCCTTCTCCTGCCTGTGTTTCAATATATACATCATGCCCACCGTTAACTAAAGCTGTAACACCAGCTGGAGTAATAGCCACGCGATTTTCATTGTTTTTTACTTCTTTCGGCACTCCAATTTTCACCTTTATCCCTCTTTTCTTATATCAGTGATTAACTAAAAAAAGAACGCCACACCAAATCCTTTAGAAAACCGGATTTACTATGACGTTACCTTTCGATAGAGCTCAGCATAATCCTGCTTTTCTTAGTCTATATACAGTATATGCATCTAGTTATTCATATAGTTCGTTATCACTCTGTGCTTCTGGATTTTCCACTACAGAAGCCATAGCATCGCCAATGACGCCGCTTGAATAAGAATCCATTAGCTGTCTTGATGTCTCTTTTTCTCCTTCAAAATCATATTCATATACATGCTGCGGATGTTTTTTGTCTTTCATATGTCACTTCTCCTTTTTCACTTTATTTTCTTTATGAATGTAAACTTTACTTCATAATCCCTTACTTGATCTTTTCTATTTTCTTCTTAAATGCTCTAGTTATACCATTTATCTCACATCAAAAAACGCCCGCAGATTTTTCTGCGGACGTTTTGATAACTTTTTTATATCGATGTTTTTTCATGCAATTCATCTTTAGCTAGCTGAATTGCTTTTTTTACTTGTTCAAATCCTGTTCCTCCCGCGCTATTGCGGCGATTAACAGCTGTTTTTGGACTTAATACATGATAGATGTCTTCCTCGAATAAATCTGACGCTTCCTTATATTGTTCAAGCGGCAAATCCATTAGGTAGATATTTTTCTGAATACAAACGAGAACCAGTTTCCCAACCACTTCATGTGCTTCACGAAACGGCATACCTTTTGAAGCAAGATAGTCAGCTAACTCCGTTGCATTTGAAAAATCTTGTTTCGTAGCTTTTTCCATAACATTTGTTTTTACTGTCATTGTTTCGATCATGCCAGCAAAAATGGTCAAACATCCTTCAATCGTTGTAACCGTATCGAACATGCCTTCTTTATCTTCTTGCAAGTCTTTGTTGTATGTTAAAGGCGTGCCTTTTAACACAGTCAATAGGCTAAATAAATGACCATATACTCGTCCTGTTTTACCACGAATTAACTCCGCCATATCAGGATTTTTCTTTTGAGGCATAATACTGCTGCCCGTTGCGTACGTATCATCCATTTCAATAAATTGAAATTCTTGACTAGACCATAAAATTAACTCTTCACAAAAACGAGATAAATGCATCATTAAAATAGAACTGTTGCTTAAAAACTCTAAAATAAAGTCACGATCGCTGACAGCATCCATACTGTTTTGATAAATCCCATTAAAGCCTAGAAGCTCAGCGCTATAGTGACGATCAATTGGGAATGTTGTACCAGCTAAAGCTCCTGCTCCCAAAGGAGATAAATCAATACGCTTCAGCGATTCTGCATAACGTTCAGCATCGCGCTTGAACATTGAAACATAAGCCATTAAATGATGAGCAAAAGAAACCGGCTGCGCGCGCTGCAAATGTGTGTAGCCTGGAAAAATGGTTTCAACATGCTGATCTGCTTTTGTAAGCAATACATCTTCTAGATTTTCAATCAGACCTACAATTTGCTGAACATGCTTTTTTAAATATAAGTGCATATCTGTAGCAACTTGATCATTACGGCTTCGACCCGTATGAAGCTTCCCTCCAACCGGACCAATTTCATCAATTAATAACTTTTCTAAATTCAAATGAATATCTTCATATTGAGCAGAAAATGTTAATTCTTTCTTCTTAGCTTTTTCAAGCAGTGTTTGAAGGCCTTTTTTAATTTGTGACGCTTCATCTCCAGAAAGAATACTGCATTTCTCAAGCATTGTTACATGTGCTAAACTGCCTTCAATATCTTCTTCTACAAGATGCTGATCAAATGAAATCGACGCACCGAACTCGTCAATCCATTGTTCAGGGCGTTTTGTAAAACGCCCTCCCCAAAGTTTGGTCATACCGTTGTCACCTTCTTTTGATTTACCATGCTGCTCACTTGTGTTGGAAGTCCCCATAATGAGATGAAACCAACTGCTGCATTGTGATCAAATTCATCTTCTTTTGTATATGTTGCAAGTTTTTCATTGTATAAAGAATTAGGAGATTTACGTCCCTCTACGATAGCATGCCCTTTAAATAGTTTTACTCTCACTGTTCCGTTCACATATTGCTGTGTATCTTTTAAGAATGCAAGCAGTGAATTTGTTAATGGAGAGAACCATAAACCTTCATAGATAACTTCTGTTAATTTTTTTTCAATCACTGGTTTAAAGTGCGCTACTTCTTTCACTAATGTTAAATCTTCAAGCTCTTTGTGTGCTTTAATTAATGTCATAGCAGCTGGACACTCATACACTTCACGTGATTTAATTCCCACAAGACGGTTTTCTACATGATCAATACGTCCGACTCCGTGCTTACCTGCAATTTCATTCAATTCTAGAATTAACTGAGCTAGCGTGTAAGATTGACCATTTAATGATACTGGAACACCTTCAACGAATTCAATTTCTACTACATCCGCTGTGTCCGGAGTGTTTTCAAGAGAAGCCGTTAGGTCATATGCTTCTTCAGGTGGAGCTGCCCAAGGATCTTCAAGAACGCCACACTCGTTACTTCTTCCCCACAAGTTTTGGTCAATTGAAAATGGGCTGTCTAAGTTAATTGGAATTGGAATATTCTTTTCTTTTGCATACTCGATTTCTTCTTCACGAGACCATTTCCAATCACGAACAGGAGCTAAAACTTCTAAGTGTGGATTTAATGCTTTAATTGATACTTCGAAACGCACTTGGTCATTTCCTTTTCCCGTACATCCATGTGCGACAGCTACTGCATTTTCTTGCTCTGCTACTTCTACAAGCTTTTTAGCGATTAGCGGTCTAGATAGTGCAGATACTAATGGATATTTTCCTTCATATAATGTGTGTGCTTGAAGTGCTGCTAACGCAAATGTATTGGCATATTCTTCTTTTGCATCAATCACATATGATGATACTGCTCCAACTGTTAATGCTTTTTCTTTAACGAATTTTAAATCTTTTCCTTCGCCTACATCTAAACAGCAAGCTACCACATCGTACCCTTTTTCCTGTAACCATTTAATTGCAACTGATGTATCTAAACCTCCGGAATATGCTAAAACAACTTTTGGATTACTCATTATCTATTCCTCCTACAAATTATATATATATTAATACAACCGTTTTAATTTTTATTCATTTAATCTACTATTACTTTAACAACTTTTTAATCTATTTTCAATAGTTATTCAAAAAAAAGTATATAAATTCACATTTATTTTAATTTAATAGGGTAAAATCTCTTAAAATACTGTAAAAATAGACATGAATGAATATGCCTTTCTTACATACTGTGTATATTTATATGCATAAATCAAGTATAAATGATTTATTTTTCACTTACAGTAGCTCTGGCTTTTGTCATTGTATAAAATGGAAGGGAAGAGGTGAAAAAATGGAGCACTTTTTTACTTATGACAACAGACTCGGTATAAAAATTCCTGCTCTCGAAAGAGAATGGACATTCTATTCTGAAAAAGTTCAGCAGGATATCCTCCTAACATGGGAATCCATTCGGGGGCAGATTCCAGACAAAATTCAATCTTTAGAAAAGAGTATTAATCAAAAACAAGCGGCGTTAGAAGATGAGACTAATTTTATCCGCTCCTGTGAATTAAATAGCGAGATAGGAGAACTTGCTTCTATTATTAATGATTTGTGGATTTGGTATCGAACAAATGAGGAAATATCAAAAGAAGTTCACGGATAGACAAAAAAACGAGTCTCATGAAAAATTAATGAGACTCGTTTTTCTTATCCAGCAAATAGCGGTATTGGTAAAAGCGCTTCGCATAATCTGTCACTTGTTTGGCCATTCGATAATTCATCCCTCCGCCAACCATCATACTCACAATTGGCAAACGATTATAAACTTTTCGCTTCGCAGCAAATATAGCTAGCGTTTTCCCAATTTGTACAACGATTTTTTGCAGCCACGTTTTATCTACAATTTGATCAACACCTTCATAAAAATACGGGTCAAATTCTTGGCTTAACTCACCCTTTAATTGATGCCAACCCTCAGCCTGAAGGTGTCTAGGTAACGTTGCTGCATGGAACACTTTTAGCGTTAGCATAAGCTCTGAAGGAGTCTGGATATGATAGCCGTAGCTCATTGCTGCCTGTTGCACCGCTTGAATATTCATGCATAAAACAGCAGGTATATCAATACCGACTAGCAGCGATTGTCCCGTTCCTGAAAGTGCTCCTTGACTCAGCGCATACAACCGAAGCTTGGCCATTTGCTGTTCGCATATATAAGAAAGCTGATCTACTTGAAGGGAATTCATTTCTGACAGCTCTGTGATATCCTCTTTGAATACACGAGCGGTTTCAATAATTCGTTTTGTCGCTTGAGTTTGCATTTCCGTACCTTGAATTAATGCGGTTAACTGAAAGAGTCCTTCATCAATTTTATGTAAATAGGTCTCACGAACAGAAGCTGGAATTAAGTTAAGCCCTTTTTCTAACCACTCTTCGTACAATAACTCCATCTCAGTTGCTTCTACACTCTGTAAGCTCTCTTCCCATTTATAGATTTCTTCTAAAAGCTGTTCTTCGCGATTCGTTAGTATCATCATGTCACCCTTTCAAGAAATAAGTAGTTTTATTTTTATTATAACAAATAATGCATCCGTTACATTTTGCTTCCTATATTATTTCTTTCTTCTATACGTTGTAAACCTTCTTTCAATCGTTAGCTACTTACGCTATATAAAAAAGCTGATTTCCTAACAAGGAAATCAGCTTTTCGTTAGTTTGCCTGACAATTTATGAGAATTCATGCATTGAAGAGGCACTTTATGAACTTAAATATTCGCTAAACGAGTAACGTCACGTGCAATCATAACTTCTTCGTCTGTAGGAATAACCATAACTTTAACTGGAGAATGAGGGTAGCTAATAAATGCTTCTTCTCCTTGTACACTATTTAAAGCTGGATCCCAATAAACGCCCATGAACTCTAAACCGCGAAGAACGCGAGCACGTACAACATCACTGTTTTCTCCAATACCTGCTGTGAAGATGATTGCATCTACACCAGACATACGAGCAGCATAAGAACCGATATATTTATGAATACGGCTAGCAAATACTTCAAGTGCTGTTTCAGCGCGTTCATTGCCTTCAGCGCTTGCTTTGATTAGATCGCGTAGGTCACTAGAAATACCAGATACACCTAAAAGACCACTTTCTTTATTTAATACATTTAATACTTCGTCAGCAGTTTTTCCTGTTTTCTCCATAATAAATGGAATTAATGCAGGGTCAATGTTACCTGAACGAGTTCCCATTGCTACACCAGCTAATGGCGTGAAGCCCATTGATGTATCAATTGACTTGCCGCCTTCAATTGCAGCGATACTTGCACCGTTACCTAAGTGACAAGAAATTAAGCGCAATTGTTCGATCGGACGGCCAAGAAGCTCAGCTGCACGCTCAGAAACATATTTATGAGATGTGCCGTGGAAACCGTATTTACGAACGCCATACTTTTCATAGTACTCGTACGGTAAGCTGTACAAGAATGATTTTTCTGGCATTGTTTGATGGAATGCTGTATCGAAAACTGCTACAGCTGGAACATTTGGAAGAATATCTTGGAACGCTTTAATTCCCACAATGTTTGCTGGGTTGTGAAGCGGTGCTAAATCAGATAAAGCTTCAATTTCCGCTAGTGTTTCATCTGTGATTAAAACAGAATCAGCAAATTTCTCTCCGCCGTGTACTACACGGTGACCTACACCAGTGATTTCATCGTATGATTGAATGATGTTTTGAGAAAGTAACTTTTCAACTAAAATTTTAACTGCAACAGCATGGTCAGGGATTTCTGTAATATCCGTTTGTTTTTCACCATTTACCGAGATCGTGAAAACAGCGTTATCTAAACCAATTCGTTCTACTAAACCTTTTGTTAATACCGTCTCACTTGGCATTTCAAATAATTGAAACTTAAGTGAAGAACTGCCGGCGTTGATTGCCATGATTTTTGACATAAAAAAACAGCTCCTTCTTTATTATACGTGCATCATAAACATAACGAACAGAACATAAAAGTGTAATCTCTACAATATTCTATGCATTTCGACACGATTTCTATCCTTATTCATTTAATCATTCACGACAATAGATTTCAAGAGCTATACACCATGAAAACGCTACCGGAAAATATTCATTATTTTCGAAAAAGACTTACTTTTTATTCACTCGGAACCATTGGTCCATTTGAGCCATAATATCACTCATTGCTTCCCGATTACTGAACTTCGGCAAATTCACAAGCAGCGCGTTCTCAGGTGCTGTTACTCCTTCTCCCTGCTTTTGAAGAACCATAATACTTTTAGCAGCCTGCTCTTGTTTGAACATTGAAAGTGGCAGCTGAATAATCCCTTGCACGATTGCTTCCTCTTTTAGCAACGGCTGTAATAAATGAGACTGTTCAGATTCAAACAAGTTATTTGGAATAAGGGCTACTACGTATCCTCCATCTTTTACATGACGCAAGCTTTGTTCAATAAATAAGTGATGAGCATAGGTGTGACCTTCTTCAGCTCTTACCTTATACTCTTTTACCCCTTCGTCGTTTGGATAATAACCAACCGGAAGGTCACAGACAACTAAATCAACAGGATCAATAAAAAGCGGCTGTAAGCTGTCTTGATTGAATAATTGAACGCCGTGCTTCTGTAAATTTGCATTTACATATGTTAATTGAAGTAATAAATCATCCACGTCTACACCGTATACGTGTTCAATTGACGCAGCGTGTGTGTTTAAAATGGTTGTTAATAAGTTCCCTGCTCCTACTGCGGGATCTAAAAGCGTATATTTATCTTTTCCTGCCATGAACTTTCCAACTAGATAGCTGACAAATAGTCCTACAGCATCAGGCGTCATTTGGTGGTTAGGCTGAACTGCTTCTTTCATGCCTTTTAAAATAGCTAGCTGATACGCTTTTCGAATCGTTTCTTTTTCAAAATGATCAAGCGTGATTGAATCGTATTCTTTTTTTAAACGTTTTTTAGTTACCTCATCTAGCTCTTCTTGTAAAATAGTTCCTTGAAACAAATTTTCTCCCGTTTCAGCTACTGCTTCTAAATATACGCAGTTTAGTTCTTTTCTTAAAATAATAGCTGTTTGATCAATTACACCAAATAGCTTTTCCATACTAGCTAACTGACTCATATTCTGCCTCCTGTGTAATGAAATAATATCTATATAAATGAGTAAACGTCCTATTTGGAACATCATATTTTATCATAAAAACTTCTTAAAACACAAAGAAGGCGAAAAACATTGTTTTCCGCCTTCTGCCGAACGCCACTGACAATCTTACTTAGCTGTTTTAGCTGCTTCGATTGCCGCTTCGTAGTTCGGATGCTCAGTTACTTCTGGTAAGTACTCAACATACGTTACGTTGTCATTTGAGTCTACTACAAAGATTGAACGAGCTAATAAGCGTAATTCTTGAATAGCTACACCATATGCTTCTCCGAAAGATAAGTCGCGGTGGTCAGATAAAGTTTGAACATTATCAATGCCATTAGCACCGCACCAGCGCTTTTGAGCAAAAGGTAAATCTACGCTTACTGTTAATACTTTTACGTTATCTAATTTAGCTGCTTCTTCGTTGAAGCGGCGAGTTTGCGCATCACAAACTCCAGTATCAATAGAAGGAACTACACTGATTAGGCGAACAGAACCCTTTGTGCTGTCAAGCGTTACTTCTGATAAATCATTTGCTAAAACCGTAAAGTTTGGCGCCTTGTCTCCAACCTTCACTTGATTTCCTAATAATGTTACATCGTTACCTTTAAATTTAGTCACGAATAATTCCTCCTTTAAATAAGTATGTACACTGTTCATATTAGCTTGTCTGTCTCTATATTGCAATTAAATGACATACAAAACATGGAGCTGTATCCTAAAAAATAAGCGCAATAAAAAAAGACTTTGCCTGCTTCTTTTACGATTTAAAGAAGCAGGCAAAGCTTTATATTATTTCTACAAATTAAAATCATTTGAACTGTCATGATGCTGATTTTGTTGATTGTGCTGATCCTGCTGATGATTGTTGCGCTTGAACATTTGCTGCACGCGTTCAATTGCTTGAGGTGCTGTATCTAGAATCTTTTCATATAAATGTGTACTTTCGTTAAGGTGAAGCATTTTAATTCCGCTTCCACTCACAATTAAAAAGGCGATGGGCGTAATTGATACACCGCCACCGCTTCCTCCGCCAAACGGATGACTTGATTCTTGCTGATGCTGTCCTGGAGAAGATGGTGCATGCCCTTCTACTCCAAACTCGCTTCCGCCCGCTGCAAAACCAAACCCTACTTTTGATACAGTTAAAATAACACTGCCATCAGGTGTTTCTACAGGATCACCAATGATTGTATTAACATCAATCATTTCCTTTAAATTTTCCATAGCTGTCGACATTAAACTTTTAATTGGATGTTCTGCCATTAAGATAACCTCCTTATGTTTTCACAGAGTGTGTCTTGTTCTTATTTGACGACTTCCATCTTTTGCGACGCTTTTTGGACGTATGCCGCCAGTATCTCAAGGTCCGTAAACCTACTAGAATAGCTTGACCAACTCGAAAAGAAATTATGCACTCAAATACCGTTTCTGACCAAAGATGTTGAAATACAGGAGTAACGCTCATGACAGGCATATCTTTTAATTTCATATAACGGCTGATTATACCAACTATGCCCCCCTTTGCAGACCACACAGCCCCGGTAAGGACGCCTGTTAACGCAGCGTCACCTAAGCCGAAACGGCTGTGCCATCTAATATCACTTACCGTCACTTTCTGTAAGAAACGACGAAAAATTTTATGAAAACCGACTACCTGTTCAAGGAATTGCTTCGCATTTTCTAACATGCTTAGCCCGTCTTCTACAGAATAATCACTCCATGAATTCTCGTCTTCTTTTCCTTGATCACCCATTCCTTTCTTCTTTTCAACAAGCAAACGAGGAGAATCTTTTTTCACTTTCACTACCGGAATTTCATATGTATAGCGAATAAGACCAAACCAAGCCCTGAGTCTCACTCTGTAATAATCGTTATCTCGGACATGGTGAAGATCTACAAACAGCGTGATTTTTGTCCATATAATAAGTATAATAACAATTAAAAGTGCTAGCAATATCCATAAAAGCCATAGCACATCCTTCACTCCTTCTTAGCTTCACATTATCTCCAAAACACAGAATATTAAACCTTATGGAAACAATAAAAAGAAGTTGATGAGATATAACGAAATGAATCCAATCTCAGGACGAACAAATGGGATACATGAGCTGAACCGCTTGTGACACAGCAGTTGATTTCCGTGCAAGACTTCGCTTTCCGCGGACGGGCGCTGAGCCTCCTCGTCGCATACACTCCTGTGGGGCCTCACCTGCTCCGCTTTTCCTGCAGGAGTCTTCGCCTTGCCCTCCACTCAGCAGCTAGAAGAATCTAAACTAATAAAACCTGCGTTTACCATAAAAAAACGAACCACTAATCAAAAGTCTTGATCAATGGTTCGTTTTTCACTTCGTCTAAAATCCTTTTATTCTAGCCTCTTTTGATTATCTGCTGATTGTACCTTCATGTATGACAGTTGTATCTGCGTAGTAATCGTGTGCTCCTTGCTTCTTAGGTAAAAACGCAACTAATAAATAGCCAAGTAAAAAAACTGTTTTAGAAATATAGCGTCCAACTCCTTCACGAAACAGCACAACAGGCCAAGTTAAAGTGGAGTCTTTCAGCGATACTACTTTAAGCCCAAACACCATCTTTCCAAGCGTTTGTCCAAAATACTTGGTCATTAAAACAAAATAACCATAAAAGATAATAACCGTTACAATCGTATAGGGAGAAAAAAATCCATCTCCTCGAGAAATACCTGCTAAATGGAAAATAGGCTTGATCAGCAGAGAGTTCAAGCTAGCTACCACAGCTAGATCTAAAAGATATGCCCAAAAGCGCATCCAAAAGCCTGCATAATGGAAGTCACTACCTATTGGCGTACTTACCGCTGGCTCATGTTTTATATTGTCGTTTGATTCGGTTGAATGAGACTGATTTTCCATGTTCCCACCTCTATTCTGCATATAAATACATCAGACGCGGAGAGCTTGGCTGCGCAAATGTTTTTAACATTGCAGTAACTTGTTCATCTCCACCTATTACTTTTTGCATGCTCATTGAAAGCCAAGAAGGCAGTCCGAATCCTTGATTGTATTGAATTACTTGTGCACCTTTTAACTTATAATCTTTCTCCATTCCTGTTACCGCATCTTCAAAATAGCCTAGTTGATCGACCAGCTTCAGCTCTTTAGCCTGACGTCCATCGTACACTCGTCCATCTGCGATAGAACGCACTTTTTCTTTAGACAAGTGACGTCCCTCAGAGATAACATTGACAAAACCATCGTACGAGTTGTCTACAAGTGTTTGCATAATTTCTTTTTCTTCTCCGGTCATTTCTCTTGTTGGAGACATAATATCTTTATGAGCTCCGCTTTTAATCACGACAGATTCTACTCCTAGTTTATCAGCCAGCTTGCCGTAGTTAACGCTTTGCATAATTACACCTAGTGAACCTGTTAAAGTGTCCGGGATTGCATAGATTTTGTTAGCCGCTGTTGAAATGTAATAGCCTCCTGAAGCAGCCATTGATCCCATTGAAATATACACTGGCTTTTTCGTTTCTTTCTTCAGCTCTTCAATTTTTTTATGTATTTCAGCACTTTCAACGACGCCGCCGCCCGGTGAATTCACCTTAATAATGACTCCTTTAACTGTCTTATCATTTTTTGCAGCCTCTAGCTGCTTTAAAAATGCTTGGTGGTTATAACCATTTTGGGACATAAGCGGAGAGGAACCGCTTCCTGTATCTTGAATCGTTCCATTGACCTCTAGCACTGCAATTTTCTTAGCTGCATTCCCTTTTTCAATAACTGTTTCTGATAGTTCGCTGTCGTCTCCTCCAAAGATGCCTGCCAGACCGTCATCTTTTTCTTCTTTGACTGAAAAACCAATATTAACAATCGCAGAAAAAATGAATAAGCAGGCCGCAATTAAAAGAGCAATCCACCTTTTTTTATTCATGAAAATCCTCCTTTTTAGGTGTCAGAATTAAAAGATTATTCTTTTAATTCTTAAAGCAATAATGCTATAATTATTGTAACAAACTTTTTTTAAAAAGTTTACTTTATCGCTAATATTTTACATATCAGACAAACAAGGGGGAACTATCTATGCCAAATCGTCGCAACGTTTATTTCTTTCATCCAAAAAACCAGGAAACAAAGGCGCTCGTAAGTCCACTTATTGAACTTGCAAAACAATATGACTTTCAAGTAGTAGATCATTTCGACAGCGCTAGCATCATTGTAAGTATTGGCGGTGACGGAGCTTTCTTACAGGCTGTCCGTCAATCTGGCTTTCGAGATGACTGCTTATATGCTGGTGTCACAACTTCAGATCAACTAAGCTTTTACTGCGATTTTCATATCGATGAAACGGATAAAATGATTGAAGCTATTACGACAGAAAATATAGAAGTACGTCGATTTCCCGTTTTACAAACTCAAATTGATCAAGGAACTTCTTTTTATTGCTTAAATGAATGTTCGATTCGATCAGGAGTTATAAAAACACTCAGTCTAGATGTTTTTATTAATGAAAATCACTTTGAAACATTCCGTGGGGATGGGATGATTATTTCAACACCAACAGGCAGTACGGCTTATAATAAATCGGTAAGTGGAGCCGTAGTTGATCCGTTAATTCCTTGTATGCAAGTCAGCGAATTGGCATCGTTAAATAATAATAACTATCGTACATTAGGATCTTCATTCATTCTAAGCGCTGAGCATACGCTCACTTTAAAACTATCCAATGACAACAATCACAGTCCAATTATTGGAATAGATAACGAAGCATTAAATGCACGTCAAGTTGATCAAGTTCAAATTCGTTTAAGCGACCGTCAAATTAAAACGGTTAAGCTGAAAGATAACTCTTTCTGGCAAAGAGTTAAGCGTACGTTTCTATAATAAAAAGCGCCCTTGGGCGCTTTTTATTTTTGATATACAATTTCTCCATTAATAGCAGTCATCTGCACCTGTACCCCTGGAATATCATCTGCAGGTATCTCAAACAGATCTCTTTCTAATACGGTAAAATCAGCTACATAGTCTTTTTGAATATATCCTTTTTTATGCTCTTGATGAATGGCCTGCGCGCTTCCTAATGTAAACAGCTGAACAGCTTCAAATACAGTGAGTCGCTCAGAAGGTATGTAAACGACCGAGCTGTTCGGAGAAGTTTTTCTAGAAACTGCTGCATGAATCGTTAACATGGGATTGATAGGTTCAATAGGCGCATCCGATCCGCCTGCACACATAACGCCCTCGTCCAATAACGTTTTCCACGCATAGCAATAGTCCAAATGCTCTTCTCCAATTTTTTCAATAACCCATGGAAAATCACTGGCTAAAAACCGAGGCTGGATATCCAGCACAACCGGGAGCTTTTTTACACGATCAACTAAATCTTTTCGTAGGATTTGCGCATGAATAATACGATCTCTTTGCCCTGTTTGAGGAGGATATTGTTCGATGCTTTCTACTACATATTGAAACGCTAAATCACCAATCGCATGAATTGCAACGGTCATATTCAATTCCCTCGCTTTTCTCACTAGCTGTTTTAATTCATCGAGTGATTGAATAGCTACACCTCTTGTAGAAGGGTCGCTTTTGTATGGAAAGCTTAAAAGAGCAGATTGACTGCCGAGCGAACCATCAGCAAAAATCTTCATTGGCCCTATTTCAATAAAAGCGGATGTGTCTTTCTTTTCTTCAACGTATGTATACATATCATCTACAGCTTCATGATGAACAAGTAAATGAGCACGAAACAGCTGCTTTTCTTTATGAATAACGTCTTGAAATGCTTGATATGTACGCAAAAAGCCTCCATAATAATTTAAATCTTCCGTATGTCCACCCGTCAATCCGTACTGAACACAATCTTTAATAGCTACTGAAAGAGCTTGTCGAATGTATGCTTCCGTTACTTGAGGAATATGAGCCGTTACTAATTCTTGCGCTTGATCAGCCAAAAAACCAGTAGGATTTCCCGCTTCATCCCTCTGGATAATACCTCCTTCCGGGTCGCGTGTTTCAGCTGTAATCCCGGCTATTTTAAGAGCAGTCCCGTTTACTACTAATCCGTGACGACAGACTCGCTTCAACATAATAGGATGTTCTGTTGAAAGTTGATCAAGATCTTGATAGTGAATCAAAGAGGAATCTTCCCACTGATTTTCATCCCAACCTTCTCCAATTACCCATTCTCCTTTTGGTGTACTCTCTACTTTTTGCCGAACGCGCATCAGCACGTCTTCCCTAGAAGTAGCTTGAGACAAATCAAGCCTAATGAGCTTTTCACCATGACCAATTAAGTGAAGATGGCTATCTACAAAGCCCGGATACATTGGATATCCCTTGAGGTGTACTTCATTGTCAATCTCAGCACCCCATTTGATTCTTAGATCTTCTTCTGCGCCTATATCTTCAATGAATCCTTTTTCAATATATACGCTTTCTACATGCTCATCTTCTTTTAGCATCGTATATATTTTGCCTCCGTAAAATAAAGTCCCCATCGCCAACATCTCCTTTACTTTATAAAGCTTGATCTTGTCTCTATTATACGTGACAAAACAAACAAGACAAAAGAGTGAGGTTTCCCCCACTCTTTTTAGCCATCATTATTTAGTTAATATGACTTATTTACCACCAAGTTGTTGCTCAGCCATTTGAACTAAGCGTTTAGTGATTTCTCCACCAACAGATCCGTTAGCGCGAGCTGTTGCTTCTGGTCCAAGATTTACACCGAATTCAGAAGCGATTTCGTATTTCATTTGGTCGATAGCAGCTGCTGAACCAGGAGCTACTAATTTGTTTCTGTTTGCCATGTGTTTTCACCTCCTTGTTGAATATAGATTGTGTCAAAACACATGGCATCATACATTATTTTTTTGGTAATTTTATGAAATTTAACTTTTAAAATAAATCTTCTACGCTGTCTGCGGTATTTGTAGCCGAAGAAGCTGTCATCTCAAGCGTTTCTACATTATTTACCGCTTCTTGAATTAATGTTTCAAAATCATAAAATTGTTCGTATCGATTTATTTTTTCACGCTTTGGCTTCGTTTTTGGTGAGCTTGGCGTAAAAATTGTACAGCAGTCTTCATACGGTCGATTCGAAATTTCATGTGTATCAATTTTGCGGGCAATTTCAACAATCTCCGTTTTATCCATTGTTACAAGCGGACGCAAAATTGGCGTATTAGTCACTTCATTAATCGCATACATGCTCTCAACCGTTTGACTAGCTACTTGCCCTAAGCTGTCGCCAGTTACGATAGCTAACGATTCATTTTTTTCACGAATAAGGTCCGTGATTCGAAGCATCATACGGCGTGTAGAGGTCATGGTATAATTCTCTGGAATTTGCTTTTGAATCGCTTGCTGTACAGCTGTAAACGGTACAATGTGAAGCTTTACTTTTTCGTGATAAGCCGTTAATTTTTGCGTTAAATCGATGACCTTTTGCTTAGAACGTTCACTTGTAAAAGGCGGACTGTAAAAATGAACCGCTTCTATTTCTAAACCGCGCTTCATGGCTAAGTATCCTGCAACCGGGCTGTCAATTCCTCCAGAAAGCATCAGCATCGCTTTTCCACTCGTACCAACTGGAAGACCTCCTGCTCCGCGATAATCAAAACATGTAATATACGTTGCTTCACTTCTCACTTCTACTCGTACATTTACGCTTGGTTCTTTTACGTTTACCTTTAGATGCTCTGTATTTCGTAGAATATGACTTCCTACTGCATAATTTAATTCGTTTGTATCAAGAGGAAATTGTTTATACGCTCTCCGAGTAGATACTTTGAATGTTTTTCCTTTTATATCAAATTCTTTCATTGCTTCTAACGCTGCTTCTTGAATCGCTTCAAGCTCATTTTCAACTTTTAATGCTAAACTAAAGCTTTGAATACCAAAGATTTGCTGAAGACGTTCGACGATAGGCTCGTGATTTTCACCGTTTAAGTGAATATACATGCGGTCTCTTGTGTATTTTACGTGAATATTTTGGAATGCACTAAGAGCCGTTACGATATTTTTTCTTAGCTGGGCAACAAATTTTTTTCTATTTTGTCCTTTGGTTGAGATTTCTCCGTACCGAATTAAAATATGGTTATATATCATAATCATTTACCTCATTACTTTCTTTAGATCTTCAATTACTGTGAAAATAGCATTTACAATGGGCGTTACTTCATTATAATCATTTAAGCCTGACAAGCTTAATCGAATGGATTGATCGGCTTCTTCGTAATTTTTACCGATAGCTAAAAGCGTTTTGCTTGGCTTTTTTCGCTTTGATGAGCAAGCTGATGTAGTGGATACAAACACTCCTTTTTCTTCAAGAGCGTGAACAAAAACCTCACCTTTAATACCTTGTGCTGTAAAATTTATAATATGAGGTGCCGAATGCTCATTCGGCGTATTAACCGTGATTCTTTCGTGAGCAGAAAGTTTGTCCATCAGTTCTGCTTTTATTTCCCGCATTTTTTGCTGATTTTGAGCAGCATGTTCAAGTGTTAAACGAAGTGCTTTAGCAAATGCTACGATTCCCGGCACATTTTCCGTGCCTGATCGATGCTGCATTTCCTGAGAGCCTCCGCTAAGCAGCGGATGAAGCTGAACTCCATTTCGTTTATATAAAATTCCCGTCCCTTTTAAGCCGTGAATTTTGTGCCCTGATAATGTGCATAAATCAATTTTATGATCCGCTAAAGAAAGCGGAACTTTTCCAATCCCCTGCACATGATCGACGTGAAAAAGCACCTTGGAATAGTTCGTCAGCATCTGTCCAATTTCTTCAATTGGCTGAATGGTGCCAATCTCATTATTTACATGCATAACAGATACTAAAATGGTTTCATCCGTAATAGCTGATTCAATAGCCGCAGGTGATACAAAACCACTGGAATCTACCGGAACATACGTAACGTTAAATCCTAGGACTTCTAACTGCTTGAATGGTTCATGAACAGAATCATGTTCAATATTTGTCGTAATGATATGCTGACCTCGGCTTTTATATTGCATCGCTACGCCTTTAATAGCCAAATTATTTCCTTCCGTTCCTCCAGATGTAAAGATAATTTCATTTGACGATACGTGCAGCAATTCTGCTACTTGCTCACGCGAACGGCTCAACAAATTCTCCGCCTGTACGCCAAACTGATGGAGGGAGGATGGATTGCCATAATAAGTTGTAGCTACTTTGGTAAAAGATTGTATGACTTCGTTATAGGGTTTTGTTGTAGCGCTATTATCTAAATAAATCAAGGATGCGCGCCCCCTTCTTCATTTTTTCGGAACAACGTATTATCATAACATACCTTAATACTTTTTTAAATTAGGTTTTGCCTTAGTAATCATAACAAGGATAGACGATCTTTTCAAAGCTATTTGCCACTTTATAAGCAAGGTCTCCCCTTGCTTATCCTAACAGTTGCTGCCGTATTTATAGACTATACCATTAGCATTGAAAGAGATACGAGATAGTATGCAAAGAAAAGCATCATAAAAAAGCTCGTGTCCAAAGGACACGAGCTTTTTAACTCTGTGAAGATACAATACGCTGTATACGATCCAGCGCACCGGGATCTACTTGCTCAATAGCTGCAGATGCCTGTTTTAATGCTTCTTTGTATTCATAATGACGAAATGCTTCTTCTGCTTCTTCTAAAGACTGTGCAATTGAGTGATGAGTACTTCTATAGCGGTTACCGTATTGAATCACTCTTTCAACGAGTCGCGCTTCTTCTAACATTGCCTCTGTTTCATCAAATGTATCCTGAACAAAACCAACAGCATCTTCAAGTAAAGATTGAACAGCTTGAATATTAAGCGGTTTTTCTTTCAGCTTAGCGGTTACTTCATTTAAGATATGAACCGTTTTTTCAAGCTGCACTTTATATTCTTCAGGAACACCAGGAAGGTTGCTTTTTTGAATAAGGCGTCGTGCTTCAATCAACTGAGATTTCAGTTCTTCTATTTTGTCCTTAGCTGAGAGCTCATCTTTGCGAAGAGCTTGTAGCATATCGCTATAGGATTCCTGAGATTCTTTTAATTGGTTAAGCTGTTTGGAAACGTCTTCGAGTTCTTCTTGGATCACACTGTAGGCTAAATTGTGCTCCGCCACCTTGTCCGAAATATTATAGTACAAGTTAGTCAATCGTTTTAGTTCGCGGTCCATTTTATAATATACGTCTAAATCGCGCTCTTTAAAATGATAGCTTTGCTGTACAAATAGCGTTTCTTCACGAAGTTCACGGTTTCGTTCTTGAAGCATACGAAGGAAGTTAGATACCGTATGAGATTCACGGTTCATTTTATGATAGGAGAAAACCTCATGCTCAAGTGAGTCATATAACTGCTCTAAGCGTTCGTTCACATCATCTAGTTTTGTAATCGCTTCTTCCACATATAATTCTTCAATATCTGCAATAATTTCAGCAGTTTCTTGTTTTAAAAGCTCTACCGTTTCTTCTACTTGCAGATGATCTAACACATATCCCTGCTCACTCATTTCGTGGAACCCGTCAAGCAGTTCATTGAACTGAACAGGAAGAGTGGTCTGACACTCAACTAACACTTTTGGAATTTGTTCTAAATACGAATCAATAGCTGTTAAATCAGTTTTTAATTGAAGAACAATCTCACGTGCTTGAAGATAGTTTCCGTTAATCGTCTCTTCCTCGTATTTTTTAAACTGCTCTTTAGACGTATTAATTGCGTATTCTAACGTTTTTTCAGCATTTCCATAGGAATACCGATGTGCGAGCAATTTTTTCTTCACATGGCGGTGAAGCTGATTTAATTCCTCAATATCATATCGATTATCTTGTTCGCTACCAATTAAATTTTGAAGTTCAGTAAGTATGTTTTCAATATCTATCTTGGTTTGTTCTAAGGCTTGATCAATATGTATAGATAACTGCTTCGCTTTTTTAAATCGGTATTTATCCGCTGCTTCTTCCGTTTCAAACAGTTCTTTATCAATTTTCGGGAGATTAGTTGATATAATTTCATCCCACTGCTCACGCCAACGTTCAAATAGCTCTTCAGTTTGACCTGTCATGTTCAATTCTTTTACTTTTGAAATTTCCTCTGCAACTGGCGTATTTGCTAATTCGACTTTGATCGTTTCCAGGCGATCAATTTCTTGATAAATCTTTTTACGTGAAAACATTCCGTACACAACTAATCCGATAATAAGTATGATTAGTGCTATAATGAATTCCATACTAAGCCCCCTTACAGTGCGTTCTACATGACAAGTTTCTTATTTATAAAAAGGGTCAATTTAATCCTTTAAATTTTTTTGCGTCAATGTTTTTATGATACCATGTAAAGTCCAACTTTTGAGCAAAAAATTAAATTTTTTTATACAAAATATTGGCATGGAGTCACTTTGTGTCGTTACAATGGAAAAAGAAGAAAAAAGGAGGCATTTTTTATGAAAGTTGACAAACATATTCATACTCCATTTTGCCCACACGGCTCACCTGATTCATTGCAACAATATGTTGAACAGGCGATTTCCCTGAACTTTTGCGAGATTTCGTTTACAGAGCATGCTCCATTACCAAAAAGCTTCAGTGATCCGACGCCTGATCGCGACAGCGGAATGGATCCTGACAAACTTGATCGCTACATTCAAAACGTACAGCAAGTTAAAAAAGAATTTGAGCCCGATATTCGTATTAATATCGGATTGGAAGTTGACTTTATTGAAGGATTTGAACACGAAACAACAGATTTCTTAAACGAATATGGTCCTTATCTCGATGACAGCATACTTTCTGTCCACTTCTTAAAACATGAAGAAGGATATGATTGCCTAGATTTTAGCGCTGACGTATTTGCACATATTGTACAGAAGTTTGGCAGCGTAAGCAAAGTATATGATAAGTATTACAACACCGTATTACGCTCTGTACAGGCCAATTTAGGCGTTTATAAGCCTAAGCGCATTGGTCATATGACGCTCGTACATAAATTTCAAACTCGCTTTCCATATGAAGACACACTTTCACCTATTATTTTAGCAATACTCGATGAAATAAAAATGAAAGATCTGGCTTTGGATTATAATGGTGCAGGGTTGTTTAAGCCTTTGTGCAAGGAAGCGTATCCAGCTCCCTTTGTCGTAAAAGCAGCCCAACAGAAAAAAATCCCTCTCGTATATGGGTCAGATGCCCACTGTGCGAAGGATTTAGGCCAAGGCTATGGAGAGCTCCATTTAGGATAATTGAACGCGCAGTTTGTTTGTCCGTTCATATGGCAAACATACCGTAGTGTGCACCCATTGCTCAAGCTCAATCGCATATTGCTGAACAAAATACGGTTCGTGAGGCAATATATGAAGAACTTCACTTAGGTACTGAGGATGAAGATAAGGCATAGACAGCATGCCCTTAAGCTCAATGATTGTAAAGGAAACGTGCAGCTTTCGAAATTCCTTTTCTTTCATCCCTCTTTCAAGGATTGTTTTTAAGTAGTACTTTTCCTTGGTTAAATACGTAGTCATAACTTCTCGAATTAAAATCGTGTCAAGAGAGATTTCTCTATATACGAGCCGGGCAATATGCCTATTTTCGTGCTGGTAATGTAAGATAGCTCGAATCATCACGATCATACTTTCTGTTGAAGACAGCTTTTTCATTTCTTGGAATGCTTGCTCCAGTACCGCAATATAACCTTCAAAATAAGAAATCACTAAACTTTCAAGCAATCCTTCTTTGCTATGAAAATAATATGAAATATTCGCTACGTTCACTTTCGCTTTTCCTGCAATCTCGCGCACCGACGTACCATCAAAACCTTTTACGTTAAAAAGAGAAACAGCCGCATCAATAATTTTCTCTTTCGTTTTTGACTGTACAGCCATCTATCTACACCTCATTTCGATTTATTTTTACAAAACACATATGATTGCAAAATTGTGTAGAAATCGTTACAGTATTTAAAAAGGATTTTAGTAGCCTCTCTACATAATTCGTGATAGGCTTTTTAGTTCCTGTAATCTTTTATCGACAAAGTAGCGTTAAAACTGACGTTTCCTGATAAAAACTCATTAAATCTTATGTTGAATGGAGGAGAATACATTGTTTAATGTCGAAAACTACAGCGGCTCAAAACAAAAGGATTATGAATTAGTAATTAAGCAATTACGTGCCTTATTAGAAGGAGAAAGTAATACAATTGCTAATCTAGCAAATGCTTCAGCGTTACTAAATCAATTTTTAAATGAAGTAAACTGGGTAGGCTTTTATTTAATGGAAGACGGCGAGTTAGTACTGGGCCCTTTCCAGGGGCTGCCGGCTTGTGTTCGCATTCCACTTGGAAAAGGCGTATGCGGTACAGCAGCTCAAAATCAAAGAATAGAGCGAATTGAAGATGTTCATGCATTCCCTGGCCACATTGCATGTGATGCCGCTTCTCAATCTGAAATTGTTGTACCAATGGTAAAAGACGGTAAACTTTTAGGTGTTCTTGATATTGACAGTCCAATCAAAAATCGCTTTGATGAAATCGATCAACAGTATCTTGAAGAATTCGTCAAAGAACTCACTTCTTTTCTTTGAATATGAATAAGCAAAAAAACCGCTGCAAATCAGCGGTTTTTGCTTATTAAACAAACGTTTGATTAGCCCATCACCACCGTTTTCTTATGTTCTTTCTTCTCCTTTCATACTTCAAAAGAATATATCCTTTCTTTTACATTCTTTTAATCTTCAATCTTCCTTGACTTTATACGAGGAAACACCTATAATACTCGTTGTGTGAAATATTGCAGCTTATACAATCTTCTTTATGTTTTTTCATTTTGTTCCTCATTAAAAGGTTGTTTTACAGAAGTAGCAATTCTTTTAACAAGATGGTGTATCGTGTAACTCTCTGCTGCTAGAGCGATGGTACATGAAAACAAAATGAGCATATCGCTAGAATGTGTCTGTTTTTGTTTTGCATAAAATAAAAACACAAACAAGGAGGAGTCATCATGGCTCGTTATACAGGTCCAAGTTGGAAAATCTCTCGTCGCTTAGGTCTTTCTCTAAGTGGTACAGGTAAAGAATTAGAAAAACGCCCTTACGCTCCAGGTCCACACGGCCCAGGTCAACGTAAGAAAATTTCTGAGTACGGTTTACAATTACAAGAAAAGCAAAAATTACGCCACATGTATGGTGTAACTGAGCGTCAATTCCGTAACTTATTCGTTGCTGCTGGTAAATTAACTGGTAAGCACGGTGAGAACTTCATGATTCTTTTAGAAGCTCGTCTTGATAACTTAGTATACCGTATGGGTCTTGCACGCACTCGTCGTCAAGCTCGTCAATTAGTTAACCACGGTCACGTTTTAGTTGACGGTAAACGCGTTGACATCCCATCTTACCGTGTACAACCTGGTCAAGTGATCGGTGTTCGCGAAAAATCTCGCAACCTTTCAATCGTGAAAGAAGCGCTTGAAGTTAACAACTTCGTACCAGACTACTTAACAGTAGACGCTGAGAAATTAGAAGGTACATTCACTCGTTTACCAGAGCGTTCTGAATTATCTGCTGAAATCAACGAAGCACTAATCGTAGAGTTCTACTCTCGTTAATAGTAAAAAGCCGTTCCTTATGGAGCGGCTTTTTTGCTATCTATATAAAAAAAAGGCCTTTCGGCCTTTTTTTATGCGTATTGAATAAGCGTATATTTTTTCTTGCCTCGACGAATCACTGTGAATTGACCTTCAATACGGTCTTCTGCACCTACTGTTTTTTGTAAATCTTGTTCACGCTCACCATTTAAGTAAATCGCGCCGTTTGAAATATCTTCACGTGCTTGACGTTTAGAAGGAGAAATTTTACTTTCTACAAGTAAATCAATTAAACCAATATCTTCACCTGTATGCGTGTAAGAAGGAACATCCTTGAATCCTTGCTTAATTTCTTCTGCTGTTAATTCTGAAATACTTCCGCTAAATAAAGCTTGCGAAATACGAATTGCTTGCTCAAGAGCTTCTTCACCGTGTACAAGCGTAGTCATCGCTGCCGCTAGTGCTTTTTGTGCTTCGCGTTTTTCAGGAGCTTCTTTTGCAGAAGCTGCTAATTCATTAATTTCCTCGTGTGATAAGAATGTAAAGTATTTTAAATATTTTATAACATCACGATCATCTGTATTAATCCAGAATTGGTAGAATTCATACGGACTTGTTTTTTCAGGATCTAACCAAATTGCTCCGCCTTCTGTTTTACCGAACTTCGTCCCGTCCGCTTTTGTTACAAGCGGAACTGTTAATCCAAATGCTTTTGCATCTTCTTCTGATTTACGAATTAATTCTAAGCCAGCTGTAATATTTCCCCATTGGTCGCTGCCGCCAATTTGAAGCTTACAGTTATATGTTTGGTATAAATTCAAGAAATCGTATGATTGTAAAATCATGTAGCTAAATTCCGTAAATGAAATGCCTGATTCGATACGAGATTGAACAGAATCCTTTGCCATCATATAGTTAATACCAAAGTTTTTACCGATATCTCGTAGGAATGTAATAACATCTAATGAGCCAATCCAGTCATAGTTATTTGCAATAACTGCTGCATTTTCACCTTCTTCGAAATCTAAGAAGCGTGAAAGCTGACCTTTAATACGCTCACTAAACATGGCAACCGTTTCTTTTTCATTTAATGTACGCTCTGCTTTTTTACCGCTTGGATCTCCAATAAGCCCCGTACCTCCACCAACTAATGCAATTGGTTGGTGGCCAGCTTGTTGAAAGCGACGCAAAATTAAAACAGGAAGCATGTGGCCGATGTGAAGGCTGTCGGCTGTCGGATCGAATCCACAGTACAAACGAACAGACTCTTTACTCAAAAGTTCACTTAAACCTTTTTCATCCGTTTGTTGGTTAATGAGCCCTCGAAACTCAAGATCTTGTAAAATATCCATGTTATATATTCTCTCCTTTATCTAATTGCTCGTTACAATTTGTTGAACAACATAAAAAACGCCCCTTCTTAAAAAAGAAGGGACGAAAATATCGCGGTACCACCCTATTTGGAAATAAATTATTTCCCACTTAAATGATGTAACGGTCTACCCGTCTTTTGCTACTGTAAGTTCACAAAAGATGCTCAAGGACGTATTTCATATTTGTCTATGTACTGATTTTCAGCAACCATCAGCTCTCTTAAACAGGGAGACAAGTATTACTTCTTCCTATCACTGCAGTTTATTTTATTTAAAAGTTTACACCCCACAATTATGAATGATTTTATTTTAAAATTCAAGTCCAAAAAAAAGTTCAAACAGCTGGCTGTTTGAACTTTATAAAAATCACTTATTTTCCCTACAAAGATTGAAACATTTACTCCTTAGTCTTCCATCGTTGACAAATCGCCCGTTGGCAAATCTAATTCCCACGCTTTTAAAACGCGACGCATAATTTTACCACTTCGTGTTTTAGGTAGCTTATCTTTAAACTCGATTTCACGCGGGGCTGCATGAGCAGCTAACCCTTTTTTCACAAATTGACGAATATCTTCAATCAGTTCATCTGAAGATTCATACCCATCTCTAAGTGCGATAAATGCTTTAATAATTTCCCCGCGCACAGGGTCAGGCTTACCAATAACACCCGCTTCTGCTACAGCAGGATGTTCAACAAGCTTACTTTCTACTTCAAATGGACCCACGCGTTCTCCTGCCGTCATAATAACATCATCGATTCGGCCTTGGAACCAAAAATAACCTTCTTCATCCATATACGCCGAATCACCTGATACGTACCAATCACCTGGCATAAAATATGACTCATACTTTTCTTTGTTGTTCCAAATCGTATGCATCATAGATGGCCAGCCTTTTTTAATTGCTAAGTTCCCCATTCGATAAGGTGGAAGCTCTTGCCCTTGATCGTCAACGATTGCTGCTTGTACGCCTGGAATTGGTTTCCCCATAGATCCTGGCTTAATTTTCATGGACGGATAATTACAAATCGTCTGACCGCCAGTTTCAGTCATCCACCACGTATCATGAATACGTTTTTGGAACACCTTCATTCCCCAGCGTACCACTTCAGGATTTAACGGTTCTCCCACACTTAATACATGTCTGAGATTGCTTAAATCATAGCGTTTAACTAAGTCATCACCAGCACCCATTAGCATACGAAAAGCTGTAGGTGCACTGTACCAAACCGTTACGCCAAAATCTTCAAGTGCTTGATACCATGCATCTGGACTAAAGCGTCCTCCTACAATCACATTGGTTGCTCCAGCAAGCCAAGGACCAAAAATTCCATAGGAAGTCCCCGTTACCCAACCGGGATCTGCTGTACACCAATACACATCGTCATCTTTTAAGTCGAGTACCCACTTTGCAGTTTGATAGTGCTGAAGCATTGCGTTGTGAACATGAAGTACGCCTTTTGGTTTGCCAGTTGAACCTGATGTATAATGAAGCAGCATACCATCTGTTCTATCTACCCACTCAATTTCCACCTCTTTATTCGCCGCTTCTAATCGCTTTAGAAAATCTAGTTGAATGCCTTCTTCTTCTACATTTCCCCCTACAAGGAGAATGTGTTTTAAAGCTGGCAAATCTTTCACCGGAACGCGGCTCAGCAGTTCAGGCGTTGTAATTAACACTTTTGCATCACTGTCTTGCAAACGATCTTTTACTGCACCTTCCATGAACGCTTCAAATAAAGGCCCAACAATAGCGCCAAGCTTCACCGCTCCTAACAATGCAAAATAAAGTTCCGGAGAGCGAGGCATAAAAATAAACACGCGATCTCCCTTCTCTACGTCTGCTTGTTTTAGCACGTTTGCGGCTTTGTTTGACCATTCTTTCATTTCTTTGAATGTATATTTTTCATTGCGCTGCGCATCTCGATAATAAAGCGCAACTTTATTTTTACGCGTAGAGTTTGCGTGCTTATCAATTGCTTCATAAGCTGCATTTAATTTACCTGTTTCATGCCATGAAAATTCCTTCTCCACTTGTGACCAGTCAAAGGTTTGATACGTTTTATCGTAGTCCTGTAAGTTGTATACCCCTTCAATTACAGGAAGCGCTTCCACCTTCATCACAAACTCCCCCTTATGTATAAAATTTACAAACCTATTATATAACAAAAATAGACTTTTCACAATTTTATAAAAATTATTTGTCGGAATTGGGATAATAGTCTCCCTTGTTATATGACAACCTTGTTTATATAAGTGTCGAATTAACAAGAATCTCTTTTAATTTTCTATTCTATGTTTTTAAAAAAACTCCTTTTCTTTTATTTAATTTTTTGAAAACGCTTTAATACAGAGTTTTTTTTATATTATAATACAGATAAGACTGCTTGAAGGTGGTGATTCATGTGAAACATTCCCAAACATACAATATGAAAGAACTAAAAACAGCTGTTGGAGCAATTGTTATTGAAGGACCTGTCTCCTCACAGACCTTGCAACAACTTGATTTTCATGAGCAACTAACGGCCTTTCGTCCACCTGAACAGCAAAAAGAAGCATTGATCGAGATTGCCAACTTGCCTGAAGGTAGAATCATTATTGCTCGCCATCATCATACAATCATTGGTTACGTAACCTTTTTATATCCCGATCCTCTAGAACGATGGTCGGAAGGAAATATGGAGAATTTAATCGAATTAGGAGCTATAGAGGTAGCTGCTCCATTTCGCAGCTACGCTGTTGGTAAAAACTTGCTTATCGTATCTATGATGGATGATGCAATGGAAGATTATATTGTCATTACGACAGAATATTACTGGCATTGGGATTTAAAAGGAACAGGGCTAAATGTGTGGGATTACCGCAAAATTATGGAGAAAATGATGAATAAAGGCGGACTTACGTGGTTTGCCACAGATGATCCGGAAATCAGCTCCCACCCTGCTAATTGTTTGATGGTAAGAATTGGGAGAAGAGTACCTCAAGAAAGCATGCAAGAATTTGATAGCCTGCGCTTTCGAAATCGCTTTATGTATTAAGCTGACCTTTAAGAAAAGGAGCCGTGTCTGATGATTGTTGAAGAAATGATGAAAACCGATCTCGTTACCTTAACCCCCGACCATACGATTGCTGAAGCTATGAAACTTTTAGATACACATAAGATTAGACATATTCCTATCGTTAATGACCTTCATCACGTAGTTGGCATCATTTCTGATCGAGACGTAAGAGATGCAAGTCCATCTATTTTAGATAATACTTATACGTCTGCTCTTCTATCCGAGCCCGTGCGGATGATTATGCAAACAGAAGTCATTACAGCTCACCCTCTTGATTTTGTTGAAGAAATTGCAAGTATTTTTTATGAACATCAAATCGGTTGTATTCCCGTCACAAAAAACAAGCGGTTAGTAGGAGTTGTTACCGAGAGAGATCTATTACATACGTTTATTCAGCTTACCGGTACCAATAAACCAGGTTCACAAATTGAAATAAAAGTAGAAAACAAGGCTGGCGTGCTCGCTGAAGTTACATCCCTTTTTGGTTCAACGAGAACAAACATCTTAAGCGTACTTGTCTACCCTGATGTAGATGAACGATATAAAATCCTTGTGCTTCGCATTCAAGCTATTAATCCATTAATTAGTATAAATACATTAAAAGAAAACGGCTATGAGGTGTTGTGGCCTAAATTACCGGAGATGACGTAATGACTAGTAATGCTGTATTTATTTATTCAGATGATATTCTTTCGTACAAATTCAGCAATAATCATCCGTTTAACCAGCTTCGTGTTCAACTAACATATGAACTGTTACGGGAATTTGGCGCTTTAGGCAATCAAGATATTGTATTACCGCGGATGGCATCTGATGAAGAACTTCAGCTTGTCCATGATACTAGCTATATTCAAGCGGTAAAATTAGCAGGAAGCGGCGAGCTTTCTGTTGAAAAAGCAGCAGATTTTGGTCTTGGAACAGAAGATACACCTATGTTTCCCAACATGCATGAAGCCAGTGCATTTTTAGTTGGAGGTACACTTACTGCTGTAGATTATGTGATGACTGGAAAAGCTAAGCATGCTCTAAATTTAGGAGGAGGATTGCACCACGGCTTTCGAGGAAAAGCTTCCGGCTTCTGTATTTATAACGATAGCGCGGTAGCCATCAAATATATGCAGCAAAAGTACAACGCGCGCGTTCTCTATGTCGATACAGATGCTCACCATGGTGACGGCGTTCAATGGATATTTTATGACGACCCTTCCGTTTGTACTCTTTCCATTCATGAAACGGGACGCTACTTGTTTCCAGGTACGGGAAACGTTAACGAACGCGGGCACAGTGAAGGCTATGGTTATTCATTTAATGTGCCTGTTGATGCTTATACCGAAGATGAGTCTTGGCTCGACGTTTATAAGACCTCTTTAAAAGAAGTAGCTGCTTTTTTTAAACCAGATGTTATCTTGACACAAAATGGAGCCGATTCTCATTATTACGATCCGCTCACTCATTTATGCGGCACCACGAAAATATACCGTGAGATTCCTAAAATTGCTCATGAAATTGCCCATGAATACTGTCAGGGAAGATGGATTGCGGTTGGCGGAGGAGGTTATGATATTTGGCGGGTTGTTCCTCGGGCTTGGTCATTCATTTGGCTTGAAATGATTGAACGAAAGGCAGAAGGCATGCTTCCTCTGTCATGGCTTGAAAAATGGACAAAAGTATCGCCCCACCCCGTTTGCACGCAGTGGGATGATGAACCTAATATCTATCAGCCAATTCCAAGAAAACCAGAAATAACAGAAAAAAACGCTCAAACTCTTGAGCGCGCTCTTTATCCTATTCGTTCTCATACATCTCATTCTTAAAAAAAGGCTATACAAGCGTATGGCCTTTTTCACTGTGCTTCGGGATCTGAAATAATAATTTCGACGCGTCTATTTTTTTGTAGATTGTCATTAGACGTGTTCGGAACAAGCGGCTTTGTATCTCCATATCCAAGTGCTTCAAAGCGGTTAGCAGAAAGAGAAAAATGGTTCGTTAAATAACGTATGACGCCGCTAGCACGCGCTGCCGATAGTTCCCAATTAGATGGATAACGATAGGTGTGAATGGGTCGATTGTCGGTATGACC
The DNA here is from genome assembly GCF_025910025.1 of Priestia sp. JV24. Classification (NCBI taxonomy): domain Bacteria; kingdom Bacillati; phylum Bacillota; class Bacilli; order Caryophanales; family Bacillaceae; genus Priestia; species Priestia sp. JV24. Next base: position 760,597 of record NZ_JAPCIN010000023.1, read on the forward strand.
TTCTACTTTAATATCATTTGGAATAGTACTGAATAACCTTCCTAATTCATCTAGAAAAGGAGTACCTTTTTTCAAAATGTCCGCTTGTCCTGTTTCAAACAGCACCTGTTCTTGTAAAATAAGCACAACTCCGCGTTTATCTCGCTTAGCAGTAATGACATTCTGAAGCTTATTTTCCTTCAGGTAGCCCTGCACTTTCGCTAAAATGTTATCCAGCTTTTGAGACTGCTGGCTCTTTTCTACAGAAGCTAATGAGCCACCGCTTGTAAGCGAATTGACAACGGTCTGAAACTTTTGATTATCAACGCTAGACATTGAAAATAGTAAAATAAAAAAAACTAATATTAACGTCACCAAATCAGCAAATGTTACCATCCATTTTGGCGACTGTGCCGAATACCTTTTTCTTCTACGCTTCACGAACGTGTTCTCTCTTTTCTTCCAGCTTTCGTTTTTCAACAGGGGCAAATACTTTTAGCTTTGCTTGCACAAAGCGAGAATTTTGACCCGCCAGCAAGCCGATGACACCTTCAATAATCACTTCTTTAACAAAAAGCTCATGCTCCGTTTTACCAGCTAATTTAGCTGCGATTGGCTGAAAAAACAAGTTTGAAAGCAGCGCCCCGTAGAAAGTCGTTAAAAGAGCAATTGCCATGTTAGGCCCAAGCGACGAAGGAGTATTAAGGCTTTTAAGCATTAGCACTAGCCCAACGAGCGTCCCAATCATTCCCCAAGCGGGGGCATAATCGCCTGCTTTTTCAAACATACTTCGACCTCTCGCATGTCTTTCTTCCACTGCAGCTATTTCAGCTTCAAGCAGCTCTCGAATCATTTCTGGTTCTACTCCATCAATGGCTAGCAAAATACCTTTTTTCACAAATGAATCATCGATTTGTTCAAGTTCTGCTTCTAACGATAGAAGCCCTTCTCGACGCGCTTTCTCCGATAAATGTACAAATGTTCCTACAATTTCTTCTACGTTTATTTCTTTCGATTGAAACGCTTGTTTCCCTACTCTTCCCATATTTTTTAATTGTTTTAAAGGAAAGCTCACGCACAGCGTACCAAAAACGCCTCCCAGTACAATTAAAATCGATGGTACATCAATAAAAGCTAAAAAACCGCTCATTCCCCCACTTGAAATAACCCCAAACACAACCATAGAGATACCAATTAGTATCCCTATAGGTGTGAGCATATCAATTTTTTTCATATTCTATCTCCCCGTGTCTGAACTTGGATTCGTTCTTATTCATTCACAGGTATTATTTTGTTGATTGTCTGAACTCGATGCGGTGAGGAAGCTGTACAATGCTGCTGTCTACCGTTTCTTTGTTCATGTATTTTGTTAAGAGACGCATCGCTACTGCACCAATATCATACATTGGCTGTACAACAGATGTTAACTGAGGACGAACCATTGTTGAAAGTCTTGTGTTATCAAAACCGATAACTTCTAGATCGTTTGGTACATTCAACCCGCGGTCTTGTGCCCCGTGAATAACGCCTAATGCCATTTCATCCGTTCCAACGAAAATAGCAGTTGGTTTTTCATCTTCTTCTAATAGTTTTTCAACCGCTTCAATACCTGAATCGTACGTGTAGTCTCCTTCTACAATATAAGAATCACCTACAGGCAATCCGCTTTCCGTAAGAGCACGCTTGTACCCTTTTACTTTTTTCGCATGATTGATCGGTTCTTCTAACGTACCTGAAACGAATGCAATATTTTTATGACCGCTGTCAATTAGTGATTGCACTGCATCAAAAGCTGCTTGTTCATAATCAATAGTTACAGATGGGATTTGGTTAGTTGATTCGATTGATGCTGCAAGGACAACTGGAACCGGTGATTTTTTTAGCTCTTCTACGTGTTCTTCCGTTACATTCCCACTCATGAAGATGATTCCATCTACTTGTTTACCAAGCATGTTATTTAAAAGGTGAAGTTCTTTATCTTGATTTTGATCGGAGTTACTTAAGATGATATTATATTTGTACATTGTTGCAATATCTTCGATTCCGCGCGCTAACTCTGCATAGAAAATATTTGAAATATCAGGAATGATAACTCCTACTGTCGTTGTTTTTTTACTTGCTAATCCACGCGCTACTGCGTTCGGACGATAGCCTAGTCTTTCAATTGTTTCTAATACTTTTTTTCTAGTTGATGGTTTTACATTTGGATTTCCGTTTACCACACGAGAAACCGTTGCCATCGACACGCTTGCTTCCCTTGCTACATCATAAATTGTTACGTTCACAACAAACACTCCTTATCGAAAAACATTTCGTTTATTTTATCCTTATTTCATTTCTTGTATTTACGTATATAAATCCATCTTCCTTTATAGAATGGCTATTTCTAGCTCCTTCACTCTTACATACAGCTTAGATACCCTGTATGCATCTAAATCATTCCTGTTATGCCCTTATTATTACGTGGCAAAGACAATTTTACCAGTTTATATGTAACAATGTAAAAGACGGTGTATATTAAGTAAATAAAAAAAGTGAATCGCGAATTTATATCATATGCAATCACAGAATGATAGCGAATATCTGTAACTACTATACGATACTATGTGCTTCATCGCAACGTATTTACCGCCTTTTTCCGACAAGTTTCACGAGAATTTCATAAATTCTTGTTTTTTGGATTTGCACTTATTCTTTCCTATTTTGACAAAAGTTATCGACTGTTTTCAAAATACGTAATAATTTCGCTTATCTTTATTATAACGAAAGGCAAACAAGCTTGAAACCATTAAGTGCCTCAAACTTGTCATAAAAGTATACGAATTTTTCATTTTTACGTTTTTTTATAAATTTAAGTTACATATAGGTTTTAGCTGCTTCATAAATTCTGTAAATTGCGGGATATCCATTTGCTGAGCTGAATCAGAAAGTGCTACCGCAGGATCTGGATGAACTTCTGCCATAATTCCATCTGCACCGATGGCAAGAGCTGCTTTAGCCGTTGGAACAAGTAAATCTCGTCTTCCCGTTGAATGGGTGACGTCGACTAAAACAGGTAAATGAGTTTCTTGTTTTAAAATGGGAACAGCTGAAATATCTAGCGTATTTCGCGTTGCTCGCTCATACGTACGAATTCCTCGTTCACACAAAATCAGCTGATCATTTCCTTTTGACACAATGTATTCAGCAGCATTAATAAACTCATCAATCGTAGCGGCTAAGCCTCGCTTTAATAAGACAGGCTTCTTCATCGCACCCGCTTCTTTTAACAGCTCAAAGTTTTGCATATTACGAGCACCAATCTGAATCACATCTACGTATTCTACAGCTGTTTCAATATCAGCAGGGTCGACAATCTCACTAATAACGGCTAAATCGTATTCGTCAGCTACTCTTTTTAAAATTTGCAATCCTTCTAAGCCAAGGCCTTGAAAATCATAAGGAGATGTTCTTGGCTTGTAGGCTCCGCCTCTAAGCATCCGCACACCCTGCTGCTTCACGACTTTTGCTACGGCTGCTACTTGCTCATAGCTTTCAACGGAACAAGGTCCTGCTACAAAACGCTGAAGTCCGTCACCAATTGTTTCTCCTTTTACCGTAACAATTGTATTTTCCGGCTTCTTTTTACGGGATACAAGAAGTGCTTTACGATGATCATCTTCTTGAAGCTCTAAATGAGCTTTGAAAATTTCTTTGAAAATATGTTGAAGCGTAGACGTTTGGAACGGTCCTTCATTCTTGCTTAAAATCGCATCAAGCATTGCTCGTTCACGAACGGGATCAAACCGTTTGGTTGACTGCATGCCTTTTAACTTTCCTATTTCTTGAACAAGCTCGCCTCGCTCATTAATAAGCTTTAACAGTTTCATATTTACTTCGTCAATTTGAGATCGCAAATGCTGAAGATTTGAATTCGTCATGTACGTCCACCCTTTCACTGATTTTAAAAAATCCGTTTAGCAGGGTTACTACATAAGATGATAGATGATGGAGGATATATGTAAGGGGCTTCTCTGCTTTTATGTGCTAAACTACATCTATTGTACGAAAAAGCGGATGAAACCGCAATCAGCTTATAAAAAAAAGAGGTTGAGGCATAGCTAAATCGCTCCAATCTAAAGGCGAAAAAATGGAATAAACAATCTATTATGGATTGCTTGTCATACAGTAAACCTACGTTCACCCTTTCAATGAAAAAATCCGAACGATTAATGTTCGGATTTTTCTTTTACTAAAATACTTTTTCGGTTAGTGAGCTACGTTTTTCGCTAATTCGTCTTCATTAATGTTCCAGTGAGAAGCATGCCACTTCACTTTTCCATCTTCAAACAGAAGCGCTTGAGGTGATTCATGCTTCACTTCATAGGTCTCAGCGATATAGTTAGATACATCACGTGAATCTTGAACATGAAGATAATAAGAAGGAATGTCTTCATGACTAGAAGCAAATGCTGAAAATGCCTCATGACCAGCTGCACTAATTGGACACGTTGTACTGTGTTTTAAAAATAAAAAGCGATTGTTTTCCTTTACAACTTGTTCGAACTCTTCAACTGTTGAAATTTTTTTCATTTTTTTCACCCTTTCTATACTTACTCTTAAGTTTACATGGTTTGAGCGTTTCCATACAAAAAGAGTGCTCAGCTTTATGTATGATGCTCATAAATTCATTTATAAGGTGGGGGTTTTTTCTGCAATGAAACGATTATTTACTTGTTGTTATCCAACCTAAATTACATACAAAAAAAGCGTTCACCCTATACGGTAAACGCTTTTGATTCTTTATTATGGCCGTGGCACTGTGCTTTCCACTTCATCTAGTGCTTTTTGAGCTTCTGTTAGCTTTTGCTGAACGTCTTCGTTGCTTTGAGACTCAACTTCATCAGCAAGCACTTCTAAGCTTGTTGGCGGTAATGCTTCGTGTTCAGGATCTACTTTACGGAAGTTTTTCACCTTGTCCACTACTTGTGAAGATTGCTCAGACAGTGTTTGTGATAAACCAGCTGTTTTTTCTTTAGCCGTTTGAGCAAACCCTTGTCCTTTTTCAACAGCGCTGTTTTTCGCTTGCTCTGTTTTTAAACGAACGTAAGCTGCCTGCTCATTTAAATCAGAACGGAACTCTTTACCTGATTTTGGAGCAAGTAGTAATGCCGTTGCAGCTCCTACAACTCCTCCAATCACTGTTCCTACTAAAAAGCCTTTATTTGAAGTGTTGTTTGGTTTATTTGGTTTGTTTGACATATGCGTCTCCTCCTTTAAAGTTCATCCTTATGAAAATGAGCGTGAGCGTTGAACCGCTTTTTCTTTTACTTCAACAGGTACAGGCTCTGCTTCAACTTTTTTCTGTTTTCTTAATTTTATACGTTCCCATACGTCTAATGCAACATTGCTCCATTGAACAACTTGAGCAACAGTTTCTTTATTTTCTTCTACTTTCTCTGAAACGCTTGATGATACGCTTTTAATAGACTTATTTAGGTCTTGGATTGAGTCACCTACGCCTTTAACAGAATCCACCACTGTGTTCAGCGCTTCGGATTTACGCTGAATATCTTCAGCTAACAGATTAGTCTTATGTAAAAGTGCAGTTGTTTCAGCTGTGATTCCTGTCATTTGCTTTTCTACACCGTCTAAAGTACCTGCCACTGAATTTAATGTGTGCTGAACGGATTTCAATGTTTTGGACACGGAAACCACCAGGTAAAAAATCGCAATGGCAACAATAGCAGCGCTTAAATAAAGAATAATAACCATCTGTGCAAGGCACCTCCTATTTTCTTCTCTCTTGTTATAACTACTTTCCCAATTTTATAAACAATTAAACCTTCTATTCCCTATAGACTCTTTAACTTTACCATATCCTCTCTGCTTTTATTCAGAAAAAGGGAAGATTGTACATTATTTCGCGATATATGAGTTATTTCCCTTCCTAAAGAAAAAAAGGATTTTAAAGCATAAAAACAAACAAAATAAGCTCAGTGGGGTACAATAGAAAGTGAATCACCAATCATTGCTATTTTAAGGAGGCACTATTTATGAAAGACCCTAGAATTGCGACATTAGCTAAAAATTTAATTAATTATTCTGTTCGCCTTCAAAAAGGAGAAAAAGTATTAATCGAAAACTTTGGACTTCAGCGCGAACTTGTGACAGCACTTGTAGATGAAGCGTACAAGGCGGGTGGTTATCCATTTGTACTGCTAAAAGATCATTCGGTAGACCGCGCTCTTTTAAACGGTGCACAAGAAGAGCAGTTCAATATGATGGCAGACTTCGAAGCAAATGTGATGAAAGAAATGAATGCTTATATTGGCTTGCGTTCTGGTTCAAACATTTTTGAACAATCAGATGTTCCGGCAGATAAAATGAAAATCCAAGGGAATACGATCGGTAAAAAAGTACATAGAGAAATTCGCGTTCCAAAAACAAAATGGGTTGTTCTTCGCTATCCAAACGATTCAATGGCGCAGCTTGCTAAAATGAGTACAGAAGCATTTGAAGATTTTTATTTTGATGTATGTAACTTAGACTATGGCAAAATGAGCAAAGCGATGGATGCTTTGGTTGAGCTCATGAACCGTACGGACAAAGTGCGTTTAACAGGTGAGAATACAGACTTAACGTTCTCTATTAAAGATATTCCTGCAGTGAAGTGTGCCGGGGAAATGAATATTCCGGACGGTGAAGTATACACGGCTCCTGTACGTGATTCTGTAAACGGAACAATTTCTTACAACACTCCTTCTAACTATCAAGGCTTTACGTTTGAGAATGTATCCTTAACATTTAAAAACGGTAAGATTGTTGAAGCAACCGCTAATGATACAGAACGCATCAACGGCATTTTTGATACGGATGAAGGCGCACGTTTTGTTGGCGAATTTGCGATTGGCGTAAATCCATATATTCAACATCCAATGCAAGACATCTTATTTGATGAAAAAATTGACGGAAGTTTCCACTTCACTCCTGGCGAGTGCTACGAAGATGCGTATAATGGAAACAAATCAAATATTCACTGGGATATGGTGATGATTCAGCGCCCAGAATACGGCGGCGGTGAGATTTATTTCGATGACGTGTTAATTCGTAAAGACGGGTTATTTGTTATTGAAGAATTAAAAGCGTTAAATCCTGAAAATTTAAAATGAGTTTTGAAATAAAAAAGGCACTCTCCTGAGTGCCTTTTTTTTATGATACGGTTTGCTGATATAGTTTTTCAAACTTTTGAATGTCTCCAGCACCCATAAATACTAATACAGCTTCATTATGGTCTTTTAACGATTCAATTGTTTCTTCATTAATTAATTCAGCTCCGCTGATTTTGCTTCGTAAATCTTCAATTGATAACTTACCTTGATGCTCACGAGCTGATCCAAAAATATCACATAGATATACTTTATCAGCGTGCTGTAAGCTTGCTGCAAAGTCCTCTAAGAACGTTTGTGTACGCGTAAAAGTATGCGGTTGGAAAACAGCCACAACTTCACGGTTTGGATACTTTTGACGAGCAGCTGAAATCGTTGCATTAATTTCCGTTGGATGGTGTGCATAATCATCAATTAGCACTTGTTTGCCAACGTTCTTTTCACTGAAACGACGTTTTACACCTTGATATGTTTTAAAACGCTCTTGCAGCACAGCAACGTCAATTTCTTCATAATGACAAAGTGCAATAACAGAAAGTGCATTTAAGATGTTATGGTCGCCATACCCTGGAATTTCAAATGATGCGTGGAATGTATTACGAACGAACACATCAAATGTTGTGCCTGTTGTGCTTTTTACGATATTACGTGCTTGGAAATCATTTTCTTCGCCTAATCCATAATAAAGAACAGGTACCTTCGCCTGAATTTGCTGCAGATGTTCATCATCACCACAGGCAATAATTCCTTTTTTGACTTGAAGTGCCATCTCTTGGAACGCGCTGAATACATCGTCGATATTGGCAAAATAATCAGGGTGATCAAAATCAATATTCGTCATAATTGCATAGTCTGGCGTATAAGATAAGAAGTGGCGGCGATACTCACATGCCTCAAACGCAAAATACTTGCTGTCTTTTACACCTTTACCCGTACCGTCTCCAATTAAATATGAAGTAGGTTCAGCTCCTTGAATCACATGCGCTAACATACCCGTTGTGGATGTTTTTCCGTGTGCTCCTGTTACGGCTACACTCGTATACTGTTTCATAAAGTCACCTAAGAAACGGTGATAGCGTACAAGCTTGACTCCTTCTTTTGAAGCTGCTTCTGCAATTTCCTCATGCGTATCAGGAAAAGCATTTCCTGCAATTACAGTCATGCCGTCTTTAATATTATTTTTATCAAATGGTAAAACAGGAATTCCCTGCTGTTCTAGTGCTTTTTGCGTAAAAATTTCTTTTTCAATATCCGATCCTTGAACTTGAAAGCCCATATCGTTTAGGATTTGCGCAAGCGCACTCATTCCTGTTCCTTTAATACCTACAAAATGGTAAACTGTCATATAAAGAACCTCCAACATTCGTCTATCTGTAAGACAGTATATGACGGTTATCTAGAATTGCTCTTACAAACGTATATAAATGTCGTTTGATTGCTGATTTCACGATAACATCCGTACATTATATCACTTCTTATAACATAACTCCATGACTCCATTTCTACTCTCTTCCCTTGCGAAACGGCCTTTTATTTTGGCTTCATCACATAGTATATAGCCTGCTGTTTTAAAAATGAGCGCCATGTCATTGCATTTTTTTTGTCATTATATTGCGTTACTAACTGTTCAATGCGTTGTTTATGTCCTAAAAAGAAAGAGTCAATTAACACGTCATATCCGATTGATTTTATTTTTCGAATCCAAATTACTTGTTGTTCCTCTAAATTTGCAAATCTTCCTCTTACATCTTTGATGATAACCTGCTCATTTGTCAATGGGGTATATCCTTTTAAGAAAAACGAATTAGGTACTTTAGACACAATAATTGGCTCTAGTACACTCGTCAAAAAAAAGGCTCCTTGAATCAAAAACGACTCTGTTTTCTGCTTCGCCTGATCAGCTAAAAAAAGCTGCAGCAGGGTTTTCCCCTGAATGGTTACATATTCAAATGCAAACCACTGAAAAAATAATTGTTCATAGGAATCAGACAGAGGCGCCTCATGAGGTAAGTTTACTAACTCTTTAAATAAATGTGAAGCCCGCACTTTTTCTCGTATATTCGTATAGCGGTTCACAAAAAAGAAATATTGATTGTAAAAGTCGCAAATAGCATTATCAGACTGAAGCTGCTTTTGTTCACGAATTTCATTAAAGTTAATCAGTTCATGATTTTCTTCTCTCATTACTCTTCACTCGTACTCTAATTATTTTAGTTTGTCCTCTTTATACGCCTTCAGCTCATATGTTTCTGCTGGTGAGAAATGATAGCAAACTATCACATGCTAAAAAAGCAACACACACATTATCCTTACATATAGTAAATCATTTTACTAGTTCTGACAAACCTTTTCCTTTTTTTCTTCATGGATTTCTTCCAAAATCTCTACTCAAATTCTGTATAAACGAACTTAAAGCAGAAAAAAAAGAGGCGACGGATACAGTGACAGAGCGTTAACTCACACAATGCTGTATCCTGCTGATCTTGCATAGCCTCTTTTTTAACCTACATGTAGAAAAACAGCTTAAAATGTAGAAGTGGCTGTTTGACTTTCCATTTCCTGAAGCTCGTTTTCGGTAATGAGCACATCTCTCGGCTTGCTTCCTCTTGCTTCTGAAATAATTCCTTGCTGCTCCATCATATCAATTAGGCGTGCAGCGCGATTGTACCCCATTCTGAAGCGTCTTTGCAGACTGGAAGTAGATGCACCGCCTTGGTCTAGCACAAACTCGCATGCTTCATAGAAAAGCTCATCTTCTTCATTTGAAGCAAAGCTTTGCTGCTTTTTCAACAAATCTTCTTGATCAAATAGGTATGTTGGCTTCATTTGTTTTTTGACATGATCTACAACGCGGTCAATTTCTTCATCTGAAACAAAGTTCCCTTGAATGCGAACGCTTTTAGAAGAGCCGTTTTCAAGAAGCAGCATATCACCTTTACCTAGTAGCTTCTCTGCTCCCCCTGTGTCGATAATTGTACGTGAATCAACTTGCGAAGAAACAGAAAATGCAATACGCGTTGGCACATTCGCTTTAATTAAGCCCGTAATCACATCTACGGAAGGACGCTGCGTTGCAAGCAATAAGTGAATGCCACATGCTCTTGCCTTTTGTGCAATACGGCAAATAGCTTCCTCTACTTCCCCAGGAGATACCATCATTAAGTCGGCAAGTTCATCAATAATAATAACTAGATATGGGAGCTCCCCGCTTTTTTCATTATGTTCTTTTACACGTTCGTTGTATTTTGTAATATCACGTACGCCCGCATGTGCAAACAATTCATAACGGCGCTCCATTTCCTCTACTGCCCATTTTAAAGCTGTAGTAGCTGCTTTAGCATCCGTGATAACCGGGCTGACTAAATGCGGAATACCGTTGTAAGGAGCTAGCTCAACCATTTTAGGGTCAATTAACATAAGCTTGACTTCGTGCGGCGCAGCTTTATAAAGCAAGCTGACGATAATAGTATTAATACACACGCTTTTACCAGACCCTGTCGCTCCGGCAATCAAACCATGAGGCATTTTATTCAAGTCAGTCACAACCGGCGTTCCTGAAATATCTAACCCTAACGCCACCGTTAAAGGAGAGTTATCTTTTCTAAAAGAAGGATGCCTCAAAATTTCACGAATTAACACCGGCTTACTTTGACGATTTGGCACTTCAATTCCAATCGTATTTTTCCCTGGAATTGGCGCTTCAATTCGGATATCACGCGCGGCTAGGCTCAGTTTAATATCATCTGTTAAATTCGTAATTTTGTTCACTTTCACACCGGGTTCAGGATGTACTTCAAATCTGGTCACGGTAGGACCTTGCGTGACGTTTACGACCTTAGCTCGAACGTTAAAGTTTTTTAATGTCATATCCAAAAGCTCACGCTGCTCATCCGCCCATTGATTATCTTCTTCAATAGTAGCTGGAGGAATGTTAAGCAAGTTCATTCCAGGAAATGCATAAGGAGAAGAAGCCTTTACATTTACAGGTTCTTCAGCTTTTAACGAAGCCTGCGGAACTGCTTCTTTGGTTTTTTCACCGTGAACTTCTTCTTGCCTACTTACTTCCGTTTTTTTTTGCAGAGCTTCTGTCTCCTGCCTTTGGTATGAACCTTGAGACGGCTGACTTTTTTCTCGAGGGCTGTTATTCATCTTTGTGCGGTCTTTTTTCAGCATCATCACGTTAAAAGGTACTAATCGCTTACCGCGAACTCGTTCAGCATTTCCTGGCTGTTCTGCAGGTACAAGAGGTTCTACAGTTGACTCTTGCTGTACTTGTTCTTGTAACTCTTGACTTTCCTGCATACTGCTCTCTTCCTCTTTTATCACCGAATTTTCAAGTTCTTGGTGAACAACAGCCGATGCCGCTTCTGGTTGCCATTCATCAGCTGCGGGTTGCGATGAATTTAAACTTTCAGAATTCAGCTCATGTTCTGCTTCCATATGAACACTGTTTGCTGGCTCTTCTAGAATGACGTCACTTTCTTTCTCAGCAGCTGGAGCTTCTTCTTTCTTTCTAGGCTTTAGTACTTCTACTTCTTCTGCTGCTTCTGCTGCTTGTAAAAACCCTGCGCTTCCGTCCATCAACGTTTCTACTTCTTCAGTCTCATTTCCTATCTCTTGTTGGAGAGAAACTGATGGTTCAGACGGACGCGTTTCCTCTGAAATTGGAACTTCTTCGGGCGCTGTCATACCTTTCGCTAAATCCCAGTCAAGAGTGCTCTCTTGTCCGACTAACGGTTCGACCGCGTGTGATTCTTCAAAAGTTGGCACCTCTTCTTGTTCTTTTACGGCTACTGAAGAACTTGGCTTTTCTTCAGGAAATGATAGCTTCTCTTTTTGATTTTCCTCATATTGCTTCCACTGAGCAAAACGCTGAGAAGACAGTTGCATCATTTCTTCTGTTTCTTGAATCGGTGCTTCTTCGGCCATAGGCTTAGAAACTGGTTTTCTTAACGGCTCTACAACAGCTGTATTCATCGCTCGTCGGTAAATTTCATCTTCAAACGCTGCTTTTGATAACTGTGTACTCGGAAGCTCATATTCTACTACTTCCTCACTTCCGTTTTGTCCAACATTAGAAGGCCGCTTATTAAACCCATAGACAGGTGAAGGAATTTCAGTCGGACGAAACGGACGTTTTCTTACTTGCGGAACCGCTTCTTTCTTTTCAGATACCGTTTTTAACGGCTGAGATACTGACTTAGGCTGTGTTAGCGCCGACTTGCGAACAGGCTCTTGATAAAACGGAGCCGGTGCCTTTTTTGTTACAAGCCTTGGTTCATTTTTAGGCGGTGCTGCCTTTTTTGCTTCTCCCGTATCATCAATTAAAGGAAAACGAAACGTTCCTTTTGGATATTGATAAGCTACTTTTGTATGAACATCTTGCTGTTCTTCACTGTAACTCCGCTTTTGCGTTCTGGCTGAGTGTGGAACAGAAGGTTTTGGCGCTGCTTTCATCACTGGCTTTTGATGAACTGACTGCATTTGTTTAGGCTTAGGAGCCTTCTTTTTAGGAATTGTTTTTTCTCTATTTAAAGGGTATTCTTCCGTTGTATTTCCATGTTCGTCTACAACAATTTCTTTCACTTCGTATCCTAGTAAATAATCCATTACTTTTCGTACAAAACCCATTTTTATCACTCTTTCTATCAGACTATCTTACTTCGTGTAGCCTCTTATACCGCAGTGCTGCGATATCTACAAAAAGCTATCCATGCATCCTTTATTTACCTTTGGCCTCAAAGTATTCTCTGAGATGGATATATATACTATCTTTTCATTTATCATTCTATCACGTATGCTTGAACTCTTACTATAAAATCTACTATTTTGCTTCCCTTATTTATACAGTAAAATTCCTCTTTGCAAAAATATTTTTTTGCGTCTAGTTAGCACTCATAATTAAACGCGAAAAAAGCCACTAGTATATACTAGTGGCTTTTAATTTTATCAAACCTTTTTAAGAATTGACAATTGCTTTTCAGCAACTGTAACGCTTTGAAATATACGTGTAAAAAAACATCATGCTTTTGCCCTATAAATCAGTATCGCACTCTGCTTTTATGCTTGAAAAGGCTGACCTACTTCATATTTGTCTTCAAGTACTAGAATTCCTTTTTCTTGAGGAGCGTTCGGAAGCGCCAGCTCTTTAGCAGAGCAAATCATACCTGAAGAAGGCACACCGCGCAGCTCTGCATCTTTAATGATCATACCACTTGGCATAACCGCTCCTACTTTTGCTACCACGACTTTTTGACCTGCGTCTACATTTGGTGCTCCACACACAATTTGAAGTGTTTCTGTGCCAACATCTACTTTACAGATGTTCAGCTTATCTGCATTCGGATGCTTTTCTTTTTCTTGAACGTATCCCACTACAAATTTAGGAGATAAATCCACTTCAAGTTTACCTTCAAAACCGCTTTCGCTAAGTACACGATTTACTTCTTCGACCATTTCTTCTGTTAATTCAAGAGAACCATTTCCCTCTACTTTTAACTTAGAAGAAGCATGAAAAATGTTATAGCCAGCTGTTGTATTTGATTTTTGATCAAAGATACGCACAACGTCGCCTTTTGTTTCAAACGTGCGATTTTCAATTGCGATATCTTCTAGCTTGACGATTAACGTATCGCCGATACCTTCTTTATTATAAAAAAGATTCATAATTAGTCCCGTCCTTTACTGCGATTTTTCCCTAGAATAAAAATAGGTTCTAGCTCACCGTTTTCGTATAAAAATGAAAGAGCTGTGATGGGTACACGTCCACTTGCAAAAAAGCTCATGGTCATTTGCGCAAGAATATCATAACCCGTTTCGTTTTGGATATCAGCTAGAATCAGCACATCTTGATGAGGTACTGCTACAGCCATTGTGCCCGAAACACTAGAAGCAAAATCTTGCAAAAATGCCTCGTTAAGAATTCGGCTTGCATCGTATCCATCGTTCTGATTTACAAAATAAAAGTCATTGCCTGCTACCGTATCTTTTTTATGTGAAATCGGCAAAGAGCGAAGATTAAATTTAGCCATTTCCCGCACTGCGGATAGATCTAAATTTTCCTTACGAATTAGTTTCTCATCTAATAGACGATATGTATTGCCTAAATCAAGCGCATAATAAATGCGTGTTTCAGCTGTATGTTCATCATAAATCAACGGCACGTCTTCATTCGATTTATCTGGAAAAGACGTTGAGCGAATAACTGGATAAATGCGCTTTTCTTTTCCCGTTACCTGCTGTTCATCGTTCATAACACGAAGAGCTTCTTTTATATAATATACCATTTCATCTAGAGCCGCTTCCTTTTTTTCTTCCCATTTTGCAATTAGCCCAGGTAAAGAAATGGTTACACCTTTTTTCGTTTCCTGATGTTCAACGCGCAGCGTATCTTTTTCACGATCAAATAAAAATGACCAATCCGCACCCGTTAATCGCTCTTCTAGTAGTTTTCTCATCTTTTGACTATTCATTTTCGCCATATTTACGCCTCCTTTTCTCATTTTTATGTATGAAGACTGATAGCTGTAGATCGCTATCAGTCTTCACTTGATTTATGCATTTAAGCCGTTAATAAACTCTTCAATTTCTTCTTTTGTTTTACGGTCTTTGCTGACAAAACGCCCTGTTTCTTCTCCGTTGCTGTAACCAACAAAGCTTGGTATTCCAAAGATGCTTAATTCTGCACAAAGATCGATAAAGTCGTCGCGGTCGACATAGTGAAATGTATACTCGCTATGATTCGCCTCAATTTCTGGAAGTACGGGCTCGATTACTCGGCAATCTGGGCACCAGTCTGCTGAAAACATCATGATATGTTTTCCTTCTTTAATGATTTCTTTGTATTGTTCAATTGTTTGCATTTTTTCCATTTTTCTTTCCTCCACTTTTTCTTTTACTTTCGTATTTAAACGGCTAAAGCCCTATACATTATTTAATCCTTCTACATCAAAACATAGTATATGAGTTGTTGCAACTATCATACACTGATGCTTTTCTATTATAAAGGGTTACAAAGAAATTTCCTATTGAACAGCTTGATCCGTCCTAAAATCAAGCTGTCCTTTTAGCATTAAAACAACCTGATAAAACATAGCGGTCCGATCTAAATTCCCATTGGTGAAAATACCGATTGCTCCTTCTTTTTTTCGAATATTCTTTTGGTTTGTATACACTTCCATAGCTTCGGCTAATTCTTTTTTATCATGACGAAGCATACCGGCTACCGCTTCAGGAAGCCGAATACGAGCCCCTCCACCTAAAATCGGTTCAACAAGGTCCTTAGAGGTAACAAGACTTCCCCAATTGCAAAGGAATAAGCCATGAGGCGTTTCCTGCACCCCTCCTTCAAGCCCAATACCAATATCAGCACCTGTCTCTTTCACAGCAGCACGCGCGCGATTAACCGCTCCTTGGATGGTTTCTTCGTCAGAAAAAGGCTGTGGCGACACCCCGGACTGCACGGCTACCTCTACATATGTAAAAGTATCTCCAAATACTTTTTTTACTGCATTTACTTTTGTTGGATTTTTCGTTCCGATTGCAATTTTCATTTTTTTCTCCTGTCATTATGAAACAAAGCAACCGCAAAAGCAGCTGCTTTGTTCTTTTTTATCCGTTTTGCTTAATCGTATCGAGCGTTGTTTGGTCTGTAGAACGTACAAGTTTGACTAGTAATTCTTTTGCAGCTGCATAGTCATCTACATGAATCATAGAAGCATGAGTATGAATATAACGTGAACATACGCCGATGACCGCAGAAGGAACTCCATTATTAGAAGTATGAACGCGCCCTGCATCCGTACCTCCTGGAGAAACAAAGTATTGATAAGGGATGCTGTTTGTCTCAGCTGTATCTAAAATAAATTCTCTCATTCCTCTATGTGTGACCATCGTACGGTCAAAGATACGAAGTAATACGCCTTTTCCTAATTGTCCAAACGCATTTTTGTCGCCTGATGTATCGTTAGCTGGACTAGCATCTAGTGCATAAAACAAATCCGGTTTAATCATATTCGCAGCTGATTGAGCACCGCGAAGCCCTACTTCTTCTTGCACAGTAGCTCCAGAATATAAGATATTTGGCAATTTTTCATTTTTTACTTCTTTTAATAATTCAATCGCAAGTCCGCACCCATAGCGGTTATCCCATGCTTTCGCCAGTATTTTCTTTTCATTTGCCATTGGCGTAAACGGACAAATCGGTACAATTTGATCGCCAGGACGAATGCCCATTTCTGCTACTTCCTGCTTACTATCTGCGCCCACATCAATCATCATATTTTTAATGGCCATTGGCTTGTTGCGCTGTGATTCGTCTAATAAATGAGGAGGGATAGAAGCAATTACGCCGGTGATAGAACCTTTTTTTGTAACAACATGGACGCGCTGAGCTAGCAGTACTTGACTCCACCATCCTCCTAGAGTTTGAAAACGAAGCATTCCTTTATCTGTTACAGACGTCACCATAAATCCTACTTCGTCCATATGTCCCGCTACCATTACTTTAGGACCTTTTTCCTCATTATAGCGAACGCCGAATAAACTTCCTAACCCATCTTGAATGACTTCATCTACAAGGGGTTCAATTTGCGAGCGCATAAATGAACGTACTTGATGTTCGTTTCCAGCGGCACCTGGTAACTCCGTTAATGTTTTAAATAGAGATAGCGTTTCATTGTTCATATATACTCTCCTTTATGTATCATTTTCTTTATTGTATCGAAAACCGGAAATAGTTGCTAGTTCCGTCCTTCTCTTCTACAACTCAACTTAACAAAGCATTCGACAATTTGATATAATGATGAAAACATATCCTTAAAAAGCAGGTGAATAACGTGAAATGGACTCAACTAATAGCAGGAGCTGCAGTCGGATTTGCAAGCGCTTATATTCTTCAAAAAAGAAAGTCGTCAATTTCCTCATCGGAAGCCCTTACGATTGTTAAAAGCGCTTTTAAACAAAATGGGGCAATCGATGGCTCATGGATTGAAACAACGACTAAAGTCATTCAAAAACATGGTCTCTCTTTTTATGGTTATACAGGTGGAATTATCAGAACACGTGATGCAAAACAGGAACATTACGAGTTTTTCATTGATAAAAAAAGCGGTTCTATTATTGAATTGACGCTGAATGCACCCGTTTAATTTCGTCAACTATTTCTCCTTTGTTATCCCATTTTACAGCTCGATAAAAAGCATCATGATAAAAACTTAGCCAAGCTTGATTCTCATAGGCATAAGCTAGCCACTGCTGCTTTTGTTCAATCGAAGTCATTGGATAATCATCATATGCCATTACCCATAAGACATTTTGATGTGCATGTGTTGGCAAAAGATCGCCCATGTGCACTAAGATGTCATTGTTTCCTTTTAATACAACTACAGCATGACCATCGCTGTGACCGCCGGTATGATGAACCGTTACTCCAGGCACAATTTCATCTTTATCGCTAAATGTTATTACTTGATACTGAATAAATTCCCAATTTTGTTTCCAATACGTATTTTTAGAACGTATATTAGGATTTCTCATTTCATTCCACTCGATTTCACTAACAAAGATTTTTGCATTTGGAAAAACAGAGGAAAAATGTCCGTTGGTACACTTTGTTAAGCCTGACACATGATCAAAGTGAAGATGCGTCATAATGACATGAGTAATATCTTCGCACGTAAACCCTAACTTTTGTAAATCTTCAGCAATAAATGATTCTTCTGTTACACCAAAATGACGCTTTTTTTTCTCATCCAACATACCATTCCCTATACCTGCATCAATTAACATGAGGTGTTTTTCAGTTTGAACGAGCAAAGGATCAGTCCTCATTGGAATTCGATTTCCTTCTGAGATAGGATATTTTTTTGTCCAAAGCTCTTTTGGAACAACACCAAACATTGCTCCTCCGTCTAAATGATTATTCCCTCCACGAAGCCATGTCACTTTTAACTCGCCTATTGTTAACGTTTCCATTTTGCACCTCCATTATATTCCTTTTTATTTTATCACTATCTCCTTCTCTTTTTGAACAAAAAAAGACTGAGGAACTCAGTCTTTTTCGTTCAGGTATTTTACTTCACAGCGGTAAATACGGCTGCCTTTTTGTGAAAATTTCTCTTCATATTCCGTCATAACATTGCCTTCAAAATCGCTTTTATGCAAATCTAAGCTAATGTATTTGAGAAGAAGCCCATATTCTGAAAAGGTTGTCAATGAATATTCAAATAGCCCTTGATTATCTGTTTTAAAGTGAATTTCTCCACCATCAACCAGCAGGTTTTCATACATGCTTAAGAACGTTTTGTATGTCAAACGGCGTTTGGCATGTCTCTTTTTTGGCCATGGATCAGAGAAATTGAGATAAACGCGATCCACGTCATTTTTTGCAAAAAACTCACTAAGCTGGTTAGCATCTACATTCAACAGCTTTAAATTTGGAAGCTCTTCTTCAATCAATCGTTCTAGAGCACTTAAGATGACACTTTCATACATTTCAATTCCAATATAGTTGATATGCGGATTTTGTTTAGCCATCCCTACTAAAAATTGGCCTTTTCCTGTTCCTACTTCAATATGGAGAGGATTTTCGCTTCCAAAAACCTCTTTCCAGTTCCCTTTATACTCTGCTGGGTTTGGAACCACGTATTGGGGATTTTCAGCAATTTTATCTTTTGCCCAAGGTTTGTTTCGTAATCTCATGTTGCACCTCTTTAATGTATTTTGACGCATTGAAAATGTCGGTTATTCGAAACAACCGACATTCTCATGCATAATTGTGTTTAGATAGAAAAAAATAAGAGCATCATACGAGAAAGGATGATGCTTAATGCCTTTAAATGCCGAACACCAAATGAATATATTAAAAGATATTTTATCTAATCATCAAAGTGATTGCTGCGGAACGGTTGCGGAATGTGAACAGGTTGAACGTTTAATTCAATCAATGTTAGCAAAAGGATACGCTAGCACAGACGTACAAGCAACACTACAAAACGTGTATAAATACACGCAAGATGCAAAAAGTGCTGCTCATTTAGACGAACATATTCAAACCAATCAACAAAATTTATCACAATGGGTCCAAGAACTATCTACCTTGTCATAATCTTTGCTACTGTGCTTGAATGTCGTTGACGAGCAAAATCCGGAGATATTCAAGCCAGTAATTCATTTCAGAATGTTCATTTTTCGAACGATGCCATTCAATGAATAAAATGGTTTGACTTATCACATACCACTTCATTCTCTTTTTCAAGTTCTCGGTTAGTTCAACCCCATAATGCTCAAGCCATTCTTCCCACTGAGATGGATTGATGTACCAATAAAGCAATAAACCTAAATCAATAGCAGGATCTGCAATCATCGCTCCGTCCCAGTCGATTAAATATAGCTGCGTATTCTCTCCAAGCATCCAGTTATTGTGGTTCACATCACAATGACACACAACATATTTATCTGTCTGAACGGACAGAAGCTCTGCTTGTAAATAACTGATTCCCTGCTCTACAATACTTTCTTTTTGAAGTCGCTCGTCCACATTCTCTACAATATCGGCTAGCACGTCTTCGGGAAGAAGCGGTGTTTTCCCCAACCTTTTCAACATATCTAATAACTCGTTTGAATGATGAATTTTACTAAGCAATTCTGTCACTCGACTCGAATTCATATCTTTTGGTTTTAATTCTCGACCATCTAGCCAGTGCTGAGCTGTGATCACATCTCCATTTTCCATTCGTCTTGTCCACACGAGCTTCGGTACAATTCCTTCAGCTGACAATACTGCTAAAAAAGGTGATGAATTACGCTTTAAAAAAAGCTTTCGGTCTTGAAATTTTGCAAAATAAGCTTCTCCTGTCGCTCCGCCAGCAGGAGTAATTTCCCATTCGCTTCCTAATATATCTTCCAACCAATTCACCTTCAATTTCAACACACACATTTCGTTTAAAAATTTCACTCAATAAAGCAATCTATTAAGACATCATGACGTTATTTTCTTAGTAAATAAAAAAGACGGCTATTGAGGATATGTATCAATAGCCATCCTTTATAAATATTATCTCCATCATACTTTTTTCGTCAAGTGGTTGAAGACAATAATTACGTTTGAAATAAAATAAGAACGCTAAGCTTTGAAACGTTTATAGCATTATCCTCTATAGTAGGATACCCATTTTTATATACTTTACAATGATCAAGTGCTATTTTCCATGGTCCTTCTGGCAAAACTACTTTTTCTTCCATTAGGCCTTGATTAAAAAACACAATAATATTCTTCCACGGACCGTAAGCCAATACGTTTGATAAGCAATAGCCAATAACGGATTGCGGCGTATTTAGGAAAGAGATATGCTGCCTAATCGCTGAAGCATCTCCCAAGCGAAATGCACCGTGCTGTTTGCGAATACGAATCAGCTCTTGAACCCAATTCACGTCAGGAGAAAATTTGATCCGTCGATTCCAATCAAGTGCATTAATATCATCGGGTGAATTATAGCTGTTCTCTACGCCTTGTTTAGTGCGGTAAAACTCTTGACCACTATGAAGAAACGGTATGCCTTGCGAAAGAAGTACAATAGCAGTAGCAAGTCGGTGACGACTTCTACGTGTATCTTCGTCTTCTTCTCCATTTGAATTCGTTAACTTATCCCACAGCGTATGATTATCATGTGATTCAACGTAATTAACTGATTGTGCTGGATTTATAAATAAAGCCCGGCTGTCTTCTTTATCCAGAATGCTCCCCGCTATCACAGATTGCACGGTCTCTTTTTGATGAATACTTCCGCTGATAAAACCTTTTTCATATACATCAAACGTGCTTCCTTTTACAGAATCTCGAAAGCGATCATTAAAATAGCCGATTTGAGGCGTTTGGCGGGCATTCGCCATAATTGCTTTTTGATTATAGGGAATAGGAGTATTTAAATCCCAGCCTTCGCCAAACACCAAAATAGTAGAATCAATTTCATTTATTTTTTCCCGAATAATGTTCATCGTTTCTATATCTAAAATCCCCATGAGGTCAAAGCGAAGCCCATCAACGTCGTACTCTTTTATCCAAAACAATACTGAATCGATAATAAACTTTTGCGCCATTTTCCGTTCAGAAGCAAAATCATTTCCTACTCCCGTCCCGTTCGAAGGCATCCCAAACTCATCATGTCGAAAATAATAGCCCGGAACAATTTTTTCAAAAGGTGATTCCTCTCGTACAAATACGTGATTATAAACTACATCTATAATAACACGGAATCCCTGTTGATGAAGTGTTGATATTAATTGTTTCACTTCAGCAATACGAGTGGCAGGATTTGAAGGGTCAGCGGAGTAGCCTCCTTCTGGTACATTAAACAACAATGGATTATACCCCCAATTATAAGAAGCATGAGGGTTTAATTCATCTACTCCGCCAAAGTCGTTAATAGGAAGAAATTCAAGGTGGGTCACTCCTAGCTCTTTTAAATAATGAAGACCTGTTGTTTTGCCTGGCTGCCCGCTTGATTCAGTAACAGCTAGGTACGTGCCTTTTTTTTCTATCCCGCTTGAAGGGTGAATAGAAAAGTCGCGAACGTGCATTTCGTAAATAACGGCATCCGTTGGCTGAAGGAAAGGTGGCTTTTCATGGGGATGAACATAAACTGTATGAAGATTTATCAGAACTCCGTATTCACTATTTGCTGTAGCTGCAACGGCATAAGGATCCACGGCTTCATTTGTCCGGCCGTTTACATCTATTAAAAATCGATAATAATACCCTTCTTTATCTAAGGGAAGTTTCTTTTCCCATACGCCTTTTCTTTGACGAGCCATGACGTACAGTTCTTCTTTGCCGCTGTTTGCATGTATTAATTTTAAAATCACTGCTGATGCAGTCGGGGCCCAAATTTTTATCATAATATGATCTGAATAAAAGGCTGCACCCAAATCATTTTGATTATAATAAAATCTCTCATCAAACTCTTTGGTTCGTATAACAGCCCCTACCTGCAGCGGAACTTTCTCTCCGTAATTATCACAGATAACGTACGACTGTCCAATTTCTATGCTACCTTCGACCTTGCCTTCATATTTGATAAATCCTTCTAATTCATGTACGTTTTCAATAGAGATGGTCTCATGCATTTGTGTACTTTTAATCACAAAAAAATCAATTTGACCTTCATGATAAGAAGTTGGAACTAAAAGAGTAATACGATCTATTTGATCTAAATAAGCTTGAAACTTATTATCACCAGTCATCCTTTTCTCCTCCTTATGCCAATTACCTCTTTAGTAGCATTATATGTAGTAAACGCAAAAACGAAAGCACTTTCATAGCTTGAATGTTCGTATTATTCACCTGCTTCGAATTCCCGGTCAAAATAAATACTCTGGCTGTGTTCGAGCAATACTTGAGCTGCTTTCATCTGCTTAAACTTTAAAGGTGCTTTAGATTTCCTAAGTTCATAAAACCACTCTTCGTACTTTCTAGCATCTACAAATTCAACCTGATAAGGCTCAGCAGCGTAATCAATATATCCATTTCTGCTCAGTAATATTTTCTTTACGTTATGTTCAATATCGTGAGTACGATAGATGCTTCGGACAATTTGCTCCGTTCGATTTAACCCAATTAAAGGATTTAATATCTTTTTTTGATCTCTTCCTCTTAACTCTGTCCAAAAATTTTCTTTTGAATACTGAAAAACAGCGCTTTTATATGTTTCTATTAAACAAATACAGAGGGTTTCCGTTGGAGTAACAATAACGATATCTCCTTCTACCGGAGCTTTATTAATCATGAAAACAGGCTTGTACATCACGAGACACGTATCAGGAAAGCGCTGAATAAAATAACGGAGAGCTTCATCATGGTAATATTTACGATCTGCTTGTGAGAACTCAAATAAAGTGGATGTAGCCCATTTCATTTGAAGATCAAATACATTTTCTAAAAACAATATTTTCAAGTCTTCCGCTGTTTGTGGAAGAGTTGTAAACCTCAATAGCTCTTGATTTTCCACGCTATCGCTAGAGAACGCTTCTTCCACTTCACACGTTTCTTTTTTTCTTGTAAACCGCTCTTTTGCCTTTTGCAAAAATGAACGTTGAGCTTTTATTTCTTCTTGTACAGGCGGCTCATGTAATAGCCCTTCTTCAAATAATTGCTTTGCTTTCTTCCAATTATGCTTTTTTAAGTGATTAAACTGAGACGTGTAGTGATAAACGTCTTTTTCATAACGGGAAATATAATCTTGCACCTTAAGTAGCTGCGCCACGTTTACATCAATCCCCTAATTAAAATTCCTCTAAAACTTTGTTCGCCGATGATTTCTCTATTATCATCGGCGTTTTCTTTCCTTTGATAAGAGCGATTTTTAAATAACCTCTCTCCATGCTTTTATGTTCATATGCTACTGTGACTGCAAGGAAAAAGATAGTATTTTTTTATATTTAGGTTTGCTAGCAGGATGAACTTCAAAAAGGGCAAACGAACTTACTTGAAACTGTTCTTCAATCGACGTTTGCTTTAACTGTTCTTCCAAAAGTCCGGCTTCCCCTCCCCACTTCTTTGCAATCGTAATATGAGGACGATAAGGACGTTTTTCGTACAGGCCGCTTAGATCTTCCCATACGGCCTGTATATCCCTTTGCAGATTCATAAGCTTATCATTTGGCCTAAGGCTTACATAAAGCACTCTGGGCTTCTTATACGCACCGAACACATCGTACTGACCTGTCTGCAGCGAAAAACTTGAATGACGGGAGGCTACTTCTTTTAAGCGCGTAATCAGCTTTTCCTTTTTGTCATCTAAAAACCCTAAAAATTGTAGCGTTATATGATAATCGTCAGAGTATGTCCATTGTTTGAAAGGAAAAGGTATTAATTCCTTTGCCCAATTTTCTGCCTGATGTGCAATGGATACAGGCACGTTGATTCCAATAAAATAATGTTTATCGCCTTTCATCAAATCTCTCCTTTTCTTTTTATTATCTTTCCCCAATTGGTTATGTTCAAAAAGAGCTAGATCTATTTTAAAGGTTTTTTCGGATGAAATAGAGAGGTTTTTCTGAAAATTTGTCATGTGCTTAAAAAATAAGAATTTGTGTTATCATAGAAACAATACAGAGAATTTTTATAAGAAAAGGATGAGAAGAATGAAAGTTGTTAATAGTATGGCTGATTTGATTGGCGAGACACCTCTTGTTAAGTTGAATCGTCTTCAACCTGCAGATGGAGCATCCGTTTACTTAAAACTAGAGTTTTTTAATCCAAGCCGTAGTGTGAAAGACCGTGCTGCTTTTAATATGATCTTGGAAGCTGAAAAAGCAGGCTTGCTCAATGAAAATTCTACTATTATTGAACCAACGAGCGGAAATACAGGTATTGGCTTAGCAATGAATGCAGCGGCAAGAGGTTATCGTTCTATTTTAGTTATGCCAGATACCATGACTCAAGAACGAATTAACTTGTTAAAAGCATATGGTGCTGAAGTTGTTCTAACACCGGGCGATGAGAAAATGCCAGGAGCAATTCGCAAGGCAGAAGAGCTTACAAAAGAAATTCCAAATGCATTTATGCCCATGCAGTTTGAAAATAATGCAAACCCTGACGCTCATCGAAAAACGACTGCTAAAGAAATTATCGAGGCAATGAACGAGTTAGGCAAAGACCTATCTGCTTTTGTTGCTACTGCTGGAACAGGCGGAACGATTACAGGAACTGGTGAAGTACTAAGAGAAAACTATCCAAATATGACCGTTCATGTTGTGGAACCAGCCGGGTCTCCTGTATTATCTGGAGGAAGACCTGGGAAGCACAAGCTTGTAGGAACAAGCCCTGGATTTATTCCTGATACGCTTAATGTAGATGTTTACGACGAAATTTTAAAAATTAAAGATGAACAAGCCTACGATATTACGCGACGCTTGGCTTCTGAAGAAGGAATTTTAGTCGGTCCTTCATCTGGCGCTGCGTGCTATGCTGCTATCGAGGTAGCCAAAAAATTATCTCCTGATCAAGTGGTCGTATGTATTGCTTGCGATACAGGTGAACGTTATTTATCAAGTGACCTGTTCTCATTTGAATAATAAAAAAGCGAACGCAAAGGCGTTCGCTTTTTTTATTTAGCTAATTCGTAAATAGCCTGTGCATAAATAGCTGTTGCACGAAGTAAATCTTCAATTACCATGTACTCGTCTTTTTCGTGCGCTACTTCTTCACGGCCTGGGAAAAGAGGTCCAAATGCCACACCCGCTTCCAATGCTCTGGCATACGTTCCTCCTCCAATTGAAATAAGTGTAGGTTCTTCATTTGTTTGTTCTTGGTAAACCTTTTGAAGCGTTTGAATAAGCTCATGTTTTTGATCGACATGATGTGGTTTAGAATCTGTAAAATGTTTGATGGTCATTTGATAAGATTCACTTTTTTCTTTAATCGTATCAATAATGTCGTCAATATGAGCTGATACAGGATAGCGAATGTTTAAACCAAAGTGCCCCGCTTCTTCTTGATAGTAAGACATGATTCCAACATTTATCGTTAAATCACCCGTGACCTCATCTTTGCGATTTAAGCCCATTTTTTCTCCTAGTGCATCTTGGACTAAATACGCATTTGCATAACCTACAAACTGATTAGCTTGTTCATCAAGTTCTAATGTGTGTAAAAAGCGAAGAAGCATAAGTCCAGCATTTTTCCCTTTATCTGGCACACTGCCATGTGCTGAAACGCCTTCTAAAGTAAGTGTGTATACACCGCTCTTTTCTGTTATTGAACCTTTTAAAGACTGATCCTTTAAAAATTGATCATATTTATTTTTAATATCCGTTTCACTATGGAATTCAAGAACAGCTGTTGCAAGATCAGGAACCATATTGTAGCGTCGCCCAGAGACAAATGATGTAAGCTGAACGCTTCCCTTTGTTCCTTCAATTGGCTGCTGGCGAATTTCTACGTCTGTAATGCCTTTTTCAGCAAAAATGATAGGAAAATCGGCATCGGGCGCAAACCCCATAGTTGGCATCTCTTCATGATTGAAGTAGTGGTCCACACATCTCCAGTCACTTTCTTCATCCGTTCCAATGATCATTCGAACCCGTTTAGATAGAGGAAGCCCTAAATCTTTCACAATTTTCATTGCATAATAAGCAGCCATCGTCGGGCCTTTGTCATCGATTGCTCCTCTAGCAAAAATTTTCCCGTCTTTTATTTCACCGCCGTATGGATCAACCGACCACCCGTCTCCTTCAGGAACAACGTCTACGTGACAAAGAATGCCAAGAAGGTCTTTCCCTTCTCCTGCTTCAATATGACCTGCATATCCGTCTACGTTCTTGACAGAAAACCCGTCATTTTTTCCTTTATTTAAAAGAAAGTCAAGCGCTTGAGCAATTCCAGGTCCAAATGGCTCTTCTTGTTTTTCTGTGCTTGTCAAAACACTTTTAATTTGTAAAAAACGCTGCGTATCAGCTAGAATTTCAGCTTCTCTTTTTTGAACTTCCTCTTTCCAATTAATTGCCGTCATCTGTTTGTCTCCTTTTCCTGCTTTTACAGATTGTATCTATCGTTACTATTGGTAAATTTAACTTTATCATACCTTTATATAGAAAGAAATAATTGTCTCTTTCCTTTCATATCAAAGGTTTACAGAGTCAAAATTCCGGGAAATAAATTGTAGGCACAATCGATAAAAACGGATTCTATTTGTTTATTGTTTACATATACTATAAAAAATGTGCAAATAGAGGAAGGAGATGTTACGAAAGGATTACATATTTATATCATTTTTTGTAAATATTGTGTTAATTTGCGTTTTCTCTTTTATTTTTCTGTCGATTTTGTGTACAATAAGGATAAGGACTGAAATAGTGCTTGACATCTCAGAGTTATAAAGAAGTTGTGCCTTACGAAAAACGAATAAGGAAGTGGTTTTTTGAAACCTTCAACTAATCGAATGCTAACTCGTATCAAATCGGTCTATATGTTCATTTGTAAAAATGGAACAGTTACAACGCAAGAGCTTGTAGACGAATTTGGTATTACACCAAGAACCATTCAGCGTGACTTGAATGTGTTAGCATATAATGATTTAGTTCGCAGCCCAAGTCGCGGTACATGGACGACTACGCAAAAGAAGGTCAAGATGTCATCCTAGTAAGTTTATTTCAAGGGTAGTAAGTGATTTATATATAGAGATAAAATTCTACGCAGTAGAAAGTCAAGACTTGGACGAGTGCATAGTCCCCCGCTCCATTTGCACGTCAAGCAGAGTTGGTACTCGTTTAAGTGCTTTAACGTGAAATGTTTCACTTGTCTAACAAAGTGGACAAAAAAAGGAACCATTTTAGACTTAGGTTCCTTTTTCTTTCGCCTCTTCTTAGGCATTTGATTTTTGCAATAAAGCTAGTTCTTCTTCCGTTAACTCCCTATACTCTCCTAAATCTAATGACTCGTCTAACAGCAAAGCTCCCATAGATAAACGTTTTAAATACGTTACTTTTTTTCCTCTTGCTTCAAACATACGCTTCACTTGATGAAATTTTCCTTCAACGATCGTTAATTCAATTTCTGATTCCACACCGCTTGTTAGTATCTTTAACTCTGCTGATTTTGTTACATATCCATCATCAAGAGTGACACCTTGTCTAAATGCTTCAGCATCTTCTTCAGTCACCGGTGCATTAATTTTTGCAAAATATGTTTTAGGAACGTGTTTTTTAGGAGATAGCAGCTGATGTGCAAGCTGACCGTCATTCGTCAGCAGCAAGAGCCCTTCTGTATCTTTATCTAAACGCCCTACCGGAAATGGGTCATACACAGCATCGTCAAGTTCAAGTAAGTCCAAAACTGTTTCATGAAGAGAATCTTCTGTTGCTGATATGACGCCTTGAGGCTTATGAAGCATAAAGTAAACAAATTCTCGGTAAGAAACGGCTTCGCCATGCACAGTGATTTCTTGTTCATCTGGATTAACGTGGACCTTAGCATCTTTAACTGCTGAACCGTCTACCTTAACAGCTCCAGTCTTTAAAAGACCTTTAACTTCTTTTCGGCTTCCGTACCCAATGGTAGAAAGCAATTTATCCAAACGCATGTAATATCCTCCTCTTTTTTGAAAAGAAGATGACTCTAACGAGTCATCTTCTTACTTAGGCACTGCGCTGTTTATTTCGGCGCAGTATCTTTCTTTCAATTGCACCAGTTACCCTCGCTCCCATTACTTTTTCAAGCAGGCTTGAACGATAGGTAATAATAAAGTAAATAAGGCCGCCTACTGCTGCTCCTATAATTGTAATAACAGTGGCAGAGAATCGTCCTGGCGTTGTAAACAGACCAATCACTGCTGCGACAATTTTTACGCTGATTCCCATAATCGCAACAAAAATGAGAATAAGCACAGAGCGTTTTATAAACTCACTGTAGTTATATTTTGCGTGTTTTTGAATAAGCGCAAACATATAAACAAGAGATACGATATAGCCTAGTGCAGTCGCTAAAACTGAACCAATCTCGTGGAACATAAGAATAAATGGAACGTTCACGACAATTTTCACAATCAATCCAAATAATAGACTTAAAACAGCATATTTTTGTTTGTTGATTCCTTGTAAAATAGCTCCATTCACCGTAAAAAATGAGAACAATAAAGCTACCGGTGCATAGTAAAGCAAGACATTTCCACCCGCATCCGATGCATCTGTTCCAAAGAAAAACGTATAGGCTGGGCCAGCTAAAGCCATTAATCCTACAGATGCTGGCAGCACAAGAAACATAATCGTTTGATATGTTTGGTCAATTTGCTTTTGCAGTACGTTATAATCTTTATTCACAAAGGAACGTGTAATCGTTGGTACAAGAGTCAAACCGAACGCAGTAGCTAATGAAACGGGAATCATCACAAGCTTTGGAACATAAGACTGAACAATTCCGTTCATTGACTCTGCTATTTCTTTTTGTCCAGCCGCTACCATTGCACGGTTAAATGTGAATTGGTCCACATATTGATAAAGCGGAATAGCCAAGCTGACAAAGACATATGGCAATGAATACGTAAGCAGCTCTTTAAAAATGGATACGGTAGAAATACGCGTAGGCGTTACCGTCTGCTCGTTCACCATTTTATCAAGATAAGGCTTTCGTTTTTTCCAGTACCAAATTAATACAGCCAGTCCAGCAAGAGCTCCTACAAAAGCCCCCATCGTAGCAAATCCAACGGCTAATGCAAGACTTCCATGGACAACTTTGATGACGATATAGGTAGATGCCAATAAAAAGACAACCCGCACAAGCTGTTCAACTACTTGTGAAACAGCTGTTGGTCCCATAGACTGGTGACCTTGGAAAAATCCTCGCATTAAACTCATCATCGGTACTACAATTAACGCAACACTAACCATTCGCATAACCATTACTACATCTTCTAAGGAGTTATTTAAATCAGAACCTCCCAGTGTAATTCTAGACATAACAGGAGCTAACGAATATAAAAGTAAAAATGCAAGTATTCCTGTGACAAACATTAATTTCATGCCGGCCCGATACATTCTTCTACTCGTATAGTAATCACCGAGTGCATTATATTTTGATACAAATTTCGATACGGCCATTGGCATACCGGCTGTAGCAATACTTAAATAAATAGCATATTGGTTATATCCGTAACCAAACAGTGCTCCCCCTACGGTTCCAACAAGGATCGCAAATGGAAATAAATAAATCATTCCCAAGATTCGGGATACATAAGTGCCAAGCGTTAGCACAAAGGTCCCTCTTAACAATTTTGAATCAGACATACGTTTGCCTCCGATACTTAATGTTACATACTGATAATAATGATAGAATTGAAAAGAAGCAAGTGACAGTATACACTAAGAAAGGTCTTATACTCACTCGCACTCGTCAACAAACTAAAAAAACAAAGACTATAGCCCATTTTATCCAATGTTGAGAGATTTGTCAGTGAACAAACTAAATTTTTTTAAGAATAGACAGGTTGGTGAAAGTATGATATATGATGTAGTCGTAATCGGAGGAGGACCTTCTGGTTTGATGGCATCGATTGCAGCTGGTGAGTCAGGTGCAAACGTATTATTAATTGATAAAGGCAATAAACTTGGACGAAAGCTTGCCATTTCTGGAGGCGGACGCTGTAATGTGACAAACCGTCTTCCCATTGATGAACTTATTAAACACATTCCAGGAAACGGACGCTTTTTATACAGTGCGTTTTCTGTTTTTAATAACGAAGATATCATCTCTTATTTTGAAGGCCTTGGAATTAAATTAAAAGAAGAAGATCACGGCCGTATGTTTCCGGTCAGCAATAAAGCGCAATCTGTTGTTGACGCATTAATTAGCGAACTTCACCGTCTTCGTGTGACAATTCGCACAAACACAGCCGTTAAACGCGTACACTATGAGAACAACACCGTGAAAGAAGTTGTGCTTCAAAACGGGGAAGCAATCCAAACAAAAAGCGTTGTGATTGCAGTAGGTGGAAAATCAGTACCTCATACAGGTTCCACAGGAGACGGTTATCAATGGGCAAAAGATGCGGGGCATAAAATTACTGAACTTTACCCAACAGAAGTTCCTATTACATCTAGCGAACACTTTATTAAAACCAAAACGCTTCAAGGTCTATCGCTTCGCAATGTAGGACTAAGCGTGCTTAATAAAAAAGGCAAGCCTGTCATTACTCATCAAATGGATATGATTTTCACTCACTTTGGCATCTCTGGCCCTGCCGCTCTTCGCTGCAGCCAATATGTTGTTAAAGAGTTAAAGAAACAAAAAAGCAATACTGTTCAAATGTCTCTTGATTTATTTCCTAGCCAAAATGACGAAGATATTTTCCAAAAATTAGTCAAAACAACAAAAGAAGAGCCGAAAAAAGCAATTAAAAATGTCTTAAAAGGTTTTGTATCTGAACGCTATCTATTGTTTTTACTCGAGCAAGCAAGCATTGATAGCCAAGCGCTAGCAGGACAGCTTCAGCATGAGAAACTGAGAGAATTTGCAAGACTGTGCAAACGATTTGAATTTGCTGTAAACGGCACGCTTTCTTTAGAAAAAGCATTCGTCACAGGAGGCGGCGTATCTGTTAAAGAAATTCACCCAAAAGAAATGTCTTCGAAATTTATGCAAGGCCTTTACTTCTGCGGGGAAATTCTTGATATCCATGGATACACTGGAGGATATAATATCACTTCTGCTCTTGTAACAGGCCGTTTGGCTGGAAGTAATGCAGGAGAATTTGCAACAAGCCTAGCATAATATGCTAGGCTTTATACATAACCATGGCTGAAAAACAGTACACCTGCTCATCACGATCAACATCCACTGTCACTTGGTATTTAATATCAACGACGTCTTCATCCTCTAATTTCCGTAAAAATCGGTTCACCGCAAATTCTAAATCTTTTTCGTGCTCTTTATCAAACATTTTCACTTGTATCACAGCTTCTACCACCTTGTCCTATCAAATTTGTTTCAATCAGAATGGACTGTTTCTCTTGATGATGGTTTTTGTACGGATTTTCAATCTCTTACTACCTCTATTTTTATGAGAGCTTTTATAGATTTAGTCATCATTTGTTTTCCTGCTATCATTTTAGTCGGATGGCAGAAGTGTCATTCAAAAAAGAGGTTGAGACATAACGAAATGAACTCAATCTAAAGACGAACAAATGGGATACATGAGCTGAAACGCTTGTGACACGGCAGTCAATTTCCTTTCAAGACTTCGCTTTCCGCGGGCGGCCGGTGATCCTCCTCCTCGCTTGCGCTCCTGGGGGGTCTCACCTTTTCCGCTTTTCTCGCAGGAGTCTTCGCCTTGCCTTCCAATCAGCTGCTAGAGGAGAGGAAACGAAACAAATAAAACCTATGTTCACCCTAACAAAAAAAATGAACCACTAATCAAATATGTTGATCAAAGGTTCATTTTTCACTTCAGCTAAGATACTTTTGTCCCAGCCTCTTTTTTATTTATTAACCGTTTTTCCTTCCCACTCTAACATACCGCCAACCATATTTGTTACTTTATATCCTTGTTCTTGAAGGTAGTAACATACGTTTTCACTGCGGCGGCCCGAACGGCAAATGAAAATATATTCTTTGTCTTTATCGAAATAATCCACATTACCTGGAATATCATTCATACGAATGTGTTTAGCAGTTGGAATCATTCCTTCTGCTACTTCTTCATCTTCGCGCACATCAACTAAATGAAGTTCTTCTCCATTTTCAACGCGTTTTTGAAGTTCTTCAGGCGTAATTACTTTTACTTCTTCCATCTTCGTCATTCCTCTCTATTCTTTCATTCAGCTTGCTATCGCTATTGTAGCAAATTCAAATACCTTTATGCCACTAAATAAGAAAAGCTTAAGCAGCAGCCTGCCTAAGCCCTTCCAATCGTAGTTAAAGGTTTGACTAAGCGCCTGATGTCAACCCGGAAAGGCGGACATCAGGCACTTAGGTCTAGAACAGAACCCCTGACTAAAGAGCAGTCAGGGGTTCTGTTCTACATCAATACTTAATTAGCTACGATGTTTACTAATTTACCAGGCACAGCAATCACTTTGCGCACTGTCTTACCTTCAATGAACTCTTGAACATCTTCATTAGCCATTGCAATATCTTGAAGCTCTTCACGAGACGCCTCAGCAGGTACGTTTACTTTCGCACGTACTTTACCGTTAATTTGAACGACAATTTCCACTTCATCATCTACAAGTTTTGCTTCGTCAAACGCAGGCCAAGCCTCATACGAAATTGTATCTTCGTGACCTAGTTTGCTCCATAATTCCTCAGTCGTATGAGGACAAATTGGTGCTAATAGCTTCACAAATCCTTCTACGTATTGCTTTGGCAGCACGTCAACTTTGTATGCATCATTGATGAATACCATAAGCTGAGAGATACCTGTATTAAAACGGAGGCCTTCGTAATCTTCCGTTACTTTTTTCACCGTTTGGTGATACACGCGTTCAAGCGTAGTGTCATTGCTTTCTTGAACCTTGCTGCTTAATTCACCGTTATCGTCAACAAGTAAGCGCCATACACGATCTAAGAAACGGCGTGCACCATCAAGCCCTTTTGTTGACCAGGCGATTGACGCATCTAAAGGCCCCATGAACATTTCATAAAGGCGAAGCGTATCTGCTCCGTGGCTTTCTACGATCTCGTCTGGGTTTACAACGTTACCTTTTGACTTACTCATTTTTTCGTTGTTTTCTCCAAGAATCATACCTTGGTTAAACAGTTTTTGGAACGGCTCTTTTGTTGGAACTACGCCGATATCATATAAAAACTTATGCCAGAAACGAGCATATAATAAGTGAAGAACAGCGTGTTCAGCTCCACCGATATAAATATCAACCGGCAACCATTCTTTTAATTTATCTGCATCTGCTAACACTTCACTGTTTGTTGGATCAATGTAGCGTAAGTAATACCAGCAGCTGCCTGCCCATTGAGGCATTGTATTTGTTTCGCGGCGCCCTTTTTTGCCTGTTTCCGGATCTACTACGTTCACCCAGTCATCAATGTTTGCTAACGGAGATTCACCTGTGCCTGACGGTTTAATTTCAGTCGTTTTTGGTAACACAAGCGGAAGCTGATCTTCAGGAACTGCAGTCGTTGTGCCATCTTCCCAGTGAATAACAGGAATTGGTTCACCCCAGTAGCGCTGACGACTGAATAACCAGTCACGCAGACGGTATGTTACTTGTTTTTCACCTTTTTCATTTGTTTGAAGCCACTGAATCATATTTGAAATTGCTTCTTCTTTATCTAAACCATTTAAGAAGTCTGAATTAACGTGCTCGCCGTCGCCTGTATAAGCTTCTTTTGAAACGTCTCCGCCCGCTACTACTTCTTTAATCGGCAGTTCAAATTTAACAGCAAATTCATAATCACGCTCATCATGAGCTGGAACAGCCATAATTGCACCTGTGCCATAGCTCATTAAAACATAGTCAGCAATCCAAATTGGCATTCTCTCGCCGTTTACAGGGTTAATTGCATAAGCACCAGTGAATACGCCAGTTTTGTCTTTAGCTAAGTCTGTACGTTCTAAATCGCTTTTGCTTTTAATTTGATCTAAATACGCTTCTACCGCTTCTTTTTGTTCGGCTGTTGTAATTTTTTCTACAAACGGATGTTCAGGTGCTAAAACGGCATACGTTGCTCCAAATAGCGTGTCAGGACGCGTTGTGAACACAGTAAATGTGTCCTTGTATCCATCGATTGTGAAGTGCACGTGAGCTCCTTCAGAGCGGCCAATCCAGTTGCGCTGCATTTCTTTAATACTTTCTGGCCAATCAAGCTCATCTAAATCTTCTAGTAAACGATCTGCATAAGCTGTGATTTTAAGCATCCACTGCTTCATTGGACGACGCTCAACCGGATGTCCCCCACGCTCACTTTTGCCGTCAATAACTTCTTCGTTCGCAAGTACTGTTCCTAGAGCAGGACACCAGTTAACAGCTACTTCATCCACATAAGCTAAGCCGTTTTTATATAGCTGTAAGAAAATCCACTGTGTCCATTTGTAGTAGTTTGGATCAGTTGTATTAATTTCTCGCTCCCAATCGTAAGAGAAACCTAACGATTTGATTTGACGACGGAAATTATTAATGTTAAGTTCAGTGAATTCAGCCGGGTCGTTTCCTGTATCTAATGCATACTGTTCAGCAGGTAGTCCGAATGCATCCCATCCCATCGGATGAAGTACATTGTATCCTTGCATACGCTTCATACGAGATAAAATATCCGTTGCTGTATAACCTTCTGGATGCCCAACGTGTAAACCAGCGCCAGATGGATAAGGGAACATATCTAATGCGTAAAATTTACGCTTTCCTTCATCTTCTGTTGTTCTAAATGTTTTATTTTCTTCCCAAACTTTTTGCCATTTTTGTTCGATCTTTTCATGATTAAAAGCCATACATAATCCTCCTTGTACGCTCCAGCTGTATTTAATTAAACTAAAAAACCCCTCATCCCTCAAACAAAGGGACGAGAGGTTGAATAAACTTCCCGCGGTACCACCCAAATTAGCACAATTATGTACTCACTCATTTTCCTTAACGCGGATAGACGGCAAATGTTACTTTACTTCACATTTACAACTCCAAGGTGAGTTCATGAACGCTCGTTTGCTGACTCGCACCACCCGTCAGCTCTCTTAGCTCGCTTCGTTCACTACTATTCCTTATCATAGTTTTTACATCATACTACCTTGTATTGTAAATAATATGTTCGTAAACTGCAAGTTGTTCAAGGGATTTTGTAAAAGTTTCTGCAATGCAGCACTGCTTTGTTGCTAAATCCTCTCTTTCATTCTTATATATGAACAACTTCTCCCAAAAACATACATCCACGGCCAAACAAAAAAGGGATTGAGACATAATTAAATCAATCCAATTTAAAGACGAACAAATGGGATAAATGCGCTAGTATGAATTTCTTGGTTACACCGCTGTTGATTTCCGTGCAAGACTTTTTCCGCTGGCGGCCGATGAGCCTCCTCGTTTCTTACACTCATGCGGGGTCTCACCTACTTCAGGAGTCTTTACCTTGCCCTCCACTCCGCAGCTAGAAGCACCTAAACAAATGAAACCTACGTTCACCATAAACATGAAAAGATCCGAACGATTCATCGTTCGGATCTTCCTTCAACTAAAATACTTTTATCCCAGTCCCTATTTTCTTTAGCTGCTATTATTAAATGCCAAATCCAAAAGAAAACAGGATGATCGCAAGTACAAGACCAACAAGCGGCACAATCACCGTCATTGCTGCAACTGATCCATACGCATCTTTATGAGTTTCTCCGCAAATAGAATTAATTGTTGTTACGACATAACCATTATGAGGCAAGGAATCTAATACTCCAGAGGAAATAGCTACTACGCGATGGAGAGCTTCTGGATTTACACCAGCATCTAGATAGTGAGGTGCTAAAATTGGCAAAGCAATCGCCTGACCTCCTGAAGCCGAACCTGTCATCCCCGCGATAACACTCACGGCAATAGCTCCTCCAATCAACGGACTTCCTGGAATATGCGTCATGGCATCTACAGCCACTCCAAACGCGGGAACAGCCTTAGCAACTCCTCCAAAACCTACGACAGCCGCTGTATTCCCAATAGCAATTAACGCACCCAGTGTTCCTTCTGAAGCTGCATTCCAAAATCCTTTAAAATGCTTTCGGTTCACAATATAAGTGACAATGATCCCGCTTAAAAGTGCGACAATCAGCGCAGATTGCTGAAGTGGCTTATGAAGTGCAAAAGAAATAATGAGCACGACCACAAGCGGAAGCAAACTTAATAAAGGATTAGGAAGAGACTGATTTTCCGTTACTACTGGATCTTTCTTGCGTGATATAAAACGCTCTCCATTTTTAACTGCTTTTGAAATCAAGCGCTTTAACCACCAGTAGCCGAATACAGCCATCACTACTGCTACAACTAAACTAACTTCCCATCCTGCATACGGACTAGTCTTTAAGTATTCAATTGGAATCCAGTTTTGGATTTCAGGCGATCCAGCCGAGGTCATCGTAAACGTAACGGAACCGAATGCTAAAGCAGCAGGGATAAACCGCCTCGGCAAATCGGCCTGTTTGAATAAGCTTAAAGCCATTGGATAGACAGAGAATGCTACTACAAACAGACTGACTCCTCCGTATGTCAAGACCGCACAGGCAAGTACAATCGCCAACACTGCTCTTTTCATTCCTAGTTTACTGACAATCCAGCGAGAAACACTATCAGCAGCCCCGCTGTCTTCCATCACTTTTCCAAAGACGGCGCCCAATAGGAACATTAAATACCAAGAAGCAATAAATCCTGTGAAACCAGACATGTAATTTCCAACAAAATTTGCTTCTCCTTCTTTCACCAGCTGTGGAAATAAAGGCATTCCGCTTGTTAACGCAACAACTAAAGCACTGAGCGGACCTGCTATAAATAAATTCATGCCTCTCATCGTTAATACAATGAGCAGCAATAATCCTCCAATTAATCCAATCATACTAAGCATGTTTAGCCCCCCATGAAGTCATATAATTAGAAAACGCTTACACATTTACAGGTATATACTCCTTTCTTTGCTTGTCACAACCCTTATTATATTATTAAAGGAATACTGAAGACATTCCTACGTTTATTAAGCATTCAAAAATAAAACCATCTCTATTTATTTAGAGATGGTTAATGAACGCTGACGTTTTTCTTTTAATTTATAATCGTATATCCATGTTGTACACATGCTGAATAGCAATAGTCCAATTAATAAATAGCACAGTGTAGACATATTAAACGCATCGAAAATAACGCCTCCAAAGAGAGGACCAATCATTTTACCTGCAGTAGCCATGCTGTTAACTACACCTTGATAAAATCCTTCTTTTCCAGATGGAGCCAAATGACTTGCAACAGCCGGAATGGCTGGCCAAACGAACATTTCTCCAATTGTTAACACAACCATTGCTGTTAAGAACTGCGGAAATGTTGTAGCATTCACCACGATAACAAAAGAAGCCACAAAAATAACCGTTCCAATTAGGACCTGTACTTTTAATGTTTTTGCTACTTTTTGAATGATGGGTACAATCAAAGGCTGACCGACTACAATTAAAATCCCGTTAATTGTCCAAAGCAAACTGTAGCTAGAAAGAGGTATATTCAGCTCACGCGTATGCGTAGCAATCGTTGTTTGCCACTGAACATACGCCACCCAGCATAAGACATACCCCGTACATAAAATAAGAAGAGCAGTCAGCTTCGTTTTATGCCCAATGCTCCCTGCTTCATTAAGGACATTCGTTTGTCCAACGGTAACCGAAATATGACGATATGAAAAAATAGCAATAAGCAGAAAAATAACGTATAAAATTGTATTAGCTAAGAAAATATACGTAAATGAATAAGACGCTACAATGCCCCCTACCGCGGCGCCAATAGCTACTCCTGCATTTTGAGCAACGTACATCGCATTAAATGCTTTTCTTCCGCCTTGTGGCCAAACGGACCCTGCCATTGCATACATAGATGGAAACACAATACCAGATCCAAACCCTACAACAACCAAGAGAACAACGTATGTAGGCCAACCATGGAAAAACACGAGTCCCACTAATGCAATAAGAGTAATAATAATTCCTGATAAAATGGATTTATATCCTCCGATTTTGTCAAAAAGCGTTCCTCCAAGCAAATTTCCTACTACGCTTGCCGCAGAATTCAGCATAAGAACCACTCCTGCGACGGATAACGACTTTCCTAAATGTTCATTTATATAAATTGTATTGAGAGGCCATAAAAATGAAGCTCCCGTTACGTTTACAAGCATACCAATAATCAAAAACCAAAGTGATTTGGGCATTGATCTCCCCCCTATCTATTCGAATGCCAACGTACATTCTAGTCTTTTCTTAAAGGGTTCGCAATGCTTTTACATATAGACAATTTATTTGAAATTCGCTGACTATTTAAAAAGGTGATTCCACATGACAATATCATGCAAAATCACCTTTTTATCGCTTATTTTTGCTTCGAACGAACCGGCTGTGCACGCTTGCTGTTTCGTGCTTTTAATTCTTTTACCGGATCAAAATCTTTTCCTAGCTCAATGTCATTGCTGTTGATCCCGTTTTTTGTTTTTTGTTCCGGATTATTTTGATTTGAACGCGTTGCCATAAAATCCTCTCCTTAATGCTGAGTTGTGATCAATTTATTTTGCAGCTGCTGAACTTGCAGGCGCATGCGATATAGCTGCTCTCTTTGCTGTGCATTTGCACTGTGAGAAAACTCTTCAATTTCTTTATAAGCATTTTCTAATTTTTCCTGTGCTTTTGTATATTCAGTGTCGTTATAATGTTCTTGCTTCATGCCTTCCTGCAACTGACCTTGTCCAAAGCGAATAGCATCTTCACACTGTTGCATAAGTTGATCCACTGCTTGACGAGTTGTCATTCTCTATTCCTCCTATTCGTTCATTTCTGTCTTATTTTGCGCAACTTTACTTCCCTTTACGACAAGAAGAACCTGTTAAATATAAGCATCCTTAAATTTGTTTGGCACTTTTTCACGTTTTTGATACAATTTGTTGATGTATATTGCATGTAAAAAGGAGGTTGCTGATTTGAGTCAGACAAACCCATTTCCGTATAAATCTGAAAACAAACGTTATCACACCTGGAATTACCACTTACGTAACCACTTTGGCCATAAGGTATTTAAAGTAGCCTTAGATGGAGGATTTGATTGTCCAAACAGAGACGGCACGGTAGCTCACGGCGGCTGTACGTTTTGCAGTGCTGCTGGCTCAGGGGATTTTGCTGGAAACAGAGCGGATGACCTCGTGACCCAATTTAATGAAATCAGTGAAAAAATGCATCATAAATGGAAAGACGGAAAATACGTTGCTTATTTTCAAGCATTTACTAATACTCATGCTCCTGTCGAGGAGCTTCGTGAAAAATATGAAGCCGTCTTAAAGCTTCCCGGAGTTGTTGGGCTTTCTATCGCCACGCGCCCTGACTGTCTCCCCGACGATGTGGTGGAATACTTGGCTGAATTAAATGAACGAACTTATCTATGGGTAGAACTTGGACTCCAAACTGTTCATGAACGAACTTCACTGCTTATTAACCGGGCACACGATCATCAATGCTATGTAGATGGGGTAGCAAAGCTTCGAAAACACGGTATTCGCGTATGTTCTCACATCATTAATGGTTTGCCTTTAGAAACACCTGATATGATGATGGAAACCGTACGTGAAGTAGCAAAATTAGACGTTCAAGGAATTAAGATTCATCTGCTTCATTTACTAAAAGGAACTCCTATGGTCAAACAGTATGAAAAGGGCCTTGTTGAATTTCTTTCATTTGAAGAATACGTAAAGCTTGTATGTGATCAGCTCGAAGTAATCCCTCCTGAGATGATTGTTCATCGTATTACAGGCGATGGACCGATAGACCTCATGGTTGGACCGATGTGGAGCGTAAATAAGTGGAGCGTATTAAATGCCATTGATCAAGAGCTCCAACGTCGTCAAAGCTATCAAGGAAAATATTACGAAAAAGAGTTGATGGAAAGATGAAAATAGAACGTATCCTGCCTTTTGCCCGCACATTGCTGACTAATGCTGTGGCCCAAGGAGATGTCGCGATTGATGCCACAGCAGGAAATGGACATGATACATTGTTCTTAGCTAACTTAGTCGGAGATACAGGTCATGTATATGGATTTGATATTCAACCTCAAGCCATTCAAGCAACTCAACAGCGATTGACAGAACACCATATAGAAAACAGAGTAACACTTATCCAAGAAAGCCACAGCAATATAAACATGCTTCCTCGTTCTATCAAAAGACGAGTCACGGGCGCTGTCTTTAATTTAGGTTATTTACCAGGTGGAGATAAAGACATTGTCACCACTTCTGAAACAACAATCTCTGCAATTGAGCAGTTACTTGATTTGCTAGCACCTGAAGGAGTGATTGTGCTCGTTATTTATCATGGACACGAACAAGGGAAACAAGAAAGAGACGATTTACTAACGTATGTCCAAAATCTTGACCAAAAAGACGTTCACGTTTTACAATATCGTTTCATGAATCAGCAAAACAACCCTCCCTTCATCATTGCTATTGAAAAAAGATAAGCCGCATATGGCTTATCTTTTTAACATTCGGTACAAGCGTCCGTTGATATAGAAAAAGTAGCTGAGGGCTCCCCCCGCTTTTATTAACCTACGTGCATTCACATGAACATGTTTTTGTGCCCGCACTTTTTGATCCGACAAATAAACGCCCAAGAGTCCTTTATAGATAAAGCAGTGAAAGTGATAATCCGGCAGTTTTTTAGCATATTCGTCTGCTTTTACGACAAAATGCAAAAAGCGATCCATCATTTGCTGATAATGAGGATAATAAAAACAAAAGTTCAAATCTCCTCCTGCTTTATCTTCTTCTTGGTCAATTAAATAATCGAGTAAAATATGTAAGCCTTGAATATAAGGAAAATATCCTGCTTTTATTTTCTGC
Source organism: Priestia sp. JV24 (assembly GCF_025910025.1). NCBI lineage: Bacteria > Bacillati > Bacillota > Bacilli > Caryophanales > Bacillaceae > Priestia > Priestia sp. JV24. Next base: position 801,772 of record NZ_JAPCIN010000023.1, read on the forward strand.
GTCATTTCTTCCGTCATCTCTTCTTGAAAGCTATAAGCAACTAAACAAAAAATTCCTAACGTTGAACCAGAGCACGCTGAAAATTCATACCACTCCATTTCAGGAACACTGTGCCGGTGAGCATCGAACCAATTCTCTAATCGTGGAACTCTTTCCTTGATTTCAACATGCTTATGTATTTGCAAATCACAATAATAATTAGCTAGTTCTAATAAATGTGAAGAGACTATATGGTAATTACAAGCTTTTCGCAAGGACTGCTGACAAGTCTGGACAAGTCCGGCTAAGTATCCTCCGTCGTCTTTATCCGCTCGAAAACGATAGTAATCCCCAAGAGGTGCATGAGGAGTCAACGCATCTGGCATCGATTCATGTAAGGCAGCAAAATCTTTAGGGTCTAGCGAATTGCTGCGGTCACATAAGTTATCTAAGTAATCGCTGATTGTTTGGTAGGCAACAATAAATTTCACGCATTCAATCATGTTTTCTTTCGCTAAAATCGATAGGATACCGCCTCCTTCACAATGAAAAGTTTTTGTATCGATACTTGCCAATGCTTGAGTACGCAATTCTTTATTAGGAATCTCTTTTGCTCGTTCGCGCCAATGATTAAGCTCATGATGAACGACAGGAAACACTTCTCGATAAATTTTTCTCATTAATGAAATAGGATGAGACGGAATCTTCATTTATTTTCACCTCAATTTCTTACCGCATTTATTAAATGTGAAGATCGACAAAACTTTTCGCATATGTAAAAACGTATTCTCTTTCAGGCTCATTAAAGATTTCGTGATACAGCTGAGACCATTCTTTGTAGATTTTTTCACTTAGCTCTATTTCATCAAACCACTGCCTAACAATCAGCTTTTCAATAATTTTATCTTCTCCTGCCTGCATCACAAGAAGCGGGACATCAGGCAAACGATCGATATCTTTAAAAGCTAAGTTGACAGCTTGGATCAATTCCCGGTACCATCTTACAGAAACTTTTGTAACATACAGTGAGTCATTTTCATCTTCATCTCGAACTTCTTGGTTTCTTGTTGCTTTTTCAACAGTGAGACCTAAATCGAAAAGTTTGTTCGGCATGACTTTATTTAACCCTTTAGATAGCATATCTAAATAAGCCGGTACTTGCTCTTTTAATCCTAGACAAGGAGAGGAAAGAATCGCACCCCATATAGGAAGGTTTTTTGTCTGGAGCGTACGAATAACCGCCAGTCCTCCCATACTGTGGCCTAACAGGAAAATAGGCAAATCATATTTTTGCGCTTCACGTACCCATTCTTCCACTTCATACACATATTCATCAAAGGATAGGATATGTCCTCTTCTTCTTGTTGTTAAGCCTTGGCCAGGAAGGTCTCCCATAATTACGTGCATTCCAACCGAACGCCACATCTCAATCAGCCAGCGATAGCGTCCGTGATGCTCCGCTGCTCCATGGACCATGACAATAACGCCTTTTGGATTTACTGCTTCCCATTTATGCATTTGAGTTACTCCTTCTTCCTTTTTTTGTTTACCTGCTTAAAAAACCTTTGTACACTTACATTAGAAGATTTACTACTTTTTTTCAACTAATAAAGGGAGATGATTTGATGATTTATCCGTATAAAGAAAAAATGCCTACCATTGCACCCAGCTGCTTCATCGCAGACTATGTCACGATTACTGGAGATGTCACCATTGGTGAAGAAAGCAGCATTTGGTTTAACACTGTTATTAGAGGAGATGTTTCACCTACGATTATTGGTAAACGAGTAAATATACAAGATCAATCAACACTCCATCAAAGCCCAAATGCTCCTTTGCTTATTGAGGATGATGTAACAGTAGGACATCAAGTTATTTTACATAGCTCCATCATCCGCAAACGCGCGCTCATTGGCATGGGTTCTATTATTTTAGACGGGGCGGAAATTGGTGAAGGTGCTTTTATCGGTGCTGGAAGCTTAGTGCCTCCCGGTAAAAAAATACCCCCTAATACTCTCGCACTCGGCCGACCTGCTAAAGTGATCCGCACACTGACAGAAGAGGATTTAAAAGATATGCAGCGCATTCGTACAGAATATGTAGAAAAAGGGCAGTATTATAAATCTATTAAGAAATCTGATTCTTCATTATAAAGGAAACGTTCCCTCAGAAAGCCATACTGAGGGAATTTTTTTATTATCTCCACAAACTCTCCAATCATGCTCTATTCTCTCCACAATTGTAAAGAAATTTCCATATTAATTTACATCGTTTTAGTACTGCCTACACAATTAAAGATTAAACTGAATAATAAAGACGTATTTATTGAAAAGGGAGCGACTCTATGAAAGCCAAGTTAATTCAGTATGTATATGATGCCGAATGCCGATTATTCAAAAGCGTAAACCAACATTTTGATCGAAAGCACTTAAATAGATTTTTACGTTTACTAACTCACGCTGGCGGAGCCACGTTTACCATTGTGATAGCGTGCTTGCTGCTATTTCTGCATCCTTCATCTGTCGCTTACGCTTGTGCGTTTTCTCTAGCCGTTAGTCATATTCCTGTCGCCATTGCTAAAAAACTATATCCGAGAAAACGACCTTATATTCAATTAAAATATACAAAAGTATTAGAAAATCCATTAAAAGATCATTCATTTCCATCTGGGCATACAACAGCTATTTTTTCGTTGGTTACCCCTCTTATGATTGTTTATCCAGCCTTCACTACCGTTCTTTTGCCTCTTGCAGTAACGGTAGGAATTTCAAGAATTTATCTCGGTCTGCACTATCCGACGGATGTCATGGTAGGCCTGATACTGGGCATCTTTTCAGGTGCTGTGTCACTGAACATATTTTTAACTTAATTGATAGGAGGAGTACTAATGAGAATTGCTTTATTTACGGATACATTTGCTCCAGAAGTTAACGGAGCTGCTAAAACACTTTATCAGTTTACCCAGTATGTCAAATCAAAGCAAATTCCCATCCAGGTATTTGCTCCTGAATTTGCTCATGATCAGTCATTTTCAACGTATATTCACCGCTCGCCCAGCATGCCGTTTTTCCTTTATCCAAACAGCCGCTTTTCATTGCCAAACGTTCTAAAAATTAAAAAGCAGCTGCAGGAATTCAATCCTTCTATTATTCATTTGGCCACTCCTTTTACAATGGGGCTTTGCGGCTCCTATTACGGGAAAAGATTAGGTGTTCCTCTTGTCGGCTCTTATCATACCAATTTTGATGATTATTTATCTCACTATGAACTTGAAAAAATGCGTGTACCACTGCAAAAATATATGAAATGGTTTTATAAACCTGTACAAAAAATATTCGCTCCCTCTGAAGTGACCAAACAGCAGCTAGAAGAACAAGGGTTTCACAACGTATCTATTTGGTCGCGAGGAGTAAATCATAAATTATTTCATCCCCACTATGACCGCTTCGATATTCGTATTAAATATAATATTAAAAAGCCCTACATTTTAACATATGTAGGAAGATTAGCTAAAGAAAAGAACGCTGATTTTTTAATAAAAATTGCACGATCTCTACCTGATCATATCCGCCATCAAATTCACTGGGTTATTGTGGGAGACGGCCCTTTAAAAGAACAAATGCAACAGCAAGCATCTGAGCATATGACATTTACAGGCTTCCTTGAAGGTAAGCAACTTGCTCATATCTACTCATCATCTGATTTGTTTGTTTTTCCTTCAGAAACAGAAACCTTCGGAAATGTTGTACTGGAGTCTCTTGCTTCTGGAACTCCTGTAGTGGCAGCAAATGCAGGAGGAGTTAAACAGATGGTTCAGCACGGGCGAAACGGCTACCTTTGCAAACCTCACTCCTTAGAAGAATTCAGTTCGGCTATTACAGGTTTACTCGATGATTTGCACCAGCGGCTTCACTTTGGCCATGCAGCGAGACACTATGCTCTTACTCAATCATGGGACGCCATTTTTCAGCATTTGCTTTCAGAATATGAAGGCGTCGTAGAAAAATCTGCTGCAGGTATTCAATGGGCATAAAAAAAATCTCCGTTTTCACGGAGATTTTTTTATTATTTAGCTAAAGCTTGAGCTTTTAATGCTTCCGCTTTGTCTGTGAACTCCCAAGGAAGCTCCACATCCGTACGACCAAAGTGGCCGTAAGCTGCTGTTTGCTTATAAATTGGGCGACGTAAATCAAGCATTTTAATGATGCCTGCTGGACGTAGGTCAAAGTTTTTGCGTACTACGTCTACTAGTACTTCTTCGGAAACTTTTCCTGTACCGAATGTATCAATTGAAATAGATACTGGTTGTGCAACACCAATCGCATATGCTAGTTGTACTTCACATTTATCAGCAAGATCAGCTGCTACAATGTTTTTCGCAACATAACGAGCTGCATAAGCTGCTGAACGGTCTACTTTTGTTGCGTCCTTACCAGAGAATGCACCGCCGCCATGACGAGCATATCCGCCGTAAGTATCAACGATAATTTTACGACCAGTTAAACCAGCATCTCCTTGAGGACCGCCGATTACGAAACGGCCTGTTGGGTTAATGAAATACTTTGTATTTTCATCAATTAACTCGTTTGGAACAACTGGATTAATAACATATTCTTTTAAGTTACGTTGAATTTGCTCTAACGTTACTTCTGGATGATGCTGAGTTGAAATAACAATTGTATCGATGCGAACAGGTTTGTTGTTTTCATCATATTCAACTGTTACTTGTGTTTTACCATCCGGGCGAAGGTAAGGAAGAATTTCTTCTTTACGTACTTCTGTTAGACGGCGAGCAAGTTTATGAGCTAATGAAATTGGAAGAGGCATTAATTCTTTTGTTTCGTTACATGCATAACCAAACATTAAGCCTTGGTCTCCAGCTCCGATTGCTTCGATTTCTTCATCTGACATTTGACCTTCACGTGCTTCTAACGCTTGGTCTACACCAGCAGCGATATCAGCTGACTGCTCGTCGATAGATGTTAATACTGCACAAGTTTCAGCATCAAATCCGTATTTTGCACGAGTATAGCCAATTCCTTTAATTGTTTCGCGAACTGTTTTAGGAATATCTACGTAAGTAGAAGTTGTAATTTCACCACTTACTAAAACTAAACCAGTTGTTACGCTTGTTTCACAAGCAACACGAGCATTTGGATCCTTTGCTAGGATAGCATCAAGAATTGAGTCAGAAATTTGGTCACAAATTTTATCGGGATGTCCCTCTGTAACAGATTCTGACGTGAACAGACGACGTTGTGTTGACATCAGTTTTCCTCCTTATAAATACGATACATTGTGATACGGTACTCATTCCCTTATTTTCATTACACGCTAAAAAATATAAAAAAACCTTTCCTTGTATCGAGGAAAGGTATCAAATTCTACATAAGCCTTTCACTCTTATCGATCAAGGTTGTGCCCTTGCATCAGGTTAGCACCTTATCGTCTACACAAAAAAATGACGATGGTTGCTGGGTTTCATAGGGCCTGTCCCTCCACCAGCTCGGGATAAGAGAGTATCCGTTCAAGGACATATAATACATGAAAAAGCGCTTCACTGTCAACAACATTCAAATGGAAATCATCTCTTTAGGTTTGAATCTGTTTTAATGTAACATACTCAAATTCCGAAATAGTACACCTTATTAAGAATCATCACTAAGTTTAGTTAATAAGACAGATCAAAATGAGGCTTTCACTTAAAATAGCTTCACTTTTTTCGCTCCTAGCACATATACAGGTGTCCCAAATAGGTATAACGTACATTTTTTTATAATACACAAACATTTTTAGTTAAATAGTATAGAATAATTAAATAAATGTGTTATACTAATTATAAATTTCAAACATTAATGAATAAATAATAGCTAAAAAAGGAAGGTAGTGCACATGAGTACTGTTGATATGTCTATCGAATTAAATGGTTTGCTTCAATTAAAAACAACAAAACACCAATTATCTGTTCCACAACTTGTTGAAAAAATTCTAGCTCGACGCGAAGGAACGTTGACTTCTACAGGTGCTGTGTCAGTCGAAACCGGAAAATATACAGGTCGCTCTCCTTTAGATAAATTTATTGTAAGCGATGCTGTGTCTTCAAAAACGGTTGAATGGGGACCTGTCAATCAGCCAATTTCTGCTCAGCGATTCGATGCGCTATACAAAAAAGTCTTAAACCACTTAAAGAAGCAGGATGAACTTTTTGTTTTTAATGGATATGCTGGAGCTGATAAAAAGTATCAGTTACCAATTCAAGTAGTTAATGAATTTGCATGGCACAACCTATTCGCTCAGCAGTTATTCATTCGCCCTTCAGCCGAACAAAAAACAAATGATGATGTGAAGCCGTTTACAATTGTAGCAGCTCCAACGTTCAAAGCTGATCCTGAAACAGACGGGACGAATTCTGAAACCTTCATTATTCTTTCGTTAGAGCGACGTATTGTGCTAATTGGAGGAACTGAATACGCTGGTGAAATGAAAAAATCTATTTTCTCAGTGATGAACTTCTTGCTTCCTCAAAACAATATTCTATCCATGCACTGTTCTGCCAACGTAGGAGAAGAAGGTGACGTTGCATTATTCTTTGGTTTATCTGGAACGGGTAAAACAACGCTTTCTGCTGATGCAAACCGTCGTTTAATCGGAGATGATGAGCACGGTTGGTCAAGCTCTGGTGTATTTAATATTGAAGGAGGATGCTACGCGAAGTGCATTCAGCTTTCCGAAGAAAAAGAACCGCAAATTTTCAATGCAATTCGCTTCGGCGCCGTACTGGAAAATGTAGTGTTAAATCAAAATACGAAAGTAGCAGATTACAATGATAATAGTTTAACAGAGAATACTCGTGCCGCTTATTCAATTGACTCTATTGATAATACGGTATTGCCAAGCGTTGCTGGGCACCCTACAGCTATTGTCTTTTTAACTGCTGATGCTTTCGGCGTCTTGCCTCCAATCAGCAAGCTTACAAAAGAACAAGCGATGTACCATTTTCTGAGCGGATACACTAGTAAGTTAGCTGGAACAGAGCGCGGCGTAACATCGCCACAGGCTACTTTCTCTACATGCTTTGGTGAGCCTTTCTTACCTCTTGCTCCAACAACTTATGCAGAAATGCTAGGAAAGAAAATCGATGAACATAATGTAAATGTCTACCTTGTAAATACTGGATGGACCGGTGGTGAATACGGCATCGGCGAACGAATGAAGTTAAGTTACACTCGAGCTATGGTTCAAGCAGCCCTTGAAGGAGAACTAGCTAATACCGAAACAGTAACAGACGCTATTTTTGGTTTATCGATTCCAACTCATGTTCCGGGAGTTCCTGATGAAGTGCTTCAGCCTTCTAAAGCATGGAACGATGCAACAGCTTATAATCAAAAAGCAACTGAGCTTGCTGCTAAATTCAAAGCTAATTTCAAGCGTTTTAATGATGTGGCATCTGATATTTCAACATTAGGCGGACCTAGGGTCTAATAAAAAACCGATCGTCTTAGAGACGATCGGTTTTTTAGTTAGTCGAATGTAATTTTGTCAGTTCATATGTGACAATGGTTTTTTCCTGCTCCATTTCTACCTTACGCACAACAGCAGTTCCAATACATTCTCCAGTTTTCGTTTTGTGAATGTTTAATGGAATATCTAACGGATACAAGCGATATCCTTTTTTCTCAATTTGAAAAATGTTATCCGTTACACGTTTTTCATTGCCTTTTGTCACAATCATTGTATTTAATTCTAGCGGCATCCCCATTTTTTCTCACTCCTCACTGTTATTCTACTTGTTTTCTCTATCGTAGCATATCTTTTATTGCGCTTTCATCCACTTCGTTAACTTCTTCACCGTTTCTCGGTTTTCTTTTGGTGGAAAAGCATGTGGAAAGTTTTCGAAGTACCAGCTGGTAACTTTTTTATTGGACTTCTTTAATTTAGATTCGAGCTGATAGGAATGATCAATCGATACGTTTTTATCTTCTAAACCATGAATAAGCAAGACCGGCGGCTTGACGAGATGAGCACGATGCAAAGGTGTCCTCCATTCATATCTTTCAGGATATTTAGAAGGAGTTCCTCCAATCACTCGCTTCATCATTCTTCTTAAATCTTCTCTTTCTTCATATGTCAGCACCATATCCGTGACGCCTCCCCATAACACAAGAGAGCGGCTGTCGTTTTTTTCAATGGCTGTGAGTAAAGCCATCACTCCCCCTCTTGAAAACCCAAAAATATGAATGCGGTCACGGTGGACGTTAGGGAGCTGTTTCAATAAATCGTAAGCAGCAAAAGCATCGTAACGATCATCTCCTGCAAAATCTTCGTTTCCTTCGCCTCCTTGATTTCCCCTATAGAACGGAGCCATCACAATAAAACCTTGAGAAGCAAATTGAATGAGTCGAGCAGGACGAACCGTTCCTACGTTCTTAATACCTCCTCTTAAGTATAAAAAGCCGTCATACATTCCTTTTTCTTTTGGCTCTGCGAGCATTCCTTTAATCTTAAGCCCTTGACATGCATATGTAATCACCCACAGCGCCACGCGAGGGTTTGATGATGGGAAACGCTGTTTATGAAGAATTGTTCCATCTTTCATTTTTTTCCTCCATTCTTTATATGACTGGTATATTTTTTCCCGCCACGGTGGACTTTCAATCGTTGGCTAATACTTCTTTGATTTTCCACATAGTTATGTAGGCACTCACCTTCTTCTACTTTCTTACATACATTATCATAAAATATTTTATTCTTTTAAGGAGGTTTGCTTTATGAAACCAATCAAATGGCTCTTTTCTTTGCTTGCTATTATGATTTTACTCATCCCAATAATTAGCTGCGGCAAAACAACATCTGTACAGACGGTTCGTGTCGGCGAAGTAACTCGCTCTATCTTTTATGCTCCCCAGTACGTTGCTATTTCAAAAGGCTTTTTTGAAGAAGAAGGACTAAAGGTAGATTTAAAAACAACGTGGGGCGGAGATAAGACAATGACGTCACTTTTATCTGACGGCATCGACGTCGCCTTAGTCGGCTCGGAAACTTCAATCTACGTATATGCACAGGGGTCTAGTGATCCCGTCATCAACTTTGCACAACTAACCCAAACCGACGGAACATTTCTAGTATCGCGTAAAAAGGTCGATCAATTCTCATGGGATCAGCTTAAAGGCAAAACGTTTCTTGGTCAACGTAAAGGCGGCATGCCGCAAATGGTAGGGGAATATGTGTTGAAACAGCATAATATTGATCCTAAAAAAGATGTAAAACTCGTTCAAAACATTGATTTTGCTAATGTTGCGAATGCTTTTGCTTCTGGTACTGGAGATTATGTTCAATTATTTGAGCCAACGGCTAGTATTTTAGAGCAACAAGGAAAAGGACATATCGTTGCTTCCTTCGGAAAAGAATCAGGAACAGTTCCTTATACAACATTTATGGCCAAAGAAAGCTATTTAAAAGATAACCCTGAAGCAGCGGCTAAATTTACTCGAGCTATTTACAAAGCACAAAAATGGGTGAATACACATAGCACAGATGAAATTGCCGAAGTGGTTGCACCGTATTTCGAAGATACTCCTAAAGAAACGCTGAAAACTGTTATTGACCGCTATAAATCTCAAAAATCCTTTGCAACTAACCCTTTATTAGATCAAAAAGAGTGGGATCATTTACAAAAAATCATGGACGAATCTGGAGAACTTCCAAGACACATCGATTACAACAAGCTAGTCAACACAAAATTCGCAAAAGATGCAATGAGTGAGTAATATGACAAAACTTCACATTCAAGATGTTCAGCATATGTATCTTACGACAAAGTCTGCTACCACTGCACTTGAACATATTAATTTGTCTATTGAAGAAGGAGAATTTGTTTCCTTTCTCGGCCCAAGCGGATGTGGAAAAACGACGCTTCTATCGATTATTGCAGGCTTGATTGAACCAACGTCCGGCTTTGTCACAATAGACGGTGAAAATATCGGAACATCAGTCCCAAACATCGGTTATATGCTTCAACAAGATTATTTGTTTCCGTGGAAAACCATTAAAGAAAATATTTTACTTGGGCTTGAAATTCGCGGACAGCTAACAGATAAAACAGAGAGTAAAGCACTGTTACTCCTAAAAGAAATTGGTTTACAGGGCGTAGGTGACCTATATCCGCATCAGTTATCCGGAGGCATGAGACAGCGTGTCGCTTTAGTCCGAACACTTGCCATTGACCCCGCTATTTTACTCTTAGATGAACCTTTTTCAGCACTTGATTTTCAAACAAAACTTAAGCTTGAAGAACTTGTCTCCAAAACGCTGATGACCTATCAAAAAACGGCCGTTTTGGTCACGCATGATATCGGCGAAGCTATTGCCATGAGCAGCCGAATCTTTTTATTCTCAGCAAAACCGGGAAAAATCGCAAAAACATTTACGGTTCCTTCTATTTTACGAACTCTCTCTCCGTTTGAAGCACGACAGCATCCTGTCTATAACGATTTATTTATGGACATATGGAAGGAGCTTGATCAACTTGAAACCCACTAGCTCCCTAGATACTCTTCACGAAAGCTACCTTCGCAAGGTTCGGGGTGAAAAACGATTAGTACTGAGCGTACAGCTGGTCATGTTCTTAGCCTTTTTTAGCTTCTGGGAACTGGCTTCTCGTTTAAAGTGGATTGACCCTTTAATTTTCAGTTCCCCTACTAAAGTATGGCATTTATTTTTAATTAAACTTACCGACGGCTCGCTGGCAGCGCATATTGGTTTTACATTATTTGAAACGATTCTTGGCTTCATTTTAGGCACATTACTAGGTATTTTACTTGCAACGGCCCTTTGGTATTCAACGAGGCTTGCAAACATATTAGACCCTTACCTCGTTATTTTAAACGCCATGCCAAAAGTAGCGCTGGGCCCTATTTTAATTGTAGCGATCGGTCCAGGATTTTTCTCAATCTTAACGATGGGGGCGATTATATCCGTTATTATTACATCCATCGTCGTTTACACAGCATTTAAAGAAGTTGATCCAAACTATATTAAATTACTAAAAAGCTTTGGGGCAACGAAAACCCGCTGTTTTAAAGAAGCCATTTTGCCAGCTTCCATGCCCGCTATTATTTCCACATTTAAAGTAAATGTCGGCTTATCTTGGGTAGGAGTCATCGTAGGAGAATTTTTAGTTTCTTCGAAAGGGCTTGGATATATGATTATTTATGGTTTCCAAGTCTTCAACTTTACTCTTGTTCTTCTCAGCTTATTATTAATTGCCATTTTCGCTACGATTATGTATCAAGGCGTTGCTTATTTAGAAAAGAAATTGATCCGACGCTCATAAAAAATCCCCCCGTACAAACGGGGGGATTTTCATTGATAGGACACTTTTACAAAAATGTTCGCTTTACATATTTCATTACATATTGTAAAACATTATCTTTCATGATGAAGCTGTATGCATCATCTTGTTGAATGCCCGAAGGTAATTCATCAATCATTACGGGACCATCCGTTTCCATGTAGTCTTCTTTTTTAATTACATTTCCAATAGTAGCAAAATAAATGTTTTTAATAATGGTCTTTCCTTTACTTACTACTTTATATTGCCCAATATAAGTTAAAGAAGAGACTTCTCCGCCTGTTTCTTCAAATACTTCTCGAACCGCTGCTTCTTCTGGTACTTCATTGCCTTCTAGTTTTCCTCCGGGAAATTCTAAACCTCGTTTTGAGTGATTCGTTAGCAACCATTGATTTTCATACCTGCATACGACCCAAACATGACGTGGAGTTTTCGAGAATGGATTTTTTTCAAATGATAAAAATACTTGATTATGATATGCATCCTTAAATGTGTACATGGTCGACTCAAACTCCATTTGATTTTTCCCTTATTTTATCATACATTACGGCCATACCTGATAAGAAAAGTATGCTCGTACTTTTTTTGTTTGCTTTTTACTCCTTATTCCATTCTATCTGAAGATAAAATATTCATCTGTTTGATATGTGATTTTGTTTCATCGTCTCCTAGCTGATAAAGCATGGCATATATTTCAACTGTCGTTTTATCGTACATATCATTTTGAGAATCATGATGATATTCCAGATACGGAATATGTGATCGCCAAAAGCTTGACCAATCGCTTGAAGCACGCTGATCTAAATACGTTCTCAGCTTCTCGACTTCTTCATCTGTTGCTTCAATCGCATAATTCCAATCTGAAGCAGTATTTGACTGATTGATTTCTCCTGAACTCAAAGATATATAATATTTTTTTGTCATGAAAGATATTCAGCTCCTTCTTTCTAGTGCCAACTTATCTTTCTTATTTGTATCTTATTCTTTTTTTATACACTTTACGATTTAAAGCGGTCTTTTAAAATCGCTATTGCTTTTTTTAGCGGCTCTGGAATTGGAATTCCTACAATTCCTGCATTTTCTGTAATTGAAATCATTTCGTTTAAAATATAGAACAAAGTAGCTCCATCTCGAATAATATGACCGTTTTCCCAGAATACGGAATCGATAAAGTTTGCTACAGCAATCATGGCAAAAATAAAAATCTTTTTGGCAATTCCTTTAAAACCTACTTTGCTAGATAAACGTTTATTTATAAAAGCTGCAATCGTGCCTGTCAAATAATCCATTGTCACTAATGCTACTAAAGCCATTAGTAAATAGTCCCACTCTCCAAATAAAAAAAAAGCCAGTGAACCTAAACTTGAGATTATCAAGACAGAAAGCTTCTGCATATCCACTTTTTTCACCCTTTCAGCAGTCATATCCCTACAGTATATGCTGGTAAAAAAAAAGTGTTCGTCCATCTTACCATAAAAAAACCTGCGATTACTCGCAGGTTAGTTACTTGCCTAGGAATGATTTTAACATCCACGTATGCTTTTCTAAGCTTTGATGAATGGCTAACAGCATGTCTCCTGTTGTTTCGTCGCCCGCTTCACCGGCTGCGTCCATTCCTTCTTTTAATTCAGCAGTTAGCGTATCAAAATCGCTTACTAAAGAAGCGACCATATCTTTAGCCGTTTCGCTTCCATCCGCTTCTTTAATAGAAGAAAGTTCTAACGATTCTTTCATTGTTGCCACAGGTTTTCCTTCTAATGCTAAAAGGCGTTCTGCAAGGTCATCAATAATTGTAGCTGTTTCCGTATACAGCTCTTCAAACTTTTCATGAAGAGTGAAGAATTGTTCACCTTTTACGTACCAGTGAAAGTTATGAAGTTTTATGTACATTACACTAAAATTCGCTACTTGTTTATTAACGATTTCATTTACATTTACTGCCATGTTTTTCGCTCCTTTGTGAAGTCTTTGTATAATATAGTTGTACCCTTTTTTAGTTCATTAAAACATTTTTTTCATAAAAAGAGACATTTCCCTTTCTTTAGACTTAGAGAAACTTCTTCATCTTTTTTCAAATAAAATAAGCAGCCCAGCGGACTGCTTATTTTTAGCCAAATACTTTTTCTAAATCTTCTTTGTCCTGTTCTAGCCAGAACTTCATCAAGCGTTTTGCTCCTTCTAAATCGTGAAGTTTCGCTTGACCGCACTGCTTTTCGTTTGCTGCTGGAATTTCAGTAATGTTAATTGCATCTTTTAACGTATCGTCTAACAAATCAATAATTTCACGTACAGTCGGCTCACCGCTCACTACTAAGTAGTACCCTGTTTGACATCCCATAGGCGAAATATCAATAATATCAAAGTGATCGTATTTTTCTACATGAGTACGAATATTAAAAGCTAATAAATGCTCTAGCGTATGAATAACGTCCGGCTTCATTGCTTGTTTGTTTGGCTGGCAAAAACGAATATCAAATTTATTTACAACGCCGTCGCTTCCCACTTTGTGAACACCGCAGTGTCTTACGTAAGGTGCTTTAACTGCATTATGATCTAGCTCAAAACTTTCTACTGATGGCATAATACCACTCCTTTTTTCTTCTTTCACCTATCATAACATGCAATTCCGATATATTTCATCCATTTAATAACCTTTATTTCTTTTAGTTGCTTTTTATTCCTTCTATCCCTTATAGTATGAGCAAACACGAAAGAAAGAACGTGATAATAAATGATTGCAAAGCTTTTGCTTTTACTTATAAAAGGATATCAAAAAGGAATTTCACCTTTTCTTCCGGCAAGGTGCCGGTTTTACCCTACTTGCTCCCAGTACGGAGTTGAATCCATTAAACGCTTTGGTGCCGTAAAGGGATCTTATTTGACTGTAAAACGCATTTTAAAATGCCACCCGTTCCATCCGGGTGGCATCGATGAAGTACCTGAGAAAAAATCACACTAAGCTTTAGTTGTTTTCGATTGCTTCATACCCATTTACAACAACATCTAGCTTTCCTGTATTTGGATCAATAACTAGTCCATGTACAGGAGTATCTTTTGAAAATAGAGGATGATTACGGATTGTCTCTACACTATGCTGAACAGTCTCTTCTACTGAATCAAAACCCGTTAACCATTGTTTCAAGTCCATAGAATATTCAATAGTATTAATCACTTCATCTGAGATGCCTTTTGCTCTTACTTTCTCTAAAAAAGGTTCCGCTTGAAGTTTACCTGCTCCACAGTCGTGGTGACCAATTACACATACCTCATCTGCTTGAAGCTCGTACACAGCTACTAAAATGCTTCGCATAATACTTCCAAATGGATGTGAAACAAGCGCTCCTGCGTTTTTAACAATTTTCACGTCTCCGTTGCGCAAATTCAAAGCGTGTGGAAGTAATTCTACCAATCTTGTGTCCATACACGATAAAATAACCATTTTTTTATCAGGGAATTTGCTTGTTTCGTAAAGTTCATACTTCTTTTCTTCTACAAATTTTTGGTTGAATTCTAAAACATCTTGTAATAAGCTCATCTGCTGTCTTCTCCTTCATAAAAAAAATTCTTTCTTGTATTATAATACTTTTTCCTATAAGATGAAAAGTGTTAAATCGTAATCATTATTATTTATAAACAAGAAAGTAGGTTATAACAGTGAAAAAAATTCCCGTTACCGTTTTAAGCGGATACCTTGGTTCAGGTAAAACAACTCTTTTGAACCATATTTTAAAAAATAAAGAAGGTTTAAAGGTCGCGGTCATTGTCAATGACATGAGCGAAGTAAATATTGATGCAGACTTAGTTAAACAAAGCGGATTCTCTCGAACAGAAGAAAAACTTGTTAAAATGCAAAATGGCTGTATTTGCTGTACGCTTCGAGACGACCTAATGACAGAGGTAGAACGCCTAGCAGACAATGGTGATATTGATTATATTGTCATTGAATCTTCCGGAATCAGCGAACCTATCCCTGTTGCTCAAACATTTACTTATATTGATGAAGAGCTTGGCATTGATTTAACTCAGAAATGTTCGTTAGATACGATGGTCACTGTAGTAGATGCCAATCGCTTTTGGGAAGACTTTTCATCCGGCGAAAGCTTATTAGACCGCAAAGAAGGAACGGATGAAAACGATACAAGAGAAGTGATTGATTTGTTAATCGATCAAATTGAATTTGCAAACGTCATTTTGTTAAACAAAGTTGATTTGTTAACAAAAGATGATGCAGATGAGCTGCAGGCTGTTCTTCACAAATTAAACTCAGAAGCCACTGTTATCCAAACAATTAATAGTGACGTAAGCCTTGAAGCCATACTTCATACCGACTTATTCGACTTTGAAAAAGCTAGTCAAGGAGCCGGATGGATTAAAGAATTAAATGAGGAGCACCATACGCCTGAAACGGAAGAGTTCGGTATTTCTTCTTTTGTATACAGAAGGAATCGTCCCCTTCATCCTGAACGCTTTATGAAATGGTTAGAGAACTGGCCGGTTGATATTGTACGTGCAAAGGGATTTTTCTGGCTTGCTTCGCGTAATAATATGGCAGGACTTCTTTCTCAAGCCGGTACGTCCATTATGATTCAAGCAGCGGGTGAATGGATAGCAACTTACGAACCGGAAGAAAGAGAACAAACCTTAAAAGAAGAGCCTGAATTACGAGCAAAATGGGATGAACAATTTGGAGATCGTATTAACGAGCTTGTGTTCATTGGTATTGATATGAACAAAGCTGAAATAATTGAAACTTTAGACCGCTGTTTGCTGACAAATGAGGAAATGAATCAAGATTGGGCTA
The DNA here is from genome assembly GCF_025910025.1 of Priestia sp. JV24. Lineage (NCBI taxonomy): Bacteria > Bacillati > Bacillota > Bacilli > Caryophanales > Bacillaceae > Priestia > Priestia sp. JV24. The sequence goes on from NZ_JAPCIN010000023.1 coordinate 817,902, forward strand.
CTCTCAAAGATCCCCTTCCTAAATTTACAGTAAGTGCGTAAATTTTTAGTTTTCAAATCGTAATAATTACGATATAATAACATAGGTCATAAATGGTTACGATACGAACGGAAGGAGCAACATAATGAAATTCAAACCACTTTTAATGGTGCTTGCATTAGGAATTGGAACAGCTCTTGCAGGGTGCAGTTCAAGCAGTGCAAATAACGCATCTGATAATAAAAACAAAAAATTAGAAGTTTATACAACAATCTACCCTTTACAGGACTTTACTGAAAAAATCGGTGGAAAATATGTAGAAGCTAAAAGCATTTTACCAACCGGTGTAGACGCGCACTCATTTGAGCCTACAACAAAAACAATGGTCAAAATCGCCAACGCGGACGCATTTGTTTACTCAGGAATTGGACTTGAAGGTTTTGCAGATAAAGCACAGTCTACACTTAAAAATGAAGATGTAGCTTTAGTAGAAGCTGCAAAAGGAATTAAATTAGCAAAGAGTTCTGAAGATGAGCATGCCCACGAAGACGAACATGCCCATGAAGAAGAGCATAACCACGGAGATACAGACCCTCACGTTTGGCTTGATCCTGTTTTAGCTATTCAATTAGCAGAAAATATTAAAGACGAACTTATTGAATTAAAACCAGATAAAAAAGCAGAGTTTGAAAAGAACTTCCAATCGTTAAAGACTCAGCTTGAAGATGTGGACCAAGAGTTAAAAACAACGATTGGCGACGCACCTCATAAAGAAATTTTAGTATCACATGCAGCCTATGGCTACTGGGAAAAACGATACGGCTTAAAACAAATTAGCGTAGCGGGTTTATCTCCTACAAATGAGCCTTCTCAGAAACAATTAGAAAACATCGTAAAACAGGCAAAAAAAGACCATATCAAATACTTTATCTTTGACCAAAATTTAAAGCCTAAAGTGTCTACGCTTGTAAAAAATGAAGTAGGAGCTCAAGCTTTAACACTTCATAACTTAGAGTCATTAACAAAAAACGATGTTAAAAATAAAGAAGATTATTTCTCCATTATGCAACACAACATTGATACGTTGAAAAAAGCATTATATTAATAAAAAAACTAGCCTCCCGGCTAGTTTTTTTATTGTAATTTATATTTTTGCTTAAAGCGTTCTACACGGCCGCCTTTATCAGCAAATTTTTGCTTTCCTGTATAAAATGGATGTGTATCCGAACTGATTTCAACTTTTAAAAGCGGATATGTGTTGCCATCTTCCCATTGAACGGTCTCATTTGATTGTTTTGTAGATCCTGATAAAAATGATGTTCCGCTATTTGTATCCATGAATACAACTTTACGATAGTCTGGATGAATATTTGTTTTCATTAAATATCTCTCCTTTAAAACAATATATACTTATTATAATCGTAATGATTACTATTTTCAAGTTATATGTTTTACCAATTCTGATGCATAAAGCGTGGTAAAAAGTGGACAATAAGGTTTATCAATACTTTACTGGAAAGGTTGAAAAATGAATGGATCATTTAGTTACTGCACGTTCAATGTTTGGTCTGAACATGGGAGTACATATCATTTTTGCCACTCTTGGCGTCGGCATTCCTCTCATGATTTTATTGGCTGAAATTCTTTACTACAAAACAAAAGATAAAGATTATGAACTTATGGCACAGCGTTGGACAAAAGGAGCTGCTGTCCTGCTTGGAGTCGCCATTCCTACGGGAACGATTGCTGGTGTACAATTAGCGTTGCTTTGGCCGGGTTTTATGGAAATCGTAGGAAAAGTGATGGCTCTTCCCTTTCAAATTGAAATTTATGCTTTCTTTATTGAGGCTCTGTTTCTCTCTATTTATGTATACGCAGCGGACCGTATTTCTCGAAAAATGAGGATTATCAGTCTAATTTTAGTAGCAATAGGCGCTCTTGCCTCTGCCGTTTTAATTACCAATGTGCACGCATTTGAAGGAACACCTGCTGGCTTTCGAATTTTAAATGGAGACATTGTAAGCGTAGATCCTTGGGCAGCTTTCTTTAATCCGAGCTTCTTTGTAACGTCCGGTCACGTAGCGGTTTCTGCTTATACAACCGGAGGCTTCGTCATTGCTTCAGTCGCTGCCTTTAAAATGCTTCGTGCGCGAAAACATAATCCAAGAGAATATAAGTTTCATCATAAAGCGTTGATGATGGGGTTAGTAATCGGCGGGATTTTCTCTTTTGTAACGGCTTTGAATGGACATGAATCTATGCAAAAAGTATACGAATATCAACCCGAAAAACTTGCAGCAGCTGAAGGTCTATTTGAAACGCAAGATCATGCGCCATTAGCTTTAGGCGGATTCACAGATGAAAAAGAACAGCGAGTCAAGTATGGAATTGAGTTTCCATGGATGCTCAGCTTCTTGTCGGGTAATAGCTTTAATACAGTGATTACTGGACTCAATGACTTCCCTAGGGATTATTGGCCGCCGCTTTTTGTGCATACCTTGTTTAACGGTATGGTCATTATCGGATCGATTTTAATTTTAGTGGCGTTAGTGGGCGTTGTTTGGTACAAGTTTTTAAAGAAGAAAAGCTTCCCTAAAATTTTCATGTGGGCATTTGTCGCAACGGGCCCTCTCGCGATCATGGGCATTGAATTCGGATGGATTTTCGCATGTACCGGAAGACAGCCCTGGGTCATTTACCGCATCATGCGTACATCAGAAGCAGTTACCACTTCTGCTAATTTGCATATTTTATTTTTTTTATTTTTGCTTGTTTATATCGTACTCGTGGCCGCAGTCGCCCTTGTACTGGTGTTTTATTTTAGAAGAAATCCGCTTTCTAAAGAGCTTGCTGCGCAAGCAGATTAAAAAGGATGTGAGAATATGGGTGATTCATTACTAGCAATTACTGTAATATGGGGCTTCATTTTTATCTATGCCGTAATGGGAACGATGGACTTTGGAGCTGGCTTTTGGTCGATGGTATATATTAATCGTACGAAAACAAATGCTACAGATGTAGCAAACAGATATCTATCGCCTACTTGGGAAGTAACCAATGTATTTATCGTTGCGATTGTTGTTGCGCTGTTTAGTTTTTTTCCTCGAGCTACATTTACGCTTGGCACAGTGTTACTAATACCCGGAAGTATCATTTTACTTCTCTTATCTATTCGAAGCGGATTTTTAGTGTTTTCACACTATGCTAGCAGCTTCAAATATCGGAGAGCGTTGGTTTATATATCCGGTATATCCGGCGTGTTAATTCCTGCTTTTTTAATCGCTGTACTGCCAGTAAGTCAAGGTGGATTTATTGATATAATAGATGGCACGCAGCAATTAAATTTAGCAAAAGTATTTTCAAGTCCGCACGTCTATTCATTTATCGGATTTGCCATAAGCTCTTCGCTGTTTCTATCGTCTCTGTTATTAGCAGATTACTCGAAGTCATCTGACGAAATGGAAGCTTATGCGGTCTATCGGCGTGATACGCTCATTACAGGACCTCTTTCCCTGCTAATGGCTATCTTTATTATGATTACAATGCAATCAGAAGCAAGCTGGTTATATGATAAAATGATGCAGTTTAAGCCCCTTCTTTACGGATCTGTAGGTCTATTTGTAGTAGCTGGTATTGCTCTGCTGCTACCTTCTCAAAAAGGAAAAGGCATGCCTCGTTTAGCCGTGGTATCCATTATCCTTCAATATTTCTTAGCAAGTTACGTATACGGACGAAGTCATTTACCTTATGTTGTCTATCCAAACGTAACGATTGAGAATGGATTTACACATCCCGATGCGTTTCATTCTTTATTTATTGTGTATATTGTTGGTTTTGCTATTTTATTTCCTGGATTCTTTTATTTCTGGCGTCTATTTATGAAAGATAATAAAGAATACAGCAAAAAGAAGCCATATTAAAAAACCCGGTCAGCACTTGACCGGGTTTTCTTATGAAGCAGCAGATTTTGCTACTACTTGAGCAAAACCTTTAGCAAATATCTTACATTTTTCTATATCTTCTCCAAAGGGAGAGAGCTCGATTTTCAAACCGGGAACGGCTATATTTCCATTACGTCTCTTTATTTTTTCTTCAATTAGATCAACTGCTCCGCAAAAAACATCATATGATGAATCACCTGAGCCAAATACAGCCATCTGCTTTTGACTGAGATCTATATCATCCATTTCATCATAAAGATCTAAAAAATCATCTGGCAGCTCTCCATCTCCCCACGTATAAGCTCCAAAGATAATAGATTCTGCGGATACAAGGTCAGAAGCATCAATGTCATATACTTCTGCTCGTTTCACATGTAATCCATGCTTGACTAATTCTTCTTCGATCAAATCGGCTATCGCTTCTGTGTTACCTGACATACTCGCATAAGCTAGTAAGATTTCCTTCATGTATATGACGCTCCTTTACACCAGCAGTGTCGGCCGCATCTCCCCTTCTTCAACGCATTCTCGTTGAAGAGGACAGTTTTCACACTCACTGGATGCATAATTCTTTTGAAAATGTTTTGGTTCCATTAACACACTTTTGACAATATGTAGTTGAAGTATGGATTTTTGATAATCGTCTGGTGCAATATGATAAGTTGTTGTTTCTCCAGTTAATAATGAATAAAAACGAATTTGTTCAGGAACCTTTTTAAAAGCTTGTTTCGAAAAAACGATAATAAAGTCTTTCATGGCGTTTTTCACTTCTTCATGGTCATCTAGAATGAATTTTGTTACCGTATAAGACTTCTCTGTCCATGCAGCAAAATCAATGGTTAGAGAAAGGTTGCTTTGAATTTCTTCTACATAAACGCTGTATTTCTCAAACACAAAAAGCGGTAATTCCATATGTGCTTTCTTTCCTAAAAACCTTAGTAAATAATCACTTACTTTAGCTAACACATCGTAATAGTGAACGGGTGATGAAAACATATTTGGCTTTAGACGCCAATATTTTTCAATAAGCTGTAAAACATAGAGGTTTGAGCGATACTCAACTGGCTTGCTATAGTATGTTTTAATGATTTGATGGACAGTTACTTGAACGAGCTGTTTCCAATCTATAGATGTTTTTTTCAAAAGAAGCTGCTGCTGATAAAATTTGTACGGACATCGAATAAATTGTTCGATGTGGTCGTTAGAGAGTGTCTTTATATGCACTTTTATCGGTTCCACCTATGTCTCACCACCCTAATTGAAATTCATTCTCAATAATAAATAAAAATTAAATCATGAAATTTGCTCAATCACTTTACGAATAGCACTCCATGAATGTTTGACGAAATAAATCGGTTTTTTTTGTTTTTTTGCTTTCTCTTTAATGACTTTTGCCATATTGTGATTAATAAAATCCGTAATAACTAATACAAACCCAATATGTTCGGGTATTTCTCGCTTCACCATATTGCTTTTACGGCCATCTAAATGAATTACTTCATTAAATCCTTCTCCCTCTAAACGATCTGTAATATGCTTTAACCTGTCTCCTCCTACAACCATAACTGATGACATGTTTGTTCCCTCCCAATTAATTATTCATTTAATGATTTGCCAACAACTTGTATTCTTTACTATATACACAGTTTAATTGAGAATGATTCTCTTTGTCAATGTTTAATTGATAAAAATTCTCAATTAAAATGAAAGTCTACCACCTTTCTTATAAGTTAGTTGAATTTTGACCATACTATAGCTATCACATACAAAGGAGGGTTAACGTTGGAACAAAACATTCTTTGTGAAGTAAATAACTGTCACTTTTGGAAAAATGGAAATCACTGCAGCGCAGAAGAAATTTACGTGGTAAGTCATAGCGGAAAACATGCAGCAAGCAGTTATGAAACAGACTGTAAAACGTTCAAGCCAACTGAAGCGTAACCCGCAAAAGGACAGCCTCTGGGTTGTCTTTTTTCTCTCTTCAAGATCATAAAAAAGGAGACTATTATGAAAACTGAACAACTGATTCATTTTTTTAAAGAAGAAGCAATAAAAGCAAATGAACAAACCTTTCCAATCTATGTACAATCTTTTACTCATTTATGGACATATAAATGGGGAACACTTGAAAACATTCCAGAAGAAATTGATGACTTAATTACCACACGTGCGTTAGAACTTGGACTTATTCACTTAAAAAAAGCTGACTAATCAATAAGGAAATTAGTCAGCTCTTGTATTTATAGATCATCAAATCCATTCGCATCTGATGCTTTTGTATATTGTCTTGATTTCTGTTCAAAGAAATCCGTTTTCCCTAAATCTACCTCTTGATAAGCAATAATCCAACGAAGAGGATTTTCAATCGGTGCTTCTGGGAAAGCAGCTCGGCCAAAGCCTAATTGATTACAGCGTTTATTAGCCATGTATTCAATATACTGCTGCAGTTCTTTCATCGTGATCCCGTCGAATTTTTCTCCGATAACAGATTCTGCCCATTCAATTTCAAGACGAGCTGCCTCTTGGAACGTTTCAACTACAAATGTTTCTAGCTCCTCCGTACGATAAGCTGGATTTTCATTTAGGACTTCCTTGAAAATCTTTTCAAATAACCCAACGTGAAGCTGTTCATCACGATTGATATAGTTAATCATCGTAGATGTCGCCACCATCTTTTGATTTCTCGCAAGATTATAGAAGAAAGCAAATCCGCTATAGAAGAAAAGGCCTTCTAAAATAACATCATATACCATAGACTTCAAAAAGTTTTCAACCGTTGCTTCTTCGCTAAATGCTTTATATCCGTTTGTAATAAAGTCATTTCGAGCACGAAGCTTTTCGTCTGTGCGCCAGTATTCAAATACTTCATCTTGTTTTCCTTTTGGTACAAGACTTGATAAAACATATGAATACGAATGATTATGAACCACTTCTTGTTGCGCTAAAATAATCATTAGAGCATTAATCGAAGAGTCGGTTACATAATCAGCTACTTTGCTAGCATAATCTGATTGAATACTGTCCAGTAGCGCCAGCAGGCCAATAATTTTTAAAAAGCTCTCTTGTTCGTCAGCCGTTAACCGAGGGAACTGCTTAATATCTTGACCCATATTAATTTCAAACGGCGTCCAGAAGTTAGCTAGCATACGCTTGTATTTAGGGAACGCCCATGAAAATCGGACGTCATCCCAGTTTAGAATATTTGAGCTCTTGCCGTTGATGATTCCTGTCGAACGGTTCGGAGCTGTTTCGTTCATTAATTCTCGTTTTAACATGCTTGTCATTAATTATTCACTCCTTTTAACTATGACAGCTTTCACATTCTTCAATCACTTCACTTGATGTTGAACGTACGTAGTAGGTCGTTTTTAACTTTTCTTTCCATGCCGTCATATGAAGATCCAGCAGCTCTTTTGCTCGGATATCATTTTGTACATATAAGTTGAATGAAATGGATTGATCAATATGGCGCTGGCGCTTGGCGTTTTGCTTAATACTCCAGTGCTGATCAATTAAATAAACGGACTTATAATACCAGTTTGTTGCTGGCGATAAATCTGGTGCCGTCACTGGGATTTTATAGTTTTTCTTTTCCTCTGAATAAAACTTACGGAAAATCGGATCAATACTTGCAGTAGAACCCGCGATAATAGATGTTGATGAATTAGGTGCTACAGCCATTAAGTAGCCATTTCTTATCCCATTGCTTTGAACTTCGTTACGCAGTTCACTCCACGCTTCGCTTGTGTATTTACGTGTTTCAAAATAAGCGCCTGACTCAAAATCTGAGCCTTTAAATAATGGATATGCACCTTTTTCTTTAGCTAAGTTCATGCTTGCCTGTACGGTTAAGTAAGCAATTTGCTCGTACAATTCATCGCAATATGCTACCGCTTCATCTGTTTCCCATGCTATTTTCTTTAAGGCAAGCAAATGGTTCCAACCAAATGTGCCAAGTCCTACTGCGCGGTACTTTTGGTTTGTTAGTTTTGCTTGAAGTACTGGCAAATCATTTAACTCAATAACGTTATCAAGCATGCGTACTTGAATTGGAATTAAACGTTCAAGCACATCTTCAGTTACGGCTCTCGCTAAGTTGATAGAAGAAAGATTACATACAACAAAATCGCCCGGATTCTTTGTAATAATAATTTTTCCGTCTTCCGTAATTTCCTCTGTTACGACCGTTGTGCTTTGGTTTTGCGTAATTTCTGTACATAAGTTGCTGCAGTAGATCATGCCCTCGTGGCGGTTTTGATTAGCTCGGTTAACCGTATCACGATAAAACATATAAGGCGTTCCGGTTTCAAGCTGGGAAAGCATAATGCGCTTGAAGATTTCAATAGCAGGTACTGTTTCTCTTGAAAGCTGTTCATTATTTACACACTCAGCGTAACGAGTGCGGAACGAACCGCTGCCTTCTTCTTCATCATAAAAATCTTCTAACGAGTAGCCCATCAGCGTACGAACTTCGTGAGGATCGAATAAGTGCCAGTCTTCACGTGCCTCTACTTTTTCCATAAACAAATCTGGCAAACATACACCAGTGAATAAATCATGCGTGCGCTGACGTTCGTCACCATTGTTCAAACGCGCATCTAAGAATGAAAAGATGTCTTTGTGCCATACGTCTAAATATACGGCAATAGCTCCTTGGCGTTGACCTAGCTGATCGACACTTACAGCCGTATTATTTAGCTGTTTCATCCATGGAATTGTTCCTGATGATACGCCTTTAAAACCTTTTATATCACTTCCTCGGCTTCTAATATGACCGAGGTAGACACCAATTCCGCCTCCATTTTTACTAAGCGTGGCCAAATCTGTATTGCTATCATAAATACCGCGTAAGCTGTCATCAATCGTATCAATAAAGCAGCTAGATAGCTGTCCGTAGCTCTTTCCTGCGTTTGAAAGTGTTGGTGTGGCAACCGTCATATATAGACTAGAAAGCGCCCAATACGCTTCTTTTACTAATGCTGTTCGATTTTCTTTCTTTTCTTGAGACATCAGCGTCATAGCAATGATAAGAAAACGTTCTTGCGGTAATTCGTATACGCGCTTATCATGTGATGTCGCTAAATAGCGATCTGCTAATGTCAACAATCCAATGTATGTAAATAAACGATCGCGTTCAGGAATAATGACTGAAGCAATTTCATTAATTTCTTCTTCTGTATATGTTTTTAATAGCTGCTTATTATAAATGCCGATTTTTGTTAGTTCTTGAATAAGCTGATAAAACGAACCGTACTTCTCTTTTTTATCGTAACCTCGGTTGTCCGCTGCTTTTCGATATAGTTCGTTTAAGTAGACGTCTGCCGCTACGTACGTCCAATCGGGTTCTTCCATTGAAATACGCTCTAAGGCTGCCAAAATTAGGACGTTTGCAACCTTTTCGTCCGTCATATTTTCCTTTACTGTAACAGTTTGAATAACCTTTTCCTCATACAAAGAAAAATCAAGCTGCGTAAATTCTTTTTTTAAACGTTCAATATATGCAGTTAATTCATGTAGAATTGTAGGCTTTAATGTATTCACCATAAATATGGCTCCTCTCTTCACTTCAAAATAAAAAATCGCTCACCGTACCTCGGTGAGCGAATAGAACGAAGATAGAAGAAGACACTAAGTCTTTTCTCAATCCTCGCTCTACCCTCTCACCTCCCGAAGAAGATAAAACGACATAAAAAAGGCAGGTCTCCTGACTTATGCTTCTTTTTACTTTAAGGCCTTCCCATGATGTTTACTCACAGTGGATCTCCTTATTTCATCAGCATTCACAGTTGCGGGAACAGCTTTGGATTTTCACCAAATTCCCTTTTAAGTCTTTTTATCAGACACCTTTTTCACTGGAAAACACAAAATATAGTATTTTATTATAGATTTCAAAACAACATATTGTGTTATGTTATAAACACATTATATAGGACAACTTAGAAAACTATCAACCTATTTTCAAAAATAATTTTGTTTTTTACGATAAAACTCTTCGACTTTTTTCATCAAACTATTCCATCATAACATGTTTTGACACGCTTGATGGAACAATGTGCTCTTTTTAAAAAATTTGTCCTATTTTTCTACTAAACATTGACAACCTCAATAAAAAAACCGTTTTTCATCAAAAAACGGTTTTTAATTATTTGTATTCTTTTTCAAATGATTTGATTGTTTTGATAAACTTTTTATCAATATCGTATCCTATCCCCGGTTTTCCCTTCACCTTTATTACTCCGGCTTCTACCTCTACTTCGGGCTTAATAATATCTTTTTCCCAATAGCGAGACGACGCAGAAATATCACCTGGTATCGTGAAAGAAGGGAGTGTGGCAAGGGCGATGTTATGAGCTCGTGAAATCCCTGCTTCTAACATTCCTCCAACCCAAAGTCTTACACCATGCCGGACGCATAAATCATGAATTTGCTTTGCTACGGACATTCCGCCAACTCGCCCGATTTTCACATTGATAATCTTACAGCTTTCTTGTTCGATTGCATGACGTGCATCTTCACAGCTCACAATACTTTCATCTAAGCAAATTGGCGTCTTTATTTGCTTTTGTAACAATCGATGATCAAGGATATCATCAGAACTTAACGGCTGTTCGATCATCATTAAATTCAATTCATCTAGTTTCTTTAATGAATCACTATCGCTTAAAGTATAGGCTGAATTGGCATCAGCCATAAGAGGAATGCTTGGAAATTCATCTCGAATTTGTTTCAGTAGCTCATAGTCAGCACCCGGCTTAATTTTCACTTTAAAGCGCTTATAGCCATCTTTCATGTAAGTCTTTATTTGTTCTTTCATTACGGAAATGTCATTTAAGCCAACTACCACTCCAGCTTCTACAGCAGACCTTACTCCGCCAATTACTTCAGATAACGGCTTGTTTTGCCGCTTTGCATACAAATCCCATACAGCACAGTCCAAAGCTGCTTTAGCCATGTTATTTCGCTTTAGAGGTTTGAATAACTTTTGAACATCCTCTGGTTTTTGAAGCTGCTGATGAAGAAGCGAGGGAATTAAAAAATCGTCTAACATATGAAAACATGTCTGAATCGTTTCTTCCGTATACCAAGGAGATGAAAAAGCAACGACTTCTCCCCACCCTGTAAATCCTTGTTCATCTTCTACTTCAAGCAAAATCAATTCTCGATCCTGTACTGTACCATAGCTTGTTGAAAAAGGAGAAAGAAGCTTCATGTCAATTTTATAAAGATGTACTTTTTTTATAATCATCGATTAGCTCCTTTTCTGTATGAACGATGATAGCTTCCGGCGTATGATTTTATTAGAAGCTGTTCGCGGCAGCTCCTCTACTCGAACGAAATACTTTGGAAGTTTGTACTTTGCTAAAAATTGTTGAATGTGTAAAGATAATTCTTCATCTGAAACGTCTTCGTTTACAACAATACATGCAGCTGGAACTTGTCCCCATTTTTCATCACCTACTCCCGTTACACCGGCCTCTTTAACAGCGGGATGCTTCAACAAAACATTTTCAATTTCAGCTGGATATACATTTTCTCCACCTGAAATAATAAGGTCTGAACGTCTGTCTAACACATATAGAAAGCCTTCTTCATCCACTTTCCCGATATCTCCTGTATAGAACCAGCCTTGTTGAAGGGCTTTTTCAGTAGCTTCTGGTTTATTTAAATATCCTTTTGTAACATTTGGACCTTTAACAATGATTTCTCCTGCTTCGCTGGTCTCATTTCCTTTTTCATCTACAATTTTCATTGCACATGGAAATAATGGTTTACCTGCTGATCCCAGTTTTCGCAAACTATCTTCAGGTGAAAGCGTAACGAACTGTGAAGATGTTTCTGTCATTCCATACGTTTGATAAACAGGAATTTCTTTATTCACACAAGCCTCTAAAATAGTAAGCGGTGCAGGTCCTCCTCCTAAAAGCATGCATCGAAACGTATGCGGATATTTTCGTTCCCCTAACTCATCGAGCATGTTGGACAGCATGGAAGTGACAACCGAAATAATCGTTACCTCTTTGTTTTCAATTGCTTCATTTACTGCTCTTGCTTCAAACCGTTCTTCTAAAATGATTTTCATTCCGTAAAAGACGCTCCGCATTAAAATAGATAAGCCGCTAATATGAAACAAAGGAACCGCTATAAGCCAGCAGTCTTTTTCGTTTAATCCTAAATTAAGCGCTGAGCCAACGGAACTCCACCAGTGATTTCCATACGTCTGCAGCACTCCTTTTGGATGACCTGTTGTTCCGGACGTATACATAATGGTAAATGTCTCCTCGAGATTCCACGTTTTTTGAAAATCCGTTTCTGCTTCTGGAGAACTTTTTAAAGCAGGTAAAGTAAGCTGAGTAATGGAACTTTGGAATTCTCTCATTAAAAATGTTTCATCCGCAATAAGCAACGACACGTTTGCATCTGTTAGCTGATAATTAATTTCTTCGTTTGTCAAACGCGTGTTGACGAGCAGCAACCTTGCACCAATATAAGAAACCGCATGTAAAATCTCAATAAACTCCACTCTATTTTTCATGTATAAAGCAATGGTATCGTCTTGCTTTACACCGTTAAACGAAAGCTGCTGTGCTACTTTTTGAACACGTTTATGAAGCTCTTGAAACGTAAGAGACGTTTGGGATGTTTCTACCGCCACTCGATTTGGCGTCAAATATGCTCTTTGCATAAGCCCATTGGGAATCGTTTGGCTACTCATGAATTTCTCTCCTTTTTATACTGATTAACTAAATTAAATTGAAAAAACAGCCTGATGATAATCACCAAGCTGTTTCAGCTGTTTAAGGGAAACGTGGGAACTGTTGGAAGTCTGGATTGCGTTTTTCCTTAAATGCATCGCGACCTTCTTTTGCCTCATCGGTTGTGTAATAAAGAAGCGTTGCGTCACCCGCAAATTGCTGGATACCAGCTAAGCCATCCGTATCAGCATTAAATGCTGCTTTTAAGAAACGAAGAGCGGTTGGACTTTTTTCTAACATCTCTTCACACCATTGAATTGTTTCAGCTTCAAGCTGTTCTAATGGAACGACCGTGTTTACTAATCCCATGTCTAGTGCTTCTTGAGCGTTGTACTGACGGCATAAGAACCAGATCTCACGCGCTTTCTTATGACCTACGATGCGAGCTAAGTAACCAGAGCCATATCCTGCATCGAAGCTTCCAACTTTAGGACCTGTTTGTCCAAATACTGCGTTATCCGCTGCAATTGTTAAGTCACATACAACGTGAAGAACGTGGCCACCACCAATTGCATAGCCTGATACCATCGCAACAACCGGCTTTGGAATTACGCGAATTAAACGCTGTAAATCTAGAACGTTTAGACGTGGAATTTCATCTTCTCCTACATAGCCGCCGTGGCCGCGAACTCTTTGGTCTCCGCCTGAGCAAAATGCTTTATCTCCAGCACCTGCTAATACAATTACTCCAACGCTTGCATCGTCACGAGCATAAGCAAATGCATCGATCAATTCCATTACTGTTTTTGGACGGAATGCATTGTGCACTTCCGGACGGTTAATCGTAATTTTAGCGATTCCGTTATATGTTTCGTATAAAATGTCTTCATACTGACGTACTGATGTCCATTCAACTGTCATCTTTATTTCCTCCTAATTATGTAGTAGCTAAGAACTCACTTACTATTCTACCAAAAATCTCGGGTTGTTCCACGTGAATTGCATGGCCTGTCCCTAAAATAATTCTAGAAGTAGCATTTGGTATTAATGTTTGCATTTCTTTGGAAATTAAACAAAACTTTTGATCTACTTCTCCTGTAATAAGCAAAACCGGCATCAACAGATCGTCCAGCTTCTCCCAAAGGGACGGCTGGACTCCTGTTCCCATTCCTTTCAAACTGTTGGAAAGGCCGATTTCTGTATGCGAAAGTCTTTCTTTACGCACCGCTTCTTGAACATGGCTAGGCAATTGCTTTTGAGAACGAAAAAGAGGAATTCCCTCCCAAAATTTAACAAATTCTTCAATTCCATTTTTCATAATGCGGCTCGCCAGCTGTTCATCTTTTTCTTTTCTTAGCTTTTGTTCTTCCCGCGTTTTTAAACCAGGCGATGCGCTTTCTAATACCAACTTTTTCACATGGTGTGGATATCGCTGGGCAAATGAAAGAGCAAGCCTTCCTCCCATCGAATATCCAATTACATTCACCTGTGATAAAGATAGCTGTTGAAGAAGCTCATGCAGTGCTTCAACAACTGCTTCCATTGAATATGGTTTGATTTCTTTGGGAGCTGCTGATTGGCCATGACCAATAATATCAACAGCAATTACCTGATAGTCTTTAACGAATTTCTTCATAAAGGTACGCCAAGTTTGAGAAGAGCCGGTAAAGCCGTGAAGCAGAAGCAGCGGCTCTCCTTTTCCCTCGGTGTGCACATGGTAAGATACACCACTTAATTTATACCTCATTGCCTATTCCTCACCGTTTGACAAATTTATTTCCTCGGAAACAAGTTTCCACAAACTGCGATGAGTCTCTACATTTTCTGTACGAGTTGTACGAATCTCTACAACATGCAACCCGCCCTTTGTGAAAGCATGGTTCATTGCATGTCGAAATTCTTCCCAGCTGCTTGCTGAAGAAAATGTGCCATCATACAGACGAGTGGCATGCTCAAAGTTTAATCCAGTTGGCGTACCGAATAAAAATTCAAAGTGCTTTTCTTGTTTTGACTGCGGTAAAAATGAAAAAATTCCTCCGCCGTCATTGTTAACTAGCACAACGGTTAAATTTAAATTATGCATTTTAGCTGCCAGCAGACCATTTAAATCGTGATAAAACGATAAGTCACCAATAAATAAAACGGTGTGATCGTAAGCCGTGCTTACGCCTAGAGCAGAAGAAACTACACCATCAATTCCATTTGCGCCCCGATTTACAAAGAGTGGAATATCTTTTTCCGTATTTAAGAAGAAAGAATCAATATCTCGAACAGGCATTGAATTTCCAGCAAACAAAGCCGTGCCTTCAGGTACTACATCAACAATTTCTTGAACTACTTGTCCTTCGAACCATTCCTGGCCAGAAGTTAGTGTTCTCAGAGCCTGTGCAGTTTGAGCATTAATCTTTTTCCACAGACTCAGCCATGAAGTAGATTCCTCTTGATTCGCTGAAAGACGCTTGATCAGTTCTTCACAAAATAATGTCTCATCGGCTTCAATCATCACTGTCGAACGTAAAGTAGGGTCTCTCCAGCCTTTACCTTGGTCAACTACAAACATTTCTGTCGGCTCGTGTGCTTTCAAAAATTGCAATAGCGGTTTCGATACCGGCATCGCGCCAAAACGAATGACAACTTCAGGGTAAAAACGCTCATCAACCTTATCACTTTTTAAAAATGTATCATATGTCTCTATTACATTTTCTTTTGAATGCTTGCCGCTTCTTAATTGTGATAACGGATCTGCGAGCACTGGAAAGCTTAAAGATTCAGCTAAACGGCATACGCTGTCTACTGCTTTTAAAGACATTTGATCTCCGCATATAATAAGTCCTTTTGTTGTTCCCTCTAAGCGCTTCGCAATTTCTTCGAAACCTTTTTCAGATAGAGATGCTTCTCCATGAATAGCAGACACATATGATTTACCGCGTTTCCCTTGACTCCATAAATCTTCAATAGATAAATCTGGTACAATCGGTTCACGTAAAGGTACGTTAATGTGTACAGGACCGCTCGGTATAGCTTGAGCTGTATGAACAGCCCTTGAAGCTACTGTTCGAATATAACGATTCATATCTGCACTTTCTTCTGGTAAAGCTGTATCTACAAACCACTTCGCATATTGACCGAAAAGATGATTCTGATTAATGGCCTGCGGGGCACCTATATCCCTTAACTCATGGGGACGATCCGCTGTGATAACTACTAAAGGAATGCGTGAGTAGTGAGCTTCAATTACTGCAGGATAATAATTCGCTGCAGCTGTTCCGGATGTACATACAAGCGCCACTGGTTTTTTCTTTGCTTTTGCTATTCCTAGAGCAAAAAAGCCGGCGGAACGTTCATCAATATTTAAGTGCACATGAATATCAGGGTGCTCAGCCATAAGCATCGCAATAGGCGTTGAACGTGACCCTGGACTGACCACTACTTCTTCAACATTTGCTTCTACTAATTCATCCACGAATGACGCAATATACGTTGTTAATGATTTAATGTGTTCCACGCATAATCCCTCCTAAAGCTGAAAGCATCGGGTTGAATTTAATTCTTGTTTCTTCATATTCACTTTCAGGCGTAGAATCTGCTACAATTCCACAGCCCGCAAATAAAACGGCTTCTTTTTGCTGAATAACACCAGAGCGGATTCCTACTATAAATTCACCGTTTCCGTTGATATCCATCCATCCTAAAGGAGCTGCATACCACCCTCGGTCAAAGGATTCTAGCTGTCGAATAATAGGCAAGGCCTCCTGTTGAGGATATCCTCCTAGCGCTGGTGTTGGATGGAGCTTTTGAATAAATGAAAATAGCGTTACATCTTCCTTTATACGCCCTTTAACAGGTGTATACAAATGTTGAATATGCTTTGTTTTATATAAACTTGGCGTACTTGGAATTTCTACTTCATAACAATAAGAATTCATCGCTTCTTTAATCATATGAACAACAACATCGTGTTCAATTAAGTTCTTGGGATCTTGAAGCAGTTCCTCACCTAGTTCGTGATCTTCCTGCCTTGTCTTTCCTCTTGGAATCGAACCCGCTAAACATGTGGAAAACACATAATCTCCTTGTTTTTGCACTAGCCTTTCTGGGGAAGCGCCGATAAAATGCTGATGCTCTCCCTCTAAAATATATGTGTAGCTAGTTGGCTGTTCCTTCAACAGACGCTGAAGCACGTATTCAGTAGAAATATCTTCATTAAATTTCACTTTTAATTGACGAGCAAGAACTACTTTCTCTATAGCCTGTTGCTTAATTAAAGTAGTAGCTCTTTCAATATTTCCTTTAAATTTCTCTACCCCAATTTCCTCTTTTTCCAACACCAAAGGTGAAATATGGGATTCTCCGTCGTACTCTTCACAAAGAACAAGTTTTTGGACCTCTTCGAAATAATTGATGTGCTTTTTAACAGAATCTTGTCCTTTAACCATCATATTAACGGTAAGGTATCCTTCTTTGTCTACCTGAGTATATAACACAGTTGGAATCATAAATTTTGAACTCGGGAAATCACTCCAATAGTTTTCTTGATACTGATTTGGGTCAAATG
The DNA here is from genome assembly GCF_025910025.1 of Priestia sp. JV24. Taxonomy (NCBI): domain Bacteria; kingdom Bacillati; phylum Bacillota; class Bacilli; order Caryophanales; family Bacillaceae; genus Priestia; species Priestia sp. JV24. The sequence goes on from NZ_JAPCIN010000023.1 coordinate 835,070, forward strand.
AAAATCCTCCAAATAAAAGAGGACCTGTCCCATCAGGGGAAATTTGGTTATTTTTATAAAAGTCTTCTTTTATAAAGCGCTTCCATTCATTTTCAATGTGGAAATAACGTTCTTTTGCCGCATTGGTGCAAATAGTATGCGCATATCCTAATCCAACAAATGTATAATAACTGTTGGGATCTTTCCAAAAAAAGCGTTCTTTATAAAACTGGTCATGTCCGTTCGCATAAAAAATAAGGGGGTCAATAGGTCTTACTTTTTTCACTAAACTGACCAATTTTGGGTGATTTTCATTTTTTGCACACTCAATCGCATCTTTAATGTATTCTTGTACTAACTGTTCGGTCGTTGCAATCACACTACGTCCCCCCGTTCATCTTTTTTTCTTAAGTCTGTAACTAACTTATTATAAACTTTCAGTTCAAAAAAATCTAGCATCGCGATTCACGAGAAAAAATTAATTTCGCTTGTCTAAATTATGCCTTTTCATTAAATGAATCAAAAATCTTTATGATCTATTCAGTACTCTTTAGACCTCGAGAGCGTTATTTTTATCATACCCTTTTCTATAACCTTTAACTTTCTTTAATTTTCCACTCCTTTTCTCTCTTAGCTTCATGAATACCCCAAATACTCCTAATATGAATCGTGTTTTTTTGAATTTTTAACACATACTACAAAAGCACAATAAATTTTTAAGGGGGAGCTTCATGACACTTTCAAAACAAGAAATCAGTCAGTTAAAACAAAATTTACAGCAGCAGCAGGCTGATATTCAATCGCACTTTGATCAAAATGATCATTTTGGTCTAACTCGAAGCGACGCTCACGATGCTGTAGGAGAACTTTCAAGTTACGATAACCACCCTGGTGACACAGCCACGGAAACATACGAGCGTGAAAAAGACCTTGCATTAAATGAACATGCAAAACAAGAGCTACATGAAATAGAAGAAGCACTTCAGGCAATCGCTCACAGCACGTATGGAACGTGCAAAGTATGTGGAGCAGATATCTCGTTTGAAAGACTTCAGGCTGTACCAACTACTTTATACTGTAGAGAACATAGCCCATCGCAGGATATTCCAAAGCACAGACCTGTAGAAGAAAATGTTCTCCATCACCCATTTGGTCAATACGACTATGACGATACCGAAACAACAGGATATGACGCAGAAGATTCTTGGCAAGACGTTGCGCGTTACGGGACGTCTGAATCTCCTTCTGATTTTATAGAAGATACGTCTAACTATAGTGAAACCTATATTGAGGCAGATGAAGCTATTGGATACGTTGAAGATTATGAAAACTTTGCCGCTACCGATTTATATGGACAGCCTCTTCCTATTTACCCTTCAAAAGAGCATGAGCGATATGAAAATGCACTGGATGAAGAAGGTACGATGACCATATTTGGAGATTTACCGGCCTATGAGAAAGATCCATACACTGAAAAGGAGTAGTTCTTCATACTACTCTTTTTTCTATTTTTTGGAGGAGCTATAGGAGATGATATCGAATAAATAGGAGATTAGAATTAATAATGAGGTGAAAATGATGAATGCACATGAAATTGATTATAAATTGTATGGAGATGACATGCAGTTTGTTGAAATTGAATTAGATCCTTCAGAAAGTGTTATAGCAGAAGCTGGAGGAATGATGATGATGGAAGATGATATTGAGATGGAAACCATTTTTGGTGACGGTTCTTCTTCCACCAGCAGCGGGCTGTTTAATAAACTAAAAGGAGCTGGGAAACGCGTATTAACTGGTGAAAGTTTATTTATGACGGTATATACAAATAATGGATATCACAAACGAAAAGTATCCTTCGCTTCACCTTTTCCAGGCAAGATTATTCCTGTCGATTTAGAGCAGCTCGATCATAAAATCATTTGTCAAAAGAGCTCCTTTTTATGCGCTGCCAAAGGCGTATCCGTTGGCATTGATTTTCAAAAAAAACTAGGAACGGGCTTCTTTGGCGGTGAAGGTTTTATTATGCAAAAATTAGAAGGTAATGGCTTGGCATTTTTGCATGCAGGCGGAACCATTCATAAAAGACAGCTGCAGCCGGGTGAACGCCTTCGAGTGGATACTGGATGTTTAGTGGCCATGACCCGTGATGTAAACTACAACATCGAATATGTAGAGAAAATTAAAACAGCTCTGTTTGGAGGGGAAGGCATGTTTTTTGCTACTCTGTCAGGACCGGGAACAGTTTGGATTCAATCTCTTCCTTTTAGCCGACTAGCCGATCGCGTTTTATCAAGTGCAGTTTCGCCAACGGGAGGTAAAGGTGAAGGCAGTATCCTTGGTTCTTTAGGTGATTTCTTAAACGGTGACAACAGATAAAATAAAAAAGGTGTAGTCTTTGACTACACCTTTTCTATTTATTGATTTAATAAATTTTTAGTGGAATCAATCCCCCAAATATCAGATGCATATTCCTCAATCGTTCGATCACTAGAAAAAAAGCCGGAGTGTGCAATGTTCGTCGCACTCATTTGAAGCCATTTATTTTCATTTCTATAAGCTTCGTTTACTTTTTGCTGTGCCGTAACGTATGAGTCAAAGTCACGGAGTACATAGTATTCATCATTTTGCATTAATAATGAATCATATATAGGCTCGAATAAGTCATATGTGTCAGGCAGGAAGCCGTTTGTAAGCTGCTCGAGCACTTGGCGAATACGCTTATCATGATGGTAATAATCATAGGCACGGTATCCTCCATTTTGCTGATAGCTCAACACTTCTTCGGCTTTTAATCCAAAAATAAAGACATTATCTTTTCCTACTGCCTCGCTAATTTCGACGTTCGCTCCGTCCATCGTGCCAAGAGTTAACGCTCCGTTCATCATGAATTTCATATTTCCCGTTCCCGAAGCTTCTTTGCTGGCGGTTGAAATCTGTTCACTGACATCCGCTGCAGGAAAGATATACTCAGCAAGTGACACACGATAGTTTTCTAAAAAAACGACTTTTAAAAACGGTGATGTTTGTGGATCATTATTGACAACATCAGCTACAGAGTTAATTAGCTTGATGACTTTTTTTGCATAATAATAGCCGGGAGAAGCTTTCGCACCAAAAATAAATGTACGAGGAACGATTTGAAAATTAGGGTCTTCTTTTAATCGATTGTACAAATACATAATGTGCAGCACATTTAAAAGCTGCCTTTTGTAAGCATGAAGCCTTTTAACCTGTACATCAAAAATAGAATTAGAATCTATTTTAATTCCCGTTTGCTCTTGAATAATATCCGCAAGCAGCTTTTTACGCTGTTGTTTTACTGTTTTTAGTCCTTGTAAAAAACTTGGATCTTCCACGTACTCTTGGAGCTTTATAAGAGAATGCGGCTGTTTAATCCATTTATCTCCTATCACCTCGGTAATAAGGGAGGAAAGCTGCGGGTTAGCTTTTAACAACCAGCGCCGGTGGGTAATTCCGTTCGTTTTATTGTTAAATTTAGCAGGATAAAACTGATAAAAATCTTTCATTTCTCGTTCTTTTAAAATATCAGTATGAATCTTTGCCACACCGTTTACTTTATAACTTCCCACAATTGCTAAATGAGCCATCTTTACTAATCCGTGCGCTAAAATAGCCATATTTTCAATCCGCTGCCAGTCACCTGGATATGATTCCCATAATTCTTTACAAAAGCGCTCATTAATTTCTTCAATAATCATATACACGCGTGGAAGCAAGGGTTGAAATAAATCAATTGGCCATTTCTCAAGGGCTTCAGAAAGAGTGGTATGATTTGTGTATGATATGGTATTGGACGTAATATGCCATGCATCTTCCCATTCCATTTTTTCTTCATCCAGTAAAATTCTCATTAGCTCAGGAATCGCAAGTACAGGATGAGTATCGTTAATATGAATGGCTACTTTTTCGTGAAAGTTTGTAAGTGTTTGATAGGTATTTCGATGTGCTCTGATAATACTTTGTAAGCTAGCTGACACAAGAAAATATTGCTGTTTCAATCTTAATATTTTACCATCTTCATGTGTATCATCTGGATATAAAAATTCTGATACAGCCTCTGTTTGACGCTTATACTCCATCACATCTTTATGTACTGGAAATGATGAAGGCTCCGCATTCCAAAGGCGAAGTGTATTAACTGTATCTGTTTTATACCCGATAACCGGGATGTCATAAGGAACAGCAGAGACGGGTTCTCCTTTTACATGACGAAAAGAGAATTTTTCGTCTTCCTGTACCATTTCAACTTCGCCCCAAAAGTTCACTTCTATGGCTTGATCTAATTTGCGTACTTCCCATGAATTCCCATGCCTTAACCACTGTTCTGGGAGCTCAATTTGAAAGCCGTTTACAATCTTTTGATCAAACAAACCGTGTTTATAGCGAATCCCATAACCGTGGCCAGGAAGATTAAGTGAAGCAAGAGAATCTAAAAAACAAGCAGCAAGCCTGCCTAATCCGCCGTTTCCTAATCCTGCGTCTACTTCTATCTCTTCAATATTTTCAAGTGAAATATTCAGATCACTTAATCCTTCTTTTACAACTTCCCGAATTCCTAAATTCAACAGATTTTGACCCAATAGTCTGCCTAGTAAAAATTCGATAGAAAGATAATACACTTGCTTTGTATGTGAAGACCTATGAATTTCATTGGTTGAAATCCAATCGCTGCTAATATACTCTCGCACCATATTTCCTAATGTATGATAGTGATCTTGAACAGTAGATTCTTTAAAGCTCTTTCCATATGTCATTTCCAGCTTTTTTAAAAAAGCCTCTTGAAAGCTTTTTTTATCAGAGAACAATCTGCTCACCCTTTCACGATGGAGTAGATGTCAAATTTGAATACAATTGATTATATTTAAATGCCGATTGCCCCCAGCTATAATCCTGACTCATAGCATCCATCATTAATTTTTTCCATACATCTTTCTGGTGATAAAATGAAACAGCTCTTTCTAACGTATGAAGCATGTCATGAGCATTATAATTCTTAAAAGAGAAGCCATTTCCCTCTCCGCTATATTCATTATAAGCTTTGACCGTGTCATTCAGGCCGCCCGTTTCACGCACGACTGGAATGGTTCCATATTTTAAGGCTATTAATTGTCCGAGTCCGCAAGGCTCAAAACGGGAAGGCATTAAAAATAAATCCGTACCGGCATAAACTTTATGAGCAAGTTCTTCATTAAAACCAATAATAGCTTTTACTTGTTGCGGGTACGTATCTTCCATCTCACGGAAAAACTGCTCAAACTCGTGTTCTCCAGTTCCTAAAATAACAATTTGGGCTCCTAAGTTAACCGTCTCATGGAAAACGTGCTTAACTAAATCCAATCCCTTCTGCTGAGTTAACCTTGTAACCATCGAAATAATTGGAACATCCTTATTTTCTTCTAATTCAAGATAGCGCTGGAGCTCTTTTTTATTTTTATATTTCCCTTCAATCTTTTCTACCGAATAAGGATAAGATATAAGCTGATCTGCGTCTGGGCTATAAGCTTCTTCATCGATTCCATTTACAATCCCGATTAAATCTTGATTTCGCTGACGTAATAATCCATCTAAACTTTCTCCGTAATATGGCATTTGAATTTCATCTCGATATGTAGGACTTACCGTGGTAATTTTATCAGCTGATACAAGCGCAGCTTTCATAAAATTAATATTCCCATAAAACTCGAGCTGGCTTGTAGTAAAATAATATTCATTTAAATTTAATAACTCATATAAATTGCTCTTAGGGAAGATTCCTTGGAATTGCAAGTTATGAATCGTAAAGACCGTCTGAATATGATCATACATATCATAATTAGCACGAAGTAAAAATGGAATCATAGCCGTATGCCAGTCGTGACAATGAATAATATCAGGCTCATTCTCTAAAAACGGGATAGCTTCAAGCACGGCTCTGCTGAAAAAAGCAAATCGTTCAGCGTCATCGTAGTGCCCATATAAGCTATCTCTTTTAAAATAATATTCATTATCAATGAAAATATATTTAACGCCATCCATCGTTAACGATTCAATTCCGCAGTACTGTCTTCTCCACCCAACCTGTACATGAATAACTTTTTCAAGCACCATTTCATCTTGATAATGTTGAGGAATCGTTCCGTACTTTGGCATGACTACACATACGTTCGTTCCTAACTTTTTTAATTCTTTAGGCAGGGCACCAGCTACGTCTGCTAATCCTCCTGTTTTAATAAAAGGTACACATTCTGATACAGCAAATAATACATTCACGACTTCATCAACGCTCCTTGAGTTGTTCCTTTAGCAATGACTCTAGGTAATCCTGACTCACCTAGCAACGTTTCATTACTTCCTATTTTCACATCTTTGTCTAAAACAACATTTTCTAATACACTATTTTCTAAAATAACGCCTTTTTGCATCACAATGCTATTCTTAACGACCGTACCTTTTCCAATTTTAACGCCTCGGAAGATAATACTATTTTCCACATGCCCTTCAATCACGCACCCGTTTGCAATCATTGAATTTTTCACAACCGCTTTTTTTGCGTAACGAGTAGGCGGTTCATCTTTTACTTTAGTGAAAACAGGACGTTCGTTGATAAATAACTGCTTCCAGACATCTGGAGATAAAATTTCCATACTTGTTTTATAGTAGGCATCTAAGCTAGAAATCTCAGCCGTATATCCATGGTGCTCATACTTTTCTACACGATGAGATTGTGCCATATATCGAACCAATTCTTTAATCGTATAAAAATCATGGGATTCATTTTGCAAAATATTAACTAGAATAGATTTATTAATAATATACATATTAAGCGATTTATCACCCTGCTTCATTTCAGTAATATCTGCATTTGAAGCAATATGACGTTGCAACACGTGCTCAAAGTCAACTGTACATATCGTATAACTATTCGCAATTAATACGTATTCCTGCTTACTTCTTAAGAAATAATCAATATGATAACGGAACTGCGTGAATAGTGATGGACTTTCTAAGTGTAAATCACTTGTCATAGGAGGGAAGATAAACAATCCATCTCGCTTCCGATCCAAATCCCACTCTTTTCCTGAACCTATATGATCCATCAATGCGCGATAGCGATCACGAGGAAAAATGGCAACGCTCGAAATTCCAGAGTTCACCATATTAGAAAGCGTAAAATCGATTAATCGATAGCGTCCTGCAAAAGGAATGGCAGCAATCGATCTATAAAAGGTTAAAGGCTGCAGCGCTGTTGTGTTTGTACAAGCATCAATAATACCAAGCATTTGATTATTCAATGTCGTTCATCCTCTCTGTTCGTTAAATGCATTTAGCAACTGATTCAATCAATTCTTGAGTAACAAGAATTACTTCTTCGCTTCCTTTGGTCGGTCGAATAATAGTACCGTCTGGAACTTCAATGTCCGATGGAACAATTGCGTTTTCAATATATACGTTAGAGCCTATCTTTGCAGTAGGCATGACAACCGTTTTCTTAACCTCAGAACCTGAGCCGATTTGTACACCTGGAAATAACACGGACTGCTCTACGTTTCCTTCGACAACGCACCCTTCATTTACTAATGACTCCACCACGCAGGCGTTTGGCGCGATATATTGAGGAGGCTGATTAGGGTTAACAGAGTATACTTTCCATGAAGAGTCAAATAAATTAAGCTCGTCTTTATCACATAACAAATCCATATTCGCTTCCCACAAGCTTTTTACAGTTCCTACATCTTTCCAATAACCTTGAAATGGGTATGCAATTAGCTTTTTCTTTTCATCTAGTAAAAGCGGAATAACATCTTTACCAAAATCATGGCTTGAATATGGATTGCGTGCATCCATTTCTAAATATTCTTTTAAAATACTCCATTTAAAAATATAAATTCCCATGGAAGCTAGATTATTTTTAGGACGCTGTGGTTTTTCATCGAACTCCATTACGTCTAGGTCACTATTGGTATTTAAAATACCAAAACGGCTCGCTTCTTCCCAAGGTACTTCAATAACAGAAATCGTTACGTCTGCTTCTTTGTTTATATGATAATCAAGCATATTTTCATAGTTCATTTTATAAATGTGATCACCTGATAGAATCAGTACGTACTCAGGATCATATTGTGTCAAATAGTTTAAATTTTCATAAATAGCACTAGCCGTGCCTTTATACCACTTTACTCCATCTGACTCCGCGTATGGAGGCAATACCGTGACGCCACCATTCCGTCGGTCCAAATCCCAAGCGCTTCCAATTCCAATGTATGAATTGAGAACTAGCGGTTGATATTGGGTTAATACACCTACTGTCTCAATACCTGAATTTGTACAATTACTTAAAGCAAAATCAATAATTCGATACTTACCACCAAATGGTACAGCTGGCTTTGCTAGATTTTTTGTAAGCGAACTGAGCCGACTACCTTTTCCTCCTGCCAATAACATCGCTACGCATTTCTTTTTTAACATGTTGTTTTCTCTCCCCTCGTTTTCTCTTTGCTCGTAGTATACTAATGCCAAACGGCGGAATATTCATTTCAATGCAAAAAGGTTGACCGTGAAACGATTCATCCACTGATTTTAATGCCTTTTTATTTATAATGCCTGAACCGCCGTACACTTCGTCATCACTGTTAATAACTTCAATGTACTCTGTCTCAACTGGAACTCCAACTTTGTAAGAATGATATGGATGCTCAGAAAAATTGCTAACAACTATAAAAATCTCCTGATTTTCTTTTGACTTACGAATAAAAGAGAAGATTTGTTGATGATGGTTGTTAACATCAATCCATTCGAATCCATCTGGATTATGGTCTAATTCATATAAAGGCTTGCTTCTCTTATAAATCTTGATGAGATCCTTCATATATCCGTTAAGATTGCGATGCATATCAAAGTCATAAAGCATCCAATCCAACTCCTCTAAATCTTTCCACTCATCAAATTGGCCAAACTCTCCGCCCATAAATAAAAGCTTTTTTCCCGGGTGTGCAAAGAAGTATCCATATAGCAGTCGAAGCTGTGCAAACTTGCGCCAGTAATCACCTGGCATCTTATTAAGTAATGATTTTTTTCCATGTACGACTTCATCATGGGAAAGCGGCAAAATAAAATTTTCGTTAAACGCATACATTAGTGAAAAAGTCATTTTATCGTGAAGATAGGGACGTCTTTCCACGCCAGCTTCCATGTATGTTAAAGCGTCATTCATCCATCCCATATTCCATTTATAATTAAAGCCTAAACCGCCCTCATACGTAGGTGCCGTAACAAGCGGCCAGTCCGTGGAATCTTCTGCCATCATTAATACCGTTTCATCAGATTCAAAAACAGCTTCATTCAACTTTTTCAAGAAGCTGACAGCTCCATCATTCACTGCTTTTCCAGAAGAATTTTGCCAATAAAGCATATTAGCTACAGCATCTACTCGAAATCCATCTATATGGAAGTACTCCAACCAAAACAAAGCATTCGAAATCAGAAAACTTTGTACTTCAGGCTTTCCTAAATCGAAATTAGCTGTTCCCCAAACGTAGTTTTCACGATCGGATTCTTGTTTGTATTCATAAGTAGGTTCTCCATCGAACATATACAGACCATGTTCATCCTTACAAAAGTGCCCGGGTACCCAATCTAAAAGAACTCCTATATTGTTTTGATGACACTCATCTATAAAGTTCATCAACTCTTTAGGTGTACCGTATCGACTGGTGGCGGAATAGTATCCAGTTCCTTGATATCCCCAGGATCGGTCGAGCGGATGCTCAATGACTGGTAATAACTCAATATGTGTAAAACCTTGTTCAGCAATATAAGGAATAAGCTCCTGTGCTAATTCACTGTATGTATAAAGGCTGCCATCTTCATGAGTCCTCCAAGACCCTGCATGCAGCTCGTAAATACACAGCGGTCTTTCATATATATTTTGCTGTTTTTTCTTTCTACGCCAATATTGGTCGTTCCATTTGTACCCATCCAATGAGTAAACAATAGACGCAGTGTTTGGGCGCACTTCGCTGAAGAAAGCGTATGGATCTGCTTTTAATTTTTTTTGATTGCTTTGTGTGATGATTTCATATTTATAAATAGTCCCTTGTTCTAATTCAGGGATAAATATCATCCAAATACCTTCTTCATTAACTTTGACCATGGAATGTTGAAAACCGTTCCATTTATTAAAATCACCTACAACGCTTACACCCTTTGCATGAGGTGCCCACACGCAAAATCGTACGCCTTCAATCCCTTCTACCGTTACCTGATGCGCACCGAAAATAGAGTAACTGCGAAATAAGTTTCCTTCGTGATACAAATGAACATCAAATTCAGTAGGCTGAACCGCTAGATTCACTTTTGCCACCCCTTTAACTTCAAACATAATATACGCACATAATATACGCTTCTTACCACTCATTCCCTTTTACAGTAAAAACATAAACCTTTTCTACAAATATAATAGAATAAAAGTTCTTTTAAATGACTCTTTATCCCATACTCTTCATACTTTATTACTTTATGAATAATTCCATATGACATAGGGAAAATCCTGCTTAAAACTTACTTTTTATTCTGAAAATTCATGGTAATTATTCCTAACTATTATTTCTGTTTACTTAATCTTTAAAAAAGCTCAAATAAAAAAGGTTTGCATATATGCAAACCTTTTTGAGATGACCCGTACGGGATTCGAACCCGTGTTACCGCCGTGAAAGGGCGGTGTCTTAACCGCTTGACCAACGGGCCATATTTAAATTTAAAACGACTGGCGGAGAAGGAGGGATTTGAACCCTCGCGCCGCTTACACGACCTACACCCTTAGCAGGGGCGCCTCTTCAGCCACTTGAGTACTTCTCC